>JAHDQN010000034.1 GCA_018433775.1 Deltaproteobacteria bacterium
ATAGAGCAGCTCCAACTGTTGTAGATAAGGGATAACGAGGTGCGGCACGACTTGGAGCCCTGCCTCCTCAGGGGGCAGGGCATACCCCCCTATGGGGGGATCATACAAAGCCGCACCCTATGGGTGCGGATGATTTACTCCATGGGGTTATCTTCCTCACCGACGGGGTGTTTTTCCCCTCATGCGGGGGCAGGACATGAATCGTCATCCAATATAATTTGTTATATCAACTTGTTATATAGTGGCACCGACCTTGCTTTCTCATGTGCAGATCAAACAAGGAGGAAGAGGCAATGGATGCAAAGAAAAAGATATTGCTCATTGACGATGACAAGGACTTCTTGATGGCCACCAAACTCATTCTTGAAAAGGGAGGGTACGAGGTTTTCCTGGCCGAGGACGGCAAGAGCGGTGTCGAGATGGCGAAATCCGTGAATCCCAACCTCGCGATCATCGATATGATGATGGAGACCTGGAGCGAGGGTTTCAACGTCGTGTCCAAGCTCAGAACCTCCGATTCCGGCAGGCAGATCCCCCTGATCGTGCTCAGCGCCGTCGATTTGCAGGGACCGTACCAGTCCTTCGAGCCTCCTGAGGAGCTTCCGACCGTGGATATGGTTCTCCACAAGCCCATCAAGGCCGACGACCTCCTCAAGCACGTGGGGATGCTGTTGAGGGTATAGCCGGTGGATGGGACTGTTCACGGCTCCCGCATTCTCATCATCGACGATGAAGAGTCGATCCTCGATGGATGCAGGCAGGCCCTTGAGAAGTCAGGGTATTCGGTGACCACGTCTTCCGACGGGCTGGCCGGCGTCAACCTCACCCGGGAGATCAAGCCCGAGGTCCTCTTTGTGGACCTCAAGATGCCCAACTGCTCGGGCATGGACATTATCGAGAACATCTCCCGTGAGATGCCGGACATCGTCCTGATCGTGATCACCGGATACGCCTCCATTGTCTCGGCAGTGGAGGCCATGAAAAAAGGCGCGTACGACTACCTGCCCAAGCCCTTTACTCCCGACCAGCTCAGGGCGGTCACCAAGCGCGGTATCGAGCACCGTCGCCTCAAGGTGGAGGCGGAGCTCCTCCGGGAGGAAAAGGCGAGGATGGAGAAAAACTTCATCACCTTTGTTTCCCATGAGATGCGCTCTCCACTGGTGACCATCCAACAGTACATCGAGTCGCTCAAGCTCATCTCCGAGGGTGCTCTTCAGCCCGAGGCCGTGGATATCATCCAGCGATGCGAAAAACGCATCCAGAATCTCCATGAGCTCATCGAGCACTGGCTCGATATTTCCCGCATCGAAAACGGCACCTTCTCAGAGGCGAGGATCGCCCTGAACCTCACCGAGGTGATCGAGCGGAGCCTGGAGGAGATGTGCCCCTTATGCCAGAGGCGGGGGATCGCGCTCGAATCGGACCTCAGAAAAGATCTTCCGATGATCTACGGCGATCACGAGAGTCTGCTTCGGGTGTTCAGCAACATTATCGGCAACGCCACCAAGTATACACCGTCCGGAGGCAAAATCCGCGTGTGTACGGACTGTGACGATTATTACATCTCGGTGAGGGTATCTGACACTGGACAGGGCATCCCCCAGGACAAGCTCCCCTTCATCTTCGAGCCGTTCTACCGGGTACGGGGAAAGCAGGAGCGCCAGAAGGGCTCGGGGCTCGGGCTGACCTTCAGCAAGAAGATCATGGAGGCGCACAACGGGAGGATCGAGGCGGTCTCGCAGGAGGGAGAGGGAACGACCTTCACCATGAAGTTCCCGCGGGCCTACGATATGTGAAGGCTCAGCGGCTGTTGCCCTTATCCCCTTCCCATGGACGGGTGTTGTCGAGGAGATATTCGGAGGAGTTGTTCACCATGCACTCCCCGCACATGTGAACCATCTTCATGCTGGCGATCTGCCGCACGATGAACAGTTTCCGGGAGTTCTCGCTGCAGAGAAAACATTTCTCCGAGGTGTCGTCTTTGTGGAATTCGTAGCATTTTTCATCGAGATACTTGCACTTCATCGCTTCCCCCTGATCCACATTGTCTATCACAGGCGCTCGTGAATTGGCAACTGCAAGCAACTGCATCGGCGTGCCGTGAGATCCTCTCAATACCTGGCACAGGGAAAATTCCGGTTGATCCGGCGGCCCTGGAGAGTAATAATACAAAGCGCAGAGAAAATATCCCGCTTGAGGTAAATAAATTGAAGAGGCACTGGAACTTTCTCCAATCGCGCGTCGCATATCAGAATCGGATCGTACAGGTGCGGGAAGACACCTATCTCTTCATTCCCAACAATATCGTCCGTGATTTCACAGTGCTCGGCTTTTCGGACTGGGTGAACATCATCCCCGTGACCCCTGAGGGAAGAGTGGTCATGATCCGGCAATACCGTCTGGGGACGAGGAGCGAAACCCTGGAAATTCCCGGAGGGCTCATCTCCGAAGATGACGCGGACCCGGCAGAAGCGGCTCTGAGAGAGATGATCGAGGAGACGGGTTATCACAGCGGCGAGGTTGTCCATATCGGGACAGTGGAACCAAACCCCGCCATTCAGAACAACCGGTGCCATACCTACCTCGCCCGCAATGCCGTGCCCGTGTCCGGGCAGAACCTCGATCCCACCGAGGCCATCGTGGTGGAGCTGGTCGACAGGGAGGACATCCCGGCACTGGTCCGCACGTCCCGCATCACGCACGGCCTGGTATTGGCCGCGTTCGCGCACCTCATGTTCTACGAGTCATCATCGACCCCCTGACCCTTTCCCACCCAAGGCACCGCCCCTTTTGCCGTCCTTCGCGCCTGCCCGGGGCTCTCTCCCTGTTTTACCCCGGAGCACCGGGCCTCTCTGCAAACCCGTGATACACTTTTTCCCTTGAGAATCATCGCCCTGTGCTCGTATAATAATGATCATTCTCGAGAGAGGAGGGATTGCCGTGGCCGAAGAGAAAAAAATGATCGGAAAAGTGACCCACTATTTCGGCAAGATCAGTGTGGCCGGCATATCGCTGAGCGACACCCTGAAGGTGGGGGACATCATCTCTATCGAAGGCGCCACCACCGCGTTTCAGGAAGAGATCACGTCCATGCAGATCGACCAGAAAACCGTGGAGCAGGCAGGTGCCGGAGACCTCATCGGCATCAAGGTGAAAGACAAGGTCAGGGTCGGCGACAGCGTCTATATCGTAAGCTGAGCGTCCCGCTTACCTTCTTTCCCTACCCCCTGTATTACTACAGTGGTAATCAGTCATGGGGGTCAGGTCTCAACATATGACATTCCCGGTGTCACGGTGTCATATGTTGAGATCTGACCCCGATCCTGACCCCGATCTTGTATCAAGCTCCGCTACTGTATATTAACCCCCACGGGAGTTCCGGACCCGTCCGGGGTCTTTCACGGACCTGATGAGGCACCGTGCAGGCCGGGGTCGTCAGAGATTATCTTTTCGAGGTGGCTCTCCGGGAGGACAGGCTTCCGGAGGGAAGGCTCATTCCACACGCGCCGGGCACGGGGGACTTCAGGTCGTGTTCTCCTCCACCTTCTTCTCCACCTCCACGACCACCTTCACCGAGGGCAGTTGTCCGCTCTTGAGCCGTACATCGTGCGGCAGAAGCACCCTTGCATCCATCGAGATGTTCTCTTTGATCTGCGAGAGGTCAATCTCCTCTGTCTGAATCGGTATCTTCCTCTTTATGGTGCTGTTCGGGGCAAGAACGGCAAAGGTCTCCGGGACCGCGGCGACACGTTTGAGCGTATATCCCTTCTGCAGGGAACCGGTCGTCCTGACATGGACCGGGGCATTATAGGTGTAGAGACGATATGCGGACAGCCTGATCCTTTCGGGCTTCACCCGCATCAGGGAGAGGTTCGACGGAATCCTGACCATGTCGCTGGTCAGGGGAATCTCCTGTTTCCCCTCGGCCAGATTGGAGAGATCCACCGAGACCTTCAGCGTGGCCGGGTCCAGAAGGTTGAAGGCCTGAACCGGTCCCAACAGGGTCACGGTCACCTCCTTGTGGAGATTCTCCTCGACCTCCCACTCCTGGGAAATCTTCCGGTATTCGATGGGCACCACGAAATCCCGCTGGATCGATTCCTTCTGATAGCCGAAGGAAAACCAGAGCCCGAGGGCCAGCACGACGGCAACCGCCTTTTCCAGGGTGTTCCTCCTCGTCCAGTGCGGGTTCTGCCTCTTGTTGCCCGGCATCTCTTCTCTTTCGTAGAATGCCCTGATCATGGAGCTCAAATCCGAGGGTTTTCGCGAGACCACCATCTTCCCGTCCTGGACCATCGAGATGGTCCCCCGTTCTTCCGAGACCACGACGCACAGCGCATCACACCGTTCGGAGAGCCCAAGTGCCGCGGTATGGCGCAGCCCGTACTTGCCGAACTTCTCCGTATCGTGGGACAGGGGCAGATGGCACCCGAATTTCGCCACCCGGTTGTCGTGTATGACGACCGCCCCGTCGTGCCCGATGGAATGCGGATCGAAGATGCTCGCCAGAAGGGGTTGTGTGAGCTTTCCGTCAAGGTCGTACCCGCCCTTGAGATGCCGCTCGAGCGGGTCCCTTCCCTGCAGGATGATGATGGCGCCCACCCTCTTTGCCGCGAGCTCGGCCACGCTCTCGATGAGTATGTCCACATCAACCGGCCATCTTCTCTCACCGGAATTTTTCCGGGCCGTCCTGAGAGACCCGAGGGTGGCGAGCCGCTCGAAGAACCTCCGGATATCCTCCTGAAAGATCACCACCAGGGCGATAAGCAGGATAGTGAAAAAGCCCTGCAGGACGAGCGAGGTCAGATACAGGTGAAAAACGCGGGCAAGGATATAAACGAGTCCCAAGAGGCTTATGCCTGCGAATACGAAGCGCGAGGCAGTATCCTTGAACCAGATGAGGATGACATAGATCAGTGTGGTGATGATGACGATATCGAAGAGATCCTGAACCCGAAATCCCTCTACCATTCCAAGAAGATGTTCCATGTTCTACTGCCCTGTTTTCTTAAAAAAGTTCCCCTGCATATGCTCCGGACTGGAGGCCAGACGGGGTTGATGCGGCACTCCCTTTTTGACTTTGGCTTATCCTGTTCCCTCCAGGAAGATGAATGGAAATTACTCCGCTTCCTCCAAGTCTGTTTCTTAACGTGTTAGCCGCGATTATGCAAGAGGGATTGACAATTTCTGCGAGCTTGTCCCAGTTTGTCGACATTCCTTGAAAATTTCCATGAGCTGGGCCTATCCATAAAGGTAAGGCTGCATGCATCGAAAGCGGCATGCCTCTCCCGAAACGCCCTCCGGCATGCTACCTGACATGCCCCCGACGTTTAGGCGGGAGGGAGACTGCGGTTGGAAGAAAACGGGTTTTCGCTACTATCTCTCATAGGTACATGAAGAAGTATGAAGAGAAAGGAGGCCGGCATGCCTGTTCATGAGAAGGCGGCACTGGTTACCGGTGCCGGCAGGGGGCTCGGAAAGGCCATAGCGGAGGCATACGCACACCTTAGATGGAAGGTCGCGATGATGAGTCAGAACCCTGAAGAGCTCGATAAAGCGGCAGACGAAATCTCCCGGAGAACCGGGGCCGAGGTCGTTCACTCCGCAGGCGACGTGTCGTGTCCCGAAGACGTGAGGCGGACCTCGCAGGAAACCCTCGAGAGATTCGGCAGGATCGATGTCCTGGTCAACAACGCGGGGATAATCGGTCCTCCGCGTTTCCTGGAAGACACCGGCCTGGAGGCCTGGAATCGGACCCTGGGGGTGAACCTCGGGGGGTTCTACCTCTGCGCCCGCGCCGTGCTTCCATCCATGGTCGAAAGGCGGCAGGGGAAAATCATCAATATCGTTTCCGGCCTGGGAGAGATGCCCTACCCTCGCTTCTGTGCCTATGCCGTGTCCAAGGCGGGCGCCATCCAGCTCACCCGGTCTCTGGCTTCCGAGATGCAGCCCTGGAACATCCAGGTCAATGCCATCGATCCCGGGGTCATGGACACCTCCATGCAGGATTATCTCAGGCAGATGGACCCCGGCATCCTGAGTGAAGACATCCACCGGAATTTCGTCGCCTACAAGGAGCAGGGCATGCTCAAGGATCCCCGCGCCGTGGCTCGGCTGGCAGTTTTTCTCGCCTCCGACGATTCCAGCCATATCACCGGAGAAACCGGCACCCTGGGACATTACCGGAAGCTCGGATGGAGACCCGGAAGATGAATTATCAGACTTTTTGATATCTATTTTCATCATCACGAACATGTGATAGTATGCTTTCATTCCGGAAGTGCGCCTGACTTCCGGGGATTTTCAAGGCTTTGCCGACTGTCATCGACTAAGGAGGAGGATCCATGAATCTGAACCATCCGGAAGCAACGCAGCAGGCTTTGGACATTGTCAGGTCGGGGGACCCGTTTCAGTGGTACGTCATCACGCTCGCGGTCATTGTATTGTATATCTATGGTCACGAGTACGAGCGCGGCAACTACAAGGCGATCGCCGCAGGCCTTTCGCTCTACATGGTCCACTGGTTCGTGGAGATCGTAAACGCCCTTATCCAGCACTTCTCCGGCCATGCCTTGTGGACCGTTCCCGGCCGGACCGCGTTTTCCATCATGGTGGGCGTGGGCATCGAGATCAGCCTCATGTTCTCCATTGCCGGCATCGTGACCACCAAGCTCCTGCCCAAAGATCCCAAGGCCAGGATCGCGGGCGTCAACAGCCGCATCTTCGTGGCCGTCTTCACAGCGGCTGCAGCCGCCATTATCGAAATCTTCCTGGTCAGGACGCCCGCCTTTGTCTGGGTGTATCCCTTCTGGGGATCCTTCCCGGTCTTCATCACGGTTTATATCCCCTTCTTCGCCGCCGCCGTATATGCCTATGACGCCCCCCTGAAACGGAGCTTCACCTTTGTGGCCGCCCTTGGAGCAGTCAATCTTGCAGGGCTTGTTATATTCGGGATGCTGGGGTGGATCTGATGCGATGAAGGAGGTCGAGCCATGAGCGATTTTCACGAGTACGATCAGTATGATGCCCTGGGCCTGGCCGAGCTCGTACGCAGGCGCGAGGTAGCGCCGGGCGAATTGTGCGACGAGGCGGTCCGGAGGATCGAGCGGTTCAACCCGGCAGTCAACGCGGTGATCTGCCGCATGTATGACCAGGCGAGAAGCTCCATCGATTCAGGACTGCCCGAAGGCCCTTTCACCGGGGTGCCTTTCCTCGTCAAGGATCTGGTATCCTCCTGTGCGGGCGCGCCCATGACAAAGGGGTGCAAGGCATTGAGAAACTACGTCCCCGCGCATGATTCCGAGCTGATGAAGCGCTACCGCAACACCGGCGTAGTGATCCTGGGCAAGACCAACACCCCGGAGTTCGGGCTCATGGGAATCACCGAGCCCGAGCTTCACGGACCCACGAAGAATCCCTGGAGCATCACCCGCACCCCGGGCGGGTCCAGCGGCGGGTCTGCCGCGGCCGTTGCCTGCGGGATGGCCCCCATGGCATCCGGCGGAGACGGCGGCGGGTCCATCCGCATCCCCTCCTCTTATTGCGCCCTCTTCGGGCTTAAGCCCTCGCGGGGAAGGAACCCGGCCGGGCCCGACCACGGCCAGCTCTGGCAGGGGGCGGCCGCGGAGCATGTGCTCACCCGGACGGTGCGGGACTGCGCCGCCATGCTCGATGCCGTGAACGGTCCCGCACCGGGCGATCCCTATGAGATACCCCGCCCGGAGCTCCCCTATGCGCAGGAGATAACACGCTCCCCCGGAAGGCTCAGAATCGGCTTCAGCACAACCTCTCCCCTGGGTACCCCGGTGCACCCCGAATGCGTGAAGGCCGTGGAGGATGCGGCGCGGCTTCTCGCGAGCCTCGGACATGTTGTGGAGGAGGAAGGACCGCGGATAGACGGGATGGCCCTGGCCAAAAGCTATTTCATGATGTACTTCGGAGAAACAGCCGCAGACATAGCCGATATGCAGCGGATTCTTGGGAGAAAGGCGGTCCCGAAAGACGTGGAAGGGCCGACCTGGGTGCTCAACCTCCTGGGCGGGGCGTATTCGGCGGGAGAGTTCGTTCTGGCCCTGAGAGAATGGAACCGGGCAGCCCGGGCCATGGGGGAATTCCTCCAGAGCCACGATCTCTTCCTCACCCCTACCACCGCGTATCCGCCGGTGAAAATCGGCGAGCTCAAGCCCTCTGCTGCAGAAGAGATGCTCATGAAGATCACGAACACCTTTGGACTCGGGCGGCTGGTGCGGCTCTCGGGCATTGCGGACAAGATCGCGGTCGAGTCGCTTGCAAAAACCCCCTTTACCCAGCTGGCCAATCTCACCGGCCAGCCGGCCATGTCCGTTCCCCTGTACTGGACCAACGAGAATCTTCCCTGCGGGGTGCAGTTCATCGCGCCCTTCGGGAACGAGGCCTCCCTGCTCAGACTCGCGGCACAGCTCGAGCAGGCCAGGCCGTGGTTCGACAGGAGACCCCCGCTCGTCGACGCAGTTCGGTCGGGCCGCGAAAGGGGCGGTCAGGCGACCTCGTGAACTAATCGGGGGACCGTTTCACGCATCATTTTACCGGTCGCATCGCCTGATCGGAGGAGACTTCGGTGCCCGGAGGTGAATGTCTCTCGCAAGAACTCCGGGAACATAGGGGATTCCCTTCGCGTCCCGTCCGACCTTTCATGCATCCTTAAAAAGAACCCCCGTGCGGCCGGATATTTCCTGCCTGAACCTCGGCCTTCATGTACACTTCACCGCTTCCCTTGACTCGACTGTCACTTATGATTATTACACAATCATCATATGTGGTGTTTGCAGCACGAGGCCACCGGGAAACATCGAAAACGTCAAGGCACACATCGGGTGGAGGACCTGAGATATTGAAGGAGCGAGATAAAGATCTGCACAACCCCGCGAAGTCGCACGACCGGGACGATCGCGTGCTCGAGCGCAGCCGGATTCAGGAGTCGCTCGCACAGAGCCGGCAATTTCTGGATTCCCTCACCGAAAACATTCTCGACGCCGTGCTTATCCTCGACCGGGAAGGGAACATTCTCATGGCCAACCCGGCATCGAACAGCCTTATTGGGCTGGACCCCGCGACGCATCTGGCCGGGACGAACTTCTCCCGCTTTGTCGCGCCGCCGGACAGACAAGCCGTTCTCGACAGTCTGGAAATCGTTCGCAGAGATATGGAAGAATTCTTCTCCTCGTTTCGAATCACCACCTCTGCGGGGAGCGAGCGATGGGTAGAGGCCGTAGGCAACAGGGTCGTCTTCCAGGGGAAAAAAGAGTCGGTTCTGGTGACGTTGCGCGACATCACCGATCGCAAGCTGGCAGAAGAATCGCTGAAGAAGAGTGACGAGCGGTACCGTAGGATCATCTCGGCCATCACCGATTACATCTATACGGTCCACCTCGAAGAGGGCCGCCCGGTTCGGACTGTGCACAGCCCCGCCTGTGTCGCGGTCACCGGGTATACGGCAGAGGAGTTTGCAGCAGACCCCTATCTGTGGATCACCATCGTGCACGAAGAAGATCAGGAGATGGTGAGGGAACACGGCGGCATGGTAATCTCCCTGGACGATGCGGGTCCGATCGAGCATCGCATCCGCATGAAGGACGGGACAATTCGATGGGTCAGGAATACGCCGGTCGTTCACCGGGACGGATCGGGCGCGATCGTTTCCTATGACGGGGTGGTTCGGGACATCACCGAACAGAAGATCGCCGAAGAGGAGCTCAAGGAGAGCGAGTTGCGGTTCCGGGCCCTCCATGAGGCATCGTTCGGCGGCATCGGCATCCACGACAAGGGGGTTATCCTGGACTGCAACCATGCCTTGAGCGATATCAGCGGCTATACCCGGGAAGAGCTCATCGGCATGGACGGGCTCCAGCTCATCGCTCCTGCCTGGCGCAGCATCACGATGCAGAAGATCCTCAGCGGTTTCGACAAACCCTATGATGTGGAGGGGATCAGGAAAGACGGCTCGATCTACCCGCTTGAGATCCAGGGGAAAAACATTCCCTATCACGGCCGGACCGTCAGGGTGACCGAGTTCAGGGATATCACCGAGCGCAAGCGCTCCGAAAAGGCCCTGAGGGAAAGCGAGGAGCGCTTCAGGGGAATCGCCAACAGCCTGCCCGGGGTGGTCTTTCAGTTCTATGCCCGCGGCAATGGGATAATGGGCCTCAGCTTCGTGAGCGACCGCTCCCAGGATATTCTGGGGATTTACAGTGGCACCGAGAACTTCTTTTACCATTTCACCGAGTGCGTGGCGCCAGAGGACAAGCGCCGCTTCTTCTCTTCCATTGAGGAAGCGGTCCGCACCGCGAGCACGTGGCATTTCGAAGGCAGGTTCATCAGGAAGGACGGCAGGGAGATGTATGTCAGGGGTATTTCCCAGCCCGAGCGCAGGCAAGGGGAAACCGTCTTCAATGGGGTCCTCCTGGACGTGACCGACCGGAAAAAGGCCGAGCAGGAACGGATTGAGATCGAAAAAAGACTGCTGCACGCGCAGAGGCTCGAGAGCCTCGGCCTCATGGCGGGAGGCATCGCCCACGACTTCAATAATCTGCTCACCGCGGTGCTGGGCAACCTGGACCTCTCTCTCATGGAGGTGCAGCCCGATTCGCGGACCCGTTCCTTTCTCGACAAAGCGCGGAGTGCGGCCCATCGCGCCGCCGGCCTCACGAACCAGATGCTCGCCTACTCCGGCAAGGGCAAGTTCGATATCAAGGTCTTCGACCTGAGCGCACTGGTGGATGAAATGGCCAGCCTGCTCACGTCATCGGCCCCAAAAAATGTTGGCCTGAAGCTGGAGATGGACCGGTCGCTGCCGCCCATAAAGGCCGATCCCGGCCAGATCCAGCAGATCGTCATGAACCTTGTCGTGAACGCGTACGAGGCCATGGAAGGCAGGCCCGGCACGGTCTCCATAACCACCGGCGGGATGGTCTGTGACGATCGGTACCTGCTGTCGAGCCGCCTCGACGAAAAGCCCCGGGCCGGCGGCTATGTTTTTCTCGATGTCACGGACTCGGGCTGTGGTATGGACGAGGAGACAAAGGAACGCCTCTTCGACCCGTTCTTCAGCACCAAATTCACCGGCCGCGGCCTGGGCATGGCTGCCGTACTCGGTATCGTCAGAGGTCACGGCGGGGCCGTCATGGTGGAAAGCGAGCCGGGCAGGGGCACGACGGTCAGAACCTTCTTTTCCGCCGGAGACACAGCTCATGGCGCCGTTGCGAGAGATGTCGAGGCAGATGTTGACGGAGAGCGGAACGGGCTTCCACAGCCTGTTCAGGGTACGGTGCTGGTGGTCGACGACGAGGAGCTCGTCCTCGACCTCTGCAAGACCATGCTCGAGCGCATCGGGTGCAGGGTGCTCTGCGCGCTCACCGGAGAAGAGGCGCTGGAGCTCTTCCGCCGGCATGCGCAGGAGATCGATTGCGTCATTCTCGACCTGACCCTGCCCGGGATGGATGGTGCCGCGGTCTTCGACGGCCTCAGGCGTATCCGGAGCGACGTCAGGGTGATCGTGTCAAGCGGCTACACCGAGCAGGAGGTCTCCCGGAGCTTCCCGGACAAGGCCCCCGGCGCCTTCATAAAAAAACCGTACGAGTTCCAGTCGCTTCGCAGAGCGCTCCAGAGGGTGCTGCGGCATCACTGACCGGGGCGCCTGCCCGGCCGTACCCTTCTTACCCGGCTGAGTCCTGCTTGGTTTTCATGTTCAGCTTTTCCAGCTCCTCCTGCCGCAGTACCTTGCGCAGGATCTTGCCCACGGCGGACTTGGGCAGCGACTCACGGTATTCGATGATCTTGGGCACCTTGTACGGCGCCAGTTTCTTTTTGCAGAAATCGATGAGCTCCCGCTCGGGCACCTGCTCCCCGGGATTGAGCACCACGAACGCCTTGACCGTCTCTCCGCGATACTCGTCCGGGACGCCGATGCTGCACGCCTCCATGACCTTCGGGTGCTGGTAGAGGACCTCGTCGATATCGCGGGGGTAGATGTTGAACCCGCCCGCGATGATCATGTCCTTCTTGCGGTCCACGATGAAGATATAGCCGTCTTCGTCCGCCTGGGCGATGTCGCCGGTGTAGAGCCATCCGTCTCTGAGCTGTCCCTTGGTCTCTTCCGGGTTGTTCCAGTAGCCCTGCATGACGAGAGGGCCCTTCATGATGATCTCGCCCGGTTCCCCGGGGCCCACCTCTTCCCTTCCCTCGTCCACGTCAACGAGCTTCACGTCCATGTCAGGGAACGGGATGCCGATGCTCCCCGCCTTCTTGAAGCCCAGCACGGGGTTGGAAATGCCCAGCGAGGTTGACTCGCTCAGGCCGTACCCCTCGCTGAAGTAGATTCCCATGTCCTTCACGTGCTCGATGAGCTCAACCGGCATGGGGGCCCCGCCGGAGTTGAGAAGGCCCAGTCGCCTGTCGAGGCCGAGCTCCGCCGCCCTGGGGTGGTTGACCACTGCGGTGATGATGGTGGGCACGGCCGGGAAAAAGGTTATTTTCTCGAAGTTGGCGATGATTCCCATGAACTCGTCTATCTCGAAGCGCGGCACCAGGATCTGGGTTGCACAGTTGAACAGGGACCAGTTCATGGCGACGATGTTGCCGTACACATGGAAGTAGGGCAGCAGGCACAGGGTGATCCGTTTCTCCGGCGGCACCAGGGTGACGGTGGCGTTCCCCCACAGGGAGGCCTGGAAGGTCGCCGCAATGATGTTCGCGTGGGTGAGGACCGCTCCCTTGGGAACACCGGTGGTACCGCCGGTGAACTGGATGAGGGCGGGGTCTTGAGGCCCCACGTCCACCCTCGGCACCCTCGTTGACGAGCCGCCTTCCATGAGCAGGGAGAAATGGTGCCATCCTTGGTCGAGGTCCAGCTCCTTGGGCGTGCTCACCCCGAAGCCCTTGATGAAGTCGGTCACGCGGGTGACTACCACCCTCCTTACCCCGGAATCCGCCAGCGCGGGGCGGACGTTGGCAAGGACCAGGTCGAAGGTGATCAGGGTCTCCATCCCGGTGTTTTTCACGATGAAGCCCAGCTCGTCCGCGGTGTACATGGGATTCAGGTTCACCACGACGGCACCCAGAGACAGAGACGCCAGGTAGGAGATCACGAACTGCGGACAGTTGGGCAGATGGATGCCCACCCGCTCTCCCTTTTTCACCCCCAGCGCGCCCAGTGCGCTCGTCATGCGCCTCACCTGGGAACGGAGCTCCCAGAAGGTCGTCTCGGTGCCATAGAAATTGAGCGCCGGCTTGTCCGGAAAGGTGTTGGCCGCAAGCAGGTACAGATCATGCGCGGGCAGCCTGGGATACCTGATGGTGGTGGGAACGTTGTAATCATAGTGCTGGTGCCAGGATTTTTCAAACATGGCAAGAACCCCTCCTCTCGATACAAAGCGTTAAAAAGAAACCGTTCCATGACAGATGTAGTGGCCTATTATAATTTTCACCTTGCAGAAATGCAAGGAGCAGCCAACAGATCGTGAGCAGAGAGAGGGATGAGGTTCACCCGTGTAGAGGTCCGGCTGCGATGAAGGGCACGCGGGGCTTGCGTTCAAATCCTATGAATCCTCCATCTTAAAAGTCCGCTTCCCGAAGGACTATGAAGGCGGGGCCGCGTTCCCGTTCAAGCTTTCCGGCTTCAATAGGGTGCGGGGCTTGCCCGTCAGGTGCATACCATTGATCGCGAGCCCCCACGATCTCGAACCCGGAACGCCTCACCCCCTGAGCAGGAAGGCGGGCGCACCGGGCCACTGACCCCTACTTTTCTTTCGGATAAGGCCAGGCCATGATCCCGCCTTCCATGACCTTCACGTTCCGCCACCCGTTTGCCTCCAGGACCAGGGCGGCCTCGTACCCCCTCAGCGACACCTTGCAATAGCAGATGATCTCCCGGTTCTTGTCTTGGGGAAGCTCGCCCAGCCTCTTTCTCAGAGCTCCCAGGGGCATGAGCGTCTCGCCGATGCCCAGGCGTGTCTCCTCGAACTCGTCCGGGCCCCTCACGTCGAGGAAGAACGGGGTCTCATGATTATCCAGCTTTGCCTTGACATCGACCGCGGATATGCCCTTGAGCCGCCCTTTCAGCTTGTTCTGCATGATATGGGCCGTGGCGATGAAATGGTCGATGGCCAGGGAAAAAGGCGGGGCATAGGGGAGATCGGAGTTGACCAGGTCCTCGACGGTCAGACCTCCCTGGATGGCCATGGCCCACTGGGCGACCTGCTTGCCCACGTTCCCGGGGCCCACACACTGGGCGCCCAGTATCTTCCCGCTCTTCCTGTCGGCCACCATCTTGGTGACGAGCAGCTTACCGTTCATGAATCCCGGCTTGTCCGGGCTCGCGTTGACCACCGAAACGACGTCCTCATACCCGAGATTCCGAACCGCGTGCTCGGAGAGGCCGGTAGACCCCGCCGAAAAGTCGAACACCTTGCATATGCCGGTCTGGATGGTGCCCGGGAAGGTGATGACGTTGTCCGAGGCTGCGTTTTCGCCTGCAACCCGCCCCTGGAGGTTGGCCAAGTCGCCGTAGGGGGCGAGCACCTTCCTGCCCGTGATCCGGTTGACCGTCTCGATGCAGTCGCCCACGGCATAGATGTCCGGGTCGGAGGTCTGGAGATACTCGTTGACCGCGATGCCTCCGGTCTCCCCGATGGTGATGCCCGCGTCCCTGGCCAGTCTGACATTGGGGATCACGCCCACGGCGATCACGGCCAGCTCGCAGGGAAGCTCTGTCCCGCTGTCGAGCTTGACGCCGGCGAGCGTGCCGTCCTCGCCCAGGAACGCAGCCACGCGTCTGCCCGTGACCACATCTGCGCCCTTGCTCTTCACGTGATTCTCCACCAGCTTGGCCAGCTGCCAGTCCAGGAAGGTCAGGAGCTGGGGCAGAAGCTCCACCACCGTGATCTGAATCCCGGCCAGGTGAAGGGCTTCGCAGGTCTCGATGCCGATGAGGCCCCCGCCCACAACCACGGCCTTCCTGATGATCCCCTCGTCGCGCACCTTGCGCAGATAGTCCGCGTCCCGCATGGACTGCAGGGTGGTTATCCCCTTGAGGTCAGTACCCGGCACCGGAGGCATCCTGGGGACCGCGCCCGTGGCGATGATGAGCTTGTCATACTCCAGGGTGCCCTCCTCCTGGGTGAGGAGGTTCCGATAGTCGACCGTATGCGCGGCGGAATCGATTCTGGTCACCTCGGTATTGGTCCGCGCCTCGATCGCCTTTGCATTGAGATAGAACACCGGGTCACGGGTGACCCCGGTGGGTGTGCTCAGCAGCATGTTCCGGTCGTCGAAAACCCCGCCGACATAGTAGGGGTATCCACAAGATGCCATGGAGAGCTCCGGGTCTTTCTGGATCAGAATCACCTCGGCCTCGCTGTCCATCCGCCTGGCCTTCGCCGCAGCCTTGGGCCCCGCTGCAGAGCCTCCCACAACCAAGATCCGCCTTTTCCGTTTCATACCTGCATCTCCTTCCTGTAGTCTCTGATCCTGTTCAGGGCACAGCCTCTCACTATTTACTTATGATTGCATTGATCCGGGTCAAGAGCCGGAGATAAGAAAGGGCGAACAAGCCCATTATTTCTTTCGAGGCTGTGCAGTCCGGGCTTGCCGGATGTCCGGCCGGAGCCTACCGGCGTGGTGTCGTGCAACTCCGCGGCGGCGGAGGACGGGACTCCCCGCTGTCAGAGGCTCCGTTGCAGGAAAGAGGATGCCCGGTGGCACAACCTTAATGCTTGCCCCGGACCGCGTTTCCGCCGCACGCGGTGACGAATCGGACCCGATCGTCCCGTCTTTTTTTCGGCAGCGGGCGCGAAGGAGAATTCATCGAGCCTTGAAAAGGGATCCTTCCTTCAGCTCTCTTCGGGAAGGATGTCTTTCAGGGACTTTTTTTCCAGGTCGGTTTTCGCGGGTGAATGGATTACCTGTCCGTCCGCATCGAAACGCGATCCATGACAGGGGCAATCCCAGGACTGCTCGGCATTATTCCAGCTCACCATGCAGCCCAAATGGGTGCAGATCGGAGAAACCGCATGGATACTGCCATCGCGGTCCCTGGCCACCCCCACCTTGTCACGGTCCACGGCAAAGACCCCGCCTTGGCCCTTCGCGATCCTCCTGCCTTCGAGCTTTTCCGGGGTGGAGGTGAAGCGGTCCTTCACAAAGGTCTTTGCCACGTGGAAATTCTGCTCGAAGAATGTGTATGCGCTGCTCGGCTTGAAGCGGAACGGGTTGTACAGCTCGCTCCAGTCATTTTTGCGCCCGAGCACGGCATCGGTGACGATCGTGGCAGCCACCATGCTGTGGGTCATTCCCCACCCGGCGAACCCGGTGATGATGAATATGTTTCTGTGCATGGGCGAGGCAGCGCCGATATAGGGCACCTTATCCGTAGTCACGTTGTCCTGGGTAGACCAGCGATATTCTATGGATCCTATGTCGAAGTGCGTGCGCGCGAAGTCTTCGAGCCTTTTATAGAGGCCGGCAGTATCGCTCGCGTGCCCGGTCCGGTGCATCTCCCCGCCCACCAGGAGGATATCGCCCTCTGCCCCGGGGTGGGAGCGGATGGAATGGAAGGGTTCTTCCATGCTGATGAACATGCCGTCAGGGGTCGGATAGTTCACGCGCACACCCAGAACATACGAGCGCTTCTGATACATCCGGGCAAACATGAAGGTGGGATCGTAGACCGGGAAGTTCGTAGCGATCACGACATTGCGGGCACTGACCGGACCCCGATCGGTCATGACCGTCGTATTCCCCCCGTCCTTCCGGACGCCCAGGGCCCGGGTGTTCTCGAAGATCAGCCCTCCGGCGCCGGTATACTTCACGGCCAGGGCGAGCAGGTATTTCCTGGGATGAAAACGCGCCTGTTCCCTGAGACAGACCGCTGCCCGCGTGGGAAAGGGAAGCGAGGTATCCTGGACATAGAATGCCGGCAGGCCGATGCTTTCGGCCGCCCTTACCTCTTCTTCGATGCTCCGCTCCTGGCGGTCGTCCACGGCATAGGTATAGGCCGACGACCGGCTGAACTCGCAATCTATGCCCTCTTTCTCGATGAGAGCAGCGATCTTTTCGATGGCTGCCTGATTCGCCTCGGCATATATGCCCGCCCCCTCCCGGCCGAAGTGCATGATCAGGGTACGGTAGATATCGCCGTGCAGGGAGGTGATCTTTGCGGTGGTATGGGCCGTCACGCCGGTAACAATACGTCGGAAATCGATCACGGCCGTGCTCGCCCCTGCCTCCTGCAGCAGCATGGCGGTCGTCAGCCCGGCGATGCCTCCGCCCACGACAAGGGTGTCCACCCTGAGCTCTCTGTCGAGAGCGGGGAAATCCGTGTCCGGCGTGGTGTCCAGCCAGAGCGTGGTGGGCTTTCCCGGGAGATCCTGCACCGGCTCCGTGGACGTGGTATGATGTTCGTTCATGATTATTCTCCCTTTCATATCAGAGGATGTGCGCCCATCCGTACCCGGCGGTTTTCCCTGAATCGAGCCTCTTCGAGGTGACACACCGGGAGCCGGGACATCGGGCGAGCAGAAGAGACGATCACAGGAAGAGGCTGATGGCCTCCTTGTCCCGGCATCTCTTGAGCAAGGATGTTACGAGCCATAAGCATCTCCGTTTGGGTAAGGGAGGAAACTATCCTTATCAGAGGCACAGATGACTCGTAAGAGTGATGATAACGGTGTGGTAAGATTTCACAAGAGGCAGCCAAAATCAGGGAGATGAGCTTCACATGAGACTCCTGATGAGAATAGCGCCCTGGGAAGATCTCTGCATGCACCGTCCGTCGACCAATCCCGCAAACAGGGGTCGCAAGGCCGCGGGGAGGGCTTTTCCGTCAGAAGCCTCCGGGAGAGGTTCTCAAGAATATTATTCATTTACCGAAATAGAATAGGAAAGGCATCTTGCGATATGGGAGAAGATGTATAAGAGACGGATATGAAGTGGAAGATCCTTATCGTCGATGACTCCAATGTGGTGAAGACGGTCCTCATGAAGGCCCTGGGAGAAAGCGGTGCCCCGATTCAAAGCGTGTTCGACGCATCGAACGGCAAAGAGGCCCTCGACACCCTCAGAACAGAGTCCATCGACCTGGTGTTCGCGGATATCAACATGCCGGTGATGAACGGGGTGGAGCTCGTGGAGCGCATGGCGGACGATCCGGCGCTCAAGAATATCCCCATCATCATGGTCTCCACCGACGGCAGCCTGAGCCGCAAGGAATACCTGCAGAGCAAGGGCGTGCGGGCCTATGTCCGGAAGCCCTTCACCCCGGAACAGATCAGGGCCGTGGTGCGCGAGGTGATGCTTGGCCGTTGACAGTCTCCTTTCCAGCCGGGCGATGGAAAACGCCGTCATCTCGGTCCTGAACGACATGGCGTCGACCCGGGCATCGGTGATAAAGCCCGAGAATCTTCCCCGCTTCGATCACGCCCTCATACACGCCCACATCACCTTTGAAGGCCCGTCTTCGGGAGAGCTCGGCCTGCTCATGGACCCCGGTTTTGCCGCTGATCTCGCCTCACGGATTCTGGGAATGGACGAGAGCGGGGATCTGCTCCAGGACATGGTCCTCGACGCGGTGAAAGAATTGCTCAATGTGGTGTGCGGGCAGTTCCTTACCCAGCGGTTCGGCTACGAACCCGCCTTCACGCTGGGCGTGCCCCGGGTGTTCCCCCTGGGCGCCCAGGCGTGCAATGTCCTGCTCACCGGGCCCTCCATCCTGATCTTCCGGTGTGACGACTCCATTCTGCCGGCATATGTGCGGGTGAAGAGCCGGATCGATTGATCACAGATCCTCTCCCCTCTGCAGAGGCAATCGGCAGGTTTTCCGCGTATCCTTGTCAAGAACCTGACCCGCGTTATCATCATTTCTGAAGGCTCTCGGGAAGCGCATGCCGTCTCTCTCGCGTTTCTCCGCAGTCCTTCCATCAACGGGCAACCGTACCAACACATGCTGAAGGAGTCAGAATGAGTTCTGTCAGTCGGCTGGCCTGCGTGGACCGCCTGAAGAACCAGGTGGTCCTGGTGACAGGAGCATCTTCCGGAATCGGCAGAGGGATCGCTCTTGCCATGGCGGACGAAGGCGCACAGGTGGTGGTGAACTATATCCATGACCGGACGGCGGCAGAGGAAGTGGCACGTGAAATACGGTCCAAGGGCACCGATGCGCTCATTCTGGAGGCGGATGTGAGCCGGGAAGACCATGTCGAGGTCATGTTCGCCCGTGCAGTCCGGGAATTCGGCACCGTGGATATCCTGGTCAACAATGCCGGTATTCAGCGGGATGCCCCGGTGCACGAGATGACACTTCATGAATGGCGAGCGGTGATCGACGTAAACCTCACGGGTGCCTTCCTTTGCTCGCGGGAGGCAGTTCGCGAGTTCCGGCGCCGCGGGCTGATACCCGAGCGGTCCATCGCGGCGGGAAAGATCATCTTCATCAGTTCGGTTCACCAAGTCATTCCCTGGTCTGGCCACTGCAACTATGCCGCATCCAAAGGAGGACTCATGCAGTTCATGAAGAGCCTGGCCCAGGAGGTGGCCGGGGACCGGATCAGGGTCAACGGGATCGCGCCCGGGGCCGTACGGACCGATATCAACCGGGAGTCGTGGGAAGACCCTGCGGCCCTGGAGTCGCTTCTTGAGCTCATCCCCTTAAACCGGATCGGCGAGCCCCGCGATATCGGCAGCGCGGCGGTGTGGCTTGCATCGGACGAATCCGACTATGTGCACGGGGCCACCATTTTCGTCGATGGCGGGATGGCCCTGTATCCCGGCTTTGCATCCGGGGGTTAGGCACGCACGATCGCCGCCGCTTCATGCCTTTGGGCCGCAGAAGACCTTCGCAGCCGATCCGCTCTCCGGTTACAGATGTTTATGAGGAAGGAACCAGGCAGAGATCCAGACGCTTGGATCAGGAATCAGGGAACCCCTCCATCCGCCCGGTGCAGCCCTACCCCGCAAATATCCGCGCAAGCGTCGGGATTCCTTCCGCATAGGTCGGGTGAATGTGCTGTGCCTTTCCCAGCAACCGTGTTTCTGCACCGGCCTCTATCAGATCCACAAATACATGGATCAGCTCGCTCACCTCGTACCCCACCATGGTCGCGCCGATGATTTTATCGGTTTGCTCCTCCACCACCATTTCATAAAAGCCCCGCTCTTGGCCCCATTCAATGCCTCGCGCGATATCTCTTAACTGTACGGAGGCTTTCCTCGCCCGCAGGCCCTTCTGCCGTGCCTGCTCCAGGTTGTACCCCGCCCTTGCCACCTGTGGCTCGGTGAACACCGCATATGCCAGAACCCGGTCGTCCCGTGTCCGCTCCTCTCCTGCCAGGACCGCCAGCAGCCTCCGGTGGTCTTCCCAGGAGACATGGGTAAAAGCCGGCTGCCCCGCGGCCTCGCCCATAGCATACACCCCGTCGCGACTGGTCTTCAGGTGCTCGTCGACCACGATATATCCCCTCTGGTCCAGCGTAATGCCTGCAACCCCGGCATTCAGGGCACCGGTGCTGGGTTCTATACCCGTGACCACCAGCAGTGCGTTCCCGCCAAGCACCTCGCCGTCTCCCAGGTGCAGGTGCACAGTGTTCAGATCATACTCCACCTTCTCCACGGTCTTTCCCAGAGAGAACTGTATGCCTTCTTCTTCCAGAGCCTCGGACAATAGTCTGCTGACATCCGGACTCTCTCTCCCGAGGATCCTCTCGTTCGTGTCGACAATGTGCACCGAGCTCCCCAGCCGGGCGAGTCCCTGGCCCAGCTCGAGACCAGTATAGCCACCGCCGAGGATCAGCATGCGATCCGGTAGGGCCTCCAGATCCCAGAAGCTCCGGTAGGTGAGAAAAGGCCCCTCCTTAATGCCGGGTATCGGGGGGATCACGGGCATGCTCCCGGTATCGATCACAACCAGGGGTGCCTCGTATTCGCTGTTTCCCGCCCTCACATGGCCGCTGCCGGTAAAGGATGCCTCGGCGCGGACTATCTGCACGCCGCCCTTGTCGAGTCTGTCCTGCGTCGATCGGGCGAATCTGTCGCGTATGCTGCGCACACGCTCCATCACTCCCGGAAAATCCACTTCCACCCGTGCCTGCACGCCGAGCCTGGCTGCAGCGCGCGCCCTGCCCGCTGCATGGGCCGATGCCAGAAATGCCTTGGAGGGCGTGCACCCCCAGTTGATACAGCTTCCGCCGAAGCGGCTCCTCTCGAAAAGCACCACCTTTTTGCCCCGAGAGGCCATCTCAACGGCAAACGGGACCCCGCCCTGTCCGCTTCCGATCACCGCAACATCTATGTGCTCCATGTAAAGCCTCCCTGGACCCTTTTTGGATGAAAGGGCCTCTTTCTATTTCGTAATGCGCGCCAATGCGCAAATCGGTAGGCCAATGGGGGTCGCTTCGTCCGGCTCCCTGGTGCTGAGCCCTGTCTCCCGCTTCTGGAGCGGCCTTGATAAGATCGTGCTTGAGAATACATAAAGTCTTATGAACATCGAGCCATCACGGCCGCGAACATCCTTTTCTGAGCGGAGGCGTACAGTTCGCCCGCTTTCCTAACGGCAAGGCTGAGAAAGGTGAATCATCCGTGAACGAAAGGTTCAAGGAGACAATGAACCCGGTGTCCGGAAGACTCGCTTGCCGGTGCAGTCACTCGCCTGCAACACACAGGGGTCTTCCCGCTTGCCGCGGAAAGAAACGGCCAGGGAGGAATCCAGGGTGATCATTGGATCATTCGCCTCGAAAGATAGGCAGACCCCTTTCAGGTCATCTGAATACATTCCGGAGGATAAAAATGGCAGATACTCCAGTTCCCCAGGCATTTCGTATCATATGCAGACCCTCGGGCGCCTCCTGCAACCTCTGCTGTGATTACTGCGCCAGCCCTGAAACGTCGCACCCGGAGTCTCAGAGCGGCTTCAGGATGACGGAAATCGTGCACGAATCGTTCATACAACAGGTGCTCGGTGCACACCGGGGGCCTCGAGTGCATATCGTCTGGCAGGGAGGGGAGCCGATGCTCAGCGGTATCAATTTCTTCAGGCGAACCATCGAGCTTCAGGAGAAATACGGGAGACCGGGCACCCGCGTCGAGAACACACTCAAGACCAATGGGCTTCTGCTCGACGATCAGTGGTGCAGAATGCTCCATGAGCATGATTTCCTCATCGCTCTGGATATGGACGGCCGGCAAGAGCTGCACGACAATCATCGCAGAGACAAAAATGGACGTGGAACCTTTGAGCGTGCCCTGAAGGCGGTACGGATGCTCCGGAAGCACCGGATAAGGTTCGGGGTTCTGTGCAGGGTGAGCCGCAGGAACGGCCAGTATCCCCTCCCGGTCTACCGATTCTTCCGGGACGAGCTCGAAGCCGGGCAGATCCGGTTCATTCCCCTGGTTCACAGAACCCGGGAGGGCGTTCATCATCAGGGTGACTCCGTAACGGACTTCTCGGTGCGCCCGCACCAGTGGGGCCGTTTTCTCTCGGAGATCTTCGATGAATGGGCCGCCCGTGACATGGGGACGGTCACGGTCCTGAACTTCGAAGAGATCCTGGCTGGTCTGCGCGGGCTGCCGGACCGGGCCTGCTTACTGTCACCTGACTGCAACGGGGGAATCGTCCTGGATCACAACGGAGACGTGTATCCGTGTGATCGTTTTGTCGAGCCTGGTCATTCTCTGGGAAACATCCTCAGAAGCCCTCTCATGGACCTCGTGTCTTCCGAGCGGCGGCTCAAGTTCCTTTCCGACAAGCGGGACACGCTTCCCCGGTCTTGCCGGGAGTGTTCCTTTCTTCCCATATGCAACGGAGAATGTCCGAGAAACCGTTTTATGGCGAGCCCTCATGGAAAAGATGGTCTGAACTATCTGTGTGCGGGATACCGCACGTTTTTCCGGCATATCGGGCCTGCCATGAAGCTCATAGCCGATCTCCACGACCGGGGCGAGCCGGCTCACGGTATCATGTCGGTACTGGCGGAGCAGCATGCCGATTCCCAGGCGGCAATCATCAACGAGTGAGCGTTCGACCTATCCCGGCAACAGGGCCGGTGACGCAGTTCCGACAGGTTGAGAATCCCGGGCGGTTCAGGTTTGGATCCCTCACGGGGGACCTGCTTCACCCGGGTCCGGAGGTGATAATTTTCCATGGAAAGACTGGAGCCCACCCTGAGGGTCTTTGCCGAATTGCTGGTAGTGCCCATCGAGGCTATAGCCGCCCTGATCGTTGCAGTGGGGGTGGCAACGACCTTTGCAAGGCTGATCCGTCTCAGGGGAATCAAGGATCTGCAGAAGTTCCTGAGGATACGCCTCCTTTTTTCACGCTATCTGGTTCTCGCCCTGGAGTTTCAGCTCGCTGCCGACATCCTCGGGACCGCCGTGTCTCCAACCTGGAGCCAGATCGGCAAACTGGGCGTCATCGCCTTCATCCGCACCTTTCTCAACATATTCCTGGTACGCGAGATGAAACACGCGGAAGAAGTGCTGGGAGAGGTTCCCTTCCGACCGAGAGGGGATCGTGACCCCCGTGATGGTGTCCCTTAAGGGGCCATAATTCCGAACGCATACAATTACCCAAGGGCATCTGCTTTTTCTGGAGGCCTTGCCAGATGGTCCAGGCCATCAAGTCTCGGAATGAACTACCCCGCGGCAAGCTACGGGGTATCAATACCCATATATTGAATAGCCCTTGCGGACAACCACGACTGTAAGGATGAAAATTCCTTGAGAAACACCTGCGAAAGGACCATGATTGGGCTGATAAGCACCATGGAAGCTGAAATGGTCGGCGCTCCAGACCAGCAACACAAGATCAAAAACGGTAGCAATATACGCAAGCCTCATAAAATCACCAGTTTCTCATCTCCTCGACCTCGTGACCTATCTTCGAAAGCTACGTACAACTTCAGTTTCCAGGGTAAGTATTTCGAGGTATGCCTGCATTTGCCGGCGTTATGAGAAGTCCTCCTTCGCCAAGGCTACGGAGGACATCCTACGCTTGCTCGCTTCCAGCAACGCTTGTCACTCGCTGCTGAAACAGGATGGAGGCGGGGGGAATCGAACCCCCGTCCGAAGGCCTTCAGCACAAGGCGGCTACATGCGTAGTCTGTGTATTTGAGTCCCAGACACGGTCGGCCCGCAGACAGGCTTTCCATGTCCCGGCCCCTTTGTGTAACCCGTCAGCCCAAGAGGCGAAAGCCGCCGGGTGCGCTCATCCTTGTTTGACGTCCGTGACTGATGCCGATGAGCGGGCCTCAGCAGGACGTGGCTGCTTAAGCAGCCAGTGCGTAAGAATAATCGTCGGCACTTATTGGTTTTCTGCCTGTTTTACGAGGTAGCAGACCTCGGCATGCTCCTTGTACCTCAACTACCCCCGTCGAACCCATTACGCCCCCGTGGCGTGTTCGTATTGCGCAGGTGTGTTGCAGCTGTGATGAATATGACTATAGTATTGATGCACGAAGAAGTCAAACGATCCGAATCGATGCATCCTCAATCATTTCACAGAGAATGTGGCCGATGAGGATATGAGCCTCCTGGATCCTCGGCGTGCTCTGCGAGGGTACGGAGAGGGTGCAATCCGCGTGCTCGTTGATCGTCCCGCCCTTTCCGGCGAGGGCTATCGTCGATATCCCCATCGACCTCGCCTCGTCGAGCGCCCTGATGATGTCCCCTGAACTGCCCCTGGTGGATATCCCCACCAGCACGTCCCCTTCCCTGCCAAGAGCCCTGACCTGTTTGGAAAAGATCTCGTCGAAGGAGAAGTCGTTGCCCACCGAGGTGATGACCGAGGTGTCGGTGGTCAGCGCAAGGCCGGCGATGGGCTTCCGGTTCTTCCGGAACCGGTTTACAAGCTCTGCTGCCAGGTGCTGGGCGTCGGCCGCCGAGCCGCCGTTGCCGGCGAACATGATCTTCCCTCCCCTGGCGAGCGCGTCGATCATCATCCGCGCGGCTCTGCCGATTTCCGGAACCAGTTGCGAGAGACGGCTGTGAAGCTGTATGCTCTCCTCAATGATTTCCTCTATGCGGTCCATGGCACGCCTCACCCCTTTTGACAATCGATTCTCTCGAATTACCTGATCATATAGGCGAGTTCGCCCCCGAACACAAGTCAATCATTGCACCTGATAAGCCTGCGGGTCGATGCCGCCCGGAGCAACCGGGCCGATTTTAGGATGATGCATTTGCCTAAAAGCATGCACACAAGCTGCACAGCCCTGTGCATTCTCGGGCCGAACGGGGACCCGCCTAGTCCGGGGACGAGCTTCCAGGATTTATCAGGCCAGGGAAACAACATAAAACAGGAACACGGCTAAACTCGAAAATGGCCGTCCTTCTGAGAGTAATCCAGATAAAAGTCTTTTTTAAAGCTCTGGAAGATGGACAGAAAATCCCTGTTGTAATCGTCGGTGTTGGAAAAACTTCTGAAGTCGTCCGCCATGGCATTCCGATCAGTGAACTGCCGAAAGTCCTGGGTGATCAGATCCGAGAGATCGATCGAGCGGAGGCTTTTTTTCTCGAAAAAGGTGAATCTGCTGACCAGCATGCCGATCAGTGTGCTGAGTATTATACGAAAGTAGCGCATCCCTGTGCTCCTTTTCTAGGTTCTTCAATAGTCTCTTTATCGGTCATACACCTTAAAGTATGAATGTCGCCCCAGTGCCGTCAAGGGTAAAGAAAGCCGCAGGACAAGCCGATAGAACAATAAATATGAAGGGCACGATAAAAGATATTCTGAAAATTTCAGGTGTTCACGGATATGTGCTCGCACGGGACAGAACCATGCAGATCAAGCTCCCGTCAAAGCACCGGTTTGCCGGGGCGAAAAAGCAGATAAAGCTGCTCTACGAGGACCTGATGCAGACCCCGAAGAGACCCGGCAACACCATGGAGATATTTTTTGATGACCTGGTGTTGACCGTTTTCACCAACGGCATTACCATGCTCATGGTGCTGTCGAGCACCCGCGTGAATCTTGCCCTGGTGAGAATGACCGGGAAACTGGTCATTGCGAACCTCGTGAAGGAGAAGTTTTAGATGAACCAGGATATCAGCGGCGGCCTGGACACCACGAGGTGCCCGGAGATCGTCAAGATCCTCTCGCTGGGGAAACGCTCAGGAAAGCTTTCTCTGAGCAACGGCTCCCAGTCGGGAAACATCTTTTTCCGCGACGGAGAGATTATCCATGCCCAGTGCGGTGCCCTGCAGGGAGCAAAGGCCGTTTACGAGCTCGCGGTTTGGACCTCGGGCGAGTACCGGTTCAGTGTGGATGAGATGCCGGATGCGATCACGGTGGAGCTTTCGGTCGACGAGATCCTTTCCGAGGCCACAAACCGCATCAGGCAGATGGACCGTGTAATCTCGCTCATACCCTCAAGCACGATCGTATACGCATTTGACCCCGAGATAAAGGAAAAGGAGATCGTGCTCAAATCCATTCAGTGGAAGATCCTCTCCCAGATCGACGGGAAAAAAACCATTTCCGATATCGCCCAGAACACCGGTCTGGGTGTGTCCGACACCATGAAGGTGTTCTATACCCTCGTGAAGTCGGGTCTGCTCCGGGAGGCATATCCCTCCGAGGCGGAATCCCACGTCGACATGGTCGAGCTCCCGGAAACCCCTTTCATGAATGCTTTGAAAGATGACCTCACTAAAGCGATCGGCCCTGTTGCGCCCTTCATCATCAGGGAAACGGCCCAGGAGATGGGCTTGGATCTCCTGGCTGACGATCTCGAACAGAAGGCTGCGCTCATCGAGACCATTTCGAGCAAGATCCCCAGCGAGACCATGTCGCTGCAGTTTCTCGACACCATGACCGACTGGATCAATACGGAGGAAATATAATCCCATGAAGATCGCATCGTTCGCAGTCGCCTTCTGCTGCTTCCTGGTGTTCCTCCTGGGTTCGGCCTTCTTTGTTCACACCCAGACGAAAGCCGTCGGCGACCTCGGGCTCTCCGTGCTGGAGGATCGACTGTACAAGGAAAATTCCGACATCCTCTCCTGGGCCATGATGAGCATGGACACCGAGAAACTTACCGAGGCTTCGCTGCCTGCCTCGTGGGGAGAGGTCCTTATTGTGAACAACGCGAACCTGGTGATCGTGAATTCCACCAACCAGGATCACGCGGGCAAGAAGATACACGCTCTCCCGCAGTTGCTCGACGAGGCGGCGCCCATCCTCGCCGCGATCAAAAAGTCCTCGCACGAGACCGTGCAGACGGAAGAGTACATGGTGGCCATCGCCCCGCTATCCCGGAACCGGACCCTCCTGGGGTTCAAGCCCAGATCGTGGGAACAGGGACTCATTTCCCAGCAGGATGCCCAGATCGGCAGGAGCGTCAAGTCTCTCAAGACCGTCCTGATGCTGTACCTGGGCGGTGGGCTGGTCCTCGCGATCATCTTTCCGCTGATCATCGTCTTCATGACCTCCCGGCACCTGAACCGGACGGCTAAGGCCTTCGAGCAGCTGAGCCTCGGCGATTTCGACGCCGAGCTCTCCCCGGCGGGAGGCAAGTCCATGGCAAGCCTCGCAGACTCGTTCTTCCGGCTGAAAACATCGCTGAAGATAGCCCTTGAGAAGCTCGGGAGCAGATAACATGCCCAAGCAGGTACTGATAGTCGACGACGAAGAAACCTTGACCTGGTCATTGGCCAAGTCTCTGTCCAACGACCGCGATACCTTCGAGGTGACCACCGCCAATGATGGTGAGACCGCACTCGACCTCATGAGAAGGAGCCCCTTCGACCTTGTCGTGCTCGACATCAGGCTCCCCGGCATCAACGGCCTCGACGTGCTGCTGAAGATCAAGGATGAGAAACCGGCCACCAAGGTCATTATCATGACCGCGTACGGCTCTTCCGAGATCAAGGCAAAGGCAAAGGCGAGAGGCTCTCTGTTCTACATCGAAAAGCCCTTCGAGATCGAACAGATGCGCGGGCTCATCCTCAAAGCCCTCAGGGAAGAGAACGCGCGCGGGTTCGACGGAAGCATGACCGGGCTGCAGCTGCCCGACCTCATCCAGATGAACTGCCTGAGCCAGGTCACCACGGCGCTGTACATCCGCAAGGATCAGCGCGAGGGATGCATCTTTTTCGAGGACGGCCAGATCACCCATGCCGAGATAGGAGCTGTCGAGGGTGAGGAGGCGCTGTTCAGCATCCTCTCGTGGTCGAGCGGGAGTTTCCGGTTCATGGGCGGGATGAAGGCGCCGAGGGTCACTATCAATACCAACTGGGAGTACCTGCTCATCGAGGGCATGAGAAAGGCCGACGAGATGAGCCTTGCACTGGAAAAGGGCGAGATCGACAACAGCGATATCACGCTCATCGACGAGCCCACGCGCATCGCGGTGAAAAATATCTCGTCGCTGCCTGAATGTACGGGCGTGGCGGTCATTACCTCCGAAAACGAGGTTCTGTACCAGAGCGGCAAGATCACGGGCGATGTCGATCTGTCTTACGTGACCGCCTTTTTTCTCAACATCACGGAGAATCTGGGCAGCCTCACCTCGTCCACACCGAAGAAGGTCACCTTCATCGATCTGAACCGGCTCGTGCTGGTCTATCCCTTCAAGATCTACGTGCTCGCATTGCTCTTCGACCGGGCTGTGCTCTCACAGGAGACCCTCTCAACCATCGAGCGCGTGATCACCCGTTACCAGATTTAAGTGGTTCAGCCTTTCGGGCTCGAGGCCCGAGCACCGTACCAGAACCTGCTCCACCTCTGATGCATCCTCATAGTGCTTCAGAATCCGTTGCATGCTCTGCTCGTTCTTTCCATAGCGGTCCATGAGATCGAGGAACCGCTTCTGGAGCGATACCACCCGGTCGTGCATAACCCTCTTGTCTGCGTAGTTGACCACCATGGCCTCGTTCACCTCCAGGGACTCGAGACGGACGTGCTGGCCCACGATCTCTCCGATTCGCGGATACCCGAGCTCCTCCATGAGCCGCCTCCCCATAAGGGCATGGTCCCCGCCGTTGATCAGGCTGCCGGCCTTGCAGATGTCGTGCAGAAGGGCCGCCCGGTCCACCAGGCGCATGTCGATCCCGTACCCGGCCTTCCCAAGCGTGACTGCCACGGTGACCGCCACCAGCCTGACCGCGTGGCTGTGGCGGATGATATGCGGGGGCATGCCCCGGTTATGCATGAGCTCAGATGTCCATTCGCGGGAAGGTATCACCGGCCTGCCTCGAACTCCTGCTCCGCACTGACGATCTGCCCGAATCCCAGGAGATTGACGAGCAGGCTGATGGTCGTCTCCCGCGGCCGCTCGCCTTCGCTCGGCTCCACCTCCCGGTAGAGGTCCACGCTCCAGCACTGGGACGCATATGAAAGGCCCTGCCGGGAGTGTTCATATCTCCGGTCGAGAAAGTCATACTCGATCTCATAGCGGGCCGAGAACCCGCCGATAAGTTTGGCGTTCACGCCCGCGTAGGCCGACTTGGTCGCGTCCCCGGACCGCTCCCGATCGTTGACGGCCGGCCGGATATACTCCTCGGCGGCATACAGCTCGTCGCCCCGGGCATCCCTGAGCGTGAGCCTGCTCCAGTGTTCGTGGGTGGCATAGGGGCGAAACGGCTCCCTGCCGAACCTGTTGGTGTGCTCTGCGCTGAACCAGGAAACCGGGTTCAGCCGCGCTCTGGCCTCGAAGAATTTCCAGTCGTCGTCGATGTAGCTGTAGCTTCGGCTTACGGTGAGCTCGGCCAGCGATCTTCCGGACGGGTCTCGCACATAGTTTTCCAGAGAGAGGTTCATGTCGAATTCCTTTTCCCAGTCGTCGTTCCCCAGGAGGTCGGGGAAGATGTCCAGGGGATCGTTCCGGTCATAGTTGCCGCCGTAACGGCTCAGGTAGACCCACGAGACGCTGGGCACCACCTGGTGATACAGCCCGCCGGCAAACCGCTCGCTGTAGAGTGCGGTGGTCAGAAGGACGCTGCGCTCCTGCCAGTGCTCGCGGAAGGTGTCGTCTTCGAACACCTCCCGGTGATCGGTGATAAAGGTGTCCCGGTAGATCTCGGCAAACGAGGGCAGGACCGTAAGGTAGGGATACAGGCTTATGGGCCACGAAAGCTCGATCTCCCCTTCGTTCTTGACCGCCTCGATCCAGTCACGGGAATACACGCGCACCGTGGTCAGATCCGAGGTGAGAAGGATCGGGGTATGGGGGATCTTCTGCGGTCTCATGCGCGCCCTGAGCCGGGGCAGCTCCTGCAGGGTCCTGTCGTTGTCCTCGACGGTGAGATCCTGTTTCCACTGGCCCGAGAGGTTCGCGCTGAACTTCCGGTTGGAGATGTTCCACTGAACTCGGGACACCAGCTCTTCCAGGTCGTCGTCATCTTCTAACCCCGCTGTTGTGGCGGAATCCTTCCACTCCTGCTCGTCTCCATAGAACGGGCCGATGTCGCGCAGATAGTCCGCATGGCTGACGAGGTTGATGTCCCACGTGAGGCTTCCGCCTGTCTGCCGGGCCTTGAAGAGCCACCGGTGATCCGGGATCCTGTCCTCGACCCCGCCTTGCATCACCTCGCCGCCCCGTTTGTCGAACAGGCTCTCCCCGTAGATGAATCCCTCCCTTTCCTCGTCGAGACGGTAGCGGAACTCTCCCGCCCACAGGAGACCGCGGTCGCTGAGATGCGTGGGGGTGACCGTCGCATCCATGCTCCTGCCGAGCACGATATACAGGGGGATCTCGGTCCGGTAGCCGGTGTCGGTGGAATGGCCGAACCCGGGGAACAGAAGCCCGGACTGTCGCTCGAGCTTGAGAGGAAACAGGAGGTAAGGGACGTAGAGGATGGGGATGCTCCTCACCCTGAACCGGGCATTGTATACGCTCCCATAGCCTTCCAGCGGCGCATTGAGGGAGCCGGCGGCGATGGACCAGTCCGGCGGTTTGCCCAGGCACGGCGTATAGGTGATGCCCTCGCCCTCGTACACATCCTCCCCATAGCGGACAATGGTCCGGCCGGAGATGACGATGGGATCGGCATAGACAAAGACCGAGCCCTGCTCCAGGCGGAGGTCCTTCCTGCGGTTGTTGTAATAGAGGATATGGGCGTCCATCTCCCCGCCCTCTTCCTCCAGATGGCAGTCGCCCGCGGCCCATAAGTCCTCGGTCACGGTGTCGAACACCACATAGTTCGCCCTGAGCAGGATGCCCTCGCCCCGGACCACGACCCTGCCCGAAGCCTCGATCCTGTCCCCGCGCCGAACAACCTTCTCGGCCTCTACGTCGAGAACCTGGGCAAGGATATGGGCAGGCAGGAATACGCCGGCGAAAAATAGGATCAGAAACCTGTGCATACCAGGGCTTCCCTGACTTCGCCGACCGTGTAGAACGACCCGGTGACCACGACCGCTTCGCCCGTGCCAAGAGCCTGATGAAAGGCCCGGGTAACGGTCTCGCACCGCACCACCCGCTCTCCGTCGAGGCACCCGGCCATCTCGGCGGGCCCCCACGACCGGTCCGATTGGACCGGAGCGATGTAGATACGGCTGCAGGTCTTTTTCAGCAGCTCCATCATTGACTGAAAATCCTTATCCGCAAGCACTCCGAACACCCCTACCCCATGAAAGGCCTTGTGTCCAAGATATTCCATGAGAACCGCCATGGCTGCGGGGTTATGGGCCACGTCCAGCGTCACCCTGTCTCCGATCTCCTCGATCCGCCCCGGGAGAAACGCGGTGTTCAGCGCATAGGCGACCTGCGCCCTGCCGGGACAAAAACCGAGCTCGCGGGCGGCTTGCAGGGCGAGGGCAGCGTTCATGGCCTGGCCCGACCCCTTGAGCGAGGTCCGCTCTTCGCAGGGTGTATCCACCACGTGGAGGACCGCGCCGATCTCTCCGGCATAGTTCCTGATCACTTCCAGTGCTGCCCCGGTCGCGCTCGTGACCAGGGGCCTTCCCGCGCGGGCTATCCGGGCCTTTTCCCCGGCAATATCCTCCACCGTGGGGCCCAGATACCCGGTATGATCCAGGGCTATGGGGGTGATGAGCGATACGGCCGGGTCCATGACATTGGCGGCATCATATCTCCCCCCGAGCCCGATCTCGAATATGCCGCAGTCGACCTTCTCCTGGGCGAACACGGTGGCGGCAAGGATCACGCACCACTCGAAATAGGTCAGGCCGATGTCCGCCACCTCGGGCTCGATCCGCTCCCGCACCCTTGTCAGCACGCCGCTGTCCACGTTGCGGCTGTCGATGCGGAAGCGCTCCGTGAAATCCGTCACGTGGGGTGACATGGTGGTGCCGACCGAGAGACCCATGCTCCTGAGGATGCGCTCGAGAAAGACGCAGGTGGAGCCCTTGCCGTTGGTCCCGGCCACGAGCACGTGCCGGTAAGACCGCTCGGGATGACCCAGCCGGTCCAGGGCCTGCCTCACGCGGTCCAGGCCCAGGGACCACACGTTCTGCGGGATGTCTTTCAGAACCATCTCAGAAAAAAGGAAAGGGTGTCTCTCAGGTCGCGGCGCGGAACGATCCGGTCGATCAGACCGTTGGCGAGCAGGGTCTCGGCGTTCTGAAAATCCTCCGGGAGCTCCGAGCGCATCACGGTCTGAATCACCCGCGGGCCGGCAAAGCCGATGCGCGCCCTCGGCTCGGCCAGGAGAACATCGGCCAGGGCGGCAAAGCTCGCCGTGATGCCGCCGGTGGTGGGATCCGTGAACACCGTGATCACGGGTGAACGGGTGATGCGGTCCCGCGCATGCACGGTTCTGAGCATCTGGAGCAGGCCCCAGATCCCCTCGTGGATGCGGACGCCGCCCGAGGCGGTGAAAAAAACGAGCGGCAGGCCGGTCTCCCGCGCTGCATTCATGAGCTGAACGATCTTCTGTCCCAGCGCGACCCCCATGGAACCGCCCTTGTGGGAAAAATCCATGACACCCAGCAGGCACGGCCTGCCGTTGATTGCGGCCTTCCCGGTCCTGATGGCGTCGTCGGAATCCTCGTCACCGATGCGATCATTCGCGGCAAGATCCTCGAAGCTTCCCTCGTCGCAGAGCATGCCGATCCTGTCGCGCGCGCCGAGCCTGAAGTGATGATTGCAGTGGTGGCAGACCCAGAGATTTTCCTGGAGCTTCCTGGTGATGATGATCTCGGCGCAGGAGGGGCACTCCACCCATCTCCCGTCTTTTTTCGCTACATCGAGAACTTCGCTCAAAACTCGAACACCTCCCCGCCGACTATATATGCAACATTCGGGGGGAGTTCTGCAACAACTTCGTCAAGGTACTTGGGTTTGATGTGATAGGCGATGATACGGGCCGACGGGTCCATGCGGCCGTCGATCCCCTGCTTCAGGAGCAGTGGCGTAAGGTGGCGCGACAGCCGGGCGATCTCTTCCATCCGGTCGGGGAAAGAGACATCCACGAAAAACGCCTTGAGCCCTGCACCCCGTGAGAGCACAAGGTCGAAAAGCGCCGGGTCGAATCCGGTGTCTCCGCTGAAAATCACCGTAGAGTTGCCTTCCGATACCTCGTAACACAGAGAGCCCGGGATATGGTCCACCGGATGACCCGTTATGCTCAAGTCTCCGACGACGAACTCCCCGGGCGGGACTTCGCTGAGCGTGATAAAGTCCTTATGGGCGTTGAGGTCACGGATCTCCGGCCAGATCATGCCGTTGAACACATTGCGGGTAAGGGCTTCCAGGGTCTGCCTGCTCGCCCAGATGACCACCCCGTGCGCGCTGCTGGAGAACAGGGTGTCCAGGACAAAGGGAAGCTCCTTGATATGATCGACGTGGGGATGCGTGATGAGGATATGCCGGATGGCGCACACCGAGTCTGCGGAAAGGACCGAAGACACCGACCCGGCATCGATGAGTGTGTCGCGGTTGAGCAGGATGCTCGTGGTGTTGTATCCCGGCATCACCGAGCCGCTGCAACCGAGAATCTCTACTTTTATGGACATCCCACGTTTTCCCTTCCTTGTCCGTAGATTACACAAACGCAAATTATCTTATCTCATCGGTAAGCCTCTTTCGAAACTGTAATGCATTTTCGTGAAATGGACGCCCCTTTGCTCAGGTTTTTTCCCGGTCTCCGGAGGCGAGCCTGGCGAGGCGGCTGACGTCCTGCGACCTCGTTCTCGGACACACCAGGATCGCGTCTTTGCCCTCGACCACCACGAGGTCGTTCAGTCCCAGGAGCACGACCTTTTTCCGGGTTGCCCACACCACGTTGCCTGACGCGTCTTCCAGCAGGGTGTCTCCGCTGACCGTGTTGCCGTGCGCATCGCCGGGCATGATCCTGCCCAGGGCGTCCCACGATCCGATGTCGTTCCACCCGAATTCGGCCGGAATCACACCCACATCCGGGGCCTTTTCCATCACGCCGTAATCGATGGAAACGGCCTCGACCCTGTCATAGAACTCCCGGACGTCCTCGTCCCGGATCTCCGGCCTCTCGTTCATGGCCGAGAGAAGGGCGTGCATCCCGGGCAGATGGACCCTGAACGCGTCGAGAATGGTATCCACCCGCCAGAGAAACATCCCGGCGTTCCACAGAAAGCCCTTTTCGATGTAGGTCTCCGCAGTCTTGAGATCGGGCTTTTCCCGGAAGGTGAGCACCCGGTGGAGACGGTGAGACGCGCCCCGGGCCGCAACCTCTCCCGGTGCGATATAGCCGTACCCGGTCTCGGGGTGGTCCGGCACCATGCCCAGGGTGATGAGGAGGCGGGGATGCTCTCTCAATGCCTCGATCCCGAAGCCGATGGCAGCGGTGAACCCCTGCTTGTCCGATATCCAGTGGTCGGCCGGAAAGACCGCCATGACCGCATCAGGGTCCTTCCGTGCGATGGTCAGGGCCGCATAGGCTATACAGGGAGCAGTGTTCCGGCCCACGGGCTCGGCGAGGACGTTTTCCCCGGGTATCTCGGGCAGGTGCTCGAGGACCCTGGCTGCGATCTGCTCGTTCGTGACGACATAGACCCGGGAGCTGTCCGCGATCTCGCGGGTGCGCTCGAAGGTGCTCCGCAGGAGGCTCCCCGCGGTGCCGAAGGAGTGGAGCTGCTTGGGATTGTCCGGTGTCGAGAGCGGCCACAGGCGCTCTCCCCTTCCCCCTGCCATAATGACTGCGTGAACCGCCATGTGATCACCTCTTTCAATCTTTGTCATAAGAAAAGCACAACCTCCCCTTTTGTAATATACCTCAATTACCGGGTCAACCGGGCAAATCCCTGAAAAAACATTGACACCGGCCCTCCAGGTGTCCTAGAAAGTATCACCACATATGGCTTCCATCGTACAGTTCACCCAGGATTATCGGATTGCGATCTCGAGGGTTTGCGGCGCCCTCATCATCCTGCTGGTCCTGTTCTCCGGCCCGTCGTCTCCGAACAGCGGACTGTCATATCTCGACCTGGCCGTGGACTTCTTCGCCTTCATACTCGTCATCACAGCCGCCTTCGGGCGTCTCTGGGCGCTTGCCTACATCAGCGGCCACAAGACAAAGGACCTCATCACCGAGGGCCCCTACTCCATGGTGCGAAACCCCCTGTATTTCTTCAGCCTCATCGGCGCCGTGGGCATCGGGATCATGACAAACAACGTGCTGGTATTCGGGCTCATCGTGATCCTCTTCGGCCTGTACTACCCCTTTGTCATCCGGGCCGAAGAGAACCACCTGCGCGAGGTCCATGGAGATGCGTTCGACAAGTACCGGGAGAAAACCCCCATGTTTCTTCCCAGGCCTTCCCTGTTCCGGGAGCCGTCCCATTACACCATCGACACCCGGCTTTTCAGGCGGGCGTTCTTCAGCGTCATGTGGTTTCCGCTCCTGTTCATGGTGCTCATTGTGATCGAACGCCTCCATCACACCGGCATCCTTCCGGTGCTTCTCACCGTTCCCTAGCTTGCATTGTCCCGCTACAATTTATATATAATCTCCAGTGAAGGATCAGAACCATACGCCTTGAAAGGGAGGATATGATGTTTCCCGAGCAGAGAGCCCGCAGACTGAGGATAAAACCCGCAATACGAAGAATGGTGAGGGAGACCGGCATTTCGGTTGACGACCTCATCTACCCCCTCTTCATCAAGGAGGGCGAGTCCATCAAGGAATCTATCGACGCCATGCCGGGGCAGTTCCGGTATTCGCCCGACCGGCTCTCCGACGTGATCGGCGAGGTGGTGTCGCGGGAGATACCGGCGGTTCTGCTCTTCGGCATCCCCCGGAGAAAAGACAAGTTCGGCACCGAGGCGCACAAAAAAGACGGGGTGGTGCAGCAGGCAATCCGCAGGATCAAGGACGCGGCGCCCGATCTGCTGGTGATCACCGATGTCTGCCTGTGCGAGTACACGAGCCACGGCCACTGCGGCATCCTGGACAGAGAGGGTGCCGTGGAGAACGACGAGACCCTGGAGGTGCTCGCAAAGGTTGCGCTGTCACATGCCAAGGCGGGCGCGGACATCATCGCTCCCTCCGACATGATGGACGGCCGGGTGGGCATCATCCGCGAGGCACTGGACGAGAGCGGGTTCGAATACACCCCCATCATGAGCTACTCGGCCAAGTATGCCTCGTCCTTCTACGGCCCGTTCCGCGAAGCGGCAGGCTCGGCCCCTTCCTTCGGCGACCGTAAGGGGTATCAGATGGACCCGGCCAACGTTCGCGAGGCCCTGCGCGAGATCCGGCTCGATGTGGACGAGGGGGCCGACATCATCATGGTCAAGCCCGCGATGCCCTATCTCGACGTGATCCGCCTGGCTGCCGACGAGTTCGACGAGCCTTTGTGCGCCTATCAGGTCTCGGGCGAGTACGCCATGATCAAGGCCGCTTCCGCCAACGGGTGGCTCGCCGAAGACGCCTGCATCATGGAGAGCGTGCTCTCCATCAAGAGGGCCGGGGCGGATATGCTCATCACCTATTTCGCGTGCCGGGTCGCAGAGCTCCTCTCATGAGTGCACCGCGCATCCTTGCATGGGAGACGACCACCTCCTGCAATCTCGACTGCCGTCACTGCCGGGCATCGGCCACCGCCGAGCCCAGGCCGGACGAGCTGACCACGGATGAAGGGCTTTCGCTCCTGCGCGAGGTCGGCGCCGCGGGCACCAGGATGGTGATCCTCTCCGGGGGCGAGTCGCTGATGCGTTCCGACGTGTACGACCTCGCCCGGTACGGCACCTCTTTGGGCATGCGGATGACCCTTGCCACCAACGGCTCCCTGGTCACCTCCGAGGTTGCCGGGCGGATACAAGAGTCGGGAATCGTGCGGGTGTCCGTGAGCCTCGACGGTGTCACCCCGGACATGCACGACCGGTTCCGTGGCCGCGAGGGGGCGTTCGAGCTCGCGCTGTCCGGCATCCGCAGCCTCACCGACCAGGGGGTGCCGGTTCAGGTCAACACCACGGTCGCCGCGATGAACGTGAGCCAGATGGAGGCATTCCCCGCCTTTCTGGAGCCGCTCGGCGTCATGGCGTGGCATGTCTTCTTCCTCGTGCCCACGGGCCGGGGACATGACATGGAACCCGCCACCGTCAAGGAGTACCGCTCCATGCTCGAGGATTTCCACCGCGTGTACCGGACGTCCCGGATCGAGTGCAAGGCCACCTGCGCCCCGCAGTTCTACCGCATCCTGGCCGAGCACGGAGAGCCTGTGCACACACGGGGCTGCCTTGCCGGAAGCGGATTCGGCTTTGTCTCGTCCACGGGCGTGCTGCAGCCGTGCGGGTTCCTCCAGATTCCCTGCGGCAATGTCCGGGACAAAGGATTCTGCGCCGCCTGGGAGGAGTCCGATACCCTGCGCGTCCTGCGGGACACCTCATCGCTCAAGGGAAAATGCGGAACGTGCGGCTACAAGGAGGTATGCGGCGGCTGCAGGGCACGCGCGCATGAAGTGATCGGCGATCTCACACAAAGGGACCCCATATGCTGGTTCAAGGGCTGAGCGCGGTCTGCGCGGCGACGGCACGTGAGGTAGGGCGGATGCGCCCCGGTGCATCGGGAGCTTCAGGTGCAGGGAGGCACGTGTCGCATGGATAACACGGGCAACGGCAAAACGGGCAAGCATGCCCCGGATACGGATGCCGCGGGCTGCATGGATCATATCGACCGGAAGATCCTCACCCTCATCAGCGGGTCCTTTCCGCTAACGGAACGCCCGTTCCGCTCGATTGCGGAGCAGGCCGGGATCACGGAGGACGAGGCTGTGGAGAGGGTCCGCCGGCTCAAGGAAACCGGCGCGATTCGGAGAATCGGTGCCGTCATCAGCCCCCGGAGCCTGGGATGGTACTCCACGCTCTGCGCCGCCGAAGTGCCCCAGGAACGGATCGACGAGTTCGCCTCGCTGGTCAACGCCTACGGCCAGGTGACGCACAACTACGTGCGTTCCGGGCACCCCAACTGCTGGTTCACCCTGATCACGCCGGACAAGGCGCAGGCGGAAAGGATCATCCGCGAGATCGGGCAGCGGCTTGGGATCGACATCCTCGATCTCCCTGCCCGGTGCGTCTTCAAGATAAACGTTTCATTTGATTTCAGCGAAAAACAGGAAACCCCTCCCGGGAGCGGCTGAACGCTGTCGGGAAGGGTTGCTCCGCTCGGGAAGCCCCCCTCTCGCGCGAGAGCAGGCGCGGGTCTTTTTTTCAGGAAGTGATCACCTCTTTTTCAGCAGCCGGGAGAAGATGCCGTTGTCGGAACCTGTCGATTTCGCAAGAGCTTCTTCATAGCCGATGATGGTGAAATAGATGGCCCGGTCGAAGAACAGGACGACCTTGTTGTTCATCTCAAGTGCCTGGTAGCATTCATAGGTCGAATCAAAGAACTGATTTTCCCTGACATAGAGCCAGAGGTACCGCTTGATGATCATCAGGGCCATGACCACTTCATGCAGGGGGATCCCTTCTCCGAACCTTCTCTTTCCCAGATCGCTGTAGTACTTCTGTACCTCGCCGGTGTGCTTCTTCTTGTTGAGCCACGAGTCGAGCCTGCTGTATACATCGTAAATCCGGTCACGAACAAGGTCCTCCGGAAGCGTCCGGTAGCTCTTGGTTTCTTCCCTGGTGAGCAGGTCCTTGCATACCCTGTTGGTCAGCTCGCCCGCGTTATCCTCGATCAGCTTGATCAGTCTGGAATAGATCATCCTCTCTCCCCTTCCTTTTTCAATCTTTCAAAAAAACGGCCACACTGTGCCCGATCACGTATTTATATTATAAAAATCATTATTCCCAATTGCAATATCCCAACTGATATTTCCGTTATCCGTCAGGAGCCGAGCGGCTTGATATCCCGCTTGTGAGCAGTATCCTTTACCCATATCAAGGGCGGAATATTTCATTTTCACAAGGTTATTCGCGTACACCGGGGAGCATTGGAGGCTCCGCGGGTGATCGGCCGGAAAGAATAATGGAACCGGGCAGCGTTTTTCTCGTATTGTGCGCACTGATCATTGTCGGGGTGGCGGGAGGATGGCTGGCGGTCCATCTCAACCTGCCCGCCATACTCGGCGAGCTCGCGGCAGGAGCTCTCCTTGCATTGATGGTCAGTCACGGAATACCCTTCTGGCAGGAGTATGAGGAAATTCTCGAAGTGCTGGGGCAAGTGGGCTTGAGCGCCCTGCTCTTTTCCGTGGGCCTGGAGATCCGGATGCGGGATATCGTCAGTGTAGGGCCCGCATCTGCAGGGGTGGCACTTCTGGGGACCATCGCGCCTTTTCTCCTTGGATACGGGGTATCGATGCTCTTTGGCCTGACACCGCTCGTAGCCCTCTTCATCGGGGCATCCCTGACCGCCACGAGCGTTGGCATAACCGCCGAGGTGCTCAACGAGCTGGAGATCATCGGATCGAAGGGGAGCAAGATCATCCTCAATGCCGCTGTTCTCGATGACGTGATCGGGCTCTTCATTCTCACGGTCATCTCGAGCATCGCGTTCGGTGAGGAGATCTCGATAAGCAACATCGCCATGCTCACGACAATGGTGATCGCATTCTTTCTCGCTGTCCTCATTGTCGTGCGCCCCGTCATTTCCCGCATCATGTCGTTTGTCGAGCGGACATACGGCGACAACGGCACCGCCATGATGAGCTTTGCCTATCTCATGTTCCTCTCTTTTGGAGCTGCGGCCATCGGGCTCGATGTCATCGTCGGTGCATTCATTGCCGGATTGTCCCTCTCCGAGTCGAGGGTCAGAAGCCATATCTCGGCCTCGTTCAGGCCCTTTATCAGTGTGTTCGCGTCCCTGTTTTTCGTGCTCATCGGCACGAGGATGGACCTTTCGCTTCTGAACCCGTTTGTCCCGGAGAATATTCCGATCCTCGTCCTGAGCATGGCCCTGCTCGTGGTCGCGGTCGCGGGCAAGCTCATGAGCGGCCTTGCCATTTTCCGGGACACGGAAAACCGGCTGATCGTGGGCGCGGGGATGATACCGCGGGGCGAGGTGGGACTCATCTGCGGCAATATCGGCCTGATGTGCGGGGCCCTGCCCGGAGACATCTTTTCCTCCCTGCTCCTGGTGGTCATGTTCACCACCTTTATCGGGCCCGTGTTCCTCAGATTCATCGTGCCGAGAAGACTCAGTTATTATCCGAGAATACCCACCGACTCGAACATCGAGGACGAGGAAGAGTAAGAGCCTATCCATATACTCACACGCGGCATGGCCCGTCATGAGTGACACGGCGAACCTTGTGCTGTTTTATTGCTGCGGGTTTCTTTAGAATGTCTTCCTCGCCGTCTGTATCAACAAAAAACCTTTTTTCTGCGGTAAGATTTGCATGCCGGGACAAGCTGTGATATAAAGGTGAATTACCAATTATTTTTCCCTGCGACGTTCAGCCGGGGCACGTCTTCAGGCTGATCTCATTTTGGTGATCGGAAGATTGAAAAGATGGGGCCATTGTCAGGATGGCCATTGCCATAAAACAGAACGATAAAGAGAGGTATTTTCAATGACTTGGGAGATAGAGCTGAAAGAAAGCATTCGAACGATACAGCAGGCGTCGTCGGCGATCAACATTCCGTCCAGAGAAAAAAAACGGCTTGAGCACGTTGTTGAGCGGCATCCCATGTGTGTACCCCCCTATTATCTCTCTCTCATCGACCCCAATGACCCGAACGACCCGGTGAGGGCGATGGCGGTGCCCAGTGTGGACGAGCTCAATCTCATGGGATCCTACGATACCAGCGGCGAGAAGAACAACACCAAGATGCCCGGCCTTCAGCACAAGTATCCGCAGACCGCGCTCATTCTCTCTACCAACCGGTGCGCCATGTACTGCAGGCACTGCTTCAGAAAACGGCTGGTCGGCCTGCCCAACCACGAGCTTCTCCAGCGGTTCGACGATGCAGCAGCCTATGTGAGAAAGCACCGGGAGATCAACAATGTCCTCATTACGGGAGGCGACCCATTTGTCCTGGACACCTCCATCATCGCCCGCTTCCTCGAGATGCTCTCGGACATCGGACATCTCTCGTTCATCAGGTTCGGCACGCGGATACCCGTTTCCCTTCCCCAGCGAATCACGCACGATCCGGATCTTATCAGGCTCCTGAAAAAGCACTCCCGCCCGCAGAGGAGGATCTATGTGGTGACCCAGTTCAATCATCCCCGGGAGATCACCGAAGAGGCCATAGCCGCGGTGAACTGCCTCATCCGGGCCGGCATCATGGTGAACAACCAGACCGTACTCCTCAACGGGGTGAACGACGACCCGGCAACCCTGGCCACCCTGCAGAACGATCTGTCGGGTATCGGCGTTAACCCGTACTACGTGTTCCAGTGCAGGCCGGTCAAACGGGTCCAGCACCATTTCCAGGTTCCGCTCCACCGGGGGTATGACATTGTCGAGACGGCAAAGGAAATGCTCAACGGCCACAGCAAGCGGTTCCGCTTCGTCATGTCCCACAAGAGGGGCAAGATCGAGATCGTGGGCAGAAAGCGCGACGAGATCTTCTTCAAGTTCCACCAGGCCAGAAACCCCGCCAACGCGGGCAAGTTCTTCAGCAGACACATCAACCACCAGCAGGGATGGCTCATCGACACCGAAGATATCGTTCCCGACCGGATATACGGTGCCGCAGGCTGAGTTTTCCGCCTGTTCCCACGGACGGCCGGGTCCCTTCTCGGCCGGCGCTGCGCTACCCGGGCGCTGTCTCGGGTGAGGACCATGATCCGCCCCGCTGCGTCTCCTTTCCAGCTCCCGGGAATATAATTCGATTTTCTTATCCGGTCCACATTGACTTTGATTCCCTGCCAGTTATTATTCAACAGCATGACAGTGGACAGATCATTATGTGCAATCTGCGCCTGGCGGGGTGACTGCAAGAAGAAATTCATGCAGGGAGAAGGGTTGTACTGTCCGGATTACAGCAGAGACATCTCCATCCGAGCACGAAAAGCGGACACGGAAGAAAAGCAGCCCAAGAGGTTGAAAGGCAAGAAAGGGAAGAAGGTTCCCAGGGGGTTCGATTTTATCTGACTCCCCGTCCTGCCGGTCTTCTTCGAGGTGAGCGATCATCCGGGACCTGAGCATCGAGAAAACATCTCAAAGGAAAACCAGCCTCACGCCATGCTTCCGAGATGCACCAACTGCAGCGCAGACCATTGCTGCCGAATGCCTGCGAGAAAGACAGGCAGGGAATTCTCCGGGGTCCGGCCACGCGCTCTTTCGAATATCCCTGTCTCACCGGCCCCGTCCTCCATCAGACGGCTCAATTTTTCTCCCACCTTTCAACCCGAAATCCACGGGCCCCTGCCCGCACCGCCTGCCTGCCTTGCGAGAAGAAACGCACTGCGAGAATTTTTTCCGCGTGCCGGTCAGCGCCGATGTAATTGATATCTTTCTCATTTATCTTCTCGAAACACGTGATGCCCTCCGGTCGGTTCTCAGTTTTTTCTCACCCTGCCCTTGACACGGTTATTACAGCCCTTAATTTAACATCCCATGTTTCGTATGTGATTTTTTGCCGTGCAGTGTCATGAGTGATTTTTTCTCACACCTGTTTTTGAGGGTATGCCGCGATGAATGAGAACGACAATGTGGGCACAGTAGTTTCCGTTCGGGGCAGTGTGGTGGATGCCCGTTTCCCTTCCCGCCTTCCCGGTATCTACAGCGTGCTGCGCGCCGGTGATACAAAGGACATCGTGATCGAGGTCAACACCCACCTGAGCGACAGCATGGTGAGGGGCGTGGCCCTGACCCCCACCCAGGGTCTTGCCCGGGGGTCCGATGTCATCGACACCGGCGACCCGCTCCAGGTTCCGGTGGGCAAGGATCTCCTGGGCAGGGTGGTCAATGTCATGGGCCGTCCCATCGACATGGGGGAGGACATCGGCGGGGCCATGCGCGCCATCCACCAGAAGCCCATCCCGCTGACCGACCAGTCCACGGTGTCAGAGATCTTCACCACCGGGATCAAGGCCATCGACGTGCTGGCCCCGCTCGAGCGCGGCGGCAAGGCGGGCCTGTTCGGCGGGGCGGGCGTGGGCAAGACCGTGCTCATCACCGAGATGATCAACAATACCGTGAAGCAGCACCACGGGGTGAGCATCTTCTGCGGCATCGGCGAGCGCTGCCGCGAGGGCGAGGAGTTCTACCGCGACATGCAGGACGCGGGCGTGCTCGGCAACACCGTGATGGTGTTCGGCCAGATGAACGAGCCGCCCGGGGCCAGGTTCCGGGTGGGACACGCGGCGCTCACCGTGGCCGAGTTCTTCCGCGACGAGATGCACCAGGACGTGCTCCTCATGATGGACAACATCTTCCGGTTCATCCAGGCGGGCTCGGAGGTGTCGGGCCTCATGGGGCAGCTCCCTTCGCGGCTCGGGTACCAGCCCACCCTGGGCACCGAGCTGGCAGAGCTGGAGGAGCGCATCTGCAACACCGCCTCAGGGGCCATCACGTCCATCCAGGCCGTCTACGTGCCCGCGGACGACTTCACCGACCCGTCGGCGGTGCACACCTTCGGGCACCTGAGCGCCTCCATCGTGCTTTCGCGCAAGCGGGCAAGCGAGGGGCTCTATCCCGCCATCGACCTGCTGCAGTCCACCTCGAAGATGCTGCTCCCCCACATCGCGGGCGAGAGGCACTACCGGATAGCGCAGGAGATCCGCCGGACCCTCACCATCTACGAAGACCTCAAGGACATCATCGCCATGCTCGGGATCTCGGAGCTCTCCCGCGAGGACCAGCGCATCGTGTACCGGGCGCGGAGGCTCGAGCGGTTTTTCACCCAGCCCTTCTTCACCACCGAGCAGTTCACCGGCATCGAAGGCCGCATGGTGGCGGTGGAAGACGCATTGAACGGCTGCGAGCGCATCCTCAATGACGAATACGCACAATGCCCCGAGTCCAAACTCTGCATGATCGGCACCATCGACGAGGTGGACTGGGATGAGGTTTAAGATTCTGCTCCCCTACGAGGTCTTTGTGCACAAAGACGTCGACAAGGTACGGGCCGAGGCGGTCAACGGCGGCTTCTGCCTGCTGCCCCGGCACATCGACTTCGTCGCGGCCCTGGTGCCGGGCCTGCTCTCGATACAGAAGGCCGGCGGTCCAGAGGAGTTTTTTGCCACGGACGAAGGCATCCTGGTGAAAAAGGGCGACGAGGTGCTCGTGTCGACCCGCAACGCCGTGAGCATTCCCGACCTGGGGCAGCTCAAGGGGATCGTGGAGGAACAGTTCAAGACCCTGGACGACAGGGAAAAGAAGGCCCGCACCGCTGCAGCCAGGCTCGAGGCGGACATCGTCCGCAGATTCATGGAGATAAACAGGCATGGATAAGACCCCCCCCTCTTCTCAGGAACGCAGGCAGGTGATCAAGCGCAGGTTCACCCGTCAGGTGGTCAGGAAGGAGGCCAGGCGCATCAAGGGAATCAACGACCCGGACCAGACGGTATGGTTCGGGCTGGGCATGTTCGGTGTGGTGGGGTGGTCGGTGGCCATTCCCACCCTCATCGGCACCGCGCTGGGGATATGGATCGACCACACCTGGCCGAGCCAGTTCTCGTGGACGCTCATGCTGCTGATCGGCGGGGTCATGGTGGGCTGCCTGAACGCCTGGTACTGGGTCCGGAAAGGGGGGATATGGAAATGACTGCGGCATACGGCCGACAGCCCGACTGCAGGGAGATCGCTCATGCCCGTGAACATTGACTCGTCGCTTCCGGTCCTCGTCTTCGCGCTCGTATCCGGCATGGGTCTGGGGCTGGTCTATTTTCTCATCCTGTGGTTCACGGTCCAGCGGCTCTGCTCGTCGCCCACGCCCGGCAGGCTCATGATCTTCAGCTATGCGGCAAGGCTCTCCCTGGTGCTGACGGGCTTCTACTTCATCATGGACCACCGGTGGGAGCGGATTGCAGCGGCTCTGGCGGGTTTCATCGTCATGCGGGCCATACTCACACGTCTGCTGGGCAGGCAGGGAACCATAGCGGGAGCGGCGTATGGAAATACTCCGGCTGAACCAGATAAGCCCTGACCAGGTCATCCTGTGGCAGTGGGGCTTTGTCAAGATCACGGCCACGCTCATGTACACCTGGCTCGTGATGGCGATCCTGGTGCTGGGGGCCTGGCTCGTGACGCGCCGCCTCTCCACCGGCCCAAGGCGATCCCTGTGGCAGGGCGTTCTGGAGGTCGTGGTCCTCTCCATCAGGGATCAGATCTGCGAGATCTGCCATGAAGACCCCGGGCCCTACACCGCCTTCGTGGGCTCGCTCTTTCTCTTCATCGGCATGTCGAACTTCCTCATCATCCTCCCCGGCTACGTGGCCCCGACCTCGTCGCTGGCCACCACGTCGGCGCTTGCCATCTGCGTGTTCCTGGCCGTGCCCATCTACGGGATATCACGGCAGGGCCTCGGACACTACGTGAAGGAATACTTCCAGCCCACGTTCATCTTTTTTCCGTTTCACGTCATGGGCGAGTTCACCCGGACGCTCGCCCTGGCCATACGACTCTTCGGCAACATCATGAGCCACGACAAGATCATCGGCATCCTGCTGGCAGTCACCCCGCTGTTCTTCCCCATTGTCATGCATGCGCTGGGCCTGCTCATCGGAATGGTCCAGGCCTACATCTTCTCGATACTCGCCATGGTGTACATCGCTTCTGCCGTGCAGGCCCACGAGGAAGGCGAACCAGCAAATAAGGGTTCCAGATAAGAAAAGGGGGAATATGTTATGGACAATGCTACTCTCGTTGCAGTCGCGTCGGTGATCACCGCGGGCATCACCATGGCCATCGGCTCCATCGGACCGGCTCTGGGGGAAGGAAGGGCCACACAGCAGGCCTTGAGCGCCATCGCCCAGCAGCCCGACGAACGGAGCTCCATCACCCGGACCCTGTTCGTGGCCCTGGCCATGATCGAGTCGATCGCGATCTACTGTTTCGTGATCTCCATGATCCTGATCTTCGCCAATCCGTTCTGGGATCACTTTGTCTCATAAGGACAGCAACCGATGCATATCGATCCGTTTATACTCGTAGCGCAGATCATCAATTTTCTTGTCCTGGTGTACCTCCTCAAGCGCTTCCTGTACGACAGGATCGTCGAAGCCATGAACATCCGGGAAAACGGGATCGCCGAACGTATGAGCGAGATCGAGCGCCTGAAGGACGAGGCCCTGGCATCGGTGGCGACCTGCGAGGCCCGGAGGCACGACATCGAGGAGCGCGCGGACGAGATGCTCAACCAGGCACGGCTTGCCGCGGAGAAGGAAAAGGCCCGGCTCATGGAGCAGGTGCGCGAGGAGGTCGCCCGCACCCAGCACCGCTGGCTTGAGACCCTTGACCGGGAAAAGGCCGCCTTTCTCGAAGATCTGAGAAAGCGCGCCGGTACGTATGTCTTCGAGACCATCCGGCAGGTGCTCGCGGACCTGGCCGACGAAGAGCTCGAGAACAGGATCGTGCAGAGCTTCGCCCGGCGCCTGTCGAGCCTCGAGCCTCAGGAGAAGGCGCTCCTGAAGAAGGCGCTGGACATGCCCGAGCCCGTGGTCAGGGTGAAATCGGCCTTCGAGCTTGACCCGGGGCTGAAGCAGCCCATCGAGGAGACCCTGCGGCCCTTGCTGGGCGACGAGGGCGAGATCGTCTACGAACTCAACGGGCACGCCGGGGCCGGGATCGAGCTGATGGCGCACGGCTACAAGCTCTCGTGGAGCATTGACGACTATCTTGAGAGCCTCGAGGAAAAGTTTTTGCAGGTACTCAAGGAGGAGATCGGCACATCCGGGGTCGAAGAGTCGAAGACCTGAGAAGAGAGCAGACACCGGACGCCCGTAATTTCTTGTACAGGAAAAGGGGGACATACTCATGGAGAACAAGCGCGATGAGGTGACACTGGACACCTGCCTTGAAGACACGTTCCGAAAGCTCGATCGCGTCCGCGCGGAGCACACGGCCGAGCTGAAGCCCCAGGAGGTGGGGATCGTGGACTATGTCGGACGGGGCATCGCCCGGGTGAGCGGCATGGACAGTGTCCGGTCCGAGGAGCTCGTGCGCTTCCCCGGCGACCTCTACGGGCTCGTATTCAACATCGACCCCGACGAGGTGGGCATCATCATGCTGGATCCTTCGGAAAACATCAGGGCCGGCACCGAGGTGGTCAGGACCGGGAAGGTCCTGGACGTGCCGGTCGGCGACGCGCTCCTCTCCCGGGTGGTTGACGCGCTGGGGCGTCCCCTGGACAAACGGGGCGACGTTCACACCACCGAGCGCCTGCCCGTGGAGCGCGAAGCGCCCCCCATCATGCACCGCGACCCGGTGACGGTGCCGCTGCAGACCGGTATCAAGGCCATCGACGCGCTCATTCCCATCGGCAGGGGCCAGCGCGAGCTGATCCTGGGCGACCGCCTCACCGGCAAGACCACCATCGCTCTGGACACCATCATCAACCAGCACGACAAGGACGTGATCTGCATCTACTGCGCCATCGGCAAGCAGAGCTCGGACGTGGCCAAGACCATCGCCATCCTCCAGGAGCACCAGGCCATGGACTACACCATCATGGTGGTGGCCGCGGGCGAAGAGCCCCCGGGGCTGCAGTTCCTCGCGCCCTATGCCGCCACGTCCATGGGCGAGCACTTCATGGCCGGAGGCCGGGACGTGCTCATCATCTACGACGACCTCACCCGGCACGCCCGGGCATACCGCGAGCTATCGCTCCTGCTGCGCAGGCCCCCGGGCCGGGAGGCCTATCCGGGTGACATCTTCTACATCCATTCGCGCCTCCTGGAACGATCGACCCACATCAGGCAGGAGTACGGCGGGGGGTCGCTCACGGCCCTGCCCATCATCGAGACCGAGGCCCAGGACATCTCGTCGTACATCCCCACAAACCTCATCTCCATCACCGACGGCCAGATCTACCTCTCCCCCTCCCTGTTCCAGAAAGGCATCCTGCCCGCCATCGACGTGGGCAAATCCGTGTCGCGCGTGGGAGGCAAGGCCCAGCTTCCCGCGTACCGCGCCGTGGCCGGGGACCTGCGCATCGCGTATGCCCAGTTCGAGGAGCTCGAGAGCTTCTCGCGCTTCGGCACCCGGCTCGACGACAACACCCGCAAGCGCCTGGAGCGGGGCTGGCGGGTGCGGGAGATCCTCAAGCAGCCCCAGTTCAGGCCCATCAGCGTGACGAACCAGATCGCGGCCCTGCTGGCCGTGACCGGGGGTGCGTTCGACGGCATACCGGTGGCCGAGGTGTTCGGGGCCGAGCAGAAGATACAGCAGCACATCGCCTCCGCGGCCCCCAGGCTCTGCTCCATGATCCAGTCGGGCGAGCGGCTGAGCGTCGACGACTACTCCAGTCTCCTGGAGGCCACCCGGAAGGTGGTCAACGTGACGGCGGCACAGTCTCATGCAGACCACTGATTCCCTGAAACGAAAAATCAAGAGCACCCAGGACCTGCTCTCGGTCGTGAAGACCATGAAGGCCCTGGCCGCGGTGAGCATCAGGCAGTACCAGCGGGCGGTCGAATCGCTCATGGACTACAACCGCACCGTCGAGATGGGGCTCCAGGTAGTCCTCAAGTCCCGGGAGGAGTCCGAGATCCAGCTCGGCATCACGCCCATGAACCAGGTGGGCGCCATCGTATTCGGGTCGGACCAGGGGCTGTGCGGCCAGTTCAACACCCAGGTCGTGGCCCATGCCGTCTCGGAGCTGGACAGCCTGGGCATCCCGGCTTCGAGCCGGATTATGCTCGCCATCGGAGAGCGGGTGAAAGACCATCTGGAACGCGCGGACCACGCCATCTACGACACGCTCTTCACCCCGAGCTCGACGGTGGGCATCACCCCCATGGTCCAGGAAATCATGATGATCCTGGAGGAATGGCACTTCACCCGTCAGATCCAGCACATCTACCTGTTCTACAACCACTATATCTCCGGGGCCACCTTCGCCCCCAGGACCATGCGGCTCCTGCCCATCGACCGCACCTGGCTCACCGACATCCGGTCGCGCCCCTGGGAATCGGGCACCCTGCCCATGTATACCATGGACTTCGATCCCCTCTTCCTCTCGCTCCTTCGGGAATACTTTTTCGTGTCCCTGTTCCAGGCCTTCACCGAGTCCCTGGCCAGCGAAAACGCGAGCAGGCTCGCGGCCATGCAGAACGCGGAGAAGAACATAGAGGACCACCTCGAGGAGATCTTCGCCGCCTTCCACCGCCAGCGCCAGATGACCATCACCGAGGAGCTCCTGGACATTGTCTCGGGCTACGAGGCCCTGGAGGCGGATACGCGGGTCATGAAAAAGGCGCCGCGGGGGGGCAGGCGATAAGCAGCGATTCAAGGTATGAATCTCTAAGGTAATCTTTAGAAAATATATCTTATATATCACCTTATGCTGCAGGCTGAACCAGGTAGAGTTGTTGCGAGGCATTACAGACAGCCGCGCTCTTGAAATGCGCAAGATGAGTTACACAGATATCGTGAGGATTTCTTCTCTCGCAGGACCAACCCCCTTAAATTTGCTGCGAATGTCCTATTCCAGTTACGGGTATTTATCGTTATAGATCTACGGGAACTCAGGCTATAACATACCGGCTCCACGGTCGCCTTACATAACCTTACCCTGAATAAACTCCGCCAGGGGGTTGCCGTAGATTGAAAAGAACATACTTTCTTCGGCATGGTCCCTGACTTTTTGGTAGCTTTCCAGCAGGCTCACGATCGTGTTTGAGACATTGTATTCCATCACCGCGTACGGGTTATCCTTGGACACCGGCCAGCGATTCTCTTCAACAAGTCCCCTTGCATATTTGAAGGAGAGCATGAATGGGTTCAGCCAGTCGGAAAAAACATACTTGCTTACCCTGAGAGGGTGGAGATCCTTCAGAAAATCCGCTATGTCTTCATTCACGAACATGGCTACCCACGGGCTGATAAACGTATTATAAAACATGCTGTTCATTTCAGAAACATACTTGGCACGCGAGAAATCAGCGGTCTCTTCCCTGATCTCCTCCCGGCCTTCGTTCAATGCGGCAATATCTGCGATGTCCCGCGGCTCAAACCGGGTGTCGTAATCCGATATCCCTTCCTTCTTCCCCTTGTCGATAATGATCATCTCATACAGGCCGGGAGACAGTCTGTTTATCAGATCAATGTTCTTGATGATCTCCCTGTGTTCTTTTTTCCCGGTCTTGGTCCCGACAAAGATGCCCAGGTGGCCCACCCGCTGGTCAATCATGTAGACGATTACCCTTTTCTGCTTTTTGATCTCATCCACTGACCGGTATTCCTTGATGATCCAATCGAGGGCCTGCTGGGGCGGTGTAATATTGTCTCCTTCGGAGCAGAAGAGCACCAGTGGTTTGGTGATGTTTTTCAGGTTCAGGATCTTCTTTCTGTCCAGCTTAAGCTTTCCCTGCTCGAGTTCATCACCCACAAACAGTTCCGCCAGGATGGCATGGATCTCCTCTTTGGTCATCTCGGAATAGCCGTCCCACCATTTCTCGAAGTTCAAGTATCGGTCCTCCTCGGTATCCACGTGCGAGTAGAGATAATACTGCTTTGTCCACAGGGTATTTGCCGGATGAACGGATTCGAAATTCTCCTCGAGCCATGCACCGTCGAACTTGCCGTTGCCGAGGTCGGACAGGAAATCGGCAATCCAGACACCTCCGAGAAGCCCCCCGAGATACCGAAGCGGGTTCCTGCCCTCAACCCCGGACCAGTAGGACAGGGGCGTTCCGTTGAGCACGAGCGGCCCTGTCAGATCCGGACGGTCCGCGCCGAGAAGTGCCACCGCCCAACCTGCCTGACAGTTGCCAATGACCGCCGGTTTCTCTGCATGCGGATGCAGTGTGGCAACCTCCTGTATAAAAAACTCCTGCGCCCTTTCCACATCCTCTAAGGTTTGTCCTGGCACGGGCTCGGGATGAAAGAGGATGAAGTAGACCGGGTGCCCCTGCTCCAGGGCATCACCGATCTCGGAATCCTGTTTGAACCCGCCGATGCCCGGGCCGTTTCCCGCCCGGGGGTCGATCACCACGATGGGGCGCTTCGTCGGATCGATCGTTTGCGATCTGCTCGGAGTTATTCTGGACAGATCATAATTTACGGGCCTCTCGAGGTCTGTTCCGCTGTGTATGACCTGATAGCCGAAGATGAGAACCGGCGGCTCACCCTGCCGGATCGTCTGGAAAAAATTATCCCCCCGCTTTCTCAAGATGTCCAGGAAAATGATTGATCGCTGAACCGCATCCGTCAGATACTCACCGGCATCTTTCACGAGATCTGTTACCTTCAGTGTTTTTAGCAAGATATCGTTATTCTCCATAACTTATCCTCTCTTGTCTGGTAGGATCATGTACTGACTTCGCATCTCATCCGACAGGCTCATACCGGCCTTCCAGCCTCCTGCTTTTCCCTGCGATGATTCACCAGGCTTGCAACAGCGCATGAGATTATCCGGGCACTGGGAGGATCGGACCTCGAGGTGAGGATGATCGGCGCCCTTACCCCCACAACGAAGCCCCCCATCCTGGCTTGGGCCAGATACTCCAGGTCTTTGCCAAGAATATTGCCCGAGACCAGATCCGGCACGATCAGGATGTCCACATCCCCCGAAACCCTGCTTTTAATGCCTTTCACCTCGGCCGCCTCTGCCGAGATGGCGTTGTCAAAAGCCAGGGGTCCATCCACGACAGCGCCTGTGATCTGCCCCCGGTCCGACATTTTGGCCAGGCAGGCGGCGTCTATGGTGGAAGGAATTGCAGGGTTTACATCTTCCAGGGCAGACAGGACGGCTACCTTGGGCTCTTCCACCCCAATCACCCTGCACATGTCAACCGCGTTCTGGGTGATATGCATCTTTGTGATCAGGTCGGGAGCAATGTTGACAGCGGCATCAGTAATATAGAGCAGCTTTGGGTACGTCTTGATATCGGCCAAGTATACATGCGAGACGCGCCTATTGCCCTGTAGATGGGCGGCGAGGATGGGATGGAGAAATCCAGCCGTATGGATATGGCCCTTCATGAGGGCCTTTACCGCACCCTTCTCAATGAGCTGAACGCCTTCCCTTGCCATTTCCGCATCTGTCGGGGCATGGATTATCGAATATTCTTTCCGACACTTCGTGGATTCAAGGAGATGATGAATGATCGATTCATCCCCGATCAGAACGGGATCGATAAATCCCGCGTCCGCTGCCTGGCAGGCCCCCTCGATTACATGCCGTTCATCGGCGTTGATGACGGCGACCGGCATGGCCTGCAGCTTACTCGCCGCTTCAAGGACATCTTCGAAACTTCTGAACTCAATGCTCATGCTCTTTCCCCTTTGCTCCCCCGAAGAGCAGCTCCCTGGTATGCCGCGCAATCAGGAGATCTTCGTTTGTACGGACCACCCGCACGATGCAGGGGGTGTCATCCAGTGAAATGATGCCCGCGTGGGCATCGTTTTTGTCCGGATCGAGCTGTACTCCCAGATAGTCGAGCCCATGGCAGATCATCCATCGGACAGGGGCCGCCCGTTCGCCTATGCCTCCCGTGAACACGAGCACATCCAGGCCGTTCAGGACCGCTGAGAGCGTGCCGATAAACTTACGCGCAGTGTAGCAGAACAGCTCGATCGCCTCGGCTGCATGTGGTTCAGAGTCCCGCTTGTCCAGCAGGGTTTTCATATCGGGGCTGATCCCTGAAACCCCGAGAAGACCTGTCTGCTCATTGAGGAAAAGATCGAGCCGATGTGCGTCATAGCCTTTCTCATTCATGAGATAGATGAGGAAGCCAGGGTCGAGGTCCCCGCACCTCGTACCCATCATTAGCCCTCCCACTGCGGAAAATGACATTGTGGTATCTTGGGGGGCACCGTTTATCAGTGCCGCCATGCTGGCGCCATTGCCCAGATGCGCAATGATGGATTTCCCGGCCAATGCGTTGCCCAGGGTGCTGACGATATACTCATACGAGAGCCCGTGAAACCCGTACCGGTGTACGCCCTCATGCCGAAGGCTGCGCGTGAGGGGAACCCACTTGGCTATCTCGGGCATGCTGCAGTGGAACGCGGTATCGAAGCAGGCAACCTGCCCGAGACCGGGATAGTGGGCGGCAACCGCCTCAATGCCCTTGATCTCGGGCGGGATGTGCAGCGGTGCCCTGGGAATGAACCTTCTCAAATCAAGCAGCAGCCCGGGTGTGACTATCTCAGGGGCGTAGCGGTCCGGGCCCCCGAAGGCCACCCGCTGGCCGACACCGTCCGGGGCAGGGAGATGGTGCTCATCTAATGCAGTGGTGAACATGGCCTTCACAGCCGACATGTGGTCTGGGAAATCGGTGTGCTTGTCCACCACGCGACTTCCTTTCCCGTCCCTGATCCAGAGCCAGCCTCCCGGCAACCCGATTCGCTCTACCTCCCCCTCGACAACCAGCTCCTCTGTTTCCGCTAGAAGGTAGAGGGCGAACTTCATGGAAGAGGAGCCGCTGTTGATACAGAGAATATGATGTTTCACTTAGAAACCCTCCCGGTTCTATTACAGCCCCATTGATCACTCCATTGACACGGTCGGTGTTATCCCCTTGCCAGCGCTGCAGCATCAATCGATTTCCTTGCCGAAGGCAGGACAATTTTGGTCGGATTGAAAATCCGGTACGCGACGAGCTTTACCCGGTCGTTCACGAGAAACCACGCCAGGGCATAGACCCAGATAAGAATCGCCCATTTCCAGCCGATGGGAACCATGAACCATCCGTAAACCGCGGCTATGGTCGCCAGCACCTTTGTGATCACCGCCGACCAAAACAGCAACGGCGCTGGGCGGATAGACCAGAACGGACCGCGCGTGCGTGTCAGGAAGATCGTCAGATGACCGGCCACCGCAAGCTTGAGAAATATGAATGTCTGGATCGTGTTCCGGCTAAGATGGAAGGTTTGCTCGCCAAGGTAAAACAGGCCGAAGGTGGCGATCACGCCGGCGATGCCCAGCACGGTGGATATCCCCAGGACAAGCTGCATGTTCCACGCCTCGGGCCGGTTTGCATAGTGCACGTTGTCGTAGGCGATGGCGAGAATCGGGGCGTCGTTTATCAGGACCAGGAGGACAATCATCACCGCAGTCACGGGATAGAAGTTGAATACCAGGATTGAGAATGTCATGAACAGCAGCACGCGGATGGTTTCCGCAATGCGGTAGATCGCGTAGCTGTTCATCCGCTGAAATGCCTTGCGGCTTTCTTTGATGGCATCGATGATCACGGACAGACCCGGACTCATCAGCACCACGTCGGCCGCCGCGCGGGCTGCATCCGTAGCGCCCGACACGGCGATACCGGCATCCGCCTTCTTCAGCGCGGGTGCGTCGTTCACCCCGTCGCCGGTCATGCCCACAATGTGCCCGCGCTGCTGAAGGACATTCACGATATGGAACTTGTGCTCGGGGAAAACCTGGGCAAAGCCGTCCGCTTTCTCGATGGACTCAGCCAGCCGTGCGGCCTCGTGATGCTTCGTATCGCCGAAGCCGCTTGCTTCGAGGATATTTATACCCAGCCCCAGTTTCTTGGCTGTCTCCCGGGCGATGGCCATCTGATCCCCGGTAACCATCTTGACGTTCACGCCCATCTGACTCGCGGTCGCGATCGTTGCCCTGGAGTCCTCACGGGGCGGATCGAACAGCGGGATCACGCCCAGGAACCTCCATTGCCCCTTATCGTCCGTACGTGCAACGCCCAGGGAACGGTAACCCCGAACCGCGAATTCATCGACCGTCTTCTCGACAAGGGTTTTTATCTCTCCGATATCGGATGACAGGGCCAGGATCACCTGCGGGGCGCCTTTGGTTACCTTGAATTCCATCCCGGCCTTGGACCTGATGTCCGCCTCGGTGCGTTTATGGACCGGATCGAAGGGCTGAAAACGCACCACATCGAAGTCCTTCAGCACCTCCTCATCCTTCAGCCCTCCCAGGACGGCCATGTCGATGGCATCCTGGTTCTCGGCGAGTGATGCCAGGGCCGCACTCAGAATGACCTGATCGGCTGGTACGCCGCCAATGCTCATCACCTCGCCCATGGTCAGCTTGTTCTGCGTCAGGGTACCTGTCTTGTCCGAGCACAGAATGTCCATGCCCGCAAGCTCCTCGATGGATGCCAACCGGCTGACAATGGCCTGTTTTGCGGCAAGCACCCGCGAGCCCACGGCCATGGTGACGGTCAGTACTGTGGGCATGGCTACCGGAATCGCAGCAACGGTCAGCACGAGGGCGAATTGCAGGGTCGTTACGAACGGATCGCCACGGAACAGTGCCACGGTCAGGATCAGGGCCACCAGAACCACCGCCAGCACGATGAGGTAGTCGCCGATCTTCAGGACCGCTTTCTGAAAATGGCTGACGGTGTGGGCTTCCTGCACCATCTGCGCGGTCTTTCCGAAAAAGGTATGCGTACCCGTGGCATATACCATGGCCTCCATTTCACCCTGCCGGATTATGGACCCTGAGAATACCGCATCGCCTGATGTGCGCGTCACGGGAAGAGACTCTCCCGTCAGCGCCGACTGATCCACCTCCATGGGCTCGCCATCGAGCAGACGGGCATCGGCCGGCACGACATCGCCGAGACGAAGGCGGATGACGTCACCGGGCACCAGCCCACGCGCTTCCAGGGTGGTCCATTTCCCGTCCCGCCGGACCCTGGACTTGAGTGCCAGCCGAGCCTTGAGCGCGGCGACGGCGTTGCCCGCCTGGTATTCCTCCCAGAAACCGACTGTGGCATTGGCCACGAGGAGCACGAGGATGATGAGAAAATCCGACCAGTGCCGCACTATCGCCGAGAGAACCACCGCGACCTCGATCATCCACGGGATCGGACCCCAGAAATAGGAGAGGAATTTAAGCAGGGGGTTGACCTTCTTTTCGGCAATCTCGTTCGGCCCGTAGCGTTCCAGCCGGCCCCGGGCATCGGCCTGGGACAGACCCTCCTTCGACGATCCCAGCTTCTCATACAGCTCGGGCAGAGCCAGGGACTTGAGATCGTCCCCTGTTCCTGACTTATTGCCTGATTTCATGAGCGCTCTCCTTTTGATGGTAAAGCCTGGACAGATTGGTGACATAATTATAAATAAGATCTCAAGGTCCGAATCCAATGTTTTGCGAGGCCGTATCCGTCCCGATCAGAAATTCACGAGCCGATAGAATATCCTCTTCATTGCCTCCGCCAAGATTACGTAGGTGATGACGATGAGGAACAACCAGAACAGGAATGAGGCTGGGACGGGTATAAATCCAATCAGGTGGGCCATAGGGCTCATGGGTATGATCACGGCTGCGGCCACTACCGAAAGCGTGGCCAGGAGGAGCTTTGTGCTCGCCCTGCTTCTGAAAAAGGCCCTTCTCGTCCTGATCACGAGCACGATGAGCGAGGCCGAAGCGACCGACTCTATGAACCAGCCCGACCTGAACAGCGCGGCATTGGCATGGAGCAGAAACAGCAATACGCCGAAGGTGCAGTAGTCGAACACGGAGCTCAAGCCCCCGAACACGAGCATGAACGTCCGGATGAATTTTATGTCCCATCGGTGGGGCCTTTCGATCATGACATCATCGACCGTATCCGTTGCAATGGTCATCTCCGGGAGGTCGGTCAGCAGGTTCGTGAGGAGTATCTGCTTGGGGAGCAGCGGCAGAAAGGGCAGGAACAGGGATGCGCCTGCCATGCTGAACATGTTCCCGAAATTGGCGCTGGTCGCCATAAAGACGTATTTCAGGGTGTTCGCGAATGTCCTTCTGCCCTCCGCTACCCCCTGGACGAGCACCCCGAGGTCCTTTTCGAGGAGAACGATCTCGGCCGTCTCCTTGGCGACGTCGGCTGCCGTGTCCACCGATATCCCGACGTCTGCGGCATGCAGGGCCGGGGCATCGTTGATGCCGTCGCCCATATAGCCGACCACGTTTCCCGCCTTCTTCAGGGAGAGAATGACCTGCTCCTTCTGACTGGGCTCCACCTCTGCGAATATGTCGGCCCGGGGGATCCTTGACAGGAACGCCCCGCCGCTCATGCCGGCAAACTCGCGCCCCGTGATGATCACGGGCTCGGGGAGCCCCATCCGGCGATAGATCGCACGCGCCACCCTGCCGGAATCACCGGTGACGATCTTGGGGGAAACACCAAGGGCTCGAAGCCTGGTGAGCACCTCCGCGATACCCTGCTTGGGCGGGTCATAGAGGGCAATGGTCCCGAGAAAGGTCATATCTTTTTCATCATCCTTGCTGATTACGGACATAGTGCCCATATCCCGGAAGGCCACGCCGATGGTACGGAAACCCTGGTCGTTGAGGTCGTCTCCCAGTGCGCGGATCTTCTCCACAGCCTTTCCGATACTGATGGTTCCTTCGGGCAGGTCTTCCGCCCCGGAGCATATGTCGATCATCTGCGCGAGAGCCCCCTTGGTCACCATAAAATTGGTGCCACCCCCGGACACAAGAACACTCAATCGCTTGCGGGTGAAATCATAGGGCACCTCATCAAGTTTCTTCCAGCCGGTCAGGTCATACCTCTTCGCCTCGATCAGGGCCTTGTCGATGGGGTTCGTATAGTTCGTCTGGAAAACCGAGTTCAGGTAGGCATGGAACTGGACCCGATCGCTCTGCTTGCCCTCGCGGTCCAGGGAGGATTCGATGCGGATTTTCCCCTCGGTGATCGTGCCGGTCTTGTCCGAGCACAGGACATTCATGCTACCGAAGTTTTCGATGGAGGGAAGGTGCTTGACGATCACCTCGTGCTCGGCCATGATCTTGGCCCCCTGCGCGAGGTTGATGGTGATGATGGCGGGAAGGAGCTGCGGGGTAAGCCCCACGGCGAGCGCCATAGAGAAGAGGAAGGAGTCCATGACCGGCCGGTTGAGGTATACGTTGAAGGCAAAGATCATGAGGAGCATGGTGAGCGTGATCTCCAACAGGAGATACCCGAAGTGCCTGATCCCGCGCTCGAACTCTGTTTCCGCCGGCTTGAGCCTGAGCCTGTCCGATATCTTACCGAACTCGGTGTTCCGACCGGTGCGAACGACAACGGCCTTTCCCGTGCCTGCCACGATGTGGGTTCCCATCCACAGGACATTCTTCCTTTCCGCCAGTGGTACGCCGGAAGGAACCGGGCCAGCCGACTTCTCAGCCGGGAAGCTTTCCCCGGTGAGCATGGCTTCATCGGCATGAATATCCTTGGATTCAAGAATCACACAATCGGCAGGGATCATATCTCCCGCCTTGAGGATGGTGATATCGCCGGGCACCACCTCGCTTATCTCCACCTCCTGCAATAAGCCGTTTCGGAGGAGGGTGCAGCGGACCCGGACTATCGCCGTCAGCTTCTCCATTGCGTTGGCGGCCCCCCTCTCCTGGATGAAGCCAAGCACTGCGCTGACCATGATAATGGAAAGGATGATCAATGCATCCGTCCGGTCTTGCAGGAAAAAGGAGACGGCCGTTGCAAAAAGCAGGATAATGACGATGGCATTCTTGAACTGGGAGATGAAGAGCGAAAAGGAGCCTCTTTTCTTTTCCTTTCTGATGGTATTGGGCCCGTAGTCCTCCAGTCTTTTCCGTGCCTCGTCGCTTGTCAGGCCGCCCTCCCCCGTGCTCAGCAAATTGAGGAGATCATGGGTTCCCATGCTCCAGAAAGGCCTTTGCTCATCCGGCATGACCGCTCCTTGCCCGTCCGCCCCTGCGCCTTGACAGCATTTGCTGCATAGTCATTGATGCACACGGTGGGGAGCTGAACCAGGGTGCCCTTGACCTTGTAGACGGTCCAAGGTGCCGGCTCACTTCCACCGGAGCCTCCAGCATGCTCATATAGAAGGACGACAGGGTTCTCAGCACGGATCCACATCCAAGGCGCCATCATCCCGTTTCCAGGCCGCGGGTTTCCGGGGATTCCCAGCTAACCTCTCGGAGCTTCCGGGCCAGCGGCCTTTTCATCCGCGCGGGCGGTCGTTCTTGCGTTGATCATTCTCCTGAGTATGACGAATGCGGCCAGGACCAGCACGGCGAACCCGATCTGCCCGAGGTTTCCCTCCAGGCCCCCGCTCCCGAAGGCTGCAAAGACCGCCGCAAGAGGGATGAACCCCAGGACCGAGCCTTGAACGTATGCCTTGAACGGCACCCCGCAACTGCCGCAGAACAGACTCATGACCGTGGAGTTCGAAAACGGAATGAGCCTGCCATAGAGCACCCACCAGAAGGCGTTCTCCCGGAAGCGCTTCCTCCAGTATCCAAACCCACTGCCCAGCCGCCGCTCCACCACCCGGCCGAGCAGAGACCTCCCGGCCAGGTAGAGAATCGAGGCGCCCAGAATCGACGCCAGCACCGAGAGCACCGTGCCCATGAGCGCCCCGTAGACGACACCGCCCACGGCACTCGCCCACAGCCTCGGCATCCCCAGGGCAATGATGCCCGCCCCTCCCACAACGAACACCACCGCCGAGAACATGCGCCCGGCGCTCGAAGACCCCCCCTGAAGCAGCGACCTGAAGGTCTCGATATCAAAGAGCACATCTCGCAGGCCGCTCCTCTCAAGAAACACGGTAATTGCCACGAAAAAAACCGCCACTCCGGCTACCCGGCAGACGTCACCCGCAACCTTTCTGTCGACACCCGCACTCACCTCGTCTCCCTCACCTTGTACCGGAGCGCACGCATCCTCAGCCAGGCAACCCCGGCCAGGTCCACTATTCCCGCCCAGAGCCTGCTGTTGATTCCCTGGCCGTACTTGCTCGTCCCTTTCAGACGCACACGGTGGTTCACCGGCATCTCCGCCACGCGGTACCCTGCCATGATGAACAGCGCAGGAATAAACCGGTGCGCGTTGCGGAAAAACCTCACTTTGCCCAGACACTCCCGCCTGAATACCCGCACCGAGCAGCCGACGTCCGTGATGTTGTCCTTGAGCACCCCGGAGCGCACCCGGTTGGCCACCACGCTCGATACCCGCCTGATCATGTTGTCGGCCCTCTTATGCCTGATGCCGCACATCATGTCCACACACCTGGCCTCAAGCTCGTCTTTGAGCCGCAGAATGTCGCGGGGATCGTTCTGCCCGTCTCCGTCAAGGGTCGCCACGTATTCCCCGCATGCCGCGCCAAAACCCGCCTCCAGCGCCGCCGACTGGCCGCTGTTGGGCCAAAGATGCACCACCCGCACGTTCCCGCCCTTCAGATCAAGGGCATCCAGGACCTCCGGCGTCCGGTCAGTGGAACCGTCATCAACCAGAATGAGCTCCCAGCCCAGCCCGGCCTGCTCAGCCAGCACCTCACACACCTCGCCGACAACCTCCTCGATGCACTCCTCCTCGTTGTAAAACGGCATGACTACACTCAGAGCTACATCACGACCGTTCAACAGCACACCTCTTCCTTTCTTTTTCACCCGTTGAGGTTCAAGGAACCGGCCATCGACCTAGAGACTTGTGCCCACGACTTTCCCGGCCGTTCCGGCGGATGCCCATGCTGCACCGGCAATTCTCCCCTACAGGTATATAATAATACCGAGCAATCCAAACACACGGCTTACCAGTACGATATGGATCTCAAAGGCTGATGCGAGGATTCGGAAAAGCCGATCTCTCCAGCATCGAGTTTACGGCTCAGAATTGCAATCCGGTTCGCTGTCTCTCCGTACAATCTCTGCCCTGAGTCCGGCATGCCTTGTGACAGGCATACCATCAGGAAGCGAAACGGCTGGCATTTCCTTTCCTTCCGGAGCATGTCTACGGGGGTGACTCAGAGAACTGTCTGTGATCGATCGATATACCTGTGGCTAATCGCCGGGACCACGCGGGATCACGAACCCGGCATCACCAGTGCCGTTCGCACTGCAAGGCTCGACATCCCCTGCTCCCCGGTATGACCGCTGATCCCTTATCCACCCTCGTCTGTCTGTGCAGAGTTCGGGTAGACATAGGCGCGGTTTACGATCAGGACCACCCCACCAATGAGGACAGCAAGCCAGAGGGTGAACAGCCTTGCCATGATGGTGGCCAGGGCGGCCGGTGTCGCGGGTATCCCGGCTTGCACGATGAGTCCCATGAGACCGGCATCGGTGACGATCAGGCCACCGGGCACCATGGAGAGCACTCCCGCCAGGGTGGAAAAACCGAAAACGGCTGTTGCGCGGATGATGCCCATGTCGTAGCCAAGCCCAGACAGGATCAGGTGCAGGGCAACACCTTCGTTCGTCCAGGCAATCAGCGTAACGGCAAAGGCCATCGTCAGGGTGCGTGCACCGAAGAGCGCAAACAAGTCATCCACGGCCGTGCTCAGCTCCCGTGCCCGGTCGGCCAACATCGGGATGCGGGCGAGGCAGCCGATAATCCTGTCTGGTACACCCCGGATCAGTCCCAGCAGCGGTAGGGCGCACAGAGCCATGGCAATCCATGCCCCCTTGCCGAAGAGCCCGACAGCCAGCAGCGAGATGACGCTGAGACCCAGCAGGTCCATGTAAAGCTCGGCTGCAATGACAGGAGTTGAAGAGATGAACGACCGTCCGGAAAGGCCTTTGAGCATCCGGCCCTTGATGAGCAGGCCCACCTTGCCCGGGGTGGCGCTCATGGAAAGGCCGGACACAAAGACAATCAGGGATTGCCTGACCGGGATCCTGATGCCTGTCTTCCTGAGATAGATCTCCCAGCGCAGAAATTTGACCATGTCGTTCATGAAGCCGAAAAAGGCTATGGCAGGAACGAGCCACCAGGGAAACCCCCTGACAGCACCCCAGGCATGCGCGAGATCTCCCCACATGCCGACGGTTGAGAAGGCGATAATCGCCAGCACGGCCGACAGGGTGACCCCTTTGATCAAGAAAGCACTCCCCTGACACCCTCGACTACGCGTTGCACCTGGGCCGTGTCCATTCCTGGATGGATCGGGAGACTGACGATCCTGGCCGCGACCTCCTCGGTAACGGGCAGCTTGACCATTCCGCAGAGCCTTTTGATGAAGCTCAGGGTGTGGCAGGCGGGAAAATGCAGGCCATAGCCGATATTCTCTTCCGCCAGGGCGGCCATGAAATCCTGGCGCTCCATGGCGCGCAGCTTGACGACGAAAAGGTGCCAGGAGTGCTGGTGGTCATAGTTTGGGGTTCCGGGCAGATCCAACCCCGTTCCCTTCAGGCCGTCGAGGTAGGCCCGGGCGATTTCGGCGCGCCGCCGGGTGATGGCGGCGATCTTCTTCATCTGCACCAGGCCCAGCACGGCCTGGATATCGGTCATGTTGTATTTGAACCCCGGCTCGGCGATATCGTAGCCCGGATCCGAGGCCTTGCCATAGCGTTTCCAGGCATCACGCTCGATGCCGTGGAACCTGAGCAGCCTCAGGCGCCGCATGAGCGTATCGTCGCTTCCCGTCACCATCCCGCCCTCGCCTGTGGTGATGTTCTTGATGGGGTGAAAAGAAAAGATCGCGGTATTCTTCCCGCCGATGTGCCTGCCCTTGTAGCGGGTGTCGATGGCATGCGCCGCGTCTTCGATCACGGGAACGCCGGCGGCGGCTTCCTCTATGGCGTCCAGGTCGGCCGGCGCCCCTGCGAAGTGCACGGGGATGAGTGCCCTGGTCCGCTTCGTCACGGCCCGGGCATAGTCCTCGGCACCCGGCATGAGCGTGTCGTAGTCACAGTCCACGAAAACCGGCCTCGCCCCGGCCAGGACGATCTGGTTGACCGTGGAGGCAAAGGTCATCGACGGGGTGACGACCTCGTCCCCGTTCCCGATTTCCAGGGCCCTGAGCACGAGATGCAGCCCGGCCGTGGCCGATGTCAGTGCAACCGCCTGAGGGGCGCCGGCAAGGGCGGCAAAGCGCTCTTCGAACTCCCGGCACCTGGGCCCGGTGGTGATCCAGCCCGAGCGCAAGACCTTGACGACCTCTTCGATCTCCTCCTCATCATAATACGGCCGGCTCATGGGTATGAACTCGTTCATGGGCTCTCCTTTCATATGCGCTCCGGCTCTCGACGTTCTGGCACCCGCGCACGTGCTGGAGCCCCACCGTGCACGAGCGATACGCACGAGTTGCCGGACTGCCAAAAAAATTCCAGATCTCCTCTCCATAAGCTGACAGCCGCTCCCCCGGTTGCCATCTCGTATGCGTCATCAGGGGGTTTTCGCGGCATCCTCAACAGCAGCCGTGTCACGTGGCATGCGAGAGGCTCTTGGACAGGCGCCTAAAAACTGCTCCTGAGCACGGAAAGATCACCCCTTCTCAGGTCGGGCTACACCCGGACGAATGCTATATGCAAGCTTTATCTTCCTCATGTATGTCCGCGGTCTTGCTTCACCTGCCCTGGGATGCGGTGATTGTGCTACCCTCCCACACCCTCAGGGTATGGTGAATCCCGTAATCGTGCTCATAGACGGGAACCAGGCCCTCTTTTGGCTGCAGATGCTCCTCGTCGGCGATGACAAGCCCCTCCGGATGGGCTCTTGCCCAGTGAGCCACATCCTCTTCCCTGATGGTTTCCACCGGTTCTTTCAGGCGGCCCAGGAAGTTGAACATGCCGTGGTACGTGCCGACGTAGCTCACTGCAACCCCTTCATCCTGCATTCTGCCCAGGTACGCGCTCAGCTCCCGCACGTCGTAGGCCCCCATTACCCGGATAAGGCTCACGTCCAGCAGAAGTACCAGGGCAAGAGCTGATGCTGATACCGGCATGACCAGCCTCATCCTGAGCGAAGTATAGGATGCCGGCAGCAGGATGCCTGCTGCCATGAGCGCATAGCCGCAGTACGGACCCACCCGGGAGAGGCTCTCGACGAGTACGGGATCGCCGGAGAGGTGCGTCAGGGCCAGCAGACCCGCACCCAGGGCCGCGAGGGCAAGGCCGGGGAATATCGGGTCCCAGCTCCGGTGCACCCCTCTCCTGTCCAATGCGTACGATGATATCAGGGCAAAGGCAGGAAACAGGGGCAGCAGGTAATGCGGCTGCTTGCCGCTGATCAGTGAGAAGACCGCAAACCCCGGAACCAGCCAGGCAATGCAGAATCTCACCGGCCCAGAGGACGGAGCCGACCTAAGGCTGCCGAGTGCCCGCCACAAGGCCGGCCAGAGGGCCCAGGGGAACAGAAGTGCGGGCAGCAGCGGCACGTACCACCAGAACGGTCGCTCGTGCGCAAAGGATTTGGCGACCCTGCCGGCCGACTGCTTCCATAAGATGGCCTGCGCATACTGTTCGCCGCCCGACAGGGCGGCCGGGACCGCCCAGGCAAGGCCGACAACGGCCCCGACGAGCACGGAAAATGCAACGCCCGAATACCAGCGGGCCCACGATACGGGCCTGTGCTCGACTGCCCACCAGGGAGCCAGAAGGGCCAGGGGCAGCGTGTGCACCAGAATCACCGGCCCCTTCGAAAGGATCCCCATGCCTATGGCCGCCCCGAGGATCATCCATCCCGCGGCTCCGCCCTCCTTCCATCTGTGCACAATGCCCAGCACCCCGAGCAGGGTAAAAAACGCCATGAGCATGTCGAACATGACCGCAGTGAGAAAAATGCTCCACAGCAGGCTACAGACCAGGATCAGGGGGGCGGCCGTAACCGCGTGCGGCCGGTCAGGCCAGAGGCGATGGGCGATCCTGGCGGTGAGAAACAGGCTGGCAAGCCCGAAGAGCGGCGATGCAAGCCTCGGCCAGAGGTCGTTCACACCAAAGAGAGCCCATCCCAGATTGAACAGCCAGAAGAGAAGCGGGGGTTTCTGGCTGTATACCTCGCCGTTCAGGTAGGGAACCAGAAAATCTCCGCGCAGCCACATCTCCCAGGCAACGGATACGTACCGGGTCTCGTCGATGGGAACATAGGAGCGGGTAAGCAGCGAGACGCCGACCAGTGCGGCCCAGTAGTATAACCAGAGTGGCATGGCCTTCTTATCGCGGTTCACGTCGTCCTCCCGGACACATAAAAGACAATGCCTGACCCGTGGCATGGCCCGAGTGATAGGGAACGTGACGGGAAAAGTTCCGAACGTTTCCGCGCATGCCGAGATCGAGCAGGTATGCGCTGCAAGAAGAATCTTTTCATGTCGCACCTCATCCTTCCTGGCGAGCACCGTTTCCGGCGGGCCCGGTTTGTGATTGCATCCTGACACGGTATATCTCGATGCCCGTAATGCAGATGCTCAACCAGAAAAGCCCTCCCGCGAGGCCCGCGATCACATCGCTTAAGTAGTGGACCCCGAGGTAGAGCCTGCTCAGTCCAATGACGAACACGAGAAAGCCTGCGAGAGATACCGAGAATGCCCACAGCCTTGCGGAGCTGGTCCGCATCGTGAACAGGTAGGCGAGCATGCCGTAGAACACGACCGACATCATGGCGTGCCCGCTGGGAAAGCTCCAGCCGATCACCTGGGCGAGAGGTTCTCCTTCCGGCGGCCTCGGCCGTTGGATGACCGCCTTCAGGACAAGGACGAGCACGCTCCCCCCGGCCATGGCCACGGCCAAGACCACGGCGGAAGCACATCTCCTGCGCGCCGCGAGATACCCCGCCACCAGGAGGCTGCACACGGCGAGGAAGACGCCCCCTCCGAGATGCGTCAGCGCCTCCATGGTCCTGTCCGCCAGCGGTGTCCTGAAGTAGAGGACCTTTCCCACGATCCATTCATCGACCGCCACAAAGGGGTCCCCGGTAAGGATGTCCTCGGTTATTCCCCCGAATATCCAGAGAAAAACAGCGCTTATCACCAGCCCGACGGTGAGATGGAGTCCAAGGTAGTATCCCGGCGACACCCTTCTGATGACATATCCGGTGAGTGCCGGATGTCTGTGTATGAAAGCGCTGACCACGGGGGAAGCTGAGACACGGGCGAACCATCCGCGTATCTGGGCCTGGTTGTCGGCCAACTTTCGGTACAGGTAGCCGAAACCCGCCGTCACCAGGAGCATGAACAGCACAAACAGCCCCGCCCGGCCCGACCAACGCTCCACCTGCTGCCAGCTCTCTCCCGCAACATAGCCCAGGCACGTGAAAACAACTGCCCAGGCCACCCCTCCGGCAGCGTTGAACAGGAAGAACCGCGCATAGGGCATGGAAGACATGCCAGCGACAAAGGGTGCGAGCGCCCGGAGAATGCCTGCGAACCTTCCCCAGAAAACCGTCTTCCCGCCGTGGGTCTCGAAGTAAGACCCAGCCCTGTCGAGGTGTTTTCTCTTCAGGAGAAGAAACCTCTCGTGAGTCCGGAAATAGCCTTTCCCCATGACCTTTCCGAGGCTGTATCCGGTTGAGTCACCGAGCACGGCGCCCAGCGAGATAACCAGGATGCAGTCCCCCAAGTCGAGATACCCGTGCGAAGACAGAAAGCCCGCCAGGACCACAACGGTCTCGCCCGGAACGATGAGCCCCATGAAGGCAGCGCTCTCGAGGTATGCCGCCAGGAATATGACGACGTATGCCCAGTTCCCGATAAGACCAAGTTTTGAGAGAAAGCTCTGCACTGTTTTCCCCAGGCGTTGGAAACCATGGTGCAGGCGCATCCGGAGATGAGCGTACCAACGAGAAAACCCCTACCTCCCGACCGCTACGGGCGGTGCCATTAGCCCTGAAGACATCGAACGGTTCGCTCCACACGGCCCGGTCTCACACGGCGCATTTGAAAGCCCGGTGAGGCACCCGCCGGGTCTTCAGGCCCCGAACCGGCAGGGACGCCCTGTCGATCTCCTCGGCGATGTCGCACACCCTGCGGGTCGTGTACCCGAGCGACAGTGCGCGGTCGAGAATGCGCTCGAAATCATCCAGGTATCTGCCTCCCTCCACCTCGGCATGCACGGGCAGGACCCACGGGGTCTCAGATGCGGCGTTCCTGCCGAGGGCATCGAGCACCCCGGCCGCGCCCACCTCCTCGATGCAGGGGAGGTTCGAGGGCACCTCGAGCATCCTGTTCTCCTCGAACACGAAGGGGGCGGCGGCACGCGTGCAGCTCAGGTATGAAAAGCCGTAGACGGCGACTGCACCGAGCGCCCTCGAATCCACGCGCCAGCCAGGAGCACCGAATGCCGCGGGTCTGCTCCCCGTAACCTCGATAAAGGCATCCACCATGGAGCCAAGCCACTTCCTGACAGATCCCATGCTCATGAAGGGAAGCCAGTCCTGCCACAGCCGGTGGTCCCAGGCATGGCAGGCCGTCTCGTGTCCGAGCTCACCGAGCTCCCTGATCCGCTCGGGAAAGGCACACCCGATCATCGGGGCCTTGAGCAGGGTGCCGTACAGGGCTGTCCTCCAGCCGTACATGGAGGGCGCGCCGGTCCTGAGCATCTTGAAGGCAAAGCGCGGCCGCAGGAGCTGAACGATTGCGAGCCCCGAGCGGTCGGGTCCGAAGCTGATGAAGAAGCTCGCCCGGATGCCCCTTTTTTCCAGCACTCCGGTGATCCGCGGCAGGTTCTGCATCCCGTGGAAGGTGTCGATGTCAACCTTGAGTGCCAGTACGGGCATGGTTCAGTCCGGCCTCCTTCAGAAAACTCTCGAGGGTGAGCCGCAGGGCATCGTCCAGCCCCACACGTGGCTGCCAGCCCAACAGCTTTCTGGCGTTCTCGATGCTGGGCACCCTCGTGCCGATATCCTGGTAGCTCTCGCCATAGAAGTTCACGGCGTCCTGAACCACGACCCGGGGGTCGTACCTTCCCGTGCCGAACACGGGGTGCTGCCTGAACAGGGCCATAAGCCTTTCGGCGAGATCTCGTATGGTGCAGTTGTTCGATGGGTTGCCGATGTTGAAGATCCGGGCCGAGGCCTTCCCTTCGCGGTTCTCGATAATGCGCATGAGGGCGTCGATGCCGTCGTCGATATAGGTGAAGGACCTGCTCTGATTCCCCCCGTCCACCAGCACGATGGGCTCATCCATGACCAGGGACGCGATGAACTGGGTCACGACCCGCGAGGATCCCTCCTTCGCGGTCTCGAGGGAATCAAGCCGTGGCCCTATCCAGTTGAAGGGCCGGATGATGGTGAAGTGGAGATCGCCCCTCTTGCCGTAGGCCCAGATCACCCTGTCCAGGAGCTGCTTCGAGCACGAGTAGATCCAGCGGTCCTTGTGAATGGGGCCGAGCACAAGGTTCGAGGCATACTCGTCAAAGCTTCCGTCGGCGCACATACCATAAACCTCGGAGGTCGAAGGGAAGATCACCCGCTTTCTGTACTTCACGCACTGCCGGATGATGTGCAGGTTTTCCTCGAAATCGAGCTCGAAGACTCCCAGGGGATTCTCGATATAGGTCTTGGGGGTGGCAATGGCAACCAGCGGCAGGACCACGTCGCACTTCTTGACATGGTACTCTATCCACTCCTTGTTGATGGCGATATCCCCCTCGACGTAGTGGAACCGTTTATGGCCCACAGACCCGCCGAGCTTGTCACACCCGAGATCCATCCCGTAGATGTCCCATTCGGTGTCCCTGAGAACGCGTGCGCTCAGGTGTGAGCCGATAAAACCGTTGACGCCCAGGATCAGGACTTTCATGTCATGTATTCTCCCTGGTACGGCATAAAATATCTCTCCATGTCCCTGTCTCTCATAATCCTTCCGTCGACCTCCACCTCAAGGGGGTGCAGGGCATCCCTGCCGGTCCCGATGAGCACGGACCGGTCCGCATAGAAGATGAGCCCGGGGGAGAGCTGAATGCCTTCCCGTACCCCTGCCCGCCAGAAAACAACCTTTCCGCCTCCCAGATACCCGAAGGCCCCGGGGTAGGGCCTGGTGACCCCGCGTACGAGGTTGAATATCTCCCCGGCCTCCTTCTCCCAGCAGATGCGCCCGTCATCCGGCTTTCTGCCGCCAAAGTACGAGCCCTTGCCGAGATCCTGGGGGACCCTCGGGATATCCCTGTTCCGGATCCGGGGCAGGATGCCGTCGAGCATGCGCGAGGCCGTACCCTCGAGCTTGGCGAAGAGCGAAAGCGGGGTGTCCTCCGCATCGATCGGCACCCGCTCTTGGGCTACGATAGGGCCGGCGTCGGGCTTCTCGACCATCTCGTGAAGCGTGACCCCGGTATACTCCTCGCCCCTGATGATCACCCAGTTCACCGGGCACCTTCCCCGGTAAGCCGGCAGGAGCGATCCGTGAAGGTTGTAGGCGCCCAGCGGAGCGAGGTCGAGGATTTCTTTGCCGAGCATGGACCGGTAGTAGAAGCTGAACATGATGTCCGGCCTCAGACCGCGGATACGCTCGACCCACCCCGGTGTGTTGGGGTCATCCGGGCTCCCGCATTCGAGCGACAGGCTCCGGCACAGGTCGGCCACCGAGCCGAACCAGATGTTCTCTGATGCGCTGTCGGCATGGGTGAGCACAAGGGGAATCTCGAAACCGTGCCGCACGAGCTTCCGGATACCCAGAACCCCCATGTTGTGATAGGCGAACACCACTGCCCGCATTCAGTAGATCCTCCTTATGGTATACGAAGGCCTGCGTTTCACCTCCCGGTAGATTCTGCCAACATACTCGCCCATGATGCCGAACGCGAAGAACTGTGCCCCCACAAGGAAGAACATGACGGCAAACAGGGTGAACACACCTTCGGCGGCCCATGATGCGCCGAAGTACAGGCGGGCCACGGACAGGAACGCGCCGAACCCGACGCCAAACAGCGCGAGGAAAAACCCGGTGTAGAGCATGAGCTTCAGGGGAAACTCCGAGAAGGAGGTGATGAGGTCGAAATGAAGGCTGACGAGCTTCGCAAAGGAGTAGTTCGACTCGCCTGCAAAGCGGTCGGCGTGTGAGACCTCGATCTCGGTGATGCGCTTTGCGAAGGTTGTCGCAAGCGCGGGGATAAAGGTAGAGTGCTCCCGGCTGCCCACCATGCGCTCGACCACGTGCCTCCGGTAGGCCCTGAGCATGCAGCCCCAGTCGTGCAGGTCCACGCCCGTGATCTTCCGGGTCACGGCATTGACCATCCGGCTGGTTACTTTCCTGAAGGTGGTGTCCTTGCGGCACGCCCTGATCGTACCGACCACCTCGTAGTCGCCCTCCTCCATGGTCTGCACCAGCCGGGGGATCTCCCGGGGCGGGTTCTGGAGGTCGGCGTCCATGGTTACTACGATATCTCCATCACTGCTCTCGAAACCGGCGAACACGGCTGCATGCTGGCCGTAGTTGCGCATCAGCTCAACCACCCTGACCTTTTCGCCCGCATGCTCCTGCAGCACCTCAAGAGAGCCGTCGGTGCTCCCGTCGTCCACCAGCACGATCTCGTACTCGCGCCGCATGCCTTCCATGACCGGGATGAGCTGCTCGAAAAGCATCCGCAAGCCCTGTTCCTCGTTGTAAACCGGAATCACAATCGATATCTTGCCCAAGTCCATCAGCTTCCCGTATACTCCTCTCCGGAGAAAGTTCTCTCCTGCTCTTTCAAGCCGCCCACCTCGCTGGCCTGTCTTTGTCCCATGTCCCGTACCAGTGCTTCGATCTCCCGCTTCCTGATAAAAGGGTTGCTTATCGGGACGGGTTCACCATCCACAGCTCGATCTCTCTCTTGGCATCGCCTCCCACTCTCATGAGAAGGCTTGCCATGGAGGTGATCTCTCTCTTCAGGCCTGCGTCCAGCCTGCCCGGAAGCACGATGATATAGTCTGCCTCACGGTTGTTGATGGCCCTGATAAATTTATCGTCTTCCGTATAATTCTCCACCGGAAACCCTCCGTAGAAAGGCCCGAGGGCTTCTATCGTCTCGGTGAGCCGGTAGCCGATGACCTTGTGGTGCGACACCGCTTCGCCCAGATCAATGAAGAGCTGCTTGTAGCTTTTCAGCTGATCGATCTGACTGAAGGCGGCAGGGGTCCACAGAACGAGGGTCAGTGCCCAGCCCACGACGGCAAAATAAGGAAGGGACCGTCCACACCGCCTCCACACGAAAAGGAAGACCCCGGCATTGACGATCCCGATGCCCAGCGCCGCCCACCACGCGCCACCGGCCGCCACGAACCCGACGGGCAAGGCCACAGAGCAGGTGAGGATCAGTGCCGTTACGAGCCAGAGAAGTGCCCTTTCCCACGTGCGGGAACCCTCCGGTTTCCACATCGAAATCCACCGGCCGATGATGACTGCCATGGCCGGATACATGGGCAGGAAATAGATTCCCCGTTTCGTAGAGGCTATGCTCAACAGGACCAGTCCTCCCAGGAACCACGAGTACAGGAACTTCTCCGTACCACCGGGTGCCCGTGTCCTGATGAATGCCGGAACGAGCAGAATCGACCAGGGCAATGCATCGACGGGAACGCTCGTGAGATAGTAGTACAGGGGTCTGACATGGCCGCCGTGGTAGATGGTTCCGGGCATGAACCTGCCAAACTGGTTGTAGATATAGAAGGTATAGAGGAAGTCGTATCCTCCCCTGGCGTAGAGAATCCAGCCCCAGACGGCCATGAAACACATGGTGAGCGGAATTCCCCATGCCGCCCCGCTCTTCGCGATAATGCCGGCATCACGCTGCCACACCATGAATATGAGAATGCCAGCCCCGGGTATGGCGAGACCGATGATGCCCTTGGTCATGAAGGCCAGACCGATCATGATCCAGAACACGGGATATCCCCACCTCAGCATTCCCCGGTATGCAAGGATGAACGCGCACATCCCGGCCGTGATGAAGAAGACGAGTCCCACGTCCACGAGAATCTTGTGGGATGACTCAAAGAACCTCACGAAGGTTGCCAGGACGAGCACGGACAGTGCCGCCGTCTCATCGGAGTAGAGCCTGCGCGCGGTAAAGAAGACCGTCAGCAGCGTGCCGAAGGCGAACAGGAGCGAAGCAACCCTGCCGGCCTCCTGAAAATGCCTGCCGAAGAGCCTGCATGACGCGACCGCAACCAGGTAGTAGAGGGGCGGCTTTTCCAGGAAAGGCCTGCCCGCCAGGCTCGGTATGAGGCACTCGCCCGTGTCGGCCATCTCACGCGTGATCTGGGCCTCGCGCGGCTCGTCGGGCGTCCAGAGCGAGTGGCCGAATACGCCGGTGAGCTGCAGGAAGAGGACGAGAACGAGGGCTGCCCTGCCGATCGGCTTCATGACAAGATCCTCGCATCAATGGTCCGAGTAGCCATATCTTTCATCAAAACAAGTCCTTTCCCGCTGGAGCGCCGCACACCTGTCCGGCCTCCGCCCCTGGAACGGGACACCCCATTCCCAGCGAAAAACACACCTTCATTGATGTCGAATATGGGTAATCGTCGAAGCTTACCTGGAGGTGACCAGGACATTATCACTCGGTAATGTCCTGTTGCATTGATGATCTATAGTATTAAAAAACAAAGCAACGCAAGAACAAAGCAGAAACTCTTGCATCAGATTGCCTGCACGGCAAAAATCACAACGAAGCAGCCCGGTCTTTGGTTCCGGGCCCATTATGTTGTTTTCGCGGCCGAGCTCGAAAGGGGTGTTTCATGGTCTTGTGCCCCGGGGCGCCTGCAGCCGCAATCACGGGAGTTGTCATCATGAGCCTCGGCAGGCATTTTTGTGTTGATCATTCTCCTGAGGATGATGATTGCGGCCAGGACCAGCACGGCGAACCCGACCTGCTTGAGGTTGCCCTCCAGGCCCCCGCTCCCGAAAGCGGCAAACACGACCGCAAGGGGCATGAAACCCAGCAGCGATCCCTGAACGTATGAGACGAACGGCACTTTGCAGCTTCCACAAAAAAGGCTCATGAGCGTGGAGTTCGAGAACGGGAAGAGCCTCCCATACAGGACCCACCAGAATGCATTCTCCTCTAACCGCTTCCGCCAGTACTCCAGCCGGCTTCCCATCCGCCTCTCCACTACCTGTGCGAGCAGAAACCTGCCGGTGCAGTATACTATCGATGCACCCAGCAGAGATGCCAGGATCGAGAGCAGGGAACCGGTAACCGCCCCATAGACGATCCCGCCCACAGCGCTTGCCCACAGCCTTGGCACGCCCAATGCGATGATGCCTCCCCCGGCCAGAACGAACGCAAACACGGAAATCAGGCGGCCGGCATGCGAACTTCCTCCCTGCAGCAGGGAGCGGAAGGTCTGCACATCCAGAAGAAGCGTGCGGACTCCGGTTTTTTCCAGAATGAGTGTCGCCGCAACGAAGAATGCCGCCACCGCAGCCACACGGCAGATGTCTCCGGCGAGCTTTCCGTCGAATCTGCTGCTCATTGCGATTTCCTCACCGTGTATTCCAGAGACCGCATTCTCAGCCAGGCAACTCCTGCCAGGTCGGCAATGCCGGCCCAGAGCCTGCTGTTGATACCTCTTCCATACTTGCTGACTCCCCTCAGCCGCGGGCGATGGTTGACCGGAGTCTCTGCCACGGTATAGCCTGCCATGATCACAAGGGCGGGGAAAAACCGATGGGCGTTCCTGAAAAACCGGATACGGTGGAGACAGCTCCTCCTGAACACCCGCATCGAGCAGCCCACATCGGTAATACTGTCTTTCAGCACACCTGAGCGGACACGGTTTGCGACGAGGCTCGATAACTTCCGGAGAACGCTGTCGGCCCTGTTCCTCCTGATTCCGCACATCATGTCAATGCCTCTCGCCCTCAGCTCTTGGATCAGTGGCAGGATATCACGGGGATCATTCTGCCCGTCTCCGTCGAGAGTCGCGATGAGCTCTCCCTGCGCAGCCTCGAATCCTGCCTCCAGGGCTGCCGACTGTCCGCTGTTGGGTGTAAGATGAAGGGTCCGGAAACGATCATCCTGCCGCGCGAGGGTGTCCATGATCTGCGGCGTCCGGTCCGTTGACCCGTCATTCACCATGATGAGCTCCCACATGAGCCCATCCTGTGCCGAAAGCACCTCCCGCACCTCTCCGCAAACGCTCTCAACGGATTCTTCTTCGTTGTAGAATGGTATAACCACACTCAGGACAACAGGGTATGCACTCATGGCGGTACCTCTCCATACTTCTCTGACGCGCTGTGGTCCCCTGCCCGATGAAATATGCAGGTTCCCCTTCTCTGCCTGTGCATCGCGATTCGGTGATGATGCCGGATCTCGGACGAGTCTGTACGACCCCGGGAATCAAGAGCAGGATGACCACTGATGCCACCATGATCATCCAGATCTTCAGGATTACGGCACCCAGGGTATTTTGTACCATGCATCCCTTATGGCGCATGTTGCTTGCAGGGAGCTTGTCGGAAGATTACGGGTGTGTAATGCGCGATTCCTGCTGGTTCAGCCAACGGGTACGGTAAGGGGGAGGATGACGGTAAAGACGCTGGCCTGTGCCGGAGTGCTCTCCACCCTGATATCCCCTTTGTGAGCGTGCACGATGGCCTTTACATGGCTCAGTCCCAGGCCGTTTCCCGGTGTGGTTCGACTCCGGTCACCACGGTAGAACTGTTCGAAGACCCGTGGCAGGTCCTGATCCGCTATACCGATGCCGGTATCGGCAACCACCACGACAGCATGAGTGTCCCTTTCCTCGAGCGACAGGGTAATACTCCCGCCGGCGGGAGTGAACTTGAAGGCGTTGTCCAGCAGATTAGAGATCATCCTCTGGAGCTGCGGGAGATTCCCCCGTACGAAAAGCCTCTCGCGGGGAACATTTACCTGGAAAGCCACCCCCTTGTCTTCTGCAATGGCCTGGAAGATTTCTTCCGTGCTTTCGATCAGCCTGCTGATATTCACGTCTTCTTTTATGGCATCCTGGACACCAGCTTCGGTCATGGCGATGTCGAGCATGACATTGATCATTCCCACGAGGCGATCGCTCTCTTCCACGACGATTTCGGCCATCTCCCGATAATCATCCACGGTCTGCTGCCGGCCCGTCATGGTGGTCTCGGCGATGCCCCGTATCCTGGTCAGGGGGCTCCTGAGATCATGGGCGATGTGGTTTGTCACATCCTTCAACTCTGTGACTACGCCGCGGATCCGCTCCAGCATATCATTGAACGCCTGCGCGAGATTGTTGATCTCTTCCCCCTCGTTTCCCAAAGGGACCCGGCTCACCAGATCCGCCTTGCCGATGCTCACTGCAGTCCGGGTGACCCTCTCCACGCCTGCCATGGCCCGTCTCGCCATGAACCATCCCATGACGCCGCCGCTCACCAGCATGATCATAACGGCCAGGGCGGAGCCCTCCCGGTAGACCTCCATCAGTTCCTCGTCGTCCTGCAGTGTGCTGCCTATCTGCAGGATTCCTCCTCCGGCAATCCTTTTCGATGCCACCCTGGCATTGTTGCTCTTCCCAGGCATCTGCAGGGTTTCGATCACCTCATCCCCTTCCCGGAGATCCTCCCTGCCTCCGGGCGGATGAATGCTGCCCCAGGAGCTCATATCTGTCGTCACCAGGACCTCGCCGCGAGGGTCCATAACCCGGATGAACATCCTGTTCGTCCCTTCCGATTCGATCTCGAAGTCGATCTGGCGCCTGAGCTCTTCGATGCCCCGGACATGGTAAATGGTCTCCATTTCCCGGATCTCATTCGTGAGATCTTCATCCATCCTGATGGCGAGACTCTTGGTGAGGGCAAGGGAAATAATCCCGAAAAAGGCGACGGAGACCAGGGTGATCAGAATCGCATACCGCAGGGTGAGACGGGATGTGACGGTCTTGAAAAAGCTACTCGCGCTGCTCGAGCACATACCCCACTCCCCGTATGGTGTGGATCAGCTTTTTGTCGAACTGGCGGTCGATCTTGTCGCGGAGGCGGCATATGCCAGTTTCCACGACATTGGTCTGGGGATCGAAGTTGTAGTCCCACACATGCTCGATGATCATGGTCTTCGACAGCACGTTCCCGGCGTTGCGCATGAGATATTCCAGAAGGGAAAACTCGAGCGCCTTGAGCTCGATGGGCTTCCCCGAGCGGAATGCCTTTCTCTTGATGAGATCCAGGGTGAGATCCGCCACGGTCAGGACCGTGGTCATTCCTGTGGAGGAGGTCCTGCGCAGATGTGCCTGGATGCGGGCCAGAAGCTCGGAGAAGGCAAAAGGCTTGGTCATGTAGTCATCACCTCCCCGCTGAAGGCCTTTCACCCGGTCGTCCACCGTGCCCTTTGCGCTGAGCACGATGACCGGGAAGGTGACCTTGTGCCGGCGTATTCGTTCGATCAGAGAGAGGCCGTCAAGGCCGGGGAGCATGATATCGACGACAGCAATATCGAACGACTCGCTCAGGGCCAGGGAAAGTCCCGTGTCTCCATCAGGAGCATGCTCCACGACGAAACCCGCCTGCTTCAGCCCCCTTACAATGAACAGGGCTGTTCGTTCGTCATCTTCAACCAGCAGGCATCTCATCATGTATCTCCATCGCTCGAGCCACAAGATCTCCAGTCCTCGCGACCCTGTTCCCAGCCTGCCTCTGAAACACCCACAGGGGGAAAGGCCGAGCTCGGGAATTATCGTTTTTGTCCGGCTTCACTTCCATATCCTGCACCTGGAGGTTCATGGTCCACCTTGGATCACTGATTCTGCTACCGACATAGCTCAGCGGGTCTGCCGTTTCAAGGGGGAATACACGTAGTAGACCTTCTCCTGAACCGGGATCGTTTCGACAAGGCGCAGACCCAGACGCGACCCGTCCAGAACCGAGGTGGTTATGACGGCTGCCCCGGCCGGGTTGACTTTCGGAATGGAGGCCTCTCCCTCCGGGAGCGGCCGGATCTTCCTTCCCGACGCCCAGATCAGTTCAGGAGACGGATCTCCGATGAAATAGAGTTCTCTGCCCTCAATCTCCGGGTTATCCCGGAGTTCCATGAGTACGATAGTGCCGTCCCTGCCCAGGATCTCCTCCTTCAGCGGCGTGATCAGCACCAGACACAGACAGAGCCCGGCAACGACCACCAGATGGGTATTCCTGGTATGCTTCCTGATCAGGTTCGAAAGAATCACGCCGCCCGCGACCGTGAGACCGAATGCACCCGCGACCGCGGCAGGCGTATGATTATACCGGAAGACAAGCATACCCGCGACAACCAGAAAAGCGATGCCCGAAACCATGCAGAAAGGCCCGTAGACGAGTTTCCACGCCCGGTCTCCAGTCTCTCGCAGGCGAAGGATCGCCATCGCCGAGACGGCAGCGGCCGGAACAAGGGCAGGCATAAGGTAACGGATCTTCTTCTCAGGAACTATGGAGAGAAAGACGATGGTCAGGATGAACCAGAAGACGAAAAGCTTCTCACTCCTGCTCCAGCCCTTCCCGACAAGGGGAGCGACAGCCGCGTAGAGGAGAAAGGACAGCCACGGGCCCGTCACCCAGTGAAGATTGAGCAGGTAGTACCACGGTGGCTCACGGTGATAGGAGAACCAGTTGGCGGTCTCCCTGGATGCCACCGCCATCGCATCCTGTGGTGTGTTGAAGTACACGTAGAGAGGCCAGGTCCCGGCCAGGAGGACGGCGATGCCGGCTGCAGGGACAAACCACTTCATGTTTGCCTTGAGGTCACCTGCTCCGCAGGCCATCCAGTAGCCCGCCAGAAAGGGGATGAACATGGCCCACAGTGCCACCGGCCCCTTGCTGAGAAAGGAGAAGGCCATGAAAAACGTGAGCAGGAGAAGGTAGGGCATCTTTCCTTCCCTGCGTGCGAACACCTCTGCCAAGGCCCAGATCGCGCCGGCCATGGATGTGACGGCGTAAATATCCCAGAAGTTTCTCCTCCCGGTCCAGAGAAAGAGCTGGCCTGTTGCGAGCACGAGCACGGACGTGACGGCAAGCCTCCTGTCCCCGGTGATTCTCCTGACCACCAGAAAGGTGAACAGGACGAGCAGGACCCTGCATATCCCTGCGGGAAGGCGATTGGCGACGAGGTCTGCATCGGTCCCGGCGGCTTTCATGGCAAGGGCGGTGATCCAGGTGGGCAACGGAGGCTTGGCGATCCTGAGTTCGCCGTTCATGGTCGGCAGGAGCCACGAGCCGTCCTGCAGGATCTCACGCGCGGTGATATAGTTCCTTGCCTCCATGTTGTTGACCGTGGGGAGATCACTGCCCACAAAAACGCAAACGAAAACTGCTGCTGTGAGAAGAACCATGCCCGGTATCCTGAACTGCATTACTCCCTCTCTCCTGCTCGTCACCCTCTGTCTCCAAGACCCGAAAAGCTTTTCTACGCCTGCAGTTGGTCCGGAAGCTTGTTGCGAGCTGCTGATCCAAAGGCATGCCGCACTACGCCGAGTTCTTGCAAGCTGGTACGCCCACGGGAAAAGGACGCGCGGCAACAAGCCCGCGGCCGCAAGATGCCTTCTCTGCACAGCGCCCTGTTTGCCCACGGTGTTCCCGGTGGTGCAACTCTTTCTCCGGGAACGCGTACCCCTCGACAACGCGCTGCCCTGTTTCAAGAACCCGTTGGAGCCCTCTCGTGCACGTGGACACAATGTATACCGAGAATGGACCATTCAGCTTACACCAGCTTTGTCCAAAGATTACCATCCTGTTAACTTGACCCCTTGGAGAAAAACCCGGGGCAATCTCCCGATGGTGAAGATCATGAAGTCCCTGGTCCGCGAAAACCCGAGCAGGCTCGCGGCCATGCAGAACGCGGAGAAGAACATAGAGGACCACCTGGAGGAGATCTTCGCCGCATTCCACCGCCAGCGCCAGATGACCATCACCGAGGAGCTCCTGGACATCGTCTCGGGCTACGAGGCCCTGGAGGCGGATACGCGGGTCATGAAAAAGGCGCCGCGCGGGGGCAGACAATAGACAACGACAAGATACGGGTTACCTGTTGAAGTGCCGTACAGTGCAGGGGCTTTTAAAAAATATGGATTCTGTGTCTCGCGATCTCAGATTGAGATAGCCAGTTGATATATGCACCGGGGGTTCACCATTGCTATCCTCACGGTATCATTGGTTTTTGAACAGTTAAATAATGAGACTGATCGTGTCAGTGTTTATAGTCTGGGATTTTCCTCAGTAGGTATAACTTTCATCTGGAGATCATAGGTTTGATAGCTCTGAAAAGTTGTTGCCCTTTACACATCACAGATTTCATAAATTTCAAGATCCACATATCTCCCTGTCCGAAAAACCGGTACCACTTCTTCTCTCTCTTAAAGATACATGCTTACTCGCCCATCATTGATTTCCAGGCAAAGCGAGTCAGGAAGCTTTCGGGCACATTCCCTTCCATTTCTTCAAACAGGCTCCATGGTACGGTAAAGGAAAGAATGTCCCTACCCAGAATCTTACGCAGATAGAAACGTGCGGATATGTCGGTCATACCGATAACCGCACGTGGATTTGCCTGCTCAGACTCATAGAAGGGATAGAGTGCCATACTCGCACAGCCGGCGCCAAAGGGAATGCGCACATTATCTGTTCCCGGACGAGCAAAATTGGCAAGGACCGTCAAAGCGGACAGTTGGTCAGGGTCGGCAAGGAACGTGACAACCTTTGGCTTATCCCCTGATACGAGATTTTCCAGGGGCTTGATAACCACGTATGGGCCTTCGGGTTCGATGTGAGGTATTTCCTCGAGGAACCGAGCCACCAGCTCAGGCGATTTCTTAAAACCCTCTCCCTCCGAAAACTCTTCCACCATGATCTTCGGCGCCCCGCCCTCGATCAGTTGCTGAATAACGGCTCGACCAGGTTCCCAGTCCTGGTTGCCGACAGAAAGAAAACGCAAAAAGCACTCACGACCTCCAGGGAAGTTATCAGGGCATGAGGGCTCCAGGCCGAAGCCCTCTCCAGCACCGGGGCAACCGCAACTGCCCTTGGATATCACCATGGTTTCGCCTTTGGCTGCCTGCGCAACCAGAAGCATGGAGCATAAGGGATGAAGGTCTTTTGCTTCAGCCGGCGGTTTCTGGGCATAATAAATTACCAGAGGTGGAAATCTCAGGGAAAGTGCCTGTGCAATAGTCGACCGCATTTCCTTCTCCTCTCCGAGGGACTCTGCTCTCGATTATACTAGCCCCTCTATGAGCTGTCAGCAGATTTTTATGGTGAGCGTGAGACCGGTGTCTTTACAATTCTGTCTTGGATGACAGGGCAGAATGAGTATGAACAATCAGCCAAATCAGATGTAATATTATAGTATTTTGATCTTGCATAATGAAGTCCCCTTCTCTGTATTTTGATTTGTGGAGACAGCGAAGAAAGAGAAAAAAAGCGTGCAGCAGAAGCCGCCGCGGAAACCGGGCCCGAAAGCTCGACAAAAGAAAGCCTGCGAGGCTTCTCATATTGTCGGCATCGGCGCGTCGGCCGGCGGGTTGGAGGCGCTGGAGCTGTTCCTGAAGAATGTGTCTTCCGGCAAAGGGATCGCGTATGTCATTGTCCAGCACCTTCTGGTAGATGACGAGGAATATGTTATTTCGAGTCTGCAGCGGGTAGTGAAGATGTCGGGCTACCGCGTGGTTGCAGTCAAGGGCGGCATGGAGGCCCTTCGCCTGTTCGGTCGCGCACCGGATGAGTTCGATCTCGTCATAACCGATCTGACCATGCCTGAGATGACAGGAGTAGAGCTTGCCCGGAAGCTCCTGAGCATACGTCCGGACATCCCGGTCATTCTGTCGACCGGCTTCAACGATGACATAACCGAACAGGAAGTGAACGGCCTGGGAATCCGGAAACTGCTCCTCAAACCCACCGGATCCGGAGAAGTGAAGAGAATTGTACGCGGGGCTCTCGAACACTGAGGATGGATTTTCAGGCGTTTTCGATTCTTGAGATCCTGACCTCAAATCCGTGAGGATTGTGACTGCTCGTGAATATATGGAGTCGATCGATCCGTGTCGGAGCCCGGTGTCCCGGCGCGGTCACTGCAGGCCGGGAAACGCCTTCCGCAGGGCCAGCACCGATGCCTGTTTGTCCTTCACCTCGAGCATAATGTCCAGGTCCAGATCGCGGACCTCTGCATAGAAATTGCCGAACGCGTCGATGTCCACCCGCGACGAGTGGCTTCCCAGGACCTTGCCGGGCTCCTGGTTGGAGTAGTGGATCTTCTGCCGCGAGCCTGCCCATGAAGGGGCGAAGGTTTCAATGACCTCCCGGATGCTCTTTCCGGGAATACTCGGCAATACCCGATGGTGGAACACGTCCAGCACCCCGGGTATCCCGGTGGCTTCACAGATCGCGAGAATGTCCCGGGCCGCGAAGACCCGCTCGTCGTTTTCCAGCACCAGGCGCAGGCGTATCGGGCTGTCGAGCGCTGAAAGCCGATCCACGAGCACCCGGGTCGCGTTCGCCTTGTTCCCGTAGGCCCCGCCTCCGTGGATTACGATCTTGTGGTCAATACCCAACTCCATCAGGGACAAGACAGCCTCGTGATAGGCGAGTTCGCGCAGGGTGTTCTCGTGGGTTGCCTCGTGGGGGCTGTTGAGCACAGAATACTGCCCGGGGTGCATGGAGACCCGCATGCCCTGGTTCCTGATGAACCGGCCGATGTTCGCGAACTCGTGCCGGAGAAGCTGTTTCCACTCGCCCCTGTTGACCGGATGAGACCCGAAGGGGATCAGGTTGGACGTGATCCGAAACAGAAATATCCCATGATCCGTGTTCCACGCGAGAATCTGCTGAAGGGTTGCGAGGTTGTCGGATGCGGTCCCGAGCATCCTCTGGACGGAATAGCCCGCGAGCCTGAAGGTCCTGCTTGCGCTCGGCAGCTCAGTATTGACACCCACATATCCGATCCGGATCATAGATATGAAATAAGCTGTTTACCTGAGAAGCCAAGACGTACTAACAATACCTGCCAGAATGAGGAACCAACCAAGGCGTGCATATCTCTTCGGAATCGCTGCCGTGTTGCTCTGGTCCACGGTCGCATCGGCGTTCAAGCTCTCGCTCAGGCATCTGGACCCCGCCCAGTTGCTCCTCTACTCGTCGCTGTTCTCCATTGCCGCGCTGGGGGGCATCCTCGCGATCCAGGGAAGACTGGGCGCCCTATTCACCTGTACGGGAAAGGAGTATGCCCGGTCCCTGGCCCTGGGCATCGTCAACCCCTTTCTCTACTACCTGGTGCTGTTCAAGGCATACGACCTCCTGCCCGCGCAGATCGCCCAGCCCATCAACTATACCTGGGCACTCACCCTCGCGTTCCTTTCCATCCCCCTGCTGGGGCAGAGGATCGGCGTGCAGGAAATCACGGCCGGGCTCATCAGCTATCTGGGCGTGGCCATCATCTCCACGAAAGGCAGCATCACGGGCCTGGCCGGCGTCAGCCTGCCGGGCGTTGCGCTCGCCCTCGGCAGCACGGTCCTGTGGGCACTATACTGGATCTACAACACCCGGGACCGCCGCGACCCGGTGGCGGGGCTCCTGCTCAATTTCCTGTTCGGGCTGCCCTTTGTCTTCGTGTTCTGCCTGGTCTTCTCCGACATCCGGGTCACCTCGCTGCCCGGACTCGCCGGCGCGGCCTACGTGGGCCTGTTCGAGATGGGCATCACCTTCGTGCTGTGGCTCCACGCCTTGAAATACGCCGAGAACACCGCCCGGGTGGGCTACCTGATCTTCCTGTCTCCCTTTCTCTCACTGGTTTTCATCCGGGTGTTCGTGGGCGAAGAGATCCTCGCATCCACGGTTGCGGGCCTCGTGCTCATCGTGGCCGGGCTGGTGATCCAGCACACCGGCGCTGCGCGTGAGCGCAGGAACGAGCCGAAAAGCACCCCCGCAGGGGAAGAATCACTCTGAGAAAAACAGGCGCCCTTCAGGCCGGGCCTGCCTGGTGACGCGGCGCCCTCTCGATGGCGGGACGTGACGTATCGTCCTTGAGCTCCGGCCCTATTCCCTGATGTCCCACAGGGCCAGGCCGGTTTCCCCGTCGAATACCCGCTCGAGTGCCGGGCCCTCGAAGGCCTCGATGATGCACTCGCAGGCAAAGACGATGGTGCCCTCGGCGAGATGCCCCCCATATGCCCGTCCCGTCTCGTCCGCCAGGGTCACGTGGGCGTGCACGAACACCTGGCCGTCCTTGACCGAGATGTTCCCCGAGAGCTTGGTGATCTCCATTTCCCTGTTCAGGGCAAGATATGCATATGTCCGGGTTTGCTGATCATAAAACCCGATGCTTGCCTTTTTCACCGCGCCGATGGCCTCGACGCGGCCCAGCCGGATATCGTGCTCTCTGCACACCGCGGTGATCTCTTCCAGCAGGTCGGCACCGCACCCGAGCCTTCCCATGATCTTTTTTGTCTGCTTCACCTCTATCATCTGTGCCATGTTCGTCTCTCCATTCCTGTTGTTTTTCCGTTCTGCAGAAGCCGCGGCGGTTCTTGCCCTCTGCCCGGGAGAGAACCCCCGCTCCGCCTCCCGGAGAAACCCATCCCGCCGGGCGTGTTTCCCGGCCGGCTATACCGCGACGGGTACCCCGTGGCTCCTGTCGTCGGTGAGGATTTCGAACGCCGCCCGGCTCCTGGTTTCGAGCACCTCGGACGTGCCGTCCGCCTTGTCTTCGAGCCGAAGCGAGCACACCGCGAGCTTGGTGTTGAGGCAGTGCTTGGCCCCTCCCGGTGGATTGTAGTAATTGAGCCCCACGAATGCGCTCGGGTGAGCCACTATGGTGCCCTGAACCGCCACGTCGCGGTTCTCGGATGCAAAGTTCCAGAAGAAATAGCCGAACCGCCCTTTCGCCGTCACCGACCGGAGCAGGCCGTTGAGCGCATGCTCCCTGCCCCGGTGCCGCAGCACCAGAGGGGTTATGGGAGGAGTCCAGAGAGACCCCACCTTGAGCCGCGCCGTGGCGACCTCCAGGAAACTCTCCGGGTGTGTGTCGAACCCCGCCACCTGTCCCCAGGCATAGAGATCGGTATGCCGGGAGCCCCAGTTGTGGTTCTGGCTCCCTACCCAGTCAGAGAGCTCCACCACCTCGCCGTTGACCTCCATACTGCCGGAATATCGCGCCAGGGGCATGCCCACCAGGCTTTTCGCGGCGGGCAGCGTGGTCCGGTACAGTGCGGCGGGAAGGAGGAGCAGAGGTCCAGACCCCTGCCCGTAGGAGAGGTCCCAGGCGATGCTGTCGTTCCCTGTCCGGGCATCGCCCTTGAATGCCGTCTCGGTGAGCTCTGCATCGCCGATGCAGACATGGAGCCTGGTGGTGTCGAACAGGCATTCGCTCAAGTGCAGCTCTTTCTTGACCGCGATGTGCCTCATGGTCTCGCCGTTGAAAAATACGGCCCAGAGCTCTCCGACGGCATCGCCCGGGCGGTGGGCCGGGCTGAAGAGGGTGTATCTGATCCAGAAGGCGAACGGGCGCTCGGGGTGGTTGGCTCTCTGAAAGAAGCTCTCATAATGACCATGGAGCTGGCCGCGATACCTGGCGTGATTGGCCTGTCCGTAGACGACCTGCGCTTCGTCATGCATGGCAAAACCCCTCCCGACCGGCTCATTCGTACCGGGCAGGGCGCAGGAACCACCTGCCGGTCGGGCCGTTCATCATCCCGCACCGGGTGCCCTGCCGGTATGTACCTCCGGGTCCACCGGCCGCCATGAGCGGGCAGCGACCGATGATCTCCGGTTGTTCAGCCGCCTGTATCTTGTTTTCCGGACGCTTTTTCCCTGACCGTGTAATGGATGGTCATGACCCGTATAAGGCCGTCTCTCACCCAGAAAGAATCGGCACCGTCTTCGATGCTTGCACGTCCGGACTCTGCGGACCATTCAAGAAAAGCCACTTCCTCGTGCCAGAGCCTGTTGTTGTATGTATAATGCACTTTTCCCAGTTGATTGTCCAGAAGATCGGCGGCTTCACGGACACCCCGATGACCCCGGAAGACACCATAACCGGTGAGGAGGACACAGTCTTGGGCAAAGTTCCGCCTGAGGTCGGTTTCCAGATCGCCTCTCCGGGCGAGATCGAGATGGTCCTCGAAAACCTCGCGGGTGGTGCGGACATTCATGACGACACTTCCATGAAGGAATACACGGTGCCGCCGGTCTATTCGCTCTGGTCGGCGCTTCCGCGGGAGCAGTAGTGGTTCGATTTCAGGCCGTTTTCAGCCCATACGAGGCAGCCCGGACACAGGCAGTGCTGCACCCACCTGAGATCCTGGCAGGTCGCCTTGCCTGTTGAGCAGTAGAGGCCCGGAACCTGATCGGGACCGGGCATCCCCTGTACCTTCTGCGCCTCTGCATATTTTTCTTTGGCACAGGCGCTTTGCACCTGGACAGGGCACTCGCCGCACAGGCACTTGCCGATATTTTCCCGGGTAAAGTCCACCTTCGGCATGATTCTTTTCTCCTTTCGGGTTGCATATGACTGAAGAAAAATCCAACCCTTTTTTTAACGCCGTTTATTGCGGATGCTCTGCCCCGCGCCATGGATCATATCGATATCCTGCCGACTCGTTTGATGATCTCGTCGGCGCCTGCCTCGATGGTCCTTTCGGTCATGTTGAGGACAAAATATCCGCCCTTGTTGAATACCCTTCGAGCCTCGGAGATCTCTTCGTCGATCGCGGCAGGGTCGGTGTACCCTGTCTGGGCCTGAGCTCCGATATGGCCCATCCTCCTGCTCCTGATGGCCAGCAGACGGTCGGGGTCGATGCTCAATCCCGCCACGCGCGACTGTTCCAGCCGGTAGAGCTCTTCGGGCATGGGCACTCCGGCAATGATGGGACAGTTGGCCGCCTTCATCCCCAGAACCGACAGGTACACACACAAGGGAGTCTTGCCCGTCCGGGATACTCCGATGATCAGCACATCGGCCTTGGGCCAGTCTTCGGGATTCTGTCCGTCATCGTGGGACATGGCGAAATCCATTGCGGATACCCGGTCGAAATATTCTTTGCGCAACTCGCGGTAGAGGCCGGGGCGGCCCAGAGGAGACCTGCCGAGTACGGATACGAGCCGGTCGAGCAGCGGGCCCATCAGATCCACCTCGAAGACGCCCTGTTCTCTTGCCAGGCGGACCAGGGTGCTCCTGAGCACGGAATCCACCAGGGTGTGAACGATAGTGCCGTTGCGCTCTCTCGCCTCGTTTACCACCCGTTCGATCTGTGACCCGAGCCGGATGTTCCCCTCGATCACCACCGTCACCCCGTTGTCCGGAAACTGGGCCAGCACAGTGTTGACGAGCTGCTCGCCGCTCGTCCCCGCCCCCCCGGACACGATGAATATGGGGCTGGTTGTATTCACCATGGTTCAGTCTCCGTTTCCGCGTGCCTTTCGGCTCCGGTATCCTTTGTCCGCCCTCCCTTCCCCATGACGTGTATCACCTTGTCCGGGCAAGCGGACGAATACACGGATCGTACGCAGGCCGCGGCTTTCAGCCCCGGTCCTCGCTCACTTCCTGGTCCGCGATCTCCTGCTCTGCGCTCTCCTGCTCCGATGGAGTACGGGCAATGCGCTTCCTTCCGGCCGGCGCCAGAGACCATGCCGTAAAAAGGCCGAAAGCCACGGCAAAGAGCGACCACGCACGGATGAAAGCAGGTCCCCGTGCTGACCACCACGCCAGGACCGCTCGGAAGCGCTCGGGCCCGAAAAAGGGTGTGATGGCCCCTGCAGCCAGGGTGATGTCGCCCAGGGTGCGTACGGCATGGGGAATGCGGGAAACAGGGGCGGAAAGATAGAGCGCCAGGCCCATGATCAATCGTATTGCGGCAGCGGTATACACGCCTGCAGGGCTGGCGAACCTCCTGACCACGGAGATGAGCATCCCGGGTGATGCCATGCCCAGAAAGCCCATGGCGGCAACGATGAGACCGAGAAGAAATGCGATCGTTTTCATATCAGACCCCCCACCCTTTTTCGATTATTTGTCTCCGGGCCACGAATATAAGACCGGAGGCACAATATGAAAGCCGATACGAATAATATTCCCGGGCGCTGAAGTGTTCTCAAGTACCGCATTCGAGGACCGAAGCGAAAGGGAACCCGTTCACCGGAGGCAAACCGGTTCTGAGGCTGGTAAAAACTCATGGACAGAAAATGGGCATCGAAAAGCAATGTCCGGAAATGTGAACCCGTCCCCGAAAACACCCGGCGTTTGAAGGTAGTTCCGCTACAGGGAAACCTCCACTCCCCTCTCGCGCAGGTATTCCTTGACCTGCCGGATGCTCAGCAGACGAAAGTGAAAGACCGACGCAGCGAGCAGCACCGATGCACCGCCATCAACCACGGCCTGGTAGAAATCATCGAGTTTTCCCGCGCCGCCCGAGGCGATCACCGGGACCGTGACTGCCCGGGAGATGGCCCGGGTGAATTCAATGTCATAACCGGCCCGGGTCCCGTCGCCGTCCATGCTCGTGGGCAAAATCACGCCGGCCCCCATGGCCTCGCACTGCCTGGCCCACTCGACAGCGTCCTTTCCCACGGCCTGCGTGCCTCCGGACACCACCAGCTCGAACCCCGAGGGCATTGCCTCGTTCCGGCGGGCATCCACGGCCACGGTGACGCGGTTCGTGCCGAATTCACGGGCCGCTTCGCTCACCAGCTTGGGCCGTTTGACCGCCGCGCTGTTCATGGAAACATTGTCCGCACCGGCTGCGAGCAGCATCTCGATATCCTCAAGCGAAGAAATCCCGCCTCCCACGGTGAGCGGGATGTCGATGACTGCGGACACGTTTTTCACCCACTCCAGGCGGGTTTTCCGGTTTTCGAGCGTTGCCGCGATATCGAGCATGGCAAGCTCGTCCGCGCCCTCATTCCGGTAGAGTGCCGCAGTCTCCACCGGGTCGCCCGCATCCTTCAGGTCGACGAAATGAACCCCCTTGACTACCCGTCCGTCTTTCATATCAAGGCATGGCATGATCTTGATCATATTCTATTCCTTCTCCTTTCGCTTTTTCGGTCTTTATCTCTCCGCCGCCGGTCTGACGGAGCGGTAACGGCCCATCCGCCCTCACACCCGGCAGCCGCCTTCCGATCACCCGCCGGAAGTGCAGGCCGCGGCAGCATGTCCGTGCCGGCAGAGGGGCGTCATACAACGATCTCAACCTGGAACACCCCGTTCCGGAGCGAATAGCTCACCTCGTAGCCGAGCCGTGAAAGGGTCTGCCTGATCATGGTGTTGCCGGGGTCCATCATGCTCACAAACCTCTCGATGCCGTGCTCTCTCCCGGCATCGACGATCCTGAGCAGCAAAGACTTGCCCAGGCCCAGGTTCTGCCAGTCGTCCCTGACGACGATCGCCAGATCGGTCAGGTCTTCCCGCGGTGCGTGAGCGTAGCGGGCCACCGCGATGATCGCCTCATCCCCCTCTTCCTCGACCACGGCTACCAGCGCGAACCTGTCGACGTAGTCGAGATGGGTGAAATGATACAGCATGTCTTCCGGGAGGACACGGTAGTGCTTCAGAAAACGCATGTACAGCGACTCAGGCGAGATCCGGTTGAACAGGTCCACGATACGGTCTCTGTCTGTCCGGAGAATGGGCCTTAAAAATACTCGTCTTCCGTCCTTGAGGGTGAGTCTGCTTTCATACTGGGACGGATAACATCCGGCAACCTGTGTCGGGGGCATCTTCGTCTCTCTCCCAGAAAATCCTTTATGGTTTTATCTCATCCGGCCGTGCGTTGCAAATCGAAATCATCGATGCGATCGTTGGCATTTCCGGGGCTCTTGCCGGCGACTCCGGCAGGACAGGTGATCTCCATGACATATGTCCGTAAAATCGGCAAGTCCATACCTTCTCATGAGGTCCGGACTTGCATGAATATCCCAACATACGATCATCCGTGACGATGTCGTTCCCTTTGGAACACCTGATGCCGGATGTCCCTTGCCGCTCCCGGGGCGAACGTCCGTAGGGGATGTCCCGCCCGGTCTGGTCAGTTTTCCTGCGGGTTGACTCGCACTCCCTGATCGATGGAGTCGTCCGGGTGCTCAATCACGACGTCTCCCTCTTCGAGCCCGCCCAGCACCTGCACGGCCAGGCCTGACCGTTGTCCCACCGAGACCTGCTTCAAAACCGCCCTGCCGTTCTCGATCGCAAAGGCCGCCCAGCCGTCCTGCACGCGAAAAAGCGCCCCTGCCGGCGCCTGCAGCACCCGGTTGTCTTCCCAGATCACGAACCGTGACAGCACGCGATATCCCGAGCCGAGACCGGTCCACATTTCCCTTGGCGATCTGAAGACCGCGACCACCTGCACACGCTGTTCTTCCACCCCCAGTGCCGACACCACGGTGATTCCCTGGGGCTCTATCCGATCTACCACGCCTTCGAGCGTCGCATCCCGGCCCCACCGGACGAACACGACCCGTGAACCGGGGCGTATGCTCACCGCGTCCTGGGAAAGAACATCGGTCCATACCTCCAGCCGATCGACGTCCCCGATATCCAGGAGCGGCTCGCCTACGTTCACGAATCCCGCGCTCTTCCGGTGCACGGCCAGGACGCTGCCTGTGACGGGTGAACGCAGAATGTCCTGCACGCCCGTATCCGCCCCGCCTTCCGAGACGCTGCGCAGGGTTGCCCGGGCCGCTTCGAGTTCGGCGCGCGCGGTCGCCACCTGAGCCCGGGCCGCCTCCAGGTCTGCATCTGCCCGGGAGGCTGCTGTCTGAGCCTCGTCAAGGGCCTGGCGCGAAACCGCTCCTGACTCGAAAAGAGCCCGGCTCCGTTTAAGCTCGGTGGCCGCAAGATCCGCTGCCGCCCTTGAGGCCCGGGCCTGCTCCCGGGCCTGCTCAAGCCTGGCCTCGGCCGCCCTGACGCCGGCCTGGGCCTCGTCGCGGGCGCGCACGTCCAGGATGGACGCACGGGGCGCCTCCAGAAACACCAGGGGCTGCCCCTGTCTGACCCGGTCTCCGGCCTCCAGATGAATGCGCCGGATCGTGGCGGCCACGGGCGAAGATATGACATACAGGTCCTTCACCCGTGTCTCCCCCTCCTCCTCCACGATCACCTGCATCGGGGCATAGCCAACCCGGGCTGCCTGCACCTCGACGGGCGAGGGCAGCAGCAGGTATACCAGCAGGGCCGCCCCGAGCACTGCCAGGACGATGATCGCGATCCGTCTGCGCGTCAGCTCCGGCATCATTCCCTCGTCTTCAGGACCCCGATGAGGTCCAGCCTGTTCAGCCTCAGGCTAACGATCAGTGCCGAGGCGGCCGAGGCGACGAGCACGATCAGGGAGGCCTGGACAAGGGTGCCCTTGCCCAGGACAAAGGGCAGCTGGTACATGTCAGTCTGCAGGGACCTGGCGAATCCGGCGCTCGCGAGCGCACCGAGGACCAGCCCGAGCGGGATGGACAGCAGGATCATGACCGCGAGCTCGCCGAGCAGGATATATCTCACCTCACCCTTGGTGAATCCAAGCACCCGCAGGCTCGCCAGCTCGCGGTCGCGCTCGGAGAGCATGATGCGGGCGCTGTTATAGACCACCCCGAAGGTGATCACTCCGGCAAACAGGCTCAGTATGAATGTATAGGTGAGCATGGTCTGCGCGATCGTGTCGCGGAACGCGCCGATCACCCGGTCCTGAAACGCGATGCCCGCCACGCGCGGCCGTGCGGTGAGGGAATCCGTGATCTCCCGCTCGAAGACCCGGTCGATCATGAGAAAGGCCCCGGATATGGCCTGGCCGACGCCGGCCAGCCGGTTCGCCGCCTCCATGTCCATGTACGCGGCCACGCCCACGAACTGCTGCGTGAGCCCTGCCACAGGGACGCTCCGGGTATACCTTCTGCCCTCCTGCACCTCGACTATCACCTCGTCTCCGGGCCGCACATCCAGAATCCGCGCCAGCCTCCCGGTGATGACCAGGCCCTCGGGCGGGATGGGAACGGGTTGCAGATCGGTGTCGATGAGGCGGCGCAGGTGCGGGTCCTGCGGGATCCCCTCGATGCCGGTCTGGTAGCTCAGGTGACCGTGGCGCAGCTCGACCGGTACGGTGCGGAACGGCTCGGCATGGATCACGCCGGGCAGGCTCTTCAGCTCGGAGATCGCGGCCGTTGAGGTAGGATCGGTGAAGGTTACGGTCATGTCCTCGCGCTGAGCGAGTCCGAATTGAACGTGGATCACGTAGTCGAATGAATCATAGAAGAACAGCCCCATGATGAGGATGGCGCACGAGCTCGATATGCCCAGTATGGTGAGCAGGGCCTTGAGGGGCCTGCGCTCCAGGTCGCGCATGATCATCCGGGTGGGCTGGGAGAAAAACCGCTGGAGCCCCAGGCGCTCCACCAGGGTGGCCCGGTACGCGGCCGGTGGCGCCGGCCGCATGGCCTCGGCGGGAGGCAGCTTCACAGCGCGGCGGACAGCCTGCGCCACGCCGATCAGCGCTGCGCCGATGGTCAGGATCGCAGCCGTGAGCACCACGGAGGGCTCGAGGGCAAATTCCAGGTACGGGAACCGGTAGTAGCGCAGATAGAGATCCCCGAGCTGCCTGCCCAGCCAGAAGCCGAGCAGGGTTCCGGCCGCCGCGCCTGTGAGCACGATGACCATCACGAGCTTCCCGTAGTGAACTCCCACGTCCACGGTGCGGTATCCGAAAGCCTTGAGTACGGCGATCTGCTCGCGCTGCAGGCTGATGAGTCGCGATATCACGATGTTGAGCAGAAATGCGGCAACCCCCAGAAAGATCATGGGGAGTATGGTGGCCGTCCGCTCGAGCTGGTTGAACTCCTCGGTGATGAAGAAGTGCGACTGCTGGTCTTCCCTCCCGAAGGCGCCCTGGCCCCCATAGGGCCTCAGGAGCCGGTCGAGCCGGTCAATGACCTCATTGATGTCGGCGCCCGGCGCCAGGGTGAAGACGATATCGTTGAAGGCCCCGTCCATGTCGTAGGCCGCTTCGAGCGCGGAGCGCCCCATCCACATCACCCCGTAGCGCATGGGATCGGGAAAGATTGAGGCCGGGTCGACCTGCATGAGAAACTCCGGCGAGAGCCCGATGCCCACGATGCTCAGCTCCCGGTACCGGCCGTTCATGATCGCGGTTATACGGTCGCCCGGCCTTAGCCCGTGCGCCTCGGCAAAGGGCTCGTTGAGCACGACCTCGTCCTCCCTTCCGGGCTGCACAAGGCGCCCTTCCCGGATGAAAAGCCGGTTCAGGACGGGCTGCTCTCCCTCGGGCACGGACACGAGCGTGCCGGACACCGGCTCGTCGAACCCTTCGATCTCCAGGTTCACCCGGGAGACCACCCGCGTCTCGACCGTGCTGATCCCGGGTATCTCCCTGATCCTCTCCAGCAGCAGCTCAGGGGCCCTGCGCACCGTTGCGAACCCGTCGGCGAACCGGTACTCTGCATAATAGGTGCGCAGCGTCTGCTGGAGCGAATCCATCACGCTTGTCATGGACACGTAGGTGGCGACCCCGCTCAGGATCACGAAGACGATGGCCAGGGCCTGTCCCCGCATCCCCCACAGGTCGCGCAGCATTTTGCGGTCGAGTGCTCTCATCGCTCTACCAGGCCAGCTCGCGGGCCGCCTTTTTGTGGTCGTTGCCACGGACATCACTCACCTGTCCGTCGCTTAAGTATATAATACGGTCGGCCATCTCCGCCTGCACGGCATTGTGCGTGATGATGACCGTGGTGGTCTTGAGCTCGCGGTTAACCCGTTCGAGGGCCTCGAGCACGATCACGCCCGTTTTGGAGTCCAGGGCGCCGGTGGGCTCGTCGCACAGGAGCACGCCCGGCTGCTTGGCAATGGCGCGGGCAATAGCCACACGCTGCTGCTGGCCCCCGGAGAGCTGTGCGGGGAAAGAGTCTTTCCGGTCGCCTAAGCCCACGAGATCGAGGGCCTGCTCGGGCGTTATGGGATTCTGCGCGATCTCGGTGACTATGGCCACGTTCTCCCGCGCGGTGAGGCTCGGGATCAGGTTATAGAACTGGAACACGAACCCCACGTGACGGCGCCGGTATTCCGTGAGCTCGCGGTCGCCGGCCTGCGTGAGGTCCATCCCGCGAAAGAACACCTTGCCCTCGGTGGCGGTGTCGAGCCCGCCCAGAATGTTCACCAGCGTCGACTTGCCGCTGCCCGACGCACCGAGCAGGACCACGAGCTCCCCCGCATAGAGCTCGAGGTCGATGCCGCGCAGTGCATGCACCTGCACCTCGCCCATGCCGTACACCTTGGTGAGCCCCCTGGTCTCAAAGACGATCTCCCTTTCCATCCACCATTGCCCTCTGCCGATTCGAATACGGGCGCCGTTGCGGCACCGGGTCATTTCCCGCGGGCTGAGCACATTTGCCCATGCCGGTCCTTGCCGCTCGGGTTCTGCGTCGTTTAATGTTTGAAAGTTGTCTATATAAGTATGAATACGAGTTCGAACGAAATGCCAAAGCGTTTGCTCTGCTCAAACCTGTTTCCGGTTTTTTCCCAACGAAAATGTTCTTTGCCGGTTCTTGCCTCTGGCTGCCGGAAACCGACACGGTGAAGCGATTCATCCTTGGAAGGACGGCGGCGAGATCTTTCTCGGCAATTTCTCCATCGACTCGGCTGACATCGGTTTCATGGAGATCATCGACTGGTCCCTCATCTACCGCACCGAAGAGGAGATCCTCGATTTCGGATCGCTCATCGGGGATCCGCATGAGAAAAAGGTTGTGGGCTCCGATCATCACCAGAAATTCTTTTACGTGAAAAAAGCGGGCCGGCAGGCTTGACAGGGCTTACCGCCCCGTCCCCTGCACTCTTTCCATAGCAGCATCAGGCCCCGCGAGAGCCGGGGCCTTGCCGTCACTCCTGGTTGTTGCCGGGTTTTCTTATTGATTCTTATTTATGTTCTCAGGTACATACCTTGGCAGGAGAACATCTCATGAATGAACACGGCATCCTGATCGTTGCATTGGCTCTGTACATTATTTCGGCCCTGCTCTACCTCCGGCCGAAGGGGCGTGCCGGCGATGTTCTGATCTCGCTCGGCATCATGGTGAATGCGGCCTTCCTCGTGATGCGGGGATTCGTCGACGGGGCATGGTTTCCGGCCCTGATGATCGACGAGAAGCTCTCCCTGCCGCTCTTTCTCGCACTCGTCGCGCTGATCTTTTCCCTTACCGGCCGGAAAATCCCGGGCCGCGTGGTTGCCTTGGCCCTGGTGCTCTGCTCGCTTGTCGCGTTTCTTCCCGCACCCGTGCTGGCGCTGCCTTCTGCGAAAACACAGCTCCCCGTGGGCACGGCCTTTTTCCTCACCGAGACCGTCAGCATCGCCCTCTTCGTCTCGAGCGGGTTTCTGGCCCTGTCCGCCATCCTTTTCCACCGCGACACCGGCTGGGCCGTCCGTCAGTGCATCGTGTGGGGTTTCGTCATATTCACCATCTGCCAGGTGCTCGGTGCGGTGTGGGCATTCGCGGGGTGGTCCTACCCGTTTTCCTGGAGCTCACGTCACCTGGTCAGCGCAAGCATATGGTGCCTGTACGCGGCGCTGCTGCACGCAGGTGCGGCCCGCATATCGCCTCGGCTGCAGCACGTCTTTGCGGCCGCGGGTCTGGTTCCGGTTTCGTTCATCCTGTTCTATCACGAGTTCTCACGCGTGATCGTCAGCTTTTCGGAGATGATCCCATGAAGCGCCTGTGGACGTTCTTCTCGCGAATGGATCTCGGTTTCTGGCTCCTGATCCTCACCTCCCTGAACCTCTTTGTGGGGGTCCTGGTCACCACCTGTCACGAAGCCCTGTTCAATAAACTGAACTTCATGAACCTGCCGGCCTGGATTCAGTCGGAGGCGACGCGTCCGGGTCTGTATCTCTGGATGCTCACCCTCTTTGTGCTCCTGCTGCTCCTGGCGATCAACACTACTATCTGCACGACCGTGTACACGAGGACGGCCATGCGCCAGAACCGCCTCATGGAAAAGCTCGGCATCATCCTCTTCCATATCGCCTTCGTCATCGCGCTGGGAGGCCACTGCACGAGCGAATTCATCGGGCTGAGCGAGCAGATCACGATCGATGCGGGAACTACGACCCAGTTACCGGGAACCGGCCTCGCCATAGAGACCGTCGACATCAGAAAGCTCACCTCCACCATCAACGGTGCCGAGGCGCGGCTGGGCATCGAGGCGACGGTGAAGGCCGTGACGCCGGGAAGGCCGGCCGTGCCCCTGGAGATAAAGACCATGGAGCCGCAGTTCTCCCTGGGCTATACCTTCCATCTCTCGTTCATGGACAAGGGGCTCACCGAAGACCAGGCGCAGCTGATCGTGCGCAGGGACTACGGCCTCGTGCTCATCGTCCTCGCGGGCATCACCGCCCTGATCGCCATTGTCCTGTACGTGCGGTTCACCCTCCGGGAGCGCCGGTCCTTCTGAGACAACCACGATGCCGCTGGCAGGGGGGTGCCCTGACCCGCCCGCGTCAAACGTTATTCTTCCCGGAACCGGCACTCGCTCATGAATATCTGATATCTGCTCCCATCATACTGATACCAGACAATGAGAGCGCTACCATTGTCGGCCGTTGCCACTTGAGGACCATATGCATGCTGACCATCCGGACTGATATTGTCGCCTAAGTCCGATAGATTCTTCCAGTACGCGACAAGGTTTTAATCCATTCAAAAAACTCTGGTACCGTGCCAGGATCATAAATTGGTTTTTCTTTAAGAAAGTACCGCTCTGTCTTGGATACCATAAGTTCAAGATATCTAATACATTACAGTTATATGCGGTCTGGCTGCCACATCCTTTTCTTATAAAACTGGTATGAGATACTCGCTTTATGCGAGATTCATATTCAGCTATGAGCCTTGTTATTTTCTTCAAAACTACTATTCATAATTTTAATAAAAAGCATAACAGTACAACTCAAGTTATTATCCAATTAGCAACCATGATCGAATAATGTAAATAATTAAACATTAAATGAATATAAATCATTAAGAGAAGGTATAATCCTTTACGTACACTCCAGAAGACGCTGGCTTTACCATTAATATCAATATTAAGGAGGGTAGAATGATTAGAAAAATATGTATGCTATTACTGGTCTTAATTTCCATCCTGGGTGTTTCATCAATTGCGAGTGCAATCCCTTATGATGGGGTCGAATTCCCATGCGGTGCAATATCCTTTGTCGATAAAGTTGTAAGCTATACTCCTGGTATTGGAGCAGGTCCTCCTTACACCGATCCTTCAGGAGCGCTTGGAGTACCAGAATATAGCTCTGGTTCAGGCCTTGTGTCTTTAGGTGATGGCGGAGAAATCATATTAAAATTCGAAGACAACTATCTTATAGCATCTGGTAATTCAAATTATGATTTATGGATATTCGAAGTTGGAGCCTTTGAGCCTGTTAGTGTAGCCATCAGTGTTAATGGCATGAATTGGATTGATGTCGGTCAGACTATTAGTCACGAGTACGGAATTGATATTGATCAGTATATACCAACATGCGTGGGAATCTGCACACTATACAGTTATGTAAGATTAATAGATTTGCTTCCATCCACCACACCACCACCAGATGCTGGAGCTGATATTGATGCTGTGGGAGCCATCTCTTGTGTCCCAGCAGCTCCAGTCCCAGAGCCAGCTACTATGCTCCTTTTCAGTTCTGGACTACTTGTACTTGCTGGATTCAAGAAGAAATTGAAATCATCCTTGACTTGAAGTGAAGAAGTACTGAAGCTGCATGAGTCGAATAAATTCGACTCATGCAGCCGCTGATAATACTAGAAATCGAGGACAGGTATATATTTCTTTAGTTATTCAATAGGTTAAATATGACCCCCCCCCCCGATCTTTACCGAATAGACTATACAATATCAATTTTCACATATCAGTAACCATATCTCGTTAATTTTTATCTGGATAAGTTAATATGGCGTGAGGTTATATGGAAATCCAGAACTGATGATATCCTTTTCCTATCGTAACCTAATGAATAGACAACCAAAGACCATATTTATATAAGAAATCTTGTCTTTTCAAATTGAGTTCCTGGACCAGGCAGGCCCTCTCATGTAAGAATTACGACTCTGACCGCTGTGGATCATTCTGCGCCCATTTCATGATGCTCTTCGCCGACTCCCGTGCGGAGGCCGGGCCGTGAACCCGCAGGCCGGTCCCCGGGGAATGCAGGCTGTTTCATTTTTTCACTGCCTGTATCCGGTTCCTCTTTCAGACACTCGACATTGAGATCTTCAATCCACTTGGGCAAATTTACCCAGATGCCGTGAAACCCGAACCCTCCCTCTGTCATTTCCCTGATCGCTTCCTCCTTGGACCATCCCTGAACCACGATGCGGTACACGGCGCACATGGTCCCGGTCCGGTCGGCGCCATGCCAGCAGTGAACGAGCACAGGGGTGCGCCGGGGGTCCGTGACGATGCGGAGAAAACGGACTACCTCGCTGCGCTCGGGATGCCAGGCCTTCATAAATATCTGTTCATACCCCAGGGTCGACCCCTCGAGTTCGTCCCTGTCGGAATGGAACGAACGCAGGTTGACGACTGTCCGGACTCCCATGGCCTCGATCCGCTTCATCCCCTCTCGCGTAGGCTGGCCGCTCCGGAAGAGGCCGTCATCGACCTTGTGCAGGTTGGGAACACCTGCCATGTCCATAGGAACGGCCCAGTGGAGGGGTGTGTCCATCGCGTCCGCACACGCCGCCGCGGTGCACAGGCAGGAGCACAGGAGCATGACGAGAAGAGCGGACCGCACCCTCCCTGGCACATGAGTATTGATTTTTCTCAGCATTATTATTCTTCTCATTGTTTCTCTATACATACATTTCCCCATGATTTCACCTGTCGGAAAGAGTCTGATATTTTTATCCGAAATTGTCTTGTATACAATCCCGGGGCAATCGAATAAACAGGCATTGCCGTGGTTTCTTGAAAAATACGTGCAGGAGCTGATCGAGACATGCGGAGTCTGAATCTGGGGTTGGAGCGGTATCCCGACTGGAGACAGCTGTACCGGGACAGGCTGGTCCGCGCCGATGAGGCGGTAAGGCTGGTGAAGTCGTCCGACCGCGTCGTGCTGGGCCATGCCTGCGCAGAGCCGAGACTGCTGGTCGATGCCCTGCTCGGCCGCGCGCCCGAGCTCAGAGGGGTGGAGATCCTTCACCTGCTCTCGCTCAACTCCGCGCGGTATTGCCGCGATGAATACCGCCAATCGTTCCGGCATCATTCGCTCTTTCTCGGCAAAAACACCAGGCAGGCCCTCGGCGATGGCCTTGCTGATTTCACCCCCTGTTATTTCCACCAGGTTCCGAGGCTGTTCATGGAGGGCACGCTGCCCGTGGACGTCGCGATGGTCACGGTTTCGCCCCCCGACGAGCGGGGCATGATGAGCCTCGGGGTATCGGTCGACTATACAAAAGCGGCTGCGCTCTGCGCGAAAACCGTGATCGCCGAGGTGAACCCCCATATGCCGGACACGGGCGGCTCGTCATACCTGAGCCTGGACAGTGTCGACCTGCTCGTGGAAAACGACGCGCCCCTGGTGGAATGCCCCCTCTCGCACCCTGGCGAAAACGATCTGGCAATCGGCAGGAACGTGTCGTCCCTGATCGTGGACGGTGACTGCCTGCAGATCGGGATCGGAAACCTCTCCGAGGCCGTGCTGGGTTCCCTGGCTCACAAGCGCGACCTGGGCATCCACTCCGAGCTGCTGACCGACTCGGTCATGCGCCTGGTGGAGAGCGGGGTGGTGACCTGCAGGAGAAAAAACTTCAACCCCGGAAAGATCATCGCCAGCTTCGCCATGGGCACGGCCCGGTTCTACGCGTGGCTCCACGAAAACCCCATGGTGGAGATGCACCCGGTGGAGTTTGTCAACGACCCCTTCATCATCGCCCGAAACGACAATATGGTGACCATCAACTCCGCCATCGCTGTTGACCTGCTGGGCCAGGTGGCTGCCGACACCATCGGGCCGCGTCAGTACAGCGGGGTCGGGGGCCAGGTGGACTTTGTCAGGGGCGCGGCACATTCCCGCGGGGGGAAAAACATCATCGCCCTGCCCTCGACCGCTGCGGGCGGCCGCATCTCGCGCATCGTGAGCGCGTTGGAAAGAGGCAGCGCAGTAACCACCAACAGACACGACGTGGATTATGTCGCCACCGAGCACGGGGTGGTCAGACTCAGGGGCCTTTCCCTGCGCCAGCGCAGCCGCGCGCTCATCGGCATCGCGGACCACAGGTTCCGTGACCGGCTCGAAAGGGAGTGCAGAGAGCTCTACGGATGGTGAGTCTGCTGTCCGGGCGGCCCGCGGGCTCCGGCTCTCCACTCCGTGCCGCTGGAACGAATGCACGGAAAAGCTCAGTTGATGAAGCGTATGAACTTGTCCAGTATCCAGGGTCTTGCGGCTATCTTGCCCGCGACGGATCTCAGCAAAGACGGGGACTTCCACCCGACGATGTCCGGCCTGAAACGGGCCGCCCCTTCTGCCTTGTGCAGCTGTTCCAGTCTTTTCAGTGCCGGGAGATCCCCTGCTTTTTCGATGTCCTTCCATACACAATCGATATCGGGGTTGACAGCGCACCGCGCACCATGTTCGGGGTAATCCTTGCAGGGGCCGTACTTTTTCTTTGCCGGGCACTCGGTCAGAGGACAGATTCCGCCGGTGTAGATAAGAACACAATGATCACAGGTGGTGCATGCGCTGCGGGCCAGCTTACTGTCACGGTTTGTGATCGGGGTGATGCCGAGGGTGTCCAGTACCGCTATTACGGGAATCCCGGTCTCACACATGCAGGCGGACTTGATGCCGGAAGCGCAGCTCAGGACAATCAGCGCATCGCTCCTGGAAAGCTTGCGCCTGTGCCTTTTCAGTGCCTGCCTCATGATCTCTTCCGAACAGCATGCGGTCACGCACGATGAAAATACGACCTTCTTGTTCCATCCCTTAAGCAGTTTCTTCAGGATATGGATACCCACCGATCCGCCGGTATCGCACAGGTTGGCGCATGCGGCACAACTCAGGATAGCGACCTTTTCCGCATTGCCCAAGGAATATCTTATCTCCTCTTCCGATTTCCAATCCGTCTTCACCATGATCGGCACCCGGGAATGACTATAAATGTATTTACCGGAGCTTCGCACATAACGGGCGCAGATACCATCAAATTGTATGCATGAGCCGGAAAATATGCTTCATAAAGGAGAAAAACAGTTCCTGATCCAGTAATCCCGGCCCGGCTCTATGTGGCTCCCTTCCATCTTCTCCAGCCGGACATCAAGGATTCGTTCATTCCGGGCGTCTGCGCTGGCTCGGTCTCTTACAGAGGGTGTCGCACGCGCATGGACCCCCTCCTTTCCGCTTAGACTTCTGCGGATCGTATGCCTCTCTCCGGCGGGAGCCCTCTTCCCCCGGCTCTCAGCATCCTGCGCGCAGCGTCTCGGGTCTTGACAAAGGGAGAAAAATCTTTTTTATCTTACCTGCCGGGTTCACCGGATTTGCTATGACGGGCATGCGCGGAAACAAATTACATACTTGGTTTTAAAGGGGAAAATTATAAGGAGGAATGCAATGATCCATGTGGAGAAACTGACCAAGTTTTACGGAAGCTTCTGTGCCGTGGATCAGATCGACCTCGATGTCTCCAGAGGTGAGATCACGGGGCTTCTGGGCCCCAACGGTGCAGGCAAGACGACCACCCTGAGGATGCTCACCGGCTACCTCGTGCCCACATCGGGCAGCATCCGGATCAAAGACCTTTCCTTGGGCGACGATGCCCTGGCAGTGAAAAGGCTCATCGGCTACCTGCCGGAGTCGGCGCCCCTGTACCACAACATCCTGGTCTACGACTACCTCGACTACATCGCACGGGTCAGGGGTCTGGACGGCACGCGCAAGGCCGGGCGCATTCACGAGCTGGTCGATATCTGCGGGCTCTCCGGCATCATGCACAAGAACATCGGCGAGCTCTCCAAGGGGCTGAGGCAGCGGGTCGGCCTGGCGCACGCCATGATGGGCGACCCGGAGATCCTCGTGCTCGACGAGCCCACCTCGGGCCTCGACCCGAACCAGATCGTCGAGATCAGAGACATCATCCGGGCCTTTGGCAGGGAAAAGACCATCATCCTCTCCACCCACATCCTGAGCGAGGCAGAGGCCACCTGCGACCGTATCGTGATCATCGACAAGGGCAAAATCGTGGCCGACGGCAGTACCGAGTCGCTCAAACAGGGCGCCGGCGAGGAGCGCACCATCCACCTCACCCTGCTGCACGCGGATTTCGATACAGCCAGCCGGACCCTGAGCGCGCTGGACGGCGTCTCGCGGGTCGAACGGATGGACGCCCCGGACTCCGGGGAGCTCAGGCTGAAGATATTCGCTGGAGGCCCCGACCGTCTCAGAGAGCGCATCTATGCCTGCGTCAAGCAGACCGACTGGATCATGGTGGAGTTTACACAGGAGGGCAAGTCACTCGAGAAGATCTTCCGCGATCTCACCAGGGAGGTGTAGGATGACCCGGACACTCCAGATTTTTAAAAAAGAACTCAAAGACTATTTCGTCTCGCCCATCGCGTATATCGTGATCTGCATCTTCCTGCTCATCACGGGGTGGTTCTTCTTCTCCACCTTCTTCATCTTCAACCAGGCAAACCTGCGCACCTTCTTCACCCTGCTGCCGCTCACCTTCTCGTTCGTGATCCCGGCCGTCACCATGCGGCTCTTTTCCGAAGAGCTCCATTCGGGCAGCTACGAGATGCTGCTCACCCTGCCGGTGAGGCTCGGCGACATCGTCCTGGGCAAGTTTCTGGCAGGTGCGGCCTTTGCAGCCATCATGCTCGCACCCACCCTTGTCTATGCCTTAAGCATCTCCTTCATCGGGGATCTCGACTGGGGGCCGGTTGCGGGCGGATACATCGGCGCGGTCCTGCTGGGCGCAGCATACAGCGCAGTCGGCGTGTTCGCCTCCTCGCTCACGAAGAACCAGATCGTGGCCTTTATCACGGGCATGGTCATCTGCTTCGCGCTCACGCTCTTCGACAAGGTGGTGTTCTTCTTCCCGCCCCAGGTGGTCGACGTGTTCACCCAGATCGCGGCCGGATATCACTTCGAGAACATCTCCAAGGGCATTCTCGACTCGCGCGACGTGCTCTACTTTGCCAGCGTGATCTTCGCCTTTCTCTACGGGGCGCACCTGGTCATGCAGGAAAAGCGATAAGGAGGCTGCCATGGCTGTTCAGAACAAATCGAGATATATCAAGTTCGGCATCTATATCATACTCATCGTGCTGCTCAACGTGGCCGGCCTCACCCTGTACCTGCGGGCCGACCTCACCGGAAACAGGGTATACTCCCTCTCGAAGGTCAGCAGGGATGTGGTCTCCACGCTCAAAGAGCCGCTCACCATCAACGTGTTTTTCACGAAAAACCTGCCTGCTCCCTACAACACGGTCGAGCGCTACTTGAAAGACCTGCTCGAGGAGTATGCCTTGAGCGGCAACAGGTATTTCAACTACCGCTTTTACGACGTGACCTCGCTCGAAGAAGGGGGCTCTACCCGGAGCAGCGAAAACCAGCGCCTGGCAGCCGACTACGGCATCCAGCCGGTCCAGATCCAGGCCATCGAGCAGGACGAGGTCAAGATCAAGAAGGCCTATATGGGCCTGGCAATCGTCCACGGCGACATGGTTGAAAAGGTGCCCACCATCACCTCTGCCGACGGGCTCGAATACAAGCTCACCACGGCCATAATGAAGGCCAACAACAAGATCAGCGCCCTGCTCAAGCTGGAAAAGCCGGTGGAGATCAAGCTCTATATGTCCCCCTCCATCAGAGAGGTGGCCCCCTATATGGGGCTCAATGACCTGCCCGAGCTCGGCAACGGGATCAACGAGATCGTGACCGAGCTCAACCGCACCATGTACGGCAAGCTCTCGTTTTCGACCGTGGAGCCTTCCGGGCAGGATGAAATCCAGGCCCTGGCCGATGATCACGGACTCATGCACCTCAAATGGCCAGACATTCCCCAGTCCGGCGTCAAGGCCGGCAGCGGCGTGATCGGCTTGGTGGTGGATCACGGCGAGCAGTCCATGGCCCTGCCGGTGCTCCAGGTCTTCCGCGTGCCCCTGTTCGGCACCCAGTACAGTCTCGCCGCACCCGAAGAGATCGACGAGATGATCAGCGAGAGCGTTGAGTCGCTCATCGGCATCAACGAAAGCATCGGCTACCTCACCGGCAACGGCACCCTGCCCCTCTACGGCATGCCGGGAAGCCAGGTCGAGCCCGCCACCAGCTTTGTGCAGCTCCTGTCCAGGAGCTATTCGCTCAAGCAGGTCGACCTCGGGGAGAGCGGCATTCCCGAAGGCCTCAAGACCGTTGTCATCGCCGGGCCCACAGGGGGCTTCAGCGACTACGAGCTCTACCAGATCGACCAGGCACTCATGAGGGGAACCAACCTGGCCCTGTTCGTGGATTCGTTCCAGGAGATCATGCCGCAGCAGGGCAGCCCCTACGGCCAGATGCCCCAGTACGTGCCCAACGACACCGGCCTGGAAAAGCTGCTCGAACACTACGGCGTGCGGGTGAACAAGTCGATCGTCATGGACGAAAACTGCTTTACCCAGCGCTCTTCCCGGCAGTATGGCGGGGGCGAGCAGAAGATCTACTATGCCCCCATCATCCAGAACCGCAACATCAACGGCGAGCTCGCGGCCATGGCAAACATCAAGAGCATGGTGGGCCTCGCCATGTCGCCTCTGGAGATCGATGAAAAACGTCTGGCCGAAGGCAATATCTCGGCGAAGCGCCTGTTCTCCTCTTCGGACAGGTCGTGGGAGATGCGCGACAACGTCAGCCTGAACCCCATGTTCATCAGGCCCCCGGCCGGGGAGCACGAGCTCAGGAGCTATCCCCTGGCCTACATGCTGGAGGGGAGCTTCCCCAGCTATTTCGCGGACAAGCCCGTCCCCGAGAGGCCCGCGGCGCCTGACGAGGCTGCCGGTGATAGTGGAGAAACACCCGCGCCCAAGGCAGACCTCTCCGGTTTCGAGGGCACGTCCACACTGGCCTCCTCGGCCAGGCCGGGCAAGCTCTTCCTGGTGGCATCATCGCACCTGCTCCGCAACAATGTTCTCGACGCCGAGGGCCAGAGCCCCAATTCGGCATTCATCATGAACGTGCTCGACGTGCTGAACGGCCGCGAAGACGTGGCCCTGATGAGAAGCAAGGTCTTAAGCTTCAACCCCCTGAACGACCCGCAGGCCCAGACCAAAATATTCATCAAGTCGCTCAACATCGTGGGCCTGCCCGTCCTGGTCGTAGGCTTCGGGCTCCTCGTACTCCTGCGCAGGCATGTCCGGAAGAGCCGCATCGAGCTCATGTTCAGCAAGAGAGGTGAATCATGAAGGGAAAGAAAGAGTACATCGTTCTTTTCATCCTGATCGCGGCCCTGGCCGGCTATCTCTATCTCCAGCGCACCGACCGGGTCAACTACGAGATCCCGCAGATCGTCGCCGTCGATGCCGGCGCCATCACCGGGATTCAGATCGCATCCAGAGACGGAAAGGTCTCTCTGAGCAAGAAGGACGGCTCCTGGTATATCGAGCCGATGGGCTACCCCGCTGACATTGCCAAGGTGGGCAGGATGCTCGAACCGATCACCAACTTCACGCTGACCGACCTGGTGTCCGAGTCAGGCAGCTTCGAACGCTACAGCCTCGGAGAGGCGGACAGGATCACGGTCAAGGCCTATGCGGGCACCGAGCTCAGGCGCAGCTTCGATCTGGGCAAGGCCGCTCCCACGCAACAGCACACCTTTGTCACGCTGCCCGATGACAACCGGGTGTTCCACGCCATGGGCAGCTTCCGCCGCGATTTCGAGCTTGCAGCCGCCGACCTGAGGGACATGCAGGTCCTCTCCTTCCCCAAGGACGAGATCACCGGCGTCCGGATCAGCGCGCAGGGCAAGGAAACAATCCTGACCCGCACCGAGGTCGAGCCGGCAGGAGAGGAGGGCGAAAGCGTGGACAAGGACGACGCCTCCCCCAGGCGGATCGTCTGGAAGGACGCCGCGGGCGTCGAGGCGGACAAGCCCGAGGTGGACGCCCTTCTCTCGGGCCTGAGCGACCTCGACTGCGAGGGGTATCTCGAAGACCTCACCAGAGAGCAGGCAGGAGATCCGGAGCTCACGATCACACTGACCGGTGCACGAGACTACACGCTCTCGCTCCATTCCGCGCGTGACGCGAAGACCCCGGCCACCTCTTCGGCCAACGACTACGTGTTCGTGCTGCCCGGCTACCGGCAGGAAAACATCGCGAAGTCCGTGGAAAAGCTCACGGCTCGGGAGTAACGGGCCTTTGATACCCGCATTCACACCCGCCCCTGTTCAAGGGTCTCCCGGAGCAGGGGCGGAGTGCTCCGGTGGCAGGCTTTTCCCGGTTACAGCACGGGAAGGCTCGCTTGAACATCCTCATTGAACCGGACGAGGGATTTCGTATAATAAAAAATACCTGTGCGATTGATATATCAGGCCTGTTCATGGTTTCGCATACAAGGAGGCACTATGCCGGAGTCCGAGCACAACCAGCCGCGTGCCCTGGCCCAAGACATCGGGGACGCGGAGATTTCCTACCTGTTGTATGAAGGCCGGGGCCCCACCCTCATCCTGATGCACGCCACCGGGTTCCTGCCCTGGCTGTGGCATCCCATAGCCCGGGACCTGGCCCCTGTCTACCGGGTGATTGCCCCGTACTTCTGCGACCACCGGTCCGCGGAGCCCGAAGACGGCGGACTGGGATGGATACGCCTCGCAGAGGACCTCGCCGTTTTCTGCTCTCGGCTGGGCATCGAAAACCCCGGTCTCGTGGGGCATTCCATGGGTGCCACGGTCCTCACCCTGGCCCACACCGAGTTCGGCCTCGCGGCAAGGGGCCTGATCCTCATCGAGCCCATCTTCCTTCCCCAGGACCTGTACCAGCTGCGCCTCAAGGTGGACGAGCATCCCCTGGCTTCCCGGTCAATCCGGCGCAAGTCCCGGTGGAGCACCCGGGAAGAGGCATATGCCTACCTGAAGTCGAAAACCCTGTTTCACGGCTGGGACCGCGAGATGCTCGACCTCTATATCCGGCACGGCATCAGGGAACACCACGCAGGCGGTCTCGCGCTCGCCTGCTCGCCCAGGCACGAGGCCTCGCTCTTCATGGGGGGCATGCACCACGACCCCTGGCCCCTGCTGCCCAAGGTGAGCTGCCCGGCCCTGGTCCTGGAAGGCGAGCTGAGCGAGAACAGGGCCTTCATCGATCTCAAGAAAGCGGCATCCTCCATGAGGAGCGCCGAATACCGGCTCATCGAGGGCGCCGGTCACCTCATCCCCATGGAGAAGCCCGGAGAGGTCACCGGGATCGTCCGCGGGTTCTTCGAGGGGAAATAGCGCTCGCGGCGGCAGAAACAGAGTATCTGTTCGGCCCGGGCTTCCTCCTCCATCCTCGTCCGCTGCTTAAGGACTTGGAAGTGGAGCTTAACACTACACTACAGTGGTAATCAGTCATGGGGTCAGGAATCAGTCACAGTCATGGGTCATCATCATGGGGTCAGGTCTCAACATATGACATTATGTCATATGTTGAGACCTGACCCCGATCCTGTGTTATGTCATATGTTGAGACCTGACCCCGATCCTGTGCTGACCCCGATCCTGTATGACCCCGATCCTGTACCAAACTCCACCACTGTAGTGTTAAGAAGAGCGCAGGATGTTGACTGCATCCGAGATGGCGCGCACCGCGAGGAGCACATCTTCCCTGGCGGTCGTGCGTCCGGTGCTCAGGCGGATGGTTCCTTTCGCCCATTCCTCGGGAACCCCCATTGCGGTAAGCACGTGAGAGATCGTCACCTCCCCGGAATGGCAGGCTGCGCCTGCCGATGCCGCTACGTCGAGCCCGATCTCTTCCAGGAGCCTCCCGGCCTCGACCCCCTGAAACGAGAGGCTGAGCGTATTGGGCAGCCGCTTCTCCGGATGGCCGTTGAGCCGCACATCGTGCACGGCCTGCTCAATGCCGGCATGGAGCAGGTCCCGCATCGTCTTCATGTGCCGGGCATCCTGTTCCCGGTTTTTCGCAGCCAGCTCACAGGCCATGCCCAGACCCACGATAGCGATGACGTTTTCCGTTCCGGGCCTCACCCCCCGCTCCTGTCCGGCGCCGTGCAGAAGCGGCTCCACCACGATGCCCTCACGCAGGTAGAGCGCGCCCACACCCTTGGGCGCATAGAGCTTGTGCCCGGCAATAGTCATGAGATCCACACCGAGAGCCTGCACGTCCACGGACACCTTGCCCGGTGTCTGGGCGGCGTCGGTGTGAAGGGCGATGCCGCGGCTGCGGGCGATCTCCGCGATCTCCTCCACAGGCTGGACGGTCCCCACCTCGTTGTTCGCGTGCATGACCGAGATCAGGATGGTTCGGTCGCTCACAGCCTGCTCGACATCGCGCACATCGACCAGACCCTGCGCGTCAACAGGCAGACGGGTCACCTCGAACCCGTTTCGCTCTAGATGCGCGCAGACTTCCAGGACCGCGGGGTGCTCGATTTGAGTGGTGACAATATGGTTGCCCAGGTGCTTGAATGCCGAGGCGATCCCCTTGATAGCGATATTGTTCGACTCGGTGGCGCAGCCGGTGAAGACGATCTCAAACGGGCTGCAGTTCATGAGCGCCGCCACCTGGCGGCGAGCCTTGTCCACCGCGCGCCTTGGTGCGATCCCGTAGAAGTGCGTGCTCGACGGGTTGCCGAATTCCGGAGAGATAAACTCCTGCATGGCATCGATCACCGCGGGATCGAGCGGAGTGGTGGCGTTATAGTCGAGATAGACCGGATATTGAACACTATTTTTCATGCGTCCTTCCCTGATTGTCTCTTCTCCTCTTTATCACATAATAGGATCGAGGCCAGGTCTCAACATTCTACATTTTCAACTATTGTTGAGAGACCTAGCACAAGTAAGGCAAAAATGTCGAATGTTGAGACCTGACCCCATGATGTGTGACCCCATGATGTGGGAGGCATAATACACTCCTTTTTCTATCCGGCTTTTTTTGTTATTCTTTCTTTATGGACGGAGAGCAGGCATGATCGATCTCGTAAAACGCATTCTCGGCTCGGGCGAAAAATCCGTTGCCGGCGAATCACACGGGGAGCACGGCATCACGGTGGCCGCCTGCGCGCTGTTGCTGGAGATGGCGCATATCGACGGCGAGTTCAGCGAGGACGAGGAGCAGGTCATCGTTTCAATCCTCACACACGACTACGGGCTCGAGCAGGACGAGGCGTCCGCCGTCATGGACGATGCCCGTGAGGAGATGAAACAAAGCATCGACCTCTGGCGGTTCGCCAGACTCATCAACCGTCACTACACCGAGGAGGAAAAAGTCCGGGTCATCGAGATGATCTGGAGGGTCATCTATGCCGACGGCAAGCTGGAAAAGCATGAAGATCACCTGGTGCATTCTCTGGGAAGGCTGCTCCGCCTCGACCACTCCCAGCTCATCGAGGCAAAGCTCAAGGTGAAGGATGCCCTGATCTGAAAAAGGGCGTGTATGGAGAACTTCCGTAAGATCATCCACATCGACATGGACGCCTTCTATGCCTCGGTCGAGCAGCGCGACAATCCCCGCCTGCGAGGAAGGCCTGTCATCGTGGGCGGCGATCCGGGCAGCCGGGGCGTAGTGGCAGCGTGCTCGTACGAGGCCAGAAAATTCGGCATCCATTCCGCCATGCCCTCCTCCCGCGCCAGGAGACTCTGCCCGGGCGCGATTTTCGTCCACCCCCGATTCGACGCGTACCGGCAGGCCTCGCGGCAGATCATGGAGATCTTTCATGAGTACACCGATCTGGTGGAGCCCCTTTCCCTTGACGAGGCGTTTCTGGACGTGACCCGGAACCGTAAGGCCCTTGTATCCGCCACCGAGGCGGCACGCCTGCTGCTCGCGGAAATTCGGAAGAAAACGGACCTCACAGCCTCGGCAGGGGTCTCGTATAACAAGTTCCTGGCAAAAGCGGCCTCGGATTACCGCAAGCCGGATGGGCTCACGGTAGTGACGCCCGGGCAGGCGCAGAATTTCATCGATCAGCTCCCCATCGGCAAGTTCTTCGGCGTGGGCAGGGTGACCGAGCAGAAGATGCGTTCCCTGGGCATCACCTGCGGCGCCGAGCTCAGACAGGTCCCGCAGGAGCGACTCGTCAGGATCTTCGGCAAGGTGGGCCATTTTTTCCACAGCATCGCACATGGTATCGACGAGAGGCCTGTCATGTCCGAGCGGATACGAAAATCCCTGGGCAAAGAGATCACCCTGCTTGAGGACATCGACGACACAAACGAGATGATCACGCTGCTCTCAGAGCTCGCCGGCTCGGTCGGCTCACTGCTCAGGGACAAGGGGCTCAAGGGAAGGACCGTGGTGCTCAAGCTCAAGTATCACGACTTTCAGAGCATCACCAGGAGCATCACGCTCGGCCGCAGGCTCGACGATCCAGAGGAGATCCTCGACCAGGTTCTCCTGCTGCTCAAGGAGACAGAGGCGGGCGCCAGAAAGGTGAGGCTCCTGGGGATCACGGTATCGAACTTCGACCGTGCGGAAGACAGCCCGTCACGGCCTCTCCAGCTTCTGCTCCCCTTCTGCAGCAGCCCCGGGCGGAAGGATATGTTCTGAGGCAGTGCCCTGGCGCGCACCACGGTGCATATGTCCCGGGAACTTTCAGGAGGAGCTTGACCGGCAGATATGGTTACGCTATAGATATCACCGTATTATTGTATGCACGGGGGTTCAACGGACATCACGGCATCCAAGAAAAAGAGGAGTTGTATTCGTCATATGGCAGACAATGCGGGCATCAAAGAGCAGAGAAGGCACGAGCGGAAAAAGGTGAAGATCACCGCGCTGCTCAAGATGGGGATATACCTGAGCGGCCGGGGGTATGCAAAGGACATCAGCAGAGACGGCATGTGCCTGGTGGCCCCCAACCTGTTCAAGTTCATCAAGTCATCGCAGATCGGCGATTATATCGGGGCGCACATCAGGATCATGTTCCCGGCCCACTCGCTCACGGTCAACGGCACCATCGTGAGAATCGACACCCTCCGGGGAGAGGGTGCGCTCTCCATCTCGGGCACCTCCGACGATGAGTCATGGGAACGGGTCTGCTCCGGATAGACACCGCCGGGCTCCCCTTTTTCAGTTGCGCCGTTTTCGGGCGCCTGTCCCGCCGGGGCAATCCTGCCGGCGTACCGGACGCGCCTGACAAACCCGGCAGCAGAGCTCGCGGTCCTCTACCGGTCGACCGTTGATCATCCGGGCTTTTTTACGAAAAAACCCGTGATTTTCAGAATAGATCCCGCGAAGAGATGTCGATGTGGACCCTCTGCCTGCCCGCCCAGCTCCCGATCTTCTTCAGGAGCTGTTTGCGCACGGCTGCCCTGCCCATGGGAAGGAGCAGCACGATACCGGCCGTGTCGGTGATGAATCCGGGCGTCAGGAGCAGGATCCCTGCCAAGAGAATCAGCACGGCGTCCATGAGCTCCCGGGATGGTATCTTCCGCTGCTGAAGGCTCGTACGAATTTTATACAGGGTGTGCACGCCCTGCACACGGGCGAGGGTTGCGCCGACGACCCCGGTGAGCACGACCATTGCCACGGTATTGAGTGCGCCGATATACTCTCCTACCCTGACCAGGAGATAAATCTCAGCAATGGGAATGAGGGTGAAGGCCAGAAAAAGTTTAAGCAGCATGCTCTTTACCATAGGCATATTTTCAGAGAGTGCAAGGGCAATCGTACCTCCGGTGCAAATCCTCCATAGGTCGTCCGGGAACGATTCCTTCTATCGTTATGCCTGCCAGGCCGGCATCCAAGCAAATTTTGTAATTATTGCATTTATTTGTTTGACAAAATCCACATTCCGTGATTTAACTCCAACACTTAAATTCCTTTCAAGTTTTTCACTTTTGGGGTGCTGGCTTAAGAAGATCGATACCATCATAATTTCTTGATTGTCGATTTCAATCAGGAGGCAGTTTGCAATGGGTAAAGTAGTGGCGTTCGTATCTGTATGTGCGGCCTGGGTTGCGTTTTGCACGCAGGCTTCGCCTGCGTTCGGCATGAAGGCCGATCCTCTTGCCGAGAGCTCTCCCATCGGATGGGAGCACTCCTCGGTGCCCGTCGACCCGGATGCCCCGGCACTTTTTCACGGAACCGCCTGTCTGCCCGGCATCCCGGACCTCATTCTGCAGGCTGACGGCAATGATGCCTATCGGGCGGATCAAGACGGATGGAGCCACCCGTTTCTTCCCCGGGTGGGCGCCGAGCTCTTCATAGGAGCTTCCCGCGAGGGAGCAGGTCTGATCTACTCGATCGACCCACATACCATGTGCGTGTCGGTCCTCTGCGACAGACACTGCGCCTCCATACGGGAGGAATGGACCGTGGCGGCCGGCTCTTTTCCCGGATCCAGTTCCGAACAGGCCCGGAGCTCGTCATCCGGTTCTCAGTCAGGGTTCATGGCCGTTGCAGGCCTGACCCTGATCGGCCTCTCCGGTCTGCGCAGAAACAGGGTTGCCCGTGCCGCGGCCCGCGTATACGGAGCGCAGGAACATCTACAGTCCTGGAAGACAAGGGGCTGGGAAAATTACTCCGCGGAGAAGGAACCCGCCTATCAGACCAGGGCGGCTTGATGTATCCGCCGTGGTCCTAAAACAGCGTGGGCTGGTTCACCCCGGTCTCGCCCTTCTCAAAGGCGTGGTCTGGGGGAAGATCAGGGCGCAGCGCCGCCTGCTTTGCCAGCGCGTCGCACCGCTCGTTCTCAACGATGCCCGCATGGCCCTTCACCCACACGAATCGTGGCTGATAACGCTCGGAAAGGTCCAGCAGCACTGACCAGAGGTCGATGTTCTCCGCCCGGTGGCGGGCATCCCGCATCCAGCCCTGTCTTTTCCACCTCTTTGCCCACCCCCGGCTGATACCGTCAACCACGTACCGGGAGTCGGTGTATACGCTCACCGGCCGGTCCGGGCCTCCCTCGAGGGATTTCAGGCCCTCGATGACAGCCGTGAGCTCCATCCGGTTGTTGGTGGTGAAACGAAAACCGCCCGACAACTCGCGCCGCCGGTTCCCCTCCTTGATAACCACACCATAACCGCCCGGCCCCGGATTGTTGATGCTGCCTCCATCGGCGTAGATCACCACCCCGTGTTCAGATGTGCCTGGCTCTTTCCGGCTTTCCCGGGACACCGGGGCCTTCGCCCGGGACTGCAGCGCCTCCGGGTGCCTCCCGGTGGTACGGTCGGGCAGGTCAGGATATCCTGACAGGGCTGCATATTCCCCGGCCTCTTCCCGGGTGGAGAATCCCTTATATACTGCGCCGGGAAAGGACTTCACCTGCTCCTCGGCCCCTCCCTGACCGGCCCAGAGGTCGTAGATGCCCGGATTCAGCCCTTTGAGAACAGCGTAGAATCGTTTTCCGGTCTTTGCCATGGCGTCTTTCTCTTGAAAATTCCTTTTTGGGGGACGGGAAGAGACCTGATCGCCGCCTCCCGGGCAAAGGGCAGGGCAGCTCAGGGAGATCCTGCTACCTCTCGGACACCGAATTTTTCGTCATCTTCTCGATGATCGCCCGAGCCCCTTCGTGACCCTGATCCGCGGCGCGCTTGAACCACTGCATGGACTGGGCGTGGTCTTTCTTTACACCCTCGCCCCGCCCATACATGAAACCCAGGTTGTACTGGGCATCGGGGTCGTCCTGCTCCGCAGCCTTGAGGAACCAGGCATAGGCCTGATCGAAATCCCTGGGCATCCCTTCGCCGTGGTAGAAGATCACCCCGAGATTGTACTGGGCGTCGACATCGCCCTCCTCGGCCTTCCGGAGATACTCGTCAACCTGCTCCCTGGTCACTTCCGGGGTGTTGCCTCCCGCATCCGGAGCATCCGGCCTCTCTCCGGGATCGTCCCTCTCCTGCGTTTTCGCATCGAGATACAGGAGCCATTTGTCCGATTCGAGCAGGGTTCTCGCCCGGGGGTGACCCTGCTGAGCAGCCGTGGAGATCCACTGGTATGCCTGTTCGTCGTCCCTGTCGACCCCGTCGCCCCGCTCGTGCATGATGCCAAGGATGAACTGGGCTTCGACGTGACCCTGCCGGGCGGCCTTGAGATACCATTTCGCCGCCTCCTCGCTGTTCGGCTGCACGCCCTTGCCCTCGTAATACATAGAGGCAAGCTTGTACTGGGCGAACACGTCTCCGCTCTGGGCCGCCTTGGTGACCCCGGGAATGATATGCTCGCCCTCTTCTCCCCTCGCTCTGTGTGAAAGGTACCAGATCCCCGCGGCGATGAGTGCAAGCACGACAATGGCTATCATATATTCCATGGAACGCTCCTTATCATATATGTGCCTATTTTCCTATATGAAACAACGACATTCAAAGGCATTCATCTCATGGAATTGAAATCTATCCGGAAAATTGATATGATCAGTTGCATATCCGATGCAGGAAGGTGATATGGAATCGGTCAAGAGAGAGTATATTCGCAGGCAGAGGAAGATCAGGGCAATGATCACCATAGAGCTCGAGCACCCGGAAGGGGCGCGCCTGAGCCTGAGCACCAGGGACAGGAACATCAGGCTCGTTGCCGAAACCAGGGACATCAGCTGGGGAGGGCTCTGCCTGCAGTTCCCTGTCCTTCCCCGGGACCGGGAAAATCGATTCACACCGCCCAAGGCACACACCGTCGTGGGGAGTCCTATCACCGTGAACCTCTCGTCGCCCGTGCTCACGCTCCATGGCGAGGTGATCCGCTTCGATTCCCGGAACAAGGTGATGGCCGTGATCATTACCAAGGTATCCGACTACGATCTCTGGCAGGAGCTGTGCAACCAGGAACCTGACCGCTAGCGCTCCGCCTTTTACGCGTCTGAAAAAACAGGGACTGGCCTTCCTGCGGGGCGCCCTTGTTTAGATCCTGCCGATGGTCTCTGCAAAGTCCGGGTTGTTGAGCAGCATTTTTGCGAACTTCAGATACTTCGAGACAATAGACCTCACCGCGAGCTGCAGCGCATAGGGCCTCACCGGCTTTTCCAGAAGATGGCTCACCCCCGAAGCCACGCACATGTCCACCACGTCTTCGTTGGCGTTGCCGGTGATCATGATGGCGTCGTGATAGGCGTTGGGATATTTGTCAGAGATGGCATCCAGGAGATAGAACCCGTTGCTCGAGCCCACGAACACATCCAGGATGAACAGCATGATGCTCCCGTTGCGGTTCCGACAGTATTCGATCGCCTTCTCCACATCGGTGAAGGTGATGATATCGCCCCAGGTGTAAAACTTCCGGATATGTCCGGACAGGACATCGCACACTTCCTGTTCGTCGTCGATAATGAGAATGTCCAAGCCGTCAGACATAACGCAGCACCCCCTCTTTGTGTCTGATACATTCAACATGACTTCATAATGTGTACAGGGTGTTATAACGAAATTCAGGGAAAAGTACAAACGATAATCACCCGGGATGTTCGAGATTCGTCATTGCCGGTTCCCCCGGGCGGGAACCACAGGGGGCTGTCGATGCAGGGGCACCCGCATGGCTCGTTTCACGGGCTTCACTCCGGGCTCCCGGCGCATTCATGCAGGATTGCGGCTCGCGTCATTTTTCCAGGGCGTTGATGATCTTCTGCAGAATTTCCTTGCGCCGCCTGATCATCTCCCTGAAATCCTGGCGATCGGTGTCCGCTATCTCCATGCGGAGGTCCGAGACATAGTTGCTCAGCATATTATGGAGGACATCCCTCTCCTCTGCTGTGAGGTCTACTCGGATCATGTGTCTCCCTTTCCTGATTGTTTGTCTCTCTATAATTTCATAATAGGCCGTTATGGGGCAAAGGCAATTCCCGGGCCGGTTCCCGGAGAACGGTCGAGATTGCCGGCAGTGCTACCGTACGGAATCCCGGGCGATGATCTTCATGGTGTTCTGGACTCCCAGATGGGGATAGGTCTCTCTCCGGACCAGGATAAATGCCTCGTTTTCCCGGACGAACCCATTGCCGCGCAGGCAGGTAATGATGTCTTCGTCCGAGGAGAGACCGCCCTTGGGCACCGGATGCACCCCCGAGGAGAGGCTCAGGGTCCTGAGCACGGAATCATCGATGCACAGGGCCACGACCCACGCGTCTCCCTTGAGCCGGGAGATCAGCCTTGCGGTGAGACCGCTGCGAGAGGGTACCGCCACACAGCGGATGCCGAGTGATACGATTGACCTGATGACGTTCAGGGAAAGGGCTTCCTTGATCGAGGTGCCCGAGAGCTCGATCGTCCTCTTGATGGTCTCGGGAACAATGGTGCCGGAGGCCACCCGCGATCTTCCGGCCTCTGCCGCCGCGGCGATCCTGGCAAGCATCCGGCACGCCTTGAGCGGGTATTTCCCGATCGCGGTCTCCTCGGAAAGCATCACGGCGTCGGTGCCGTCGAAAATGGCATTCGCGACATCCGTGGCCTCGGCCCGGGTGGGGCGGGTGTTGCCGGTCATGGACTCGAGCATCTGGGTCGCCGTGATGACCGGCTTCGCGGCCAGATTCGCCTGCAGGATGAGCTGCTTCTGGACAAGGGGGACCTCCTCGATGGGTATCTCCACCCCGAGATCACCCCTGGCGACCATGACCGCATCAGCCTCCCGGATGATCTCTTCGCTGTTTATCACGGCCTCCCTGCGCTCCATCTTGGCCACCACGAAAACCTCGCGCCCCTTTGCCCGCGCGAACTCCCTGACCCGGCTGATATCGTCGGGTCCGCCGACAAAGGAGAGGCCGAACATGTCGATGCCCTGCTCCATGCCGAAGGCGATGAATCTCAGGTCGTCATCGGTGGCCGCGGACATGGTGAGACGTGCATCCGGAAGGTTCATCCCCTTGTTCGACAGCAGGTCGCCCCCGATGACCACCCGGCAGACGATGTCCTCCCCCTTATTTTCCAGAACCTTGAGCTCGATGAAGCCGTCGTTCAGGAATATCCTGTCACCCGGTTCCACGCTCCGGGAAAGATCAGGGAACTGTACCGGGATGATCCCGGACGCGCCCTCCACCCGCCTGGTGGTGAGCACCGTCTTGTCGCCCTGATGCAGGGTGCACGATCCGCCCTTGAGAGTGCCGACGCGGATCTTGGGACCGGGAAGATCTCCCAGGACGGCCACGGTCATGCCGAGATCCCGGGAAACGCCGCGAATGGTCTCGATGTCCCGTTTATGCTGCTCGAGGGTTCCATGGCTGAAATTGAGCCGCGCCACGTTCATGCCTCTCAAAACGAGCCCTTTCAGCACCGCTTTCTTCCGGGACGCCGGCCCGATGGTGCACACGATCTTGGTTTTGTGCCTGGGAAACGGGTTACCCATGTGCGCTCCTTTTTACGTGCGGGCAAAAGACCTCTGCGCCGCGGACCGTAAAAAGACGACCCCTTGCCCGGGCGGGCCGCCTTTTCGCTACATCCTCGGCATTCTGATTCTCCGCAGCCGTTCCATATAGGTAAATATGACCGGGATGAAAAACATGGTGAAGAGCGTGGAAACGATGATCCCGCCGATGGTGGGAACCGCCAGGGCCACCCTGAAGCTCGCTCCGGAACCGCCGAAGGCCTGGGGCAGAAGCCCGCAGATGATGGCGAGGTTGGACATGACGATGGGCCTGAACTTCTCCGAGCACGCCTCCTTCACCGAGGTGACGGGGTCTGTCCCGCCCTCCAGTATGGACATGGCGGCATCGATGATCAGGATGGCACCGTTGACCACGATGCCCACGAGCATGACCATGGCCATCATGGCCAACATATTCATGGTGATGCCCGAGAAGAACAGGACATAAAACACGCCGGCAAGGCCCAGCGGCACGGTGAGCAGGATGGTGAAGGGATGGACGAACGAGTTGAGGATTGCGGCAAGCAGCATGAAGGTGAGGATCGTGGCGATGATGAAGGCCTCGGAGACCGCCTCGTTCACCTCCTGGTTGATCTCCACGTCGCCGGCGAACTCGATCCGGTAGCCGGGCTTAAGATCGAGGGAATCGAACTTATCCTTGAGGATGGCCATGTTCTCGGTCAGGCTCAGCCGGCTCAGATAGCTCGTCAGGGTGATCTTGCGCTCCTTGTCCTTGCGCTCGATGCTCGCCTCGGCGCGTGCCGGGATGAACTCGCCCACCTTGTTGATGGGAAAGAGGTCCTTGTCCTTGCCCAGGGGAACCAGGATGGCGCCCAGGAGATTGATGGAGCCGGTGTACTGCTCGTCCAGGGCCACGTTGATGTCATACTCCTGCCCGCCCTGGCGGAAGAGCGATGAGCTGTCGCCCTCGATCGCCGTGCGCAGCGTCCCTCCCAGCCCGGCGTTTCTGCCGCCATAGACCGTGGACTTGAACGGGTCGGAGACGAAACGCATCTCTCTTCTCGGCGTCTTGTACGATCTGATGATGCTCTGGTAGTTGCCTGTTTCGTTCATGATCTTTTCTACCCTGGCCGAGACTCTGACCAGCTCGGGGTAGTCGGGGCCGTAGAGTTCGATGTCCATGTCACCCTCGTTGCCGAAGGACCTCCCGGCCGTGATGCTGAAGTCGAGGTCGGGAATCGTGCACAGGGGCTCCACGAGGCTCTCGGAGATCTCCCTGTCTTCCCGGGAGCGCACATGAGCATCCACGAGCCTGGCGTGGATACGGAGCTCGTTGATCCCGCGGTTTTTTCCTCCCACGGTGGAGGAGTAGTCCTTGAGCTCGGGAAGGGTCTTCACCTTCTCTTCGATCCGGTGCATCACCATGGTGCTCGCTTCGATGGATGCATCCTCAGGGAGCTCGGCATTGATGGTGATCTCGGAGCTGTCAGAGTACGGGAACGGCTCGCCGCCCACGTATCTCATGACCATGACCGACCCGGCGAAAATCAGCAGGGTAAAGACAATGGTGAGCTTGCGCCACTTCAGGCAGACATCCAGCAGATCGAGATACTCCTCCCTGACCTTCTCCACCCCCCGGGTGAAGAACTTCAGCTTTGGTCCGATGACGCCCCATCCTTTTTCCGGGTCTTTGGTGTTCCTCATGGCGAAGTACGAGAGCATGGGCGTAAGCGAGAACGACGCGATGATGGAAAACACCGTGGCTGCGACGACCGTGATCCCGAAGGGAAAGAACACCTGACCGAATACACCCTTCATGAAGGCGATGGGGATGAACACCACGATGTTGGTGCCCGCGGAGGCCAGCACCGCCACCAGCACCTCCCAGGTCCCCCTGACCGCGCCTTCCTTGGGGTCTTCGTGGCCGAGGACGTGCTTGTAGATGTTTTCGATGATCACAATGGCGTTTGCCACCAGGGCTCCAATGGACACGCCCAGCGCCATGAGTGTGACGATGTTCAAGGTGAAGCCCATGGCCTGCATGATCATGAATGACGAGACGATCGAGGTCGGAATGACCACCGCGGCCACCATGGCCATCCGGAAATCGCCCAGGAACAGAAAGAGCACGATCGTCGTGAGCACCACCCCGAGGAAGATGCTGGAGAGTGCGTCGCTGATGGACTCGCGGATAAAGTCGGTGTTGTCCCAGGAGAGCTCGGCCATCAGACCTGAGGGAAGGCTCGCCTTGACCTCGTCGAGCACCGTATAGACGCCGTCCGCGGTCTGGACCACGTTGCTGTCGGTCTGTTTGAAGATATCGAGGATGACCGCTTCGCGGCCGTTGAACCGGGCTGCCGAGGTGATGTCCTTGAACCCGTCCTCGACCCTGGCCACGTCCTTGAGTTGGAAGATGCCCCGTTTCTCCACGGACAGGTGCATGTCCGCGATCTCCTGGACGGTCTGGAACTGGCCCTTGAGCCTCACCCCGATCTCGAAGGTGCCCCGGTCCATCGAGCCGGCGGGAACATCGAGGTTCCGTGCCTTTATGGCTGCGGCCACGTCGGTGAGCGAGACGCCGTAGTTCATGAGCTTCGGCAGGTCGGCGCGGACATTGATCTGCCGCTCCTTGCCGCCCACCACCTCCACGCTCGCCACGCCCCCGACCTGTGAGAACTTGTCTTTGAGCACGTCGTCGGCATACTCGTAGATCTTGTGGATCGGCACACTGTCGCTGAACAGGGCGATGCTCAGGGTCGGCTCGTCGAAGGGGTCGAACTTCTCGATGACCGGCTTGTCGGCATCCTCGGGCAGGTCCATGGTGATTGCGTCCACCTTGTCCTTGACCTCGATGGCCTTGATGTCGGGGTCCACCCCGTAGTTGAACTCGATGATGGTCAGCGCGTAGTTCTCATAGATCTTCGAGTTGATGTGTTTGATGTCGCTGATGTTCGATACCGCGTCTTCCACCTCCTTGACGACCTGGATCTCGATCTCCTCGGGCGCTGCGCCCTCATAGACCTGGGTGATGAGCACGATGGGCAGGTCGATATCGGGGAAGAGGTCCACGTTCATCCGCAGATAGGAGATGGACCCGAGCACCACGAACACGAGCACCATCATCATGGTGGTGACCGGCCGGTTGATGAAGAGTCTGATGATACTCATGGCTTGCGCGGCTTCATCAGAGCGCTTGGAAGAGGACCTTGCGATTGTCGGAAAGCCTGGTGAACCCGCTGATCACCACGCGGTCGTTGTCGCCGATGCCGGAGACGATCCGGACCCTCTCGTCGTTCATCCCGGATATCTCGACAGGCCTCTTGAACGCCCTGTCTCCGTCGACGACGAACATGTAGTAGGAGCCGTCCTGTTCCTGCTGCAGTGCCCTCAGGTCCGCCGAGAGGGCCTGGTCGTCACGGAGCACCTCCACCCGCGCGGTGGTGTAGGTGCCAATCCGGAGCACGGATCCGTTGTTCTCGACCTCCATCTCGATCCGGAAAAGGCCTGTGGCCGGGTTGGCGTTCAGGGAAACCTTGGTCACGCTGCCGGTGTTGGATTCTCCGCCCCGGGCGTTGTCCACGATCACCCGCTGGCCGGCCCGGATGTTGCGGATGTCGGACTCGCTCACCTCGGAGACGAGCCTGACGCGGTCCATCCGGGCAACGACGGCCACCGGCCGCGCCGGGGTGACGAGCTCGCCCTCGCGGGCGTTGAGGTCCAGAATCACCCCTTCGATGGGGCTGGACAGCGACACCGATTCCACCACGCTCTCAAGGTTGGCCCGGTCGACGTCGAGCTTCATCTTGATTGAATCGAGCTCGCTCTGGGAGACTGCGCCGGACTCCTTCAGCTCGAGGATACGCTGATAATTCAACAGGGTGGTTTCATAGACCGCCTTGAGCTGGCGATACTGGGCCGAGCTGCGGGGGTCTTCCTTGTCGAGGCTGATGATCACCTCGTCGGCCCTGACCTTATCGCCCACCTCGTGGTGAACCTTGAGGATCTTGGCGGCAACCTGCGTGACGATCTCGGTCTGCCTGAGTCCGAGCACCTGGGCGTTCACCCTGCAGAACACGAGGAACTCGCCCCTGCTCACCGTGCTCACCTCGACCGGGATGCCGTTGTCCCGGTAGTACTGGTCGATGCCCGGAGCCTTCTTGTCCGCCAGGGACGAGATGGCGTTGATCCTTACGAAGACAGCGATCAGGAAGACGATGGCGACCGACAGGTAGATGAACTTTTTCATGCTTAAGCCCTTTTGCTCAGCCCGGGTTCAGCTTCCCGCGACACCCAGCCTCATATCGGGACCAGGAAATTTTCTGCACGGCGGGGCCATATCTCCGAAACGACTTTTTAAGGCCTTGTTTTCCCGCCTCGCGTCCTTCCTTTCATTCCATACATAATATATGAATCAAGATTATCCATAAAAGCATGGGCTTTTAGTTTTGTCAATTCTCTCGTTGTTTCCCCGGCAGGTCCAGGGCCGGCTCCATGCGGCCTCCGCCACTATGACGCCTTACCCGGATTATTCTACATTGCACATTACTATCATGACTGTGACATTGGTTTTCCTTTATAAAGGGTATCATTGTGCGTTTGATCTTCAAGGAAGTGATGCTAAATTGCACGATGACATATTTATTTCAAGTCGTTCACCCGGTTTTCCGAGAAAACGGATATGAACTCATATTTTGTTATGCAAAAGGTGATCATTCTCAGACAATTCATACTACATCTTCCAAACAATATCAGCAATACACCAGAATAATAGGTGAGGAGACGATATATGATCAATTTACTTGATTCCTTCAACAAGATGAAACTCAATGCAAAGCTCAAATACGGATTCGGCATTGTGATTTGCCTGCTGCTGGGGATCATGATCATCTATCAGTTCAGCGTAGAAACCTCATCGAGACAGTTCGGCAATCTCATGAATGTCGAGCTCAAACTTGCTGACCACGCTACACAGGTCAAGGCCCTCATGTATGCCTGCAGAAGCAACGAGAAAGACTTCCTCATGTACCACGATAGAAAGCATGTCGCTGATCTGCGGGATAACGTCGGATTGCTCAAGCAGAAGGCCTCGTCCATGGAGAAACTCGCGAGAAGAACCGGGTATGACGAAGAATCGCGTAAAGCCGCATCGATCGCCTCGCTGGCGGATAATTACGAAGACACCTTCGCCCGGATCGTCGAATCGTGGGAACGCAAGGGTTTCACCGGAGCCACCGGGCTGCAGGGTGATTTCGGCTCTGCCGCTGCACAGCTCGCTGAGAAGATGAAGGAACACCAGGTCGATGATCTGTACCAGGCGTTTCTCCGGATGTGGGTCTGTGAAGGGGAATACCGGAGAACCGAGTATGCCGACGCCAAAGAAGACTTTTATGCCAGTATGGATCATTACGCCGCACTGGTATCGCAGAGCACCTGTAACCAGGAGTCCAAGGAAAAGCAGCTCAATGCCCTGAAGGAGTATCGGGCGGCCTATGAGCAGTACCTTGAAGAGGAGTTCTTTTTCAGCGTCATGAGGGTTGCCCTGGAGGACATGGAGCGTGCGCTCAAGGAGGTCTATGTCCCGAAGGCCGGGGAACTCATGCTGAACATCCGCAAGGACGAGAAAGACTACCTCATCACCGGCAACGAGACGTATGTCTCGGATCTCCACAGCTCCATCGATACCCTGCTCGACGAATTCACCAAGGCAGGGATTCTTGAAGAGCACACCGAATCTGCGAGAATCCTGCTGGACCAGTACAGAAATGCCTTTGACCTCCTCGTCGAAGAGGACAACAAGATAAAGGTGTACAAGACCTCTTTGGAGGAAGTGGCCCAGTCTATCGAGAAACAGGTGGACGAGATCTATACCTCGGTTACTTCCATGGCGAACACTGAGAGCGGCAGGACCGTATCCTCCGCGAAAAGGCTCTCGTGGATCGCCATCGTCATCGGCATTGCCGTGATCGGGTTCGGCGTATGGCTTGCCTATATCATCACCAACTCGATCACCAGGCCCATCTATCAGGTCATCGAGGGTATCACAGGCTCTTCGGGACAGGTCGAAAAATCGGCCTCACAAATCGCCGCAGCCTCCGGATCGCTCTCCCAAGGTACTGCCGAGCAGGCGGCGGCCCTTGAAGAGACATCTTCTACGCTCGAAGAAATATCTTCCATGACGCAGCACAATGCCGATAACGCAGCCGAGGCCGATTCTCTGATGGCGCAGAACAGGCAGGTAGTGGAGATGGCAAACGAATCCATGGGACATCTGTCAAACTCCATGGACGAGATCGCTCAGGCCCGCGAGGAAAACCAGAAGATCATCCAGACGATCGAGGAGATGAAAGAAGTCATCGACACCATCAACCAGATTGCGTTTCAGACGAACCTCCTGGCGCTCAATGCAGCAGTCGAGGCGGCAAGGGCCGGAGAGGCCGGGGCCGGCTTTGCGGTGGTCGCCGATGAGGTGAGGAACCTTGCAAGCAGGTCCGCTGAGGCGGCAAAAAATACGGCGGAGCTGATCGAAAGCACGATCAGCAGGGTCAAGAAAGGCTCGGATATGGTAAGCAGAACCTCTGAGGTGTTTCAGGAGCTCGTCAGCAAGACCGCCCAGCATTTCGCGGATGCCACGGAGAGCACCAGAAAGGTCAGCGAGCTGATCAACGACATCGCGGTTGCATCGTCTGAACAGGCCAAGGGGGTCGAGCAGGTCAATACCGCCATGATCGACATAGACAAGGTCATCCAGCAGACCGCCGCACAGGCCGAGGAGTTTGCCAGCTCGTCGCATGATCTGAAAAATTTGTCCGATGCCGTGAAGGCTTTCGTGAAAAAGCTCGTGGACGTGGTAGGGGAAAACCCCGAGAAGACTTTCGGACACATCGGCCAACCCCGGGGCAGAAAGAACCGGAAATAAGGAGCCCTCCAGTACGGGCTCACCCCCTGTCCGCAACCTGCTGACCGGAGTGGACAGGAATTCGGAGAGGCACCGGCTTCAATGGATAAAATAATTTACCTGTCTGAAAAGATGAGGGCCATTTTCTCATTTTTGCCCCGGGCCTTGACAAATAAATCTTCAGGGGTTATGGTTTTGTAAATTTTATGTTAATTGCAGCTTTTTGCTGATTGATTTGTTACGTGGGATAGTTTCTCTTATGGGCATTGTGCTTGAAAATATCACAAAAATCTATGATGGCAAGACCGTCCTGAACAACATCTCTCTCGACATCAACGACGGCGATTTCGTAACCCTGCTCGGTCCCACCGGCACCGGCAAGACTACCCTCCTGAGGATCATGGCCGGGATCGAGCGCCCTGACCGGGGCAGAGTTTTCTACAACGGCGTGGACGTGACCGACGTCCCGGTGCAGAAGCGCGACATCGCAATGGTATACCAGCAGTTCATCAACTACCCCTCTATGACGATTTACGAGAACATCGCCTCGCCGCTCAAGATATCCAGGAAGAAAAAGCTCTCGAAAAAAGTGATCGACGAGAAGGTCCGCGCCAATGCAAAACTCCTGGGCATCGACCATGTCCTCGACCACTATCCCGAAGAGGTCAGTGGCGGGCAGAAACAGCGGACCGCGATTGCACGGGCCCTGTCGAAAGACTCCCAGTTCATCTTCCTGGACGAGCCGCTTGCCAACCTCGACTACAAGCTGCGCGAGGAACTCAGGGGCGAATTGAAGCGCATATTCCGGAACAAGGGCGGCGCGGTCGTCTATGCGACGCCGGAACCGGTGGACGCCTTGGCCATGGCGACGCATGTGGGCGTCATGCAGGGAGGCGAGGTGCTGCAGTACGGCCCGGTGCAGGAGGTGTATCACAACCCCTCGTGCGTGGACGTGGGTTCATATTTCTCCTACCCGACCATGAACATGTTTCCGGCCAGGCTCGTCAAAAAGGGCTCCCGCAGCCTGCTCGCCGTATCCGATAATCTTCAGATCGATGTGAGCCCATTGAGCGGCAAGATGACCCGCGAGGATTACCTCCTCGGGGTACACGCCTATGCCCTGAGCATTACAAGAGAAAACGACACCATGATTCCCATCGAGACTACCGTCGAGCTTTCCGAGGTGGTCGGTTCCGACACGGAGCTGCATCTCGACTACCACGGTATCAAACTCGTCATGCTCCTTCAGCAGCTCGTCAGCATCGAGATTGGCGAAGAGATCGAGGTCTATCTCGATCCAGACAGATTCTATATTTTCGAGACCGCGACGAAATCGCTGGTAGCGAAAACTGGGCAATCTCAAGCGGCATAAAATACGCGCATCGCGCAGCATAAGGGACAATCATGGCCAGTATCGAATTAAGGAATCTTTCGCATTCCTATGACGTGATCATGGGCAAGGGGGAAAAGGCCTCGTTCTCCATAAACAACTTGAACGTCCGGTGGGAAGACGGCAAGGCCGTCGCCCTGCTCGGTCCTTCGGGCTGCGGCAAGACAACCCTGCTCAACGCCATCTCGGGGCTGCTCAAACCCAAGGCTGGGCAGGTCATGTTCAACGATCGGGACGTCACGATGCTCTCGACCAAGCAGCGTCATATCGCACAGGTGTTCCAGTTCCCGGTGGTGTACGACTCCATGGACGTCTTCGGCAACCTGGCGTTTCCCCTTCTGAACGACGGATTCAAGAAAAACGACATCCGGGGCCGGGTCGAGGAGGTCGCTGAGATCCTCGAGCTCCAGGACCTCCTGAAGGTATCGGCTGGGAGGCTCACCCCCGCCGACAAGCAGAAGGTGTCGCTCGGCCGCGGCATCATCCGGCCCGACACCGCAGCGGTGCTGCTCGACGAGCCCCTGACCGTGATCGACCCGAAGCTCCAGTGGACCCTTCGGAGAAAGCTCAAGCAGGTGCAGCGCCGGTTCAGGATCACCATGGTCTATGTCACCCATGACCAGCACGAGGCCCTGACCTTTGCCGATGTCGTGACCGTGATGTCAAAGGACGGCAAAATCGCCCAGACCGGCACACCCGAAGAGCTCCACGAGAATCCGGATACCCCCTTTGTCGGGTATTTCATCGGGAGCCCTGGCATGAACATTCTGGACTGCTCGCTCACGGCAGAAGGGCTCGACTTCGACGGATTCGTCATACCCGTGTCCGACGAGCTGCGGAGCAGGGTTTCCGGCCCCGGAGACGGCTTGCAGCTCGGGATACGGCCTGAATTTATCTGTTCGCGCCTTGAGCCCGAAAACGGCGCTGTCCCCTTCACGGCCCTGATCATCGAGGATACCGGGGCATACAGGGTGCTCACCCTGACCATGCATGATATCCGGATAAAAACCCGGATTTCGCAGGCCGAGCAGGTCAGCGAGAACGATACGGTGTGGGTTTCCTTTCCTGAGCGGCACGTGAAGATCTTCAGGGACGGCTCCAGGATTTATTGAAGACATACAGATGAAGTTATCTTGAAAAAAGGAGGGACGATGAACAACCGGGCGGTACTTTTCCTGCTCCCCGTGATCGTCATCATGTCACTGAGCGCATTCATCCCGCTCATCACCGTGGTCAACTACTCACTGCACTACATCTTCTCCGGCTCCATGCCCCAGTATGTGGGCCTGGCGAATTACGTCGAGGTGCTGCGTGACCCGGAATTCCATGACGCACTAACCAGACAGCTCGTGTTCAGCACCATGGTGCTGGCAGTAGAGATCCCGCTTGGCATCATGATCGCGCTGGCCCTACCCCGCAAAGGCATCTGGGCATCGATCTCGCTGGTGCTCCTCGGAATTCCGCTGCTCATCCCGTACAATGTCGTAGGAATCGTGTGGCGGCTCTTCACCCAGTCGGACATCGGCGTGATCCCCAAGGTTCTCGGATTTTTCGGCTACGCGTACAACGTGGCCCTCGATCCCATCGATGCGCCCCTGACCATATTCATCCTCGATGTCTGGCACTGGACCCCCCTGGTCGTGCTCCTGTGCTATGCAGGCCTGCAGTCGATCCCGGATGCGTACTATCAGGCCGCGCAGATCGACGGAGCGTCCACCTGGAAGACCTTCCGGTATGTCACGCTACCCAAGCTGAGGTCGGTGCTGATCCTCGGAGTGCTCCTGAGATTCATGGACTCGTTCAAGATCTATTCCGAACCCCTGCTCCTGACCGGCGGCGGCCCGGGCAGCTCGACCACGTTCTTCAGTCTCTTCGTTTCGCGGAAGGCAGAGTCCTATGAGCTGGGCTATGCCGGCTCGGTCTCGATGATCTACCTGTTCATCGTCATTGTGTTCAGCTTTGTGTTCTTCCAGATTATGACCAATATCGGGAAAGGAGGACAGACCAAGTGAGAAAACGGCACATTGCACTCATCTGCTACTTCGTCATCCTTTTCATCCCCATCTACTGGATGATCAACACCTCGTTCAAGAGCGATGCGGAGATACTGAGGGAATTTACCATGTTTCCCAAGGAGATCACCCTGAAGAACTATGTCGAGATCTTCACCTCGCCCGTGTGGAGAAACAGCTTCATCAACTCGATCATCTACGTCGCCCTGAACGTGGTCATTACCCTGATCGCCGCCATCCCCGGGGCATATGCCTTTTCCCGGTGGAAGTTCCGAGGGAGCCACCATCTCTTTTTCTGGCTGCTGACCAATCGGATGGCGCCCGGCGCGATCTTCATCGTCCCGTTCACCGAGCTCTACTACACCCTGCACCTGTACGACACGCACCTTGCCGTGGCACTTGCCCACTGCCTTTTCAACATACCCCTTGCGGTCTGGATCCTGGAGGGGTTCATGTCGGCGATCCCCAAGGAGATCGACGAGACCGCGTTCATCGACGGTTACAGCTTCCCGAGGTTTTTCGGCAAGATCTTTTTCCCGCTCGTGGCCCCGGGGATAGGGGTCGCGGCCTTCTTCGCGTTCACCTTCTCATGGGTCGAGCTGCTCATTGCAAAATCGCTCACCATCACCGATGCCAAACCTGTGGTGGTCACGCTCACGGTCGGGATCGGAGCCGAAGGGGTGAAATGGGGCCTGCTTGCAGCCGCAGGTGTGCTTACCATCATACCCGGCGCCCTGGTGGTGTATTTCGTGAGAAACTACATGGCCAAGGGCTTTGCCCTGGGAAGGGTGTAGTCATGCTTGAATGGCTTGTCACGAATACGGAATGGATGTACTGGACGATACCGAGCGGCATCTTCTTCGGCGGGCTGTTCCTGACCATCGCCGGCATGGGTGTGTGGGACCACTACAGCCCGAATATCAACCGGAAGGGGTTTCTGCCGATCGAGACGTCGCGGGGTGACCGCCTGTTCATAGGCATCATCTCCACGATCGCGATCATACTCCTGTGGCTCGCTTTCTTCGGCCAGGACTTCCTCTGGGGGGCACTCATCCTCTCGGCTGCCTGGTTTTTCGTCGAGGCCAGGTGGGGATGAGCCGTGCTGTCATATTCATTTTTCTGAATCCACAGTCTTAGTACGCTTGGGAGGACAATGAATACAGGGTCATATTCTTGCCGCTAACGGCTTTGAGCACGGTCGGAGAGCGTGCCTTGCAACAGCCCATGCATTGATAACGACCGGGACCCCTAAGGGTAGTCCCGTCATTCGTATACGATAGTGATGAAAGGGGGTGAGTGGTTCAGACTTACTGAAGGTCAAACAGGGAAGACCAGGTCATGAAAAACAGTAGGTTCTTGAGAGGAGGAAAAATGACAAAATTTTGCAGGTTTCTGGTAGGTTTGGTGGGTTGCAGCCTGCTCTTTTCAGGTGCTGCGGCGGCTGTAGACAAGGCGGTGATCGACAAATGGATCGATGAGTTCCAGCCGAGCGCAATCAGCAAGGAAGAGCAGCGCAAGGAGCTCGAGTGGTTTGCAAAGGCGGCCGAGCCCTACAAGGGCAAGGAGATCAAGTCGGTCGCAGAGGGAATCAAGACCCACAAATGGGAGTCGAAGGTGCTGGCAAAGGCCTTTGAAGAGATCACGGGTATCAAGGTCACCCACGACATCATCGGCGAAGGCGAGCTGGTCGACCGGGTACAGCGCCAGATCCAGACAAGGAGAAAGCTCTATGACGCCTACGTCAACGACGCGGACCTGATCGGCACGCACCTGAGGCTCGACAGCGCGCTGAACCTGTCCGAATACATGAAGGGCGAGGGAAAGGCGGTGACAAACCCCTATCTCGACCTCGACGACTTCCTGAACCTCGAGTTCGGCCAGGATTACGACGGCAACCAGCTCCAGCTCCCGGACCAGCAGTTCGCGAACCTCTACTGGTTCAGATATGACTGGTTCAGCAGGCCGGAACTGAAGAAAGCGTTCAAGGAAAAGTATGGCTACGAGCTGGGCGTGCCCCTCAACTGGGAGGCCTACGAGGACATCGCCGAATTCTTCACCGGCAGGGAGATCGACGGCAAAAAGGTGTACGGCCACATGGACTACGGAAAGAGGTCGCCTTCTCTGGGATGGCGGTTCACCGACGCATGGCTGTCCATTGCAGGTGTCGGAGACAAGGGACTCCCCAACGGCCTTCCGGTCGATGAATGGGGAATCCGCGTCGAAAACAAAATTCCGGTCGGCGCTTCGGTGGAGCGCGGCGGTGCCGCCAACGGGCCGGCAGCCGTGTATGCCCTGACCAAGTATGTCGAGTGGATGAAGAAATACGCGCCCCCGTATGCGGCGTCCATGACCTGGTCCGAGGCAGGACCTGTTCCCTCGCGGGGTGTTATCGCGCAGAGGGTGTTCCAGTATATCACCTGGCTCTCGGACGACGAGTTCACCAACCCATCGAGCCCTGTTACCGACGAAAACGGCAAGCCGTTGTGGAGGGTTGCACCCACGCCGCACGGCAAGTACTGGGACGAGGGGATGAAGGTCGGTTATCAGGATGCTGGAGCCTGGACCATTCCCAAGGATACCGTCTCCGGCGACAGCAGGGCCATGGCCTGGCTGTGGGCCCAGTTCTGTGTCTCGAAGTCCGTATGTCTGAAGAAGTTCATGGTCGGCAATACCCCGATCAGAAAGTCTACGGTAAACTCGCAGTACCTCGCCGAGAGAGAGGGTGATTTCGGCGGCCTGATCACGTTCTACAAGTCAAAGGCCGAGAAGCTCTGGACCGATACCGGTCCAAACGTGCCCCACTACCCCCTGCTTGCGGAACAGTGGTGGAAAAACATCGCGCCTGCGGTCACCGGAGATGTCACACCTCAGCAGGCAATGGACAACATTGCATATTCCATGGACGATCTCATGGGCAAGATGAAGCTGCAGAAATTTTCACCTGTGCTCAACGAAAAGAAAACCCGCGAGTACTGGTTAAACCAGCCCGGCTCTCCCAAGCCCGAGCGGCCTGACCAGCAACCCAAGACCATGGCGTACGAAGAACTCATCAAGATGTGGAAATAATCGGCGCCACCCCGCAGCCGGCTGAACCTTCAGCCGGCTGCTTTTTTTATTCACTATCAGGGTCCAATGCTCAACAGATCGATTACAGGTCAAAGGTATTGAATCCGGTGAAATAAGCCTATCCAGAAATCCCCTGATCTCCGCCCCACAGGTGGCGGCGCTCATGCCAATAACCCTTGCTTTGTCTTTGAAAAACCTATTCAGATAAGATCTGATGAGATGCTGCTGTTGAAGGGCTCGATACGACACCTTCAATCAAATCCAGGCGAGAGGAGTACGGGTGGAATACTGGTGCGAAGAAAACACGGTCGTGATTCACGATGCCTGCAGGCACGAATGGCTCCGCTTCTCAAATCCTGAAGCAATTCTGGAGGCAGGCAGTACGGATGAAGTCCTGAAGGTGCTCGGCGAGGCCGAGCAGGCCGTGCGCGCCGGAAACCGGTATGCCGCCGGTTTTGTGTCGTATGAAGCCGCTCCCGCGTTTGACAGGGCATTCCTGGTGCGAAGGGAAAGCGTCCCTTCAGACCGGAGCCTGAACCGCGACGACCTGCGAAGCCAGGCGTTCAAGACAGGAGAAGGCAGCGATGTTCCCCTCGCGTGGTTCGGCATCTTCCGCGAACCCGAGGTCGTGACCCTGGGGCCGCAGTCATCCTCCGGCGCCCTCCCCCTCTCCTGGGAGCCCTCGGTTACCCGGGAGGAGTATACCCGGGCCATTCTCAGGATAAAAGAGCACCTGCGCGAGGGAGACACCTACCAGGTCAACTACACGTTCCGTCTCAGGTCGCACTTCGCCTCGGACCCCTGGGATCTTTTCACCTCCATGCTCGGCGCGCAGAAAGGCGCATACGGCGCATTCATCAACACCCGCGACTGGGCTGTCTGCTCGGCCTCTCCCGAGCTTTTCTTTTGCATCGACGGCCGGGAGCTGACGTCCAGGCCCATGAAGGGAACCGCACCCCGGGCTCCGGGTTGCGAGGAGGACCTGGAACAGGCCGCGGCCCTGGGCCGGTGCGGAAAAAACCGGGCAGAGAACCTCATGATCGTGGACATGGTGAGAAACGACATGGGCCGGATCTCCGAGACCGGCAGCGTGCACGTGCCCGCGCTGTACGAGGTGGAGAAGTATCCCTCCATGTGGCAGATGACCAGTACGGTCCGCTCGAAAACGGATGCCGGCCTGGCCGGGATCTTCCAGGCCCTCTTTCCCCCTGCTTCGATCACGGGCGCGCCCAGGGCGCGGACCATGGAGATCATCTCGCGGCTTGAGACCTCTGCCCGCAGGATCTATACCGGCTCGATCGGTTTTCTCTCCCCGAAAAAGACGGCCCAGTTCAACGTGGCGATCAGGACCGCGCTGATCGACAAGAACACCAAGACCGCCGAATACGGGGTAGGCGGCGGCATCGTATGGGATTCCGCTGACAGCTCCGAGTTTGATGAATGCAGGACAAAGGCCTCGATCCTCACCCGCGGGGCGCCCGCGTTCGCCCTGCTTGAGACCATGCTCTGGGAACCGTCCGGCGGCTATTTCCTCCTCGACAGGCACCTGGAGCGTCTTGAGGAGTCAGCCTCGTATTTCGACCGCCGGATACAAATAGACGAGATCCGCGAGAGGCTCGCCCTCACGGCCCGTGACCTGGAGCGCAGGCCTCACCTCGTCAGGCTCATGGTGCCGCAGGACGGCGAGCCCGTGATCGAGAAGCACGAAGCCCCCTCGCGCCCGCAGGCGCCGTATCGCGTCTGTATTGCCTGCGACCGGGTCGATTCGGCAAGCCCGTTTCTGTACCACAAGACCACGCACCGGGTGATGTATGAACACGCCCTGGCGGCGTCACCGGGATACGACGACGTCCTCCTCCTCAACGAGAGAGACGAGGTCACGGAATCGTGCAGGGCAAACATCGTAGCCGAGAAAAACGGCCGCCTCCTGACCCCTCCGATACGGTCCGGGGTGCTTCCCGGAACCTTGCGCGCCCTCCTTCTCGAGCTGGGCACGATCGAGGAAGAGATTCTCCGCCTGGAAGACCTGCAGCGCTGCTCCAGGATTTTCCTCATCAATTCCGTCCGCGGGATGTGGGAGGTCGGTGTGGATTTGGAGGATAAATCAGTCTTGGAGGACACAGAAGGTGTTACTCCCCTGAGGTGACTGCCTATGGTCGCCAACGACCTGAAGCAGGCTCACTCAAGAGCAAGGCCATGAATAGGCTGCCCTCAAGGTCCAGGAAAAAGAAAGAGCGTACAACTTCTTACAAAACGTGAAAGGAGCCTGGAATTAGAACCGGCTGCCCTCGAGGATTTGGAACAGGAGGTGATGTCAGTGGCAACTTGCAACGTCCTTCTTTTGCCGGGATGAAACATGACCGCAAGGAAGCACTTCCTTACTCCTCACCTGATCAAGGAAGGCCACCACATCCCTTTTTGTACGTGATGCGATCACGTTCATACTCTGGGTGCTTCCGTGCACCAGGTTTGCACAACGGATAATCGTGTCACTTGCCGACACATCTCCTGTTGATAACTTTCGTGAGTTTATATAACAATATACAAGTGTATCAATGGACGATACCAGTATCTACCGTGAAATGTATTGACAGTTGTTAAGTTAGAGGTTAACATTGCCGAAACTGATCTCAGTACATGCTATCTGGAGAGGGGCACGGTTCTCTATCTGCGAGATTGCTCAGGGAGACAGATATCCCGTGACAAGATTCATTGAAGGGCTGGGGATACAAGAGAAATCGAAGATAGTCAGCTTATACAGGCAGTTGGCAGAAACAGGGATCATCAGGAATACAACGAAATTCGTGCACGAGGAAGACGGAATTTATGCCTTTAAGGCTAATCAGGCACGGGTTTACTGTTTTTTTGACAGCGATAAATTAGTATTACTTACCAACGGCGCCACCAAGAAGCAGAGAAAGGCTGATCCCAATGAGCTTGCCCGAGCCAGAAGATTGCGTGAAGCGTATTATGGGCTGAGAAAGGGGAAGAAGAAATGACGAAGGTGTATGGCCCCTTCAAGAAGATCTTTGACGAAATCAAGGATACCTTCGAGTATAGGCTGGAAACCTTGTCCCTTGAGATAACAGAGAAGATCCTCGAGATCATGGAAAAGAAGGGCATGAACCGGAACGATCTCGCCAAGAGGATGGGTGTCAGCCGTGCGTCCGTAACACAGTTCCTGAACGAGGGCTCGAATATCACGATCAAGAGGCTCTTGAGAATTTCCGACGCGCTGGACAGCGATATCGATATCCAGATAGTAGAAAAGGCCGGCAGCCGGAATGCCAAGAGTATTATCACCGGAGAATATGATCCTTCCTATCCTCATAACTATTCCAATGTGATCATACTTGATGATTACCGGAGGGGTGCAGGAGATGAATCAGTATGCGGCTGAGATTCAGCTGAGAGGCACTTTTATCGATGAGATAACATTCAGGAGAACCCCCGGCTTCAGCAGGGAACTGAACAACGTCAGCTTTGCCTTCGCCTTGAGCGACGACTCAGAGTACCATGAAGATACCGGCCAGATCGTCACCAAACTGGTGATAGAGGCAAAGAAAGGCAGCGAAAGCGACGAGCTGCCCTTCACCTTCCGGATTGTCATGGGAGGGGTCTTTCATGTGGAAAATGCAGACCCGCAGCACCTGGAGCTCATGAAAAAAGTCAACTGCCCGGCCATACTCTTCCCCTTTTTAAGAGAAGCCATCGCATCCATAACCAGGAAAGCAGGCTTTCCGCCCCTGTATATTCCGGTTATCAATTTCGCCGGTCGGTCTTCCGGTAATGGGCCTAAGGAGAAACAACAAAAAATCAAGGACGAGTAGACTTATCATTGCATTATCTGCGCTGTATATATACCCGTCACCGATTTCATTACCAACCCTATTATATCATATTATCCAAATACTCCTGATAAACCTCATCCGGGGTAAGTGTGTCAAGTGTGACCATATCTGTATCTTTCCTTGATTTCCTATTTTGAAAACGCTTGCGTTAATCACAGATGGGTGTCCCCTTCATTACGGTCAGGGGGTCCTGCCCTGCGTCTTCTTTTTTTCCACATATACACTAACTCATTTATAACAATTTCCGGCCGAATACCGAACTGGACAAGATAGGTAAACGGGAATAGTAAAATGAACCCAATTAACCAAAACATCAAGAGAACTGCTGCAATACCAGAAAGAACAATTAATGCAATAAGTGCGGGTAGCGAAAGCCAATCCGGCAGGCATAAAATTAGATTTCCAATATTTTCAAACAAATCAGTTGGTATGCCATCGTTATGATAGGGTGACCACTGTTTTTTATATATTATTGAAAGTAGCCAACCAAAACCAAAAAGCAGAGAGAATAATACTCCACCAATGATCCAAACAAGTTCCCGTTTTTTTCTTATAGATTTCTTAATATTCTTCGTCTTCATCAGCACAGCTCATGCTTCCATTCCCTGATGTTCTCAAGGTAATACTGATAATCCTCATCGTGTACGAATACGACGTTCCTGTTATGTCCACGCTGAATGATACAATGAGGATAACCCGCTAAGGCTACCCGGCCTCTCCTCGGCATGCCAACAAAATAACGACCAAATTCCTCGTGTCAATTCATGACCAGAAAATAAATCTGTCACCTTTTCTGTCGCTTTTCTGTCCGTGTGCCTAATCTGTACCCGTCCCCGATTTCCCCGTCCCCGGTTTTCCCTCAATGGTATCTTATGGAAGCTCAAGACAGGGGCATCCTAGCGGGATCTTCCCGAGCGGTACGGGCCTTGGAGCACAGTATACAGCCGGTCTTTCAGGTGGAAGAGGCAAGACATCTGGGATTAGATATTCTCTGCTCTTACTGCCAAGGTCATCTATCGGCTGAGAAATCGCATCGAGCGCTTTATCAATCGGCTGAAACACTTCAGATCCCTCGCTACCCGCTATGATAAATCCGCCTCAAGCTATCGGGCCTTGTGGATCATCGGCGCTATGCTCCTGTGGCTCCAATGAATACTGTGTGTACAGCACCTAGGCAGAGCGAGATCCATGCCCGCACCACCACGTCGGCCTGGGTGCTCACGAGAAAAGCGCTTTCATCCATCTTGTCCGATGGATGTGGCAGTGCATGCTATGCGGGAGAGATGGTCTCTCTCGCATAGCATGTTCAGTTTCAGTAATGTTCGAACTCCTCATCCATCATATCGCCGGATCCATCCCTGCCGAGGTCGAGGTTGACCCCCTCCCTCCTGTTTGCAAGCGATGCCGCGCCCGGCACGGTTTTCGGAAGGCTGCGACGCACAGCAGGGGAACCCTTTTCTGCTCCCTTTTGCTGGATAGCGGAGATTTTCTTCACCTGCATCTTCAGCTGCTTTTCAATATTGTCGATCCTGAAGAAGGATACCGTGTTCTGAAGCTGTTCCGCCTGTGAGGAGAGTTCTTCAGCGGTGGACGACATCTCTTCGGATGCCGAGGCGTTCTGCTGGACGACCTGGTTGAGCTGCTGGATGGCGGAGTTGATCTGGTCGGCGCCTGCGTTCTGCTCGTTGCTGGCAGCCGTGATC
>JAHDQN010000023.1 GCA_018433775.1 Deltaproteobacteria bacterium
CTCCACCGGCCTGCCGGGATTGAAATAATTGTACGGCCACGCAGGATGCGTCCGCTTGCTCAACTCCTCCGCCGTGATCGCCCGCCCAAACGGCATCTTCCCCCAATCTTCCATCGCCTTGCTCATGCTCCCACTCCTTTCGTCGGATATTCCGTCATCATCGTTCCCATGCGTCCCTTACACCTCAGCGAACTGGGTTCTTTCGATAACCTGCCGCTGCACCTCGGGCCCGAGGTCGATGAAGCGCGCCGTGAAGCCCGCGACCCTGACCATCAGGTCGGAATACTTCTCAGGATGCTTTTGGGCATCGATGAGCATGTTGCGGTCTACGATGTTGTATTGAACCTGGTACCCGCCCAGCGTGAAGTAGGCGTCGTTGAGCCTGATGAACTTTTCGGCCCCCGCCCTGCCCTCGATGGCCGAGGGATTGAACTTCATGTTGAACAGGGTGGACTGGAGATTGCCGGCGTCCACCTTGGTGGCGGATTTGATCAGGCTCGTGGGCCCGTTGATGTCCGTCCCCGGGAAGGCGGACAGCGCGCCGTCGGCCACGAAGTCGCCGGCGAGCCTGCCGTCCGGTGTCGCGCCGCAGGCCTTGCCGTGCAGTACCTGGGTGGTGACCGACAGGGTGCTGGGCCTCCAGGGCTCGCCAACCCAGTTCATCACGCTCTGGGCCGAAGCGGACCAGGCGTCGTAGAGACCGGCCAGGATGAAATCAACGGAGTCGTCGTCGTTGCCGTACTTCGGCGCGTCGAGCAGCATCTTCCTGAGCTTCTCCCGGCCCTCGAAGTTGTTCTTCAGGGCGTCGAGCAGCTCGTCCATGGTGGCCTTCTTCTCTTCGAACACCACCTTTCTGATGGCTGCCAGCGAGTTGGCGACACTCACCACGCCGCAGGATATCACGTAGGCCGGGTCATTGTAGCGGCATCCGCCCTCGTAGGCGTCCATGCCCTTGTCGATGCAGTCGTCCAGGAGCGCGGTCATGATGGGATGCACCAGCCCCAGGTCGTTGTGCACGAGCATGATGGTGTTCCAGTACTCCTCCTCGCGCTTGACGATGATGTCCTGCACCCGGTTATACTCGTCCACGATATCCTGGAACGAGGCAGTGTTCATGTCGATCCTGACATCCAGGAGCTTGTCGCCGGTGAGAGGGTTCACGCCGTGGTTGAGGACGAGCTCGAAGATCTTGAGGTTGTTGGTGTGGGGCACCGCGTACATGGGCATGCGCTTGCCGCAGATCTGCATGTCCACGCATCCGCACGGGGCCCAGTCGCGCGCGTCCTCGATATTGGCGCCCGTCACCTTGACGAACCGCTCGGTGGCGAGCGTGTCGTTGAAGAGCGCGGGATAGCCGGAGCCTGCCTTGATGCACTCCACCGCCTTGTGCTTGAAATCCTCGTCCATGTCCTCGCGCCAGCGCACCGAGAGCGTGGGCTGCCAGGTCTTCACGTTGATGCCGGCCTCCAGCACCAGCTTGGAGAGCTCGTTGTCGCAGGGGTTGCCGTAGCGGTCGACGCCGCCTAAGGTCACGTTCTGATACACGCTGCCCCCCAGGTATGACTCGGTGAAGGTGGCGTGCGCCCTGCTGATCTCGCCGCACTTGATGCGCATGAGCTCCAGCAGCTCGAGCGCCTCCTGTTTGCTCAGCCTGCCCGCCTCGAGATCGGCCTTGAAGGTGCGGTACATGTACTGATCGAAGCGTCCCGGCGATATGCCGCGGCCGTTGAGCTCGATGAAGAGCACCACATGCGTGAACCAGAACGACTGCATGGCCTCTCGGAAGGTATCCGCGGGCTTTGCCGGGACCTTGCGGCAGATCCGGGCGATCTCGAGCAGCTCCGCCTTGCGGGATTGGTCCTTGCACTGAGCCGCAAGCCGCTCAGCCTCGTCGGCGTGGTGCTCCGCATAGGCCACCAGACCTTGCAGCGCCAGCTTCACCCCCTGGTAGAAGTTGTACTTGTCGAACGATTCCCTGGTGTTGAGGTCCCCGAGCCCGGCGATCTTGCCGTCGATCCGCTTGATGATGCCCTCGATGCCTTCGTCGATGATCTTCTGATAATCCACGATCAGCCGCCCCTCGGGAACGTCGAACATGAACCGCAGGAACACGAGCTGCTGCATCCACTTCTCGACCAGGTCGAAATCATCCTTGGTCTCGCGCAGGTACTTCTCGGCCAGCGACCTCCAGTCCTTGCCCTCCCAGAACCTCGCGACATCCAGGATCTGCTCCTTGTCTTCGGGATGGATCAGGTAAATGCCCAGGCGGTCGCCCTTTTTCTCCTGGAGGGTGCCTTCCATGTAGCGCTCTTCTTCGCGCCTGATCTTCTTGAAGCCCTCCATCATCCAGCACTCGTACTCGGGATACACCTGGGTGCCCTTGAAATACCGCGAGCAGTTTCCCACGATCAGCTCGCCATCCCAAATCCTTGCGGTAAGGTTTGACAGGACGTGCTTGAGCGCGCCCCCGGCCCGCAGATACCTCGGCTCGCACCAGTGCTGCCGCATGTATTCGGTGAAAAGCACTGCTCTTTCGGAGTCGATGTGCGGCTCATGATCGAGGAGTTCCTGATACCGTTTCTCGACGCGGGGAGTGGAAGGTGCGCCGGTTATTTCCCGCTGTTCTATGACCGATGATCTCGACATACGTTCTCTCCCGGATAACGTTCTTTTGAAAAACACTATCCATGGAAACACGTGCGTAATCCATCGGTGCACTCCTGAATCTTCTTGCAGAACTCACCCCGGCGAGCTGTAGGAGCATTCCCTGAAAGGCTAGGACTATTACCTAGGCGGTGTAAGTGCGATCACCTATCCGCGGCAGGAACCTCTCCCGGCAAATCGGGATATATCCTGATGCCGGCCGGATAAGTGCATCCCCGGCCGGTGCCGCCGGTTGGGGGGAGATTCCTCCGGATGGGCGTGTGTTCAGGTGAACGGATGCGCCCCCTGCCTCCTCGGACCCGGGAACAACCCGGCCGCGGGCCCGTTCCTTCGTCAATCTGCGCAGATATCCCTTACGGGAATGCGCACCCTGAGTACCGTGCCCTTTCCCTTTCTCCCCGCGATGTTCACCTTGCCGCCCAGGAGATTGACCCGCTCTCTGATACCCAGTATGCCGAAGGAATTGGACTTCTCGATATCCGTCTTCGAGATGCCCACGCCGTTGTCGGTCACCCTGAGCTCCACCATATTGCCCCGGGTTCTCAGCACGATCTCGACGCGGGTCGCCTGAGCGTGCCGGGTGACGTTCGTAAGCGCCTCCTGGCAAATCCTGAAGAGCGCCGTGGATATCCTCTCGTCCGTGATGAGACACTCCGGCGTGGGCTCCAGGATCTCTTCGCAGGCGATCCCGGTCCTGCCCTGGAATTCCTCGATCAGCCATTCTATGGCGGATGTCAGGCCCATGTCATCCAGAATTGCCGGCCTGAGCGTCGCCAGGATCCGCTCGACCGCCTTGATGGTCGAATCGATGAGCCGTGTCATGGATCCGATCTTGTCTGTTACGGCATTCTCCCTGTCGGAGAGCTTCCTGCCCAGCCAGAAGAGATCCATTTTCAGGGCTGACAGGATCTGGCCGAGCTCATCGTGGATTTCCCGTGCAATCTCGGCGCGCTCGCCCTCGAGCAGGGAGTGCAGGTGGTCCGCATGAATGCTGAGCTGCTTCCTGGAATGCTCCAGCTGCTCCTCCGCATGCTTCTGTTCGGTCATATCGGCGATGAACCCTTCCAGGGCCAGGAGCTCTCCGGTGGGAGAGTAGATGCCCAGGCCCCGCTCCCAGACCCAGCGGATCTTCTTGTCCGCCCGGATGATACGGTAGACCAGCTGATAATGCTCTTTCTTTTTCACGGATTTCATCACGGTCTGCCAGACCATTTCCCGGTCACGCGGATGAATCAGCTTGCCATAGGACACGAGGCTGTCTCCCATGATCTCCGAAGGACGGTATCCGGTGAGGGAAAGGCTTCCCTCGCTGACGAATTCCATGGACCAGTCCCTGTCGCACCGGCAGCGGTACGCCATCCCGGGAAGATTCCCCATCAGGGTGGACATGGCCCGCTGGCTCTCCCGGATAATCTCTTCCGCATGCTTCTTCTCGGTTATATCCGTATGCGTGGCCACGATGCGGGTGTCGTCCTTGTCGCCGTCGATCCGGGAAACACTGGTGAGGCACTCCACATCGTGCCCGTCCCGGTGCCGGTAGGTGAACTCCATTGAATGAGTGCGCTTGTTCTTCAGGGCGGTATAGAACTTGTCTCCCTCGTTCTGGTATTCCCTTTGCGAGTGAAAGAGAACGCGCATGCTCTTCCCGATGAGCTCCTCGGGATTCCACCCGAACACGGAATGAACCGCGTGGTTGGCGAACATGATCTTCCGGTCGTCCAGGCCGATGACGGCATGGGGAATGGCTTCGAGAATCGAGTTCTGCATCGACAGGATCTCGTCGATCTTTCTCCTGGTCTCCTTGAGCTCGGTGACGTCCATGAGGTTGAGAAGGGCGGCCTGTTTGTGCTGGTAGAAGATCGAGGTCGCGGTGATCATGACCCAGGTGATGCCGCCGCCCTTTCTCAGCAGGCGCATCTCCAGCGGCTTGCCCTTCGTGCTGATGCTGTGGATGCTCTCCAGGAGACGACGGAACTGGGGCCTGTCGTCTTCGTGTATCAGGGAGGAGGGATCGAGCTTCAAGAGCTCGGAGGGTCCATAGCCGGTATACTCCTGGAGCTTGGGGTTCGTAAACGTGAACCTCCTGTCCTGCACGAGGCACAGGCCCACCGGCGAGCTCTTCACCAGGCTCTGGTTCAGGGCCTCGGCGGAGTCCCGTTCGGTGAAGTCCTCCAGCTGCACGACCACGAGATTGGCAGGCACGAACATGTAGGTGAGCTCGGCGATGAATTCCTGTCCGGTGGTGAAGAGGGTATAGATCGTTTTGCGCCGCAGGATCGACCGGGTTTTATAGCAGCGCTCGAAGTCCTTGATGATGTCCGGCCTGTTTGCGTACATATCGTGAATCGACCTGCCGATGAACTTCTGAATCCGGTCTTTCGTGGCGTCGATCGCCCGCTCGTCGAAACCGATGAGGATAAAGGTGCCGCCCCGCCGCTCCCACGTGAGCGTCAGGATGGGAACCCCCTGGGTAGACATCGGGCTCCTGGTTTTCCAGTTGCGGTGGAGATAGTGCTTGCGCCAGTAGTGTTCGGATACGGTGCGGACGAATGCCAAGACCCTTTTTTCTCCGCCTATGGTGACGATCTGGTTGCTGTACTGGACCGGGAACACATCGCCGTTCTTCTTCCTGCTGCTGATCCAGACGAACGCTCCCCCGGTCATGTTCTCCTCGCGAAACACCTGGGGAAAGACCTCGGCGACCTGCTCCTGGAGGAGGTCCCTGGCCTTGAGCCCGAGCATCTCTTCCTTCGTGTATCCGTACATCTTCAGGGCCTTTTCATTGCATTCGAGGATCCTTCCCTGAAGGTCCTCGAGAAAGACCGCATCGGGAAACATCTGGAAAAGGTACTGATAGAGACTGGTCTGATCGGGGGTTTGATCTTTCATGTCTGGCCTGCCTTTGATGGGTTTTCCTAGGGTGCGCGTTTTTCCCGTCATCTCTTGGTTGACCGCTGCCAGGCGGAAACGAACCTGGCTGTGTCCGCTTTTGTGCGAGCCGAATTGTACGGCAATTTGCCTAAGGGTAGAAAATGGGCCGTGCATTGTCAAGCAGGATGAGATCATGGCCGAATAGTCATATGTGATATCAGGCACTTGGTCCATCCGTTCCCCAGCAAACAGGATAGCCGGATGAGAGAGGGGCTTGAAAGGCGGGTGGAAACATATTACTTGGCATCACCAATGAACCGGAGACGCGGCAGGAGAAAAACCCCATGACAGAGGAGAAATACATGGTGAGAGAACGCGCGCGGAAAATCGTGTCCGAGTTCACCCGGCTCATGGAGGAGCGACACGGCCCTTCCCTGACCGGAGCCGATATTCCCGGGCCCCGAAGAGAACGCGACGGCAGTGCTCCACATTATGATGCCGTGAACAGGGTGATCGAGTTTGCGGTGGACGGCGACCGGGAACTGATCGGAGACCGCTACGTGACGAGATTCGTCTTTGATGCGGCCTTGGCAGTGGCCGAAAAACCCTGGGAGACACCGGACGATATTTACGAGAAGCTTCCCCTGTACGGATTCCGCAGGAACGAGGAGGTGCTTCGGTGGGCGCACTGGTTCGGCAGCCACCGGAAGAGGACACTCTCCGTAAACGTGTTTCTGCGTGATGTCCAAGAGATATCGACGCGCAAGAGCGTCAACGACCTGATGTTCGAGACCTTCCGCGCCGAGCAGAAATCCATCGCGTCCCGGGTCATCTGCTTTCTCAAGGACGACGCACACTGGAGATAACTCGCCCCGCCGCGTTGGTGGAGAGGCATTCGATGGTATGGACCTTTGAAGGGCAAGCCCTTCGACCCCATGGAAGCCAAAAAAGCTTTCAACGGGAATGCGATCCCGCCTTCAAAGTCCTTTCAGAAAAATCGGAGCCTGCCCCGTTTACTTTCCCGGCCCGGTCGTGTTAAAAACACTCTTTCGGTATTCCACTGCCTGCGAGACGAATACGAACACAGGAGGATTCCAGCGATGAAAGTTCAGGCAAAGTCTTTTTTCTCCGTGCTCTCCGGGGGCAAGCCCGTGGTAAGGACCCTCGACCTTCAGGAAGGCGCTACGGCCGAAGAGGCCATGAAGATAATGAAAGTCGACTTCAGCGACGGCGCGATCATTCTCATCAACGGCCGTCCGTCGAACGAGAAGAGCGTTCTCTCCGACGGGGATTTTTTCGTGGTCATGCCCCCGGTGTCGGCGGCCTAGCCGTCCCTGCCGCACAGCGGAGCCGGAAAACGATGACGAGGAAAATCGACGTCTTTGCCCGGAACAGGGCGTTCTGGGGAAGGGAGCGGCAGGAGCTTCTCGCCGGGAAGTCGCTCTTTGTCGCGGGGATGGGGGCGTTGGGATGCGTGGTCTCGGAGATACTCGTACGCTGCGGGATAGGTGAGATCGTTATCGCCGACAGGGGCACCGTGGACCCGCCGGACCTGAACAGGCAGTCGCTCTACACCCTGAATGATCTGGGCGGGTCAAAGGTCGATTGCGCCGCCGGCCGGCTCAGGACCCTGACCGGGCAGACCAGGGTCGTTCCGGCAAAGGTGTCGATCGGGGATGACGATATCGCCGGGCTGCTTGTCCGGTGCAACGGCGTCGCCGACTGCCTCGACAACTTCCCCAGCCGGTTCGCCCTGGAGGATACCCTGCCCGCCGGGATATTCATGGTCTCCGGAGGTCTTCTCGGTGATTACGGTCAACTGACCACGATCCTTCCCGGACGGACCGCTCGGCTCAGAGACCTCTTCACCAGGCCCGGCAATACCGAAAAGGTCGTGCCGGTCGTCCCGCCGGTCGTCTTTGCCCTGGGGAGTTTCATGGCCCAGGAGATTCTCGACAACCTGGGGGGAAACCCTCAGCTTGCGGGAGAAATCCTTGCAGTAGGCATGTCCTGCTTTTTCACCGAGCGTATTCCAATCGGCCCCTCGTGAGGCATATCCTCACTGGGGCCGCCCTAAAAAAACCGTCTTCGCGATGACGAAGCCGATGTAGTCCTTTGCCCCCTGCCCATCGGATAGAGACCTATAAGGTCAGGGGCTTTCTCTCTAACCTCTTTCAGCGCCTCACTGATATGTTCCGCCCCGGTCTTTGTATTATGAATAGCTTTCAGGAGAAATGGGTTAAGCGTTTTCGGAATAAGCTTCACGGCTCATGCCGTGGCCGCTGGAAGATATCGGCGGCAGGGAAAAGGTTCCCGGCCGGGTTTTCAGACGGACAGCAGACACCGGAAGGGTGATGCCAAAAAAAGAGAGGACTGAGAAGATAATCCGCTATGCTCCAATCATCACTTGCACACACAACGAATCATTCAGTCCCTCACCCAAACGGAGGCAGCATGTTTCGACCTGTACAAAACTCACGTTCAGGGAACAGACATGCGGAGATGTTCCCCAATGCATGCTGCCTCCGCTCACATAGCAGAGTAACGATGTAACCCTCCTTCAATGGACACACCTCATCGGGAGGTGTGTCCGAAATTTTCCTGGATATCGGGGACGGGTTCACATTTACCTGGCCTCCCGACAGGACAGCGGAGCAGAGAACCCTGCTCGACTCCTTATTTTCAGGAAAACATCCACTGACAAGCTGTACGTTTCCAATCGATTGCAGACATCACGACCTTCACGGACTGGGCTTCCTCATAGTGCCCGGATGATTCTTCAATTATATCTCTATCGCATCTGCCGGGTACGGCATCACGTCTGATTCCATTATAAACGTGCCTTTCCCTCCCGGACCTACCCATGGGGACCATCCCCCGAAAACAGCGGGATGCATGAGGAACGGTCCGGGAAATGTGAACCCGTCCCCGGTTTCGCTCCTCAGTGACGAGTTGCTATTGGAACAGCCACGCCGTCATGAACTCGCGATCGTAGGCGTCGATGATGCTGAAATAGAGCTCTGCGCCCCGTTCATCGGGAAGCGGCCTGCCGGTGGTGTCAAAGATGAATGCGGATGACCCGGCATCGAAGCGGCCAAACACCGCCTGTTTGTCAGAATAGACAAGCAAAGCCCCTCCGGGCGTCGCGCCTTCAGGAACGGATATGTTCAGGGCAATCTGCCCGCCGAAATTGAGGGTCGAGAAGTCGTTGGTCAGGGGCGTGAGCTGGGCGAACATGTCCATGGTGAGGTCTCCAACGGGCACCGGTCCCTTCTTGAGCGTGTACGGGTAAGACTCCAATACCGTGGGTGATTCGTCTTCTTTGAGCATCCCGAGCTCTGACTCTCTTTCCTGGCAGAGGCTGAAGGTGTACTGCGCATTATCCGGAATGGCGGACAACTGGGAATCGTACCCGTCATCACAAGAATCTATCGGAGGTACCAAAAAATCGTAACAAAAATCTTCCAGAGAGAAGATCGCCCTTCCGTCGGGCAAGCCGGGCCCGGTAACCAGGACTGATTTGAACTGCTTGAAATCCACCAGGCCACTGCTGACGCCGTCCAGCCTGATGACGAACCCCGTACGCGGGCCTCCAGGCAAACCCATGGTGGCCTGTGCAGCGATGTCATAACGGATCAGCGCCTGGTTGCCCTGCCACAGCCACTTCGTGCCGTCATGGACCATGTAGGCCTCCAGCTTTTTCCACCCGTTGTCGACCCGGAGGCTTATTTTATACGCCTTGGCATACTCCTCGGAAGCGACGCCCTCGATGACCGTGGCCGAGAAGGTCGTGCCGGCCCCGAGGTCACCGTCCGTCAGCCAGTCGTTGTGCCACTCCTGCCTGCAGGACCCCGCGTCGAAAAAATCGTCCGCGGCATGGCTTTCAAACCATTCTCTGACTGCCTCGTCTGAAGGGGCGGCGGTCTTGTAGAGGCTTTCAAGGGAGTCCCAGAACTCATTGATGTCCCGGGCATCCGCCTCTTCTTCCGTGAGGGCTTTCGTGGAATCCGAACCGCCGCTCGACCCCCCGCCGCCGCAACCGGCCGGGAGAATAAGGGTAAACATGACCAGGACAATACCGAAAACATGCGCAACCCGTTTGGTAATCATTGGGACACCTCCCCGCAAATAATGCTCCTCACCGAGATGCTCTCTGCTCACTGGTGAAGAGGTCTTACCTCATCAATGCTGCAGTCAATGGCATGGGCCTTTTGAGTGCGAGCCCTATGACCCAGTTCCAAGCCGCAAGCGGCTCAAAAATTGGAATCCATCCTTCTCTGTCCTTCGGTAAGCGGGCCTTACGAAGGAGGATTCATCGCAGAACGATAAAACATAGCATTATACCACAAAATAATCAATTATATACTTTCATTGGTGATGTAAAAGATCGTATGTCAGGATGGTAAGAAGGGATGCCTTTCATTCTTTGTCTTTTTCGTTTTCCGGGAAATCCTCTGTCAACCCTTGTGGGGAGAAATGTGAACCCGTCCCCGAAATCTTGAAACCCGAGGAACTATTGACTCTCGGGGAGTCATGGATTAGAGAGCATAAGGCATAAGAAGGACAGAATACATTCGGGGAGTATGCATGGAAAAGAAGACACTTGCTCGGAAGATCATCGACGAGCACATCGCCGGAGAGAACGAAAAGGAATATGCGCTGAAGATCGACCAGACCCTGACCCAGGACGCAACGGGCACCATGGCGTACCTGGAGTTCGAGGCCATCGGGCTGGACAGGGTCAAGACCGAGCTCTCGGTGAGCTATGTGGACCACAACACCCTGCAGTCCGGGTTCGAGAATGCGGACGACCACAGCTTTCTGCAGGATGTCGCGCGGAAATACGGCATCTACTTTTCCCGGCCGGGCAACGGCATCTGCCACCAGGTGCATCTTGAGCGGTTCGGGGTCCCGGGCAAGACCCTGCTGGGCTCCGACAGCCACACCCCGACCGCGGGCGGCATCGGCATGCTGGCCATCGGTGCGGGCGGGCTCGACGTGGCCTCCGCCATGGCGGGCATGCCCTTTTCGATCCCCAGGCCGAAAGTGGTGGGGGTGGTCCTCACCAACCGGCTGAGACCCTGGGCGAGCGCCAAGGACATCATCCTTGAGGTGCTCAGAAGGGTCACGGTCAAGGGCGGCGTGGGCCGGATATTCGAGTACACGGGAAGCGGCGTTACGAGCCTGAGCGTGCCGGAGCGGGCCACGATCACCAACATGGGCGCCGAGCTGGGCGCCACCACCTCGATCTTCCCGAGCGACGAGGTCACAAAAGCCTTCCTCGCGGCCCAGGGCAGGGAGGATGCCTGGAGGCCCCTTGCCGCGGACGAGGGAGCGGTGTACGACGAGACCATCGAGATCGACCTCTCCGGCATCGAGCCCCTGGCCGCGTGCCCCCACAGCCCGGACAAGGTGGTGCCGGTTGGAGAGCTGGCCGGGAAAAAGGTCGACCAGGTGCTCATCGGCTCGTGCACGAACTCCTCGCTCAAGGACCTCATGATGGTGGCCGCCGTGCTCAAGGGCAGGACGATCCACCCGGAAACGAGCTTCGCCATCGCCCCGGGCTCGCGCCAGGTGCTCGCCATGCTGGCCGGAAACGGCGCACTGGCCGACATGATCGGCGCCGGGGCGCGGATTCTCGAAAATGCCTGCGGGCCCTGCATCGGCATGGGCCAGGCCCCCAGAACCAACGGGGTATCGGTCAGGACCTTCAACCGCAACTTCCCGGGCAGGTCGGGAACGGCAAGCGCAGGTGTTTATCTCGTCTCCCCTGAGGTAGCCGTAGCGTGCGCGCTGACGGGCTGCTTCACCGACCCCAAAGACCTGGGCCCATATCCCGACATCACCCTTCCCGAGGAGTTCCTGATCGACGATTCCATGGTCATCCCCCCGGCCCCCGGGACAGAGACCGTGGAGATCTCCCGGGGACCCAACATCAGGCCACTCCCCCTGCGCGGGCCCATGGAAGACCGGATCGAGATGGAGGTCCTGCTGAAGCTGGAGGACAACATCACCACCGACGACATCATGCCGGCAGGGGCAAAGATCCTGCCCCTGCGGTCGAACATCGAGGCCATCTCGACCTACGTGTTCTCCGGGATCGACCCGGACTTCTCCTCCCGTGCCCGGCAGGCGGGCGCAGGCTGCGTGCTGGCCCGGGAGAACTACGGCCAGGGGTCATCGCGCGAGCATGCCGCGCTCGCCCCCATGTACCTCGGGGTCAAGGCCGTGCTCGCCCGGTCGTTCGCCCGGATCCACCGCTCGAACCTCATCAACTTCGGGATTCTCCCCGTGATCGTCGGCCAGGACACGTATGAGAGCCTGAAGCAGGGCTCGCGCATCGCGATCTCCGGCATCACGGCCGCACTCGAAGGCAGCGGGGCTCTGGCAGTCGAGAACCCGGCCACCGGCAAGAGGCTCGAGGGCTCGATCCAGGTATCTCCCCGGGAGCGGGACATCCTCAAAGAGGGCGGACTGCTCAACTACATCAAGTCACAGGTACAGAGGTAACCATGACAGAAGACGGCACCGTACGGACTCGATTCGCACCTTCCCCCACCGGGTATCTCCATATCGGCGGGGCCCGGACCGCCCTGTTCTCCTGGCTCCATGCCAGGCACACCGGCGGAAAGTTCATCCTCAGGGTGGAAGACACCGACGCCCAGCGCTCGACCGAGGAGTCGAGCCTCCAGATACTCGAGGCAATGGAATGGCTCGGGCTCGACTGGGACGAAGGCCCCATCTTCCAGTCCAAGCGCCTTGACCTCTACCGCTCGTACGTCCAGCGGCTCCTGGACGAAGGCAAGGCCTACTGGTGCGAGTGCACCCCCGATGAGCTCGAGGCGAAGCGGAAGACGGCGCTCGAAAAGGGCGAGAAACCCAAGTACGACCTGACCTGCAGGAACAAGGGCCTCGGCCCCGGGCCGGGCCGCGTGGTCCGCATCGCCCTGCCCTCTTCCGGCGTCACCTCGTTCGACGACATGATCAAGGGGCGGATCACGGTGGACAACGCCGAGCTCGACGACTTCATCCTGCTGCGCTCCGACGGCATGCCCACCTACAACCTGGTGGTGGTCATCGACGACGCCCTGATGAACATCACCCACGTCATCAGGGGGGACGACCATGTCAACAACACCCCGAGGCAGGTCCTGATCTATCAGGCCTTCGGGTTCGACCTCCCCTTTTTCGCCCATGTCCCCATGATCCTGGGCGCGGACAAGACCCGGCTCTCAAAGCGGCACGGCGCCACCTCGGTCACGGCGTACAAGGACATGGGCTACCTCCCGGAGGCGCTGGTCAACTACCTGGTGAGGCTCTCGTGGTCTCACGGCGACCAGGAGATCTTCTCCCGTCAGGAGCTCATCGACCTGTTCGACATCCACGACGTGGGAAGGAGCGCGGCCGTGTTCAACCCGGAGAAGCTCCTGTGGCTCAACCACCACTACATCAAGACCGGCGACCCGGACAGGATCGCAGGCCTCCTGCCCGAGTTCCTCCAGGCCAGGGGCTATCCCGTGCCCGGGCGCTCCTACCTCACCCGGGTGGTCACGGACGTTCGGGAGCGGACCAAGACCCTGGAAGAGGTGGTCGAGTTCGGCGATTTCTACTTCATCGACCGCGAGCCGCCGGAAGACCTCTGTGAGAAATTTTTCACGCCCGAAATCAGGGACGTGTTCCGGTTGCTCGTGGAAAAAATCGAGCGCACCGATTTCACCAAGGACGCTCTCGAGGAGACTGTGCAGTCTCTCCTGAACGAGACCGGCCTGAAGTTCAAGGTCCTTGCCCAGCCCATGCGGGTGGCGCTCACCGGCAAGACCGTGTCCCCGGGGATATTCGAGGTGCTCGCCACGCTCGGACACGACCGGGCGATCCCCCGTCTGAAAAGGGCTTTGTCATACATGGAGAAAGAAGCATGAAGATACGCGAGTTTGCGCTCCTGGCGCTGTTTATCGCACTTGTTGCCGTGTCCACCATGATCATCCGTATACCCGTGCCCCAGACCAACGGCTACATGAACCTCGGCGACAGCATGGTCCTCCTGGCGGCCCTGTTCTTCGGGCCTGTGGGCGGCTTCATCGCAGGGGGCATCGGGTCGGCGCTGGCCGACATCCTGGGCGGGTATCCCCAGTGGGCCCTGTGGACCCTGATCATCAAGGGCATCGAGGCGCTCATCGTGTCCGTCATGGCGGGTGCTCTCAGGCTGAAGAGAGGCCGGATCAGCGTGCTGCAGATCACGAGCTTCACACTGGCGACCGCGTGGATGGTCCTCGGCTACTTCATCGCCGAGACGATCATGTACGACCAGAAGGTGGCGCTGGTCGAGGTGCCGGCCAACATCATCCAGGCATTGGGAAGCGTGGTGCTGGCGACCCTGCTCCTGCCGCTCTTCCAGAAGATCATCTCCACCGCGCGCACATAAAAGGGCCCGGATCCGATGCTCGATGTCCGGCAAATCGCCAGTTCATCCTTCGCCCTGTTGAGCTACGTGCTCACCGACACGGAAACGGGCCAGAGCATGATCATCGACCCGCCGGCCGACATGGATACCCGGGTCGATCTCGATTCCCTGCGCGTCGAATCGGTGATCAACACCCATATCCATCCCGACCACACCATGGGCAACCACCTCTTCGCCGATAAGACACCCATCCTTGCACATCCCGGCGACAGCGGATTTTTCCAGCGTCTGGCCAGCTCTTCCCTGGCTGCGATCTTCACGGCCCGGATCCCGCCGAAGATATCCTTCACCCTGTCCGAAGGCACCGAGCTCGCCCTGGGGCGGACACCCATCCGGGTGATGCATACGCCCGGTCACTCACCGGGCTCGATCTGCCTCTTGTGGCCGGGGAACATCATCACCGGGGATACCATCTTCGTGCAGGGGATCGGGCGCACCGACATCCCGGGCGGGAGCCAGGCGGACATCAAGAAGAGCATCGGCCGCATCCTCACGCTGCCGGACGATACCCGTATCTGGCCCGGGCACTACTACGGCGACCGGTACACGGCCACCCTCGAGGAGATCGCCCCTTCCCTGCGATGCATCGTGGACTCCATGCAATAGATCGGTGTATGGTACTCTTCCGGAGGGAGAGAGGCGGGGGAATCGGTCCGTCCCCTCTCGCGAAGACGCATGCACCACATCCTCGAACAGGTCGCGACAGGTGAATACGACGAGGCGGTGAGCCCCGGCCCCGAGATCACCGCGCTTCTGTGCGTCGCGCAGGAGCGGAACCTGGCCGCACCCCGGCTGCCCTATCACAAGGTTCCCCTGGCAGAGCTCGAGCCTGTTCCCGGTGCTCTGCTCGCCGAGGCCGCTGGGTGGATCCACCGTATGGCGGCAGACGGACATCGGGTGCTGGTCTTTTCCAGCCGGGGGATAAGCCGCCCGCCGTCCGTGGTCATCGCCTACCTCTGTCTCCATCTTGGGTGCTCGTTCGGAGAGGCGCTCCATCGGGTGGCCGGCAGACAGCCCTCCATATTTCTCCTGCCCGGCCTCTCGGCATCGATAGACGAGCTCAGCACCACAAGGCCCCGGTAGGGCCGACCTCCCCCGGAGTCAAACCCGGCCTTCTCACGCGGTCCCTGCGGCCACGGACAAGGCCTGCCATCAACGGGACGGGACGCTGCAGTCACCCTCGATTCGACACAGGAGGGGAAGAACACCCTTTAAAGGACGGTTACGCCGCGCACGGACCCTGGTGTTATATGACCGCGTAATGCGTGCCGCCTTGAGAGAGGGGCGCTGTTAAAGACGCATTGCCTTTTTTCCCGGATAAGGTTAATAGTTGGACACGAAAAAGCTGCAGCACACAAGGCTCGACCGCAGGGCTGCTGCACCTGAACACTACCGGCAGAGAGGATGGCCTATTGTCCATGAATGCGCGGACCGTCAAATCGGATGTGCTGCTCTTCATCACCGCGCTGATCTGGGGCTTCGCCTTCGTGGCACAGCGGGTCGGGATGGATTACGTAGGTCCCTTCACCTTCAACGGTGCCCGCTTTGCCCTCGGGGCACTGTTCCTGCTCCCCCTGATCGCCTTCCGAAGCAGGTCCGCAGCCGGGCGCGCCGCCCGGGCGGACAGGAGAGAAATCATCCTCGGCGGCCTCCTGGCCGGGTTGGTGCTCTTCACCGGCGCATCGCTCCAGCAGGTGGGGCTCCTGTACACGACGGCCGGCAATGCCGGCTTCATCACCGGGCTCTATGTCGTGATCGTCCCCATCCTGGGCATCTTCTTCAGCCAGCGGACCGATACCGGAACCTGGGTCGGCGCCGCGCTGGCGGTCGCGGGGCTCTATCTCCTCTGCACGACCGGCGGCATGACCGTTTCGGCCGGGGATCTCCTGGTACTTGCCGGGGCATTCTTCTGGGCCGGGCATGTGCTGGTCATCGGATGGCTTTCACCGAAGATGGACTCCTTCAGGCTCGCGTTCTACCAGTATGCGGCCTGCGCATCCTTGAGTCTCGTCGTCGGGGGACTCAGGGAGATCATCACCTTGGACGCCATATTCCGGGGTGCGGCACCCATTCTCTACGGAGGCGTCATGTCCGTGGGAATAGCCTACACGCTCCAGGTGGTTGGCCAGAAGCACGCACCCAGCTCCCACGCCGCGATCCTCTTGAGCCTGGAGGCGGTGTTCGCCGCTGTGGGAGGATGGCTGCTGCTGGGAGAACGCCTCACATCGCGGCAGTATCTCGGCTGCACGCTCATGCTGCTGGGCATGCTCGTCTCCCAGTTGTGGCGGGTCTGTTTCACGGGCCGGGCAGCGGATGAATGCGATGATTCCGGAGAAAAGGGCTTCACGGTCCTGGACCGGGGATAACGGTCAGGCCCATCTCATGCGGCTGCGTTCCCGGTTACCAATCAATTCACGAAAAAGCATGTGGCCGGTTAAATTTATCGAGATCACCGTCCGATAGAGAGGACGTGATCGATAGACCGAAAACACCAAAAGAGAGGATGTCATGGATGTAAATCTGGTAAATCCGTTCATTGAAGCGACACTTCACGTACTCTCGAGCATGGCCTTTGTGAAGGCCAAGGCGGGCAAGCCTTTCCTCAAGAAAGACAACATCGCGCAGGGCGATGTAACCGGCATCGTCGGTCTGATCGGCGAAGCGCGGGGCACGATATCCGTGAGCTTTACCGAAGAGTGTATCCTCTCCATCGTCAGCAGCATGTTCGGCGAGGAGGTCACCGAGATCAACGAAGAGGTGAAGGACGCCGTGGGCGAGATCCTGAACATCGTCTCCGGACAGGCGAGACAGAAACTCGAAACCCGCGGAAGAATCCTCAAGGGCGCCATCCCCACCGTTATCTCGGGCAAAAACCACTCCATCACCCATATCACCAAGCAGTCGATCGTGGCAGTGCCGTTTGAAACCGACAACGGTACGTTTACCATCGAGATCTGCATCGAGGACCAGTAGCATTCTCTCCTGTCTGCTATCTCGGGTTATTGTTTGCCTGTTCCCGGCTGCCTGTGATACCTTGAGCACACCGTGAAGGAAAACATCCGGCATTGTATCAGGGAATGCACCGATCCCTCGTGCATGATGCGCTTCCCGGTCGTCGCGCGGACAGGTGCCGGCATGCGCTGCCCGCTCTGCGGCTCTCCCACACGGCAGGCCACAGGAGAATACGAGGAACACGGGGTCACGGGCACACCCGCGGCCGCGGGGAATATCCAGGTCGAGGCGTTCCTGGACAATATCAGGAGCCTGTACAACGTAGGCTCCATGTTCAGGTCTGCAGACGGTGCGGGGATAGGGCACCTGTACCTCTGCGGCATGACGCCGACTCCCCGCAATCCCCGTCTTGCCAAGACCGCCCTGGGCGCCCAGAGCACGGTACCGTGGACCTACCGGAGAAACGGCCTGTCCGCCGCCATATCGCTCAGGGAATCGGGCAGGCGGCTGTGGGCGCTGGAAGGCGGCCCATCATCGAGGCCCCTTCAGGAGGCGCTCCCCGATCTCTTCGGCCCGACCCTGGTGCTCGTCGTGGGCAACGAGGTCTCCGGCGTTGACCCCGCCGTGCTGGAACTCTGCGAACGGATCGTACACATCCCCATGAGAGGCGCCAAATCCTGCCTCAACGCGGCGGTAGCCTTCGGCATTGCGGCGTACCATCTCTGCGTTCCGGGATCGCCGGACATATCGAGCGGACCTCTCTCCCATGATTACTGACAAGCATTTAATATCTATCATTTTTTTCTCAAGAATCACTCGCCCATGTGCCGATACCGAACATTAAAGCACCAGCTCAAAAGACAAGAGAGGATCGTATGGATGTACAACTGGTGAATCCGTTCATCGACGCCACGGTTCACGTACTGGCGTCTCTTGCCTTCACCGAGGCCCATGTGGGAAAGCCTTATTTGAAGAAAGACCCGGTGGCTCAGGGCGATGTGTCCGGAGTGGTCGGTCTGTCCGGGGATACCAAGGGCACCATTTCCGTGACCTTCACCAAGAAATGCATCCTGACGATCGTCTCCAAGATGTTCGGAGAAGAGCTCACCGAGATCAACGACGAGGTCAAGGATGCCGTTGGAGAGATCCTGAACATCGTATCGGGAAGCGGCAGGCAGAAGTTGCAGGCCATGGGCAAGACCATGACCGGGGCCATTCCCACGGTGATAACCGGAAAGAACCATGTCATCAGCCATGTCACCACCCACCCGATCATTGCCGTGCCCTTCCATACGGAAAACGGCGACTTCACCTTCGAAGTCTGCTTCGAATAGCAGGAAAATGAGGGAGTAGGTTCCAGAGGAGAATATCATGAGCCAGCTTGCCGATTTTGAATCTAAGGACTTTATCGAGCAGATATCCATACTCAACTCCCTGGTGGAGAAGAACGAAAGCGATTCGATCCCCGCGCTCACCTCGCTCATGGAAAAGATCCCGGAGCATGACGCCGTGGGGCTCGTGATCCGTGACACGCTGAAATCGCTGCTCTCGGCAAGCGAGGAACACACGGCGGGATGTCTTGCATCCGGCAACCGGGAGGTGCGGAACATATGCATCGAGGTGGCCGGCCAGAGACATTTCGTATCCGCAGCGCCGGTTATCCGCGGCATGGTAGGGCAGGCGGCTGCGGAAAACGATCACGGCATGCTGTTCATCCTCCTGTCGAGCCTTGCGCATCTCAATCCCCGGGATTCCCTCGATCTCTTCAGAAAATACCTCGACCACGAGGATCCCTCTGTTGCCTCCCTGTGCATCAGGATGACAGGGGTCCTTGCTGATGCCGCCTCTCTCGACCGTCTCTGCCGGATCGTCGTCGAGGCCGGTTCGGATGAAAACTATGAGGAATGCAGCCTGGAGACGGCGAGCGCCATAGAATCCCTGGGTGGATTCAAGAGTGAGAAGACGGCCTGCTTTCTTGCCTCGCAGATCCATCACCGGAACCCTGCCGCCAGGAGGCTGATCCATCACGAACTGACTGAGATCGGAAACGATGCAGTAAGACCGCTGTCGTCCACCTTCAGCGAAGACGACCCGGACAGAAAGATCCTCGCCGCCAATGTGCTGGGGCTCATCGGCACCAGGGAGGCCGGGAATGTCCTGGTTGCCGCCATGGACAAGGGGCTTGCCGAGGACCTGAACACCCGTTTCGCGGTCTACGACGCCCTGGGCCGCATTCCGGGCATGAAGAGCCTGGTCTGCCTGGCGGACGGGCTCCAGGAAGAGGACGAGATGGTACTGACCGCGGTGGTGTCTTCGCTCGACAGGGAGTACAACCCATGGATCATCGACCGGATCGTCGAGATCATGGGCAAGGATTCTCCGCATGGCCGCGCGCTGACCAGGGCCATCATCGCATCACGGTCTCTCGACATCTTCAAGTCCCTGTATCTGAAGGATGAAACCATCGGAACCCGGCTCGTGGCCGAGGTCGTGCGCACCGGAGACAGGGAGCTCGCAGACCTGTTCCAGGATAATCTCCGGAAGATAAATACCGGCCGTTCACAAGCCGACATCGATCACCTCAAGAGCGTTTCCGCTCCGGATGAAAAGACCCGGATCCTGGCCGTGGACGACTCCCGGGCCATGCTGAACTTCTACTGCAGTATTCTCTCGGAGATCGGGGTGAGCCTGGCTACCGCCCCCAACGGGAAAGATGCCCTGGACATTCTCCTGGCAGGCGATGAATACCATCTCGTCATCACCGACATGAACATGCCGGTGATGGACGGCATCGAGCTCGCCAGGCAGATAAACTCCCATCCGTCGCTTGCGGGAATTCCTGTGGTCATGGTGACCACCGAGTCCGACCGCTCACAGGAAAACCTGGCCAGAAAAGCGGGTGTGGCCGCATTCCTGCACAAACCCTTCAGTGCTGAAAGGCTCCACGACATGGTCCGGACATACCGAAAGCCGTGACGGGCAATACCGCACTCGGTAGATGTCCTCAAGGTGACCGGTGCATGCCGGCAGTGCGGGCAGAGAGCGGCATGATGCGGGGGAGACGCCCGTGCTCACGGGGCAGAACAGGGGCGACGGGATAGCGGGCATCAACTCCCGGCGGATGGAATGCGCATCCCCGGCGGATCGTTCGTTTCCTGATCTTTTTATGAAAAAGGCGGGACGCCCCAGGACAGAGGGGGCGGCAGAAGCACCCCCTCGCCCTGTGCGTTCTGATACATTCTAGCAGCTTGTGCAGCCGCCGCAGTCGCTCTTTTTGGAAAGGGCCGAGGTGATGATGAAACCCTCTCCCATGGAATTGGCGATATAATCTATCCGGATGGGTTTGGCCTGCTCCAGCAGACTCTTCTCGACAACGAACTTGAACCCCCCGGTCTCGATGACTTCGTCGGTTTCGTTTGGCTCATCCAGAGCCAATCCCAATGTGGGCCCCCCTCAACCGACGCCGGCGACCACTACTCTCAGCGGCTCTATCTCCTGCCTGGTCTTGAAAAACTCTTCGACCTTCTGTGTTGCCTTCTCGGTTACTTCGAGCATTCATTTTCTCCTTTCGTGCTGCCGGATCGCCATTGCCGATCTCATGATCACACGATTTTTATGGTTTCAAGTTATAGTACTGAATGAGCGTTGGGGAATCAACAAAGAAAATATGGTGCATGCACACGCTGAAGAAAATATTGGAGAAAGGGCCTTTCTCCTCCCCTGTCCGAAAAGGCGGAGGGCCCCCGGCGGTCTTTTCCCATATTCTCCTGTAACCTCTCCTTGGATTCTGCGTTATACTTGCGTCATGCACCCGATGGAGACCATTTTCGAGGAGAACAAGGGCAGATTGTTCTCGTACCTGGTGCGCATGACAGGAGATCCAGACGTGGCGCGTGATATCCTGCAGGAGAGTTTCACCCGCTGCATGGAGCGGTATGACGATCGCGAGGTTGTCCCTGCCCTCCTTTTCACGGTCGCTCGCAATGCCTTCATCGATCACCTGCGCAGGATTTCCCGCTACACCGGACTCAAGGATGACGAACGTGACACCCGTGCCGACCCCGAGCATGCGCTCGTGACAAGGGATCGCTGCGCAAGGGTCCTGGCGGGGTTGCAGAGGTTGAACCGGGATGAGCGAGATGTGCTCTCCATGGTCGTGAGCAGCACTCTCTCCTATGCCGAGATCGCGGAGGTCATGTGTATGAGCGTGGCCAATGTCAAGGTAAAGGTCCACCGGGCCCGGCTCAAGCTGAGAGATTATCTGGAGGAATGAGTATGGACAGCCAGGATACGATCATAAGCATGTTCATCGATGACGAGCTGAGCATCGACGAGAAAAAGGTCTTCGTGGAACGGGTTCACGCAAGCGGTGGATTCAAGGACGAGACCATCGCCCTGCTGGACCAGGAAAAGGAGCTGCGCGCCGAGATGACCGGAGAGATTCCCGAGCTCGAACGTGTGATCGTGCCCGTGAGGCCTCCCGTCCCGGCCATACTCCGGCCGCTGGTGATTACAGCAGCGGCCATGGCTGTGGCCGTGCTCGTGCTCTCCTTTGTGCTGGTGCTTCAGCTCGGCCCGGCCGGCGCCTCCCACCGATTCGTCGTCTACCGGCCGGATGCATCCCGGGTGGACATTGCCGGGAGCTTTACCGGGTGGGAGAAGGTTCCCCTGAGGCAGCAGGGCGGGAGCGGCTACTGGGAGATCACCCTGGATATCCCCCGGGGGGAGCACCGCTTCACCTATGTCCTTCAGGACGACACCCGCTTCGTGGACCCAACGGTTCCGGCCCGCGAACACGATGACTTCGGCGGAGAAAACTCCATCCTGCTTGCGGGAGCGGACCGGTGAGGCGCTCGGTCGTTGTGTCCATCATGCTCGGTCTTGTGCTCGCCGGCTGCGCCCACCACTATCAGAAGGTGGAGAACGGCACTGTAAGGCTGTTTCTCCGCGCACCGGATGCCCGGGAGGTCGCCTTGGTTTCCTCCCTCGACGGGTACCGGCCCCATCCGGCCCGCAAGATCGATACGTCCATGTGGATGGTGAGCGTGCCCGCCGGTGAGGAATTCAGCTACTTCTATCTCGTGGACGGCCGTGTGCTCGTGCCCGGGTGCGCCTACCGCGAGGACGACGGGTTCGGGCAGGGCAGCTGCATTTACCTGCCGGACATGTAACCTTTTGATACCTCGCACGTTTTAAACAGGCAGAACAGAACAAAGGAGAAAAGAGATGAAAAAGATTCTGGTTCTCATCGGCATCGTGCTGCTGTGCGGTTCCTCCACCGCCTTCGGCGACGAGGTTGATCAGGAACTGCCCGGAGCATCGGAACAGGTCCGGACAAACACACGGGAGATGATCCGGCTGGGGGCGAACAGCGATGAAGCCCTCAGGATGACCAGGCTCATGGTGCGCAGCCAATTTCAGGAAGAGCACACGATCAGGGCACAGGAGATCGTGATGAACGCCCTTAAGGAAGGGCAGCCGGCAGAGCCCGTCATGAACAAGGCCTTCGAGGGGATGACGAAAAAGGTCCAGGCGGGGAACATCGTACAGGCCATGGAGATGACCCGATCCCGCTACGCTTACGCCTATGGAACAGCGCGCGGCCTCACCGGCGATGACCGGGAGGTCCGCAGGATCGGCGAGGCGGTTGCCGAGGGCATGGCTGCCGGATTGACAAAAGAGGATGCCGGGAGGATCGCGGAAAAGATCCGCGAGACCGCCCGGGAGCGCCAGAGGGATCAGTCCCGGGACCAGACCGGGGCACTGGCCGGCGAGAGCTTCACGGCCGCCCGGGAGATGACCCGGCGGGGCGTGCCGTCGCAGATCGCGGCCGAGGCCGTATCGCAGGCCCTGGAGAAGGGATATGGTGAGCGCGAGATGGCGACGCTCAGGCACACGTTTATGGAGGAGTCGCAGCAGGGAGATCCCCGCCGGATAGCCGAGCGCTACTGCCGTGCCATACGCAGCGGCACGTCATCCGAAGGGCTGAAGGCCGCGGGCAGATATGGAGAGGCGGGCTCCGGCGGATCGCTCGACGGGACAGGCTCCGGGGATGGGGCAGGTTCGGGTTCGCAGGGCGCCGGCAGGAGCAGTGGTAACCGCGGTGGATCGGGCGGAAGCTCCGGTGGATCGTCGGGCGGCGGGTCCGGAGGTTCGTCGGGCGGCGGGTCCGGTCACGGCGGCGGATCGGGCGGCGGCGGAAAATAACTGCACAGCAGGCGAGCCACGCATAAGAGGGGGGCTTTTTCAGCCCCTCTCTATCCGGCATCCCGGGACCGCACGTTCCTCTCTTCTTCCCGGGAGCCAGAAATTTCCGGCATCCTAAGGGAATATTTTCCCAGGGGCGCATCCGGAATGCGCGTTCCCCGTGGCCGGCACCTGTGCGCCGGCATCCTTCTTTCCCGTCATACCGTCCCCATCAGCGCGTCCGTAAAAATACAGGTGTTCTGACAAAGCTCCCTCCGTATCATTATATCTTAACAACGGACACTCCGGCCCCTGATGTAAACCTTTCATCCCCGGCGTGCAAACGGGAGGTCCTGACGTCGTGAACACCGAAAAGCTGCTCGCTGCTTGCGTACACGCCTATACCAGCCTGGGGGCCGTTCTGGCCTTTGTGGCCTTCCTTGCCCTGCGGGAGCAGAACGTCCGGGTGTTCCTGGTTGCTCTGTGGATCGCCGTGTTCGTGGACTCCACCGACGGCATGCTGGCGAGCGCCTTCGGGTTCAGTCGCGAGCAGGCCAAGACCGAGGATGCCTTTGTCGGTTTCCCCTCATACTGGAACCTGGTCTTTCTCTACCTGTACCTGCTGAGGCCACCCACCGGGGCAGCGATCGGCGTGCTCATGGTGCTTTCGATCCTCGTGTTCGTGCCCACGCAGTACCTCTACCCCACCCGGACGCAAAGGCTCAGACGGGTCAATCTCGTTCTCGCGGGCCTGTACCTGGCGGTGATCGGGTACCTGAGCCTCTTTCCCGATTCGCGGGAAGCGGGGACCATCGCCTGGCTTTCCCTCATATACCCGTTCTATTATATGGCCGTTTCCCTGTTGCGCCCGCGAAAACAGATCGATCACGGCCTGTAGGCCTTCCGGAGACATTTCTCCCACACAGGGATTGTATTGCTGCATAAAACCCGATGACGGTGCGGTTCATGGCAATGCAACGGTTTAGCGGACAGGTATTCTTTGTTGCGAACCCGTCCGCATCCGGCTATCACTATATGTTTAAAAACATGAAGAAAAGAGGAGGCCTTTCATGGCTGTTGGTATACATTTGATACTGCTCCTTCTCATCGGCCTCACGGCCGGCGTCGCCTCGGGCCTGTTCGGCATAGGCGGAGGGGTGATCGTGGTTCCCGCCCTGGTGATCGTCATGGGCTTTTCCCTGCACAGCGCCATCGGGACCAGCCTGGCGATTCTCCTGCCGCCGGTGGGCCTGGCCGCGGTGACCGAGTACTACCGGCACGGCAACGTTGACCTGAAATCCGCGATCATCGTGGCGCTGGGTCTCTTCACGGGGGCATGGATCAGCGCGTACTTCGCCAACCGGCTGGCCGGGCCGTGGCTGCGCGTGGCATTCGGGGTGTTCATCATCTGCCTCGGGGTCTACATGATCTATGGGGCACTGAGGAATACGCCGATCTGAGCGTGCCCGGGTTTGAGCCCCGGCGGCAGGGTCCTGGAATCCCCGGCGGGGGGGAAAGAGCCGGACATGGTGCCGTCAGGGACAGAGACCGCCGGCGCAAATGAACCGCATTCTCCCGGAGATCACGAGCCCACGGGTTTTTGCTCGTCCCCGGTAAGGTCGAGCCCGAGCTGGCCGCCCGGGTTCATGATGTTCCGGGGATCGAAGTGGCGCTTCAGGGACTTGAGCACCTCCATCTGCTCCTTTCCGAGATACTCCTCCAGGTACGGCGCCATCATCCTGCCGATGCCGTGGTGATGGCTCAGCGAGCCCCCGCTCTTCATGATCGCCTCGATCACTCCCCGCTGGAACGACCGGAACTCCTCCGCGTCAGAGGTTCTCATGATGAAGATGAAATAGAGGTTCGTACCCTGGGGATAGAAGTGCGAGGCATGGGTCATGCACATGGTCTGAGGCCTTGCCTTGATATAGGCCCTGACACCCTGGTGAACCGCGTGGAGGTTGTCCCAGGTCACGCTCGCCTCAAGGGTGTCGATCTGAATGCCGAAGTCCTGCAGGTCCTCGCGCATGTAGGGCTCGGTGTAGCGCGTCTTTTCCCACTTCCGGGAGGCATAGCCGGTGAGGTACAGAGCGCCGTGCCCGCGGCAGACCTTCCGGATTTTTTTCAGAAGGTGGCGGGTGTAATCGCTGTCGCCCTCGACGGTGCCCAGGCACAGGCAGCGCTCCATGGGCCGGTAGCCCCTCCGCACGAGGAAGGCGTCCACCGGCGAGGGGATGCCGTAGAGCTTGAGCCCCCTGTCGGTCTCCTCCGGGTCGGATATCCGGTAGACCGCGGGCCTGCCGAACTCGCCCTGCATGATCTCCCGGCTGGCGTCCACCGCCGCCTCCCAGGTGGGGAACATGAAGCTGAAGTATTTCCTGTTCTCCGGCATGGAGCGAAAGATTTTCATGGTCACCTCCACGAGGATCCCGAACGCTCCCTCGGAGCCCTTCATGATGTCGTGCACCTTGGGACCGGTCGCGGAGGCGGGAAATTCGCGGGTTCGGAAGGTGCCCGCAGGCGTCACGTACTCCTGGCTGAGCACGATGTCGCAGGCGTCGCCATAATAGGTGGAGGCCTGGCCCGAGCCCAGGGTTACCACCCAGCCCCCCACCGTGGAATATTCGAACGACTGGGGGAAATGCCCGCAGGTGTAGCGCCTGGATGAGCCGAAGCGCTCGGGAGCGTTGTTCAGGGCGTCTTCATAGGCGGGGCCGAACATGCCCGGCTGCACCCGGGCGGTCTGGTTGGTCTCGTTGATCTGAAGGAGCCTGTTCATATGGGTGCTCATCACCAGGCTCACCCCGCCCTGCGCGGGTCGCACCCCGAAGTTCACCGACGAGCCCGCCGCGAACACATAGACCGGAATAGCGTGCTCGTTGCAATAGGCCACGATCCTTCCCACCTCATGTTTGTCGCGCGGGTGCACCACCACGTCGGCGGTCTGGCGGACGATCCCCTGGCGCAGCTCCATGAGCTCTTCGGTGGTCTTGCCGTAGGCGTATTTGATCCTGCTGTAGTCGTCGGTGCAGACGTTTTCCGGCCCCACGATGCCTTTCAGGTGCTCGATGTGCCGCTCATCCAGGGCCGCCGGCCGGTCCAGAACAGCCCTTTCCGCCCCCTCGTCCTGCTTTCGGGAGAAATCCCCGCGGGTCATGCCGAACTCGTCCATCATCATGGCGACCCATCCGTCGCTCGGGTGCTTGAAGGCACGGGGGTTGCCGTACTTGACGATCGACCTGATGCTGCCGCTCTGCGGTGCGTGCTCCGTCCAGTCGGGCCTGAACTTCCTTTTTCCAAACATGACTCCCTCCTCTTAAAGATGATTCAGCGGGACAGGCCCGATGAGTCTGATTCCCCGGGGGTTTCCCCGCTGCCCGGAATCCTGAGCAGGTCCATGGTGCTCCGGTATTCCTCCGCGGTCTTCTCACTGCTCCATCCGAGCTCGCGGGCGGCAATGGCGGCGACCTTACTCATGATCTCCTCTCCGGGGTTGCCCAGGGTGGCGATGCCGGTTCTCCTCAGGACGATGTCGCTCAGACGCCTGGCCATCTCGTTCCTCACGGCGAAGAGCACCTCGGCAAGGATCTCGCCGTCTGTACTCACCACCTCGGCATACTCGCGGTCTTTTTCCGCGAGCTCCATGACCTTGTGATACTCGGTGCCGTAGTGCCTGCCCAGATATTCCAGGGTGCTTTCACCGAAGCCGGAATAATTCCGTTTGATGGAGTCCACGAATGCATTGATGTCCCGGATTTCACACCCATGGAGATAGCGCCGGTCGGTGATGGCCTGGCCCATGGGCATCTCCGTCTTTTCCCTCACCAGGTCCATGACCTTCTGGGCAAGATTCCGGCTGGTGGTGTACTTGCCCCCCTCCACGGTGATCAGGCCGTGGAGCCCGTCGGAGGCATTGTCGTAGATCTCGTACTTCCGGGACGACTCGTAGGTCCCCTCGGTCTGCTCTTCTACCAGCGGCCTCAAGCCCCCGTAGGTGTGGAGCACCTCTTCGAAGCGCACGAAGCCTGCGCCGAAAGTGGAATTCACCTCGTCGATGAGCTCCACGATGCTCTCCTTTGTCACCCGGTAATCATCGGGGCTGCCGACATATTCCTTGTCCGTGGTCCCGATCAGCGTGTGCCCCCGCCACGGAATCAGGAAGAAATGCCTCCCCTTGGGGGTCATGGACGCCACCACGCTCCCTTCGTTGATCTTTTTGCCCGTGATGATGTGGATGCCCTCGGAGCGACGGAGCATCTCGCTGGCCTCGCCCTTCTTCGCCAGGCCCAGGATGATGTCCGCCCAGGGACCTCCGCAGTTGATGGTGACGTTCCCGCGCACCTCGCAGCGGGTGTCGTTCAGAAGATCCGTCGCCGAGACACCGGCCACCCTGCCGGACCGGTCGATGATGAACCCGTCGACCTTGACATAGTTCGCCACATCCGCCCCGAAGGCCACGGCCGACTTGATGAAGGCGAGCGTGAGCCGCTCCGGGAATATGCTCATGCAGTCGTAGAAGACCGATGCGCCTGAGAGTCCCTGCTCCTTGAGGCAGGGCTGCATTTGGAGCGCCTTCCTTGTTGAGACCGTCTTGTGCAGAGGGATCTTCTTGCTCTCGTCCCAGGTGCTGCCCCGGTCGTAGGAAAGGATGTCGTACAGAGTGAGCCCCGCCTTGACGAACCATTTGCTGTTCTTGAGAGACGACTTGTAGTGGGTCATGAGCATGGGGAAGGGATAGACGAAGTTGGGCGCGATGTCTTCGAGGATCTTGCGCTCCTTCAGTGATTCTCTCACCAGAGAGAACTCCATATTCGCCAGATACCGCAGTCCCCCGTGGATGAGTTTTGAGGTGGCCGCGGACGTGGCTCCGGAAAAGTCGTTTTTTTCGAGCAGCGCAACCTTAAGCCCCCGGCTGGCGGCATCATAGGCGACCGAGGCCCCGGTGATGCCGCCCCCGATTACCACCACGTCATAGATCCGGTCCCTGTGATTCTCGATAAATCTCCGCATCGTTCTTACCTCCTGCTATGCTTGCCAACCTGCAGCGTATCGACCACCGCCTTCTGGGCATAGGTGAGAACGTCCTTCATGATTTCTCTGGCCAGACCGGCGTTTCCATTTTTGACTGCATGGTAGATTTCCTCGTGAAAACGCATGGAGCGCTCCACGTTTTCCTGTTCATTGAAATAGAGGTGCCCGTATTCGATCATGAACTTGTTGAAGAAGTTCAGCAGGGTGAGATACAGAACATTGGCGCTCGCCAGGGCAATGATGTGATGCACCCGGATGTCCTTTTCCAGGGTCGAGAGCTTCCCGTTCTTCCAGATGACATCCTCCAGGGCTTCGATATGATCGTCCGTCCTGTTCATGGCGGCGTGAAAGGCCATCTCTGGTCCGATTATCGACCTGAACTCGAGCAGGGCGACGATAATGTCGTCCCGCTGACGCTCATCCAGGCGGACCATGGCCCGGATGAGCTCGAGGCTCCCGCTCTCCTGGAAATTCTTGACATAAACACCGTCACCATGACGAATCTCCACCAGGTCGAGGGATTCGAGCTTGCCGAGCGCCTCTCTGACCGTGGACCGGTTGACTTCAAGGTCTCTGGCGAGCTCCCGCTCGGTCGGGAGCTTTTCTCCCGCGGCAAGCTGGCCCCTGATGATGCTCTTCAGCAGGATGTTTTCGATTTCTCCGGAAAGCCTTTTCCGCATGAGCGGGCGGGTGAGAATCAATGCCGACATATGTCCCCTCCATTTGGTCCGGTGGTCCGACCACTGAACCATTTTTACCGATAAGCCCGGCTCTGTCAAGACATTTTTCACGGAAGCAAAGGCAATGCTTTTTTGCGGGAGATATCCGGATGACCTTTTTTAAGGTACGGATTCGGGGAACCTTATGAGTGCCGGTCATAGATTGACAACCGGATAAGAAAGGCAAGGCTTTTCAGACGAGGTTGCCTGTCTCTCGAGGGAACGGAGCGCCTGAGAAGCCTCTGTGTGCACTATCCGGGCGTTATCCGTGAATCACTGCAAGGATCGGGCGCTCAGGCACGGGAAGGCTCCCGGGCAGGTGAATTCAGATCGAAGAGATAGCTCAGGCAGTCGAGGGAGTCTTCGATCTGAACAGGCAGGACTTTGGCAAAGGTGTCCAGCATGATCACTGCATCGAGGGTTGATTCGGTCTGTGTCGCATCCTTCAGGCGCTCGGTGAACGAGATGTTCACCAGGTGGATGTCCTGGTAAATCTTGGTCAGTCCGGCGAGCTCGAGATCCGCGCACTGACCGTTCTTTTTGAGGAAATACTGGGCGAGCAGATACATGGACGTGGCGCGGTAAATGGTCTCTTCCCCGGTGGCAAGCGGCAAGTGAAATCTGGCCATTGGCCTGAGCGGCGCGGTGAGCGGGCATCCGCAGGTCGCGCTTATGAGCCCCATGAGCGAGCTGATCGCATTCTGCAGGGTGGTCAGCTGTGAGAAGATCCGCTCCGGGGTGACCACACTCAGGTGAATCTCATGAAACGACATCTTGCCCTGAAACCGGTTTACCGTATTTACCAGATGGACTGCCAGCGGGCAGTGAGGGTTGGTCTCATAGAAAAGAGGACAGTTGGGGCACTGGTGGAATCCCAGCACAGTCCAGGAAGGCAGATACCCGGGTGGATCATTGACCAGCTCAAGCGTTTTCGGATTGAGCCTCAAGTTGATTATTTCCTGGCTTCTGTCAGTGAATGTGAAACAATACCTGATGGGAATATTCTTCATATCGCCACTCTCCTGGTGTTCACGCAGCTGTCCACGGATGCAAACAAGCGGCACCGGTAATCGAAACCTACTCCGCAGTCGTTTATGGTCGTTCTGATGGATATCATTTTACCATCCCTTCGTCATTTTACTCATGAATCTTTATGGACCGGATCTCCCCGGCGTCATTTTTCCGGGAGCCCCTTCATTTTTTCGCCCCCCCTCATTTGTCATATGCCCATGCCCGCTCTGAACGTACCTTCCTCTGGCTCCAGGTCGATTTCTCCATGGTTTTCATATTCCCTATGCACATATAGGATAGTACTGCCTGATGAATCAATTTTCATATCATCTTTCCTTTATTTCCTGCCGATGATAACCGAAATGTGTAATATATGATAAGGTACAGGGGGAGGGATGCATGAATAGAATCTTTATCGGAACACTATCGGTTCTCATAGTCATTCTCATGGCAGTGACCTGTTTCGCCCAGGACAAGACCTACAAAATCGAGGTGCTGCAGGTCACCAACATCGAACCCTTTGACATGGCATACGAGGGGTTCCTCAAGGGCCTTGCCGAAAATGGGATCACGGAGGGACAGAACCTCACAATCAACCGGCGGATCATCGATTTCGACGTGGAGAAGGGGGGCCTGTGGAAAAAGGTCGGCGTGCTCCTGGAGATCAAGAACACCGCCTCCAAGATCGCTGACGCCCGCCCCGACCTCGTGTTGACCATCGGCACGCCCGCCACCAAGTATGCGAAAGACAGGATCATAGGTGCCGGCATCCCGCTGGTGTTCACCGCGGTTGCCATCCCCGAGGCGGCCGGCTGCTCGTCGCTGACCGCAGCAGGCCCCGGGTTCACCGGCTCCACCTTGTACATGGACATGGGGTCGGCCCTCAAGATCGCCAGGCTAGCATTCCCGGATCTCAAGACCGTGGGCATCGTCCACACCGATGACGACAACGCACTGGCCCAGGCGCAGCAGGCCAAGGCTGCAGGCCCCTCGGAGGGGTTCACCTTCATCACCAAAGAGGTCAGCAAGAGCGACAAGTTCACCCCTGCCGCTGAAGACCTGGTTGCAAAAGGTGCCCAGGCCTTTGCCGTGCTCCTTGATTCCTACTATGGCATGCGGAACTACGAGCCCTGCCATGAGCTTGCGGACATCTCTCTCAAATACAGGCTGCCGGTTTTCAGCCTTGTCCACATGAAGGTCCCGGGAGCTATTCTCTACGTAGGCGCAGAGTTCCCGCACGTCGGTTCGCTCGCAGGCGTGCAGGCCTCACAGATTCTCCAGCAGGGTGCAAACCCCGGCAGCATGCCCATCCTCAGGCAGGAAGACCTGACCATCATGGTGGACACCAGCCGGCTCAAAGAGCTCCAGATCGAACTGCCCATCGAAATCCTCCAGCTTGCAAAGGCCGTAGAATAGTCCGTTTCCCGGGTTTCCTTCCCGCCGGAGCACGGGAGGGAAACCCGGCCCTTCAGAACCATTCACCACGTCTGCAAGACGGATATCTGTTGCATGTTCATTTTGCCGCTCAATAGAAACAGGGCACAGAACCCCAAAGTTTTCAGGGTCGGGTTCACACTTCAGTTTCTCGCTTGGAAAAAACCGGACCATGCATATTGACTGCAGACCTGTCTGATTCGGGGCTGGTAAATGAATGAACTCGACATGTAAGGGCCCGGTTCCTCTTTCCGAAGAACCGTGCCCTTACATGTCGGAAGGATCGATCGAGATGCGGCGTCAGAAGTGGAAGGTCATCTTGGCTGCAAAGAGGTACCAATCCTCTTCGTAGCGGTCTTCCGCCGGATCCTCGGGAGCCGGGTTGTCGGCGCCCAGAAGGATTGCGGAACCGTCCATCTTGTGGGCCTCGAGCTTGACGATCCAGTTCTCGTTCACGTCAAACCGTGTGGTCAGCGCGATGTCCTTGAGCCATCCCCGGTGGTCCTGGTCGTCGAGCCCCTTGGCTACACGCTCCTTGCCGTCCTTGTCGTCCTCGTTGGGGTAGTAGACCGAGTAGTAGGTGCCCAGCTCGAACCAGGGGGCGAACCGGTAGGCGAGACTCGCATAGTAACCCACCGAGCTGAACTGATCCACCTCGATGGTGCCGTCCTGGACCGCCACCCCATTGGCGCTCAGTACCGGCTCCAGGGTAGTGAACAGCGGGGAGTTCCTGAACTCGATATTGTAGGTCGTCCGCATGTATTCCGCGGCGAACACCAGGTTCCTCCACATGAACTCCATGGACGCGGTGTAGCTGACCGTCTCCACGCCGAACTCGCTGGGTGAGAGCATGAAGCGGGCACCGTATGCATTCAGGGGGCCAACGAGATCAACAAACCCCGGATTGTTTTGCAGCATGGCTGCCGCCATGGGATTGGTGGTATCCAGCAGCGTGGTCGCGTCCGCTTCGAACTGGTAACCCCAGGTGGAGCCCCCGAGGATCAGGCCCTCGAGGTTGGTGATCCATCGGATGCTTCCGGCGTAGGTATAGTCCACGTTGATCTGATCAACATCCACCAGGAGACCCATGCCCTCGAAGGGCCACTGGTCTCCCAGCAGCCTGGCCGCCCCTTTATCGGAGTCGAGGTTCACCGTACCGTACTGCAGATCGTAGGAGAGCGACCCCATATCGCTCAGCCCGAGGTCACCGTAGAGTCCGGCCCCCTGGATGGAGGAGATGGCCTCCCTCCAGGCCTCTATGTATACGCTCTGGGGCATGAGAATAAAGGTGCGCACCATGTCCAGGTCGCGGGTCTCGTTGTAAAGACCGTGTACGAACTTCATGTTGCCGACCGTGAGGCCGAGCCAGTCACGGAAGTGGTAGTCCGCAATGGCCCAGTCGAGGATCACCTCGTTGTTTCCGATGGTGCCCAGGTCCCGGGAAAGGAACTGAACGCCCAGACGCAGCCTGTCAGAAACCTCGGCCGAGAAGTTGATGCCCGCCTCGTTGAACTGGGAGGTGCCGTCCTCTGTCTCGGCAAAGAAGTTGTTGTCTGTGCTCTGCAGATATCCCTGGGAGATGAACCCCCTGATATCGACCCCCTGATACTCATACGCACGGGCATTCCCGGAGAAACAGCACATGGCAAACAAGGCTGAGAGAAACATGATTTTCACAGCACTCTTCATTTTTAAGCCTCCTACTCAATCATAAAACTCTTCAACTGGTTCTGATATGCACGCTGGGGAAGATAGCCTATGGCCCCGGGGGTGTTTGTCACGAATTCCGCGAGCTCGTCGGGTGAAGTGAAGGCCTCGGGTGCTTTCCCTCTCCCGGTGAAGACCTGGCTCTTCCAGTAATTCTTGAACTGATGCGGGGTCTTGCCCACATACATCCGCAGAAAAGCCTCATGCTCTTCGCCCTCTTTCAGGGTCGCCAGCGTGATCTTCTGCCCGTCACTCCATCTGGTCTTTCTCCCCAGAAAGATCTCCTGGACGGCATCCCGGCTCAGTGATTCCACCGGCACGGAGCCGTGCGCCACCACCATCACCTCTGACGCGGCGTGCCCCGCTGGAACGATGAATCCACCGAAAGCGGAAAGAACGATGCCGGCGAGGACGATACGTGCAATCAGGGGTATGCTCCTCAACTTCATGACAATTTCTCTCCTTTCACCATTTCATCCAAGAAAAAGATATCCCAAACCTTGTTGCCTGACGGCATATCTCCTATCGGGGATCCATCAGCGAATCTTAAGCAAAACTACTCAATACCAGGTTTTTTCGCTTGTTTAAAGAAAAAGATTCACCATGCGCACAAGGGTTCCCGGCTGGAGACGATCTGTTTCGTACAGTGCAATCGGCTTTTCCTGACAGTGTAGATGCTGAAGGACCGAACTCTATTGAATCAATGGCGCAATATCGTACCATCCATTATACATCATGACCGGAATCTTCCTCCAGCACCTCCCGTACCTTCTCCGTCAGGGCGGATGCGGAAAACGGCTTCTGGAGCAGGTGTCTTTCCGTGTCGGGAATTCCGTAGAGTGAAACCACGTCACCCGGATAACCGGTGATGTAGAGGATCTTCATCCGGGGAAAGCGCACAAGGAGGTTTTTCACGATCGCTGGGCCGTCCATGCCCGGGAGGACGACATCCGCAATCACCAGATCGATGTCGCCCGGATGGGACGCACAGATGTCCATCGCCTCATTTCCGCTCCGGGCCTTGAGCAGGGTGTAGCCGATGGAGCCGAGCACCTCGGTGACAAGGTCCAGTACATAGGGATTGTCTTCCACCACCAGAACGACCTCTGACCCGCCTCTGACTGGAGCCCTGCCCGCCTTCCGTGAAACGGCCTCGGGGGTCTCTTCGCTCACGGGCAAAATGACCTCGAAGGTCGAGCCCTTGCCCGGTTCGCTTCTGAGCGAAATGCTTCCGCCGTTGTTTCTGACGATTCCATAGACCGTTGCCAGACCGAGCCCTGTCCCCTTGCTCGTCTCCTTGGTGGTGAAAAACGGCTCGAAGGCGTGCGCCATGGTCTCTTCATCCATGCCCACCCCCGTATCGCTCACCTCGAGCTTGATGTAATCGCCGGGCCTCATGCCCGGATGCTTTGCCACGGCGCTTTCCTTCAGATGAACACGCTGGGTGCTGATGGTCAGGATGCCCCCCTTGTGCATGGCATCCCTGGCATTGAGGGCCAGGTTCATGATGATCTGCTCCACATGCCCCTGGTCGGCGTATACGTTTCCGATGTCCTGCTCAAGCCGGGTCTTGAGCTCGATGTCTTCCCCGATGAACTGCTTGAGCAGGCTCTGCATGTTCTCGATCACCCCGTTCATATCAAGCGAGCGGGGCTTGACCGTCTGTTTGCGGCTGAACGCCAGGAGCTGGCGGATCAGGGATGATGCGGTCTCTTTCACCTCCTTGATCTTGAGGATGTTGGACCGCACCTGCTCGGGCTTGCCGATCTTCAGCAGGGCCAGCTCGCAGTATCCGTCGATGGCGGTCAGCAGGTTGTTGAAATCGTGGGTTATGCCGCCTGCAAGGCGGCCGATGGCCTCCATCTTCTGCGATCGGCTCAGCTCGCTCTCCTGGGTTTTCCGCTCGGTGATGTCCCGGCTCTCGAACAGGACCGAGGGCTTTCCGTCAATATCCATGAGCTCGGCCGAGACGAGCACGACCCGCGACTCACCGGTTTTGTTCCTGAACTTCGCCTCCAGATTCCGGACTCTGCCCTGTTTTCTGATGAGATCCATGACCCTGGTCCTGTCGGACGGATTGTACCAGATCCCGAGGTTCAAGGATGTGTTCCCGATCACCTCTTCCCGGGAATAACCGGTCATGCGGAAAAACGCTTCGTTTGCATCCAGGAAAACCCCTTCTTCGAGGGTGGAGATGCTGACGGGGTCCGGGATGGCCTGGAATATCTTCGCGAGCTTTTCCCTGCTCGACTTGAGTTCGGCCTCGGTGTCCGTGCGCATCTTCACCTCACGTTCCAGCGCGAGGACCACGTCCGAGACTCTTTCCGCATGCTTACCTATCAGGGCGTCGAGATCGCTGCGGGCGCAGAGCGCCTTTTCTTCCGCGTCCTTCATCAAACTCATGTCCCATGCAGATGAAACCACCCCCTCTATGGACCCGCCCTCGCCCACAAGGGGAATATACCGGGCCAGGACATGCCGCTTCCCTGCTTTGGGGTGCTCGATCAAGTCATCATACTCACCTTCCCCGCCCCCCAGGGCGCGGTCGATCCGGGGTTTCTCCCTTTCCTGAAAGGCCTTTTCCCCGACAACTTTCTCCACGCTGTGTCCCACCACATTCTCCCTGGTCTTCCGGTAAAGGGAAAGGAACGCATCGTTCACCCAGGTATACACATATCTCCGGTCGATGCACGCCACGGATTCCGGGGTATGGGACACGGTCGATGCGCGGGAGCAGAGCTGATCCACTACAGACCGGTACCGGCTCACCAGGTCGGTCAGGTCGTGAAGCTCTTTCTGTGCTTCCCGGTTGATCGTGTTTCCGGCCATTGCAACGATCCTTCATCTGCACGGGGTGCAAAGAGACGATAGAATGGAAAATAGCCTGTTCTTCCCGGGAATCAATACCGGGCCGGGCCGTCCTAAGGGACACGGTGCCGGGAAAACAGACAACCCCGGCACATACCGGGATGCCCGCCTTCCAAGGGAGATCATGCAAGACGATCCGCCAGCTCCCGGACATCGCCCACATACTCCAGGCCCGCGTTCCTCCCGGTGCCCGAATAGATGATCTCGCGGCCTTTTTTCCGGAAGAAGAGAAGGTCGACGCTCGAGTCCAGGGTCTCCATGATGCGGACCGACATGTCGCCTTGTCTGGGGGCCATGAGCCTGGCCCCATCCGCCCTCGCACCCCGCACCTCCAGGCGCGAGTCAGCATCCTCGACCGTAAAGCTGACGAGGCCCTGATCAACCTTAAGATCCGAAACCCGGGCCCCGGTATAGGTGGTGAACCGGTAGACTTCGCCCCGGAAATAGAGCCCGAACAGATACCCGGTGAAATATCTCCCGAACCAGGGAATCTTCGCGATGGAGCCCGAGAACGAGGCTTCAGGCTCATCGAAATGATTGCTCTGCATCCATATCCAGGAGCCCGGCATGGATTTTCCCCAGTCCTTTTCGATGTATCCCCTGCCGCCGGAGAAGTCCGTGCGCATGCCGTCCTTCTCGCACCAGCCCTCGATTGAGTGGTTGAAGCTCAGCACGTCGTGGTAGCATTCCATCCCGGGCACAAAGGCGTACCATCCCATGGCGCCCGGAGACAGCCACGTGACCGGCCAGGGATGTATGCCCCGGAAGCTCAGCTCCGCCCGGAGGGCCTCCCCGCCCTGGTCGATATCGAGCCGTATCCCGTGCATGGAAAACCGGTTGTTTCCGATTGCGATCGCAAAGGTTTTCCTGTCTGCGGAAAACTCGCTCAAGGGGTACCGGAAAAAGGACGATCTCCCTTCCCCGGCACGAGAGAACTGTACGAAGGCATGGGCCTTTTCCCTTTCCCGGGGGAGCGACACACCGGGGATTACTGCGCAGGCGGCGGTTTCATCGCGGCTCACGCTCTTGAAGTACCATCCCTCGAAGTACCCGGACCTGTTTACGTCTCCCTGGAATACCGCGGGCTTCCACAACGAGAACATGGGCGCTCCCGGACTCCGCACTCCCCTTCCCCGCCGGGGACGGCGGAGCAGAGGGAGGAGTCTGGAACTCATAGATAGCCGCTTGCAGGCGGCTATCAAGAGGCCTCCCGCTCAATCCCTGGCTATCAGCTCCCGGAAGAGGGCGCTCAGGGCGTCATCGGCGTAGTATCTCTGCATCCCGAAGTGGAAGCTTATCTGGGCCGGTCCCTGGTCCACGATCTCGATGTTGATGTTCTCGTTCTTCAGGGCCGTGGCGGCCTGGGCGAGGATGCCCGGATTTTCCTTCATGCCGATGCCCACCGGCGAGATGACCGAGATATTGTAGATCATGTCGAGCACGTCCGGGCACAGGGCCTTGTCGATCTCTTCCCTGATCACGTCGGCCTTGTCCATCAGATCGTTCTGGTCCACCAGGATGGCCAGATCGTCCTTGTCCGTGGGATAGTGATAGGTGTGGACCGAATATTCTTTCAGGATGTCGAGAACGTCCTTGGTGGCCCCGATGACCTCTGCCAGGCCGTCCTTTTCCATGTAGATGTACGCCACGTCGTCGAGCCGGGCTATCCCCACCGCCGTCTCCTCCGGAACCCGTTCGGAGACGATGAGCGTGCCGTCCGAATCGGGATTGTTGGTGTTGCGGATGTGGATGGGGATCTTTCTCTTCTTGCAGTTGATCATGGCATTGAAGTGGAAGATATCGAACCCCTTGGAAGAAAGCAGCCTGATCTCCTTGTAGGTGAGCCGGGGAATCACCTCTGCCCCGGGCACGAGGCGCGGGTCCACCTGGTAGACACCGTCGGTGTCGGTCCAGTTTTCATAGAGGGCCGAGTCGATGGAATAGGCCACCTCTCCGCCCGTAAGGTCGGAGCCGCCCCGGGAGAAAACCGCCACATCACCCGAACGGGTGGTGCCGTAGTATCCCGGTATCACGGCGATGCCGTCCGTATCGCGCAGCTCCTTCAGCCGCGCGTACGACTCGGGCAGTACCCGCGCGTCGGAGAAGTCCTCGGAGACCACAATGCCGATGTCCTCGGGCAGCCTTAAACTCGCATTGAACCCCTTTGCCTGGAGATACCGGGTGATGACCTTGGCATTGTAGTGTTCGCCCCGCGAGGCGATGAAATCGACCCGTTTCTCCTGCGGCATGTCCCTGCGAAGGTCTGCCTCCAGGTCTTTCAGGATGTCCGAGCCCTCGATCCCCAGGTC
>JAHDQN010000067.1 GCA_018433775.1 Deltaproteobacteria bacterium
GATCACGGCTGCCAGCAACGAGCAGAACGCAGGCGCCGACCAGATCAACTCCGCCATCCAGCAGCTCAACCAGGTCGTCCAGCAGAACGCCTCGGCATCCGAAGAGATGTCGTCCACCGCTGAAGAACTCTCCTCACAGGCCCTCCAGCTCCAGGACACCATCGCGTTCTTCAAGGTCGGCGACACCGGTTCCAGAAAAGCGGCCTGGACCCAGGGCGCTTCCGGCACACAGAAGATCCCGGACAATGGAAAGGCCAAGGGATCTCATCTCGCTCACCGCGATGCGCCAAAGGTACCGTCCGGCTCTTCTCACGGGGTACGTCCCTCGGGTGTAAACATCAGCCTGGACGATGCCGATAGCAAGAGTGACTCCAAGGACAGCGAGTTCGAGCGTTACTGAAGAGACGAGGAGAAAGTCATGAGCGTACAAGGAATAACTGAGACAACCCAGTATCTCTCGTTCCACCTCGACGAGGAGGAATTCGCCCTGGAGATCACCCGGGTCAGGGAGGTGCTGGACTTCACGCGGATCACCAAGGTGCCCCAGTCGCCGCCCTTCATGCGTGGCGTGATCAACCTGCGGGGCACCGTGGTGCCGGTGGTGGACCTCAAGGACAAGTTCGGCATCGGGAACACGGATAAAACCGTCAATACCCGGATCATCATCTGCGAGATCGACGTGGACGGCGACATGACCACCTTGGGAGCACTGGCCGACTCGGTGCACGAGGTCATGGAAATCGAGCCCGAGCACATCGAGCCCGCGCCCAAGATCGGCACCCGGCTCAACACCGAGTTCTTAAGGGGCATGGGCAAACGCGATGAAGAGTTCATCATGATCCTCGACATCGACAGGGTGTTCTCCGCAGACGAGATCTCGCTCGTCAGCCAGTCATCACCGGGTGCGGCCGCCTGCGGCCGCCAGGAGGAGCTCCGGGAGATCTGTTCACCGGAGATTCCGGGATAAGTCAGCCCCCTTTACCGCCGGCCGGCCGTGTCTTGTAACGGCTGGCCGGCGGATTGAAGAGACAAAGAAAAGAGAAAGCTTCAAGGCAGATGGGAACGACACAAGCAAGCACCACCACCTTTCCGCGCGCCAGCATGTCGCAGGATCTGTTTTCGCGCCTGAGCGAATTCATCTACCGGGAAAGCGGGATCAAGATGCCGCTGACAAAAAAGACCATGCTGGAGGCCAGGCTCCAGAAACGCCTCAGATCCATCGGCCTGGGCTCCTACGACGAGTACTGCAGCTACCTGTTCAGCCCCGAGGGCATCGCCAACGAACTCGTGCACATGATCGACGTGGTCACCACCAACAAGACCGAGTTCTTCCGCGAGGCCCAGCACTTCGAATATCTCATCGAAAACGTGGTGCCCGAGCTCATTCAGACCAGGGGCGCGGGAATCAGGAGGCCGTTCATGGTATGGTCTGCGGCCTGTTCCTCCGGTGAAGAGCCGTATACTTTGGCCATGGTGCTCGACCAGTTTTCCCGCAGGGCACAGGGGTTCACCTTCCAGGTCCTGGGCACCGACATCTCCACCCGGGTGCTGCAGACCGCCCGGGACGGCATCTACGACGAGGAGCGCGCCGAGCACATTCCCTCTGAATTCAAGCGTAATTATCTCATGAGGAGCAGGGACCGGAGCAAGGGGCTGGTCCGCATCGTGCCTGAGCTCAGGGCCCACGTGAAGTTCCGCCGGCTCAACTTCATGGCAGAGGATTTCGGCATGCGAGAGAAGATGGACGTCATCTTCTGCCGCAACGTGCTCATCTACTTCGACCGCACCACGCAGGAGACCGTGATCAACCGGATCTGCGGGCACCTTCACCCGGGCGGGTACCTCTTTACCGGCCACTCGGAGACCATCAACGGCATGAGGGTTCCTCTGGAGCCGGTGGCCAACACGGTGTCAAGGAGGATCCCATCGTGATCCGTGCGGCCGAGCCCGGAATCAAGACCTGCTACCTGAAACCGGGCGAGATCCATCTCACCCTCGATCCCTCGCTCGTCACCACGGTTCTGGGCTCATGCCTGTCCATCACCATGCACCACCGGCCGACAAGGATGAGCGTAATCTGCCACGCGGTCATGCCCAGTATCGCCCAGGGCAGGGACGCAAAGAAGGACGGGGCGTTCCAGTATGTGGACTCCTCCCTGCAGTGGATGATCGAACAGTACACCGGCAAGGGGATCAGGCTGCGCGACATCGAGGTGAAGATGTTCGGCGGGGCCGCCATATTCCAGGATACAGGCTCCCTCGGAGGAGACATGAACATCGGGAAGAGGAACGTGGAGGCAGCCCTGGCCTTCCTCAAGAGGCACCGGATCCCGCTGAAGGCCTGGAACGTAGGCGGAAACCGGGGCCGCAAGCTCATTTTCAACACCCTGACCGGCGATGTTCTCGCCAAGTTCATCACCAAGACCCATGCATCACAGATCGACTCCGGGGGAAGGAAATGAAAAAGATACGGGTGCTCATCGTCGACGATTCCGCCCTGGTGCGCCAGACGCTCCAGGAGATACTCTCGTCCGACCCGAGGATCGAGGTCATGGGGGTGGCGCCCGACCCGTACGCGGCTGCGGAGAAAATGCGGGCCGAGGTGCCCGACGTGATCACCCTGGACGTGGAGATGCCGAAGATGGACGGGCTCACCTTCCTGAAGAAGATCATGGACCAGCACCCCATACCGGTGGTGATCTGTTCGTCGCTCGCGGGCAAGGGCACGGAGACGGCCATGAAGGCGCTGGATTTCGGGGCCATCGAGGTGATTCACAAGCCGTCGCTGGGGACCAAGCAGATGCTGCAGGAATCGACCACGCTCATCTGCGACGTAGTGGTGGCCGCATCGAGAACCCGGGCAAAAAAAAGATCGCCCGGCCACTCCCTGGCGACGCCCAAGCTCAGCGCGGACGCCGTCATTCCCCCTGCCAGGCCTGACGCGCAGCTTCAGACCACGGAGAAGGTCGTGGTGGTGGGTGCATCCACGGGAGGGACCGAGGCGCTGCGGGTGTTCCTGGAGGCCCTTCCCGAAAACTGCCCGGGCATCGCAATCGTCCAGCACATGCCCGAGGGATTCACCAAGGCATTCTCCCAGAGGCTGGACGGCCTGTGCCGCATTACGGTCAGAGAGGCGTCCCACAACGACACGGTTCTCCCCGGGCACGCGCTGATCGCCCCGGGGAACAAACACCTCCTGCTCAAGAGGAGCGGCGCCCGGTACTATGTGGAGATCAAGGACGGCCCCCTGGTCTGCCGCCATCGGCCGTCGGTGGACGTCCTGTTCCGCTCGGCGGCGCGCTATGCCGGCAGAAACGCCATCGGCGTGATCATGACCGGCATGGGCGACGACGGCGCGCGCGGCATGCTGGAGCTCAGGGAATCGGGGGCGTACACCATCGCGCAGGACGAGAGCTCCTGCGTCGTGTTCGGGATGCCGGCAGAGGCCGTCAGGATGGGAGGAGTGCAGAAGGTGCTGCCGCTTCAGGCCATACACCGGGAGATCATGAAGGCGTACAACACAACCATAACGATCGGATAGAGGAAATGAAAATACGACAATTCACCAGGATCATCAGAAACGGCCATACTGACGGCGGAGACGTAAAAGACCGCTCCGGCAAGGCAGCGGCGGACTCCTGGATCAGGACGCTCTCACGGGTCTCGGAGAGTCTGAGCACGCTCGAGACCAAAACCGAGCAGGACTTTCTCCAGATCGGGGAGAAGCTCCAGGATTTTCACCAGCGGTCCACTGAAATGGCCGAGACGGCCTCCCGGGTACTGGGCCTCATGACCGGCAAGGAAGTTCACCAGTCGGTCGGTTCGCTCATGGATATCATCGAGGAACTGCGGCGCCACCTGGACACGTCCCGGAATCATTCCGAAAGGACCTCGCAGGTGCTCGGGCAGTATTACGACACCCTGCGGTCCGTGTCTTCGTCCCTGGAGGATTTCAAGCTCCTTGTGCTCAACCTGCGGATGCTGGGATTCTTCACCCGGGTGGAAAACGTTCACCTCTTCACCAGTGATACGGGGTTCAGCTCGCTCACCGACGACGTGAAAAACCTCTCGGAGAGCGTCAGGGAAAAATCCATCGAGATGAAGAGAAAGACCGACACCCTTCTGGTCACCATCAGCAAAACTCTCTCGGACATGTCGGCCTCTCAGAAGGCCCAGAGAATGCAGACCGGAATGATGCTCCAGCACATCGAATCGAACCACGCGATCCTGAGCACGAAAACCGAAAACGCGACCAGCAGTGCACACCGCATTGCACGGAGCGCCGGGGAGATCACCGGAAACATTGAAGAAATCGTGTCGGGTCTGCAGTTCCACGATATCACCCGGCAGCAGATCGGTCATGTCAGAGAGGCCCTCGAAGGTATCACTGCGGACATGGAGGCAGGGGAGAAACCTCTTCCGCAGCTCGCAGGCATCTCGGCGGAGATCTGTGCTCTCCAGACCCTGCAGCTTTCCCAGTCTCAGGACGAGTTTTTCAGCGCGGTGAAGGACATCCTGGCCAACCTGGGAAGCATAGCCCGGAACGTGAAGGAGATCATGCACGAAGCCAATGCCGTGGCCTGGGCGTCGGACTACGAAGGCATCAGCTTCATGGAGGAGATCGACTCGGGCATCTCGTCGGTTCTCACCGCCCTTGATCAGGATATCTCGGAACAATCGCGCCTGACCTCCACCATCAGGTCGGTCAGCGACATGGTTTCGGAGATGTCGCATTTTGTCAAAGAGATCGAAGACCTGGGCCTGAATCTCCAGCTCATCGCCCTGAACGCCCGGATCAAAGCGGCCCATATCGGCAGCGAGGGCGCCGCCCTGGACACCATCTCGGGCAGTATTTACGAGCTTTCGAAAAATTCGCGTTCGGATACCCTCGCGCTCTCGGGCACCCTGGCCGAGGTGGGAGAAGCGGCCCAATCCTTTGACCAAGACCTGGAGGCGATACAGGAAGACCAGCAGGGACAGGTGGAAAGACTCATGAACAGCCTCAGGTCCATCATCGCCTCGCTCCACGAGGTAAACACCCGGGTCATGGCCGCTGTCGCAGACATGAACGGCCAGGGCGACACACTCGCGCGGGACATCACCTCCATGATCCGCGAGATCACGGTGCACCAGGAGGTGAACGAGGCCCTGACCGAAGCCCGGGAACGCCTCGGGCAGGTCGCGGACGGCATCGCAGCCGCCTTCCCCGATCACGACAGGTCCGCCGCCGAAACCTACCTCAAGGCCCTGGACGGGCGCTACACCATGGAGAGCGAGCGGGACGTCCATTTCAAGCATATGGAGCGGAAAACCGAAAGGGTGCATGTCAGCCCGGAACGCCCGGCCGGAGGAGATCTGGGCGATAATGTGGAGTTGTTTTGAATACGGGCAAGAAAATGGCAGAGGCTCGCAAAGGAGATCTGTGATGGGAAATATCACTTGGCAGGACAAGGCAGAAGGAAGGGGCAGGACCCTGACACTGGAAGGGGCGCTCACCATCGAAACGGCATCGGAACTGAAACACGTCCTTCTTCAGGCCCTGGAGACGGCAGAACCCCTTGAGATGGACATGAGCGCGGTGGAGTCGCTCGATCTGGCGTGCGTGCAGGTGCTCTGCTCGGCACACTGTTCTTTTCACCAGGCGAACCGGAAAATGACCCTTGCCGGAGAAATCCCCGCAGGAATCCATGCCGCGCTGGAGGCCCTGGCCATCAGCCCCGATGCATGCGACTCACCCTGCACCCCGGAGTGCCCGTGGAAAAAGGGAGAAGGTCATGAGTAAAAAGATATTGACCGTGGACGATTCGGCAAGCATCCGGCAGATGGTCTCCTTTACTCTCAAAAAAGAAGGGTATGAGGTGATCGAGGCCTCCGACGGCAAAGATGCGCTGTCCAAAATCGGCTCAGGAGTGGTGAGCATGGTGATCACGGACCTGCACATGCCAAACATGAACGGGATCGAGCTCATCAAGGCCCTGCGCACCAATCCTTCGTACAAGTTCACGCCCATCGTCATGCTCACCACCGAATCCCATCAGGACAAGAAGGACTCGGGCAGACAGGCGGGCGCGACCGGCTGGATCGTGAAGCCTTTCAAGCCCGAGCAGCTTATCGCCGTGGTGAAAAGGCTGCTCGGATAATTTTCAGGAGACACGAGACGAGTTCTCATTTTCAGGAGATATGCATATGGACGCACAGAAACAGCTCTACCGTGAAGAGGCATTCGAGCTGCTGGCCGATCTCGAGGAGGCACTCATCGAGCTGGAGCAGCAGCCGGGCGACCTGGATACCGTGAACCGGATTTTCCGGGCCATGCACACCATCAAGGGATCCGGGGCCATGTTCGGCTTCGACGATATCGCATCGTTCACCCATACCATCGAGACGGTATACGACCTCATCCGCGAGGAAAAGCTTTCCGTCGACGAAGAGCTTATCAGCCTGACCTTGCGGTCCTGCGACCAGATCAAGGTCATGCTGAATGCGTCTCAGGGGGGAGAGGAGGCGGACGCCACTCTTGCCGAGGAGATCACCGCCTCGTTCAAGAAGCTCATCTCCTCAGGGGAGGACACCGCCCCGGAGCAGGATGCTCCCCGCCCGGCAGACTCCGCCTCGGAGCAGGGGGATGACCTGAAGGCGGAAACCACCTACCGCATCCGTTTCAAGCCCCATCACGAGCTGTTCCAGAACGGGACCAACCCCATCCCCCTGCTGAACGAGATCAGGGGGCTCGGCCACGCGCACGTCATCTGCCACCTCAAGGAGCTTCCCGGCCTGAAGGACCTGGACCCCGAGGCATGCTACACCTACTGGGACATCATCCTCACCACGGACAAGGATGCCGACGCCATCCGCGACGTGTTCATCTTCGTGGAGCACATCAGCGACGTCGAGGTGACCAAGATCGACGACTACAGCGAGATCGATCACGAGGAGTACAAGAAGATCGGAGAGATCCTCTTCGACCGGGGAGACATCAGCCTGAGCGACCTGGAGAGCATTCTGGGCAGGCAGAAGAGGATCGGGGAGCTGCTCGTGGAATCGGGCAAGGCCCGCCGCTCCGAGGTGCAGTCCGCCCTGATGGAGCAGGAGCATGTGCGCAGTCTGCGCAAAAAGCGCATGGGCAACCTGTCCGGAGATACCGCATCCAGCATCAGGGTGGCCTCCCACAAGCTCGATTCCCTGGTGAACCTGGTGGGCGAGCTGGTCACCGTACAGGCGAGGCTCACCCAGCTTTCCGCCCAGAGAAACGACACCGATCTCACCCTGGTTTCCGAAGAGGTGGAACGCCTGACTGCCGAGCTCAGGGACAATGCCATGGGCATCCGCATGCTCCCCATCGGGACCACCTTCGCCAAGTTCAAGCGCCTGGTGAGAGACCTTTCCACGGAGCTGGGTAAGGAGGTGGACTTCACCACCTCAGGCGAGGAAACCGAGCTCGACAAGACCGTGATCGACCGTCTCGGCGACCCCCTGGTCCACCTCATCCGCAACAGCATCGACCACGGCATCGAATCGCCTGAGAAAAGAGCGGCCGCGGGAAAACCCGCGGAAGGGACCATCCGCCTGACCGCGGAGCATTCCGGTGCCCATGTGCTCATCTCGGTGAGCGATGATGGGGCCGGCCTCGACACCGAGGCCATCCGGGCCAAGGCCATGGAAAAGGGCCTCATCAGCCCTGATGCAAGTTTGAGCGAAAAGGAGATCTTCGAGCTCATCCTCGCGCCCGGCTTTTCGACCGCCCGGAGTGTATCCAAGGTCTCGGGCAGGGGCGTGGGGATGGACGTGGTGACCAGCAGCATCGAGTCGTTCGGCGGCACCGTGGAGATCGCATCCGCGAAAGGCAAAGGAACGACCATCACCCTGAAACTTCCGCTCACCCTTGCCATCATCGACGGCCTGCTGGTGACCATATCCGACGAATACTTCGTCATGCCCCTCAATGCCGTGGTGGAGTGCGTGGAGCTCAGCGCCGACGACCGGCGGCACGCCCACGGCAGAAATCTGGCCCGGGTCCGGGACGAGATCGTGCCCTATATCCCCTTGCGGGAGGTCTTCTCGCTCGACGGAGACGATCCGGCAATCGAGCAGGTGGTGGTCACCGAGATCGGCGAGCGCCGGATCGGCTTCGTGGTGGACAAGGTCGTGGGCCAGCACCAGACCGTGATCAAGAACCTGGGCAAGTTCCTCAGGCACGTGGAAGGCGTGTCCGGGGCCACCATCATGGGTGACGGCACCGTAGCACTGATCCTCGACATCAACAAGCTCACCCAGCAGGCGGAATTTACGGAGAACTCCCTGACAATCCATTAGTACTACGGTGGTAATCAGTCATGGAGCCACACATCATGGGGGTCGTGGATTGATCGACGGGCGGCCTTGATACTCCGGTCGCGCCTCTGGTGACAAGATTGCTGTAAACTCGGTATATCTGCGAATCGTCGGTTTGTTTACAGCGCCTAGCCCGGCAGGAGATCGCCTGAGCGGACAAAGCGGACCCCCTTGCCCGACATGGTGTCCAGGGCGCTGGAAAGGCTGTCCGGAGGCGAGCCCACCGGCCTGGCGAGGTCGGGGATGACACAGACCTCGTATCCCAGGTCGCGGCCGTGGGACGCGGTGAAGAAAACACAGTAGTCCAGGGCGAGGCCGCAGACGAAGAGCCGCCTCGTGCCCCGGTCTCTGAGGTAACCGTCCAGGCCTGTCCGGGTTTTGCCATCGTTTTCCAGAAACCCTGAGTAGCTGTCGATATCCCGGTGATAACCCTTGCGGATCACGGCATGAGCCAAGCGGGTTTCCAGGTCCTTGTGAAAGCTTGCCCCGTGGCTCCCCTGCACGCAGTGGTCGGGCCAAAGGACCGGGCCGATTCCTTGTGCATCGAAGGGGTCATAGGGACTCATTCCCGGGTGGGCTGAGGCAAAGGAGCGATGATCTGCGGGATGCCAGTCCTGGGTGAGCACCACGGGGAGGTCGGATCGGTTGAAGAGCTCCATCACCCGGTTGATCCCCTCGATGATGACGTCTCCCTCCCGTACGGCCAGTGCCCCCCCGGGGATGAAATCGTTCTGCATGTCGATGACCGCCAGGGCATCACCGGAGGCAGGATTGCCTGTTTTCACGTAAACCAGATCTTTCAGTTTCACGGCATATTCCTCCATAACCCGGCATTTTTTAACGTCCGGATAGAGAATAGAAATATCCCGGACCCGGATCAACCGCAAATTTTTTCAAGCAGACGCCCCCTAAGCCGGTTCAGCTCCGTTGTTTGGGAGAATCGGCTGCCTGCTCGCGATTCGCGCCACGGGCCAGCGAGGCAAAGATGCCCAGGCCGCACAGAAGGGAGAAGACGATGAATCCGATCCTCAGGCTCTTCATGAAGGCCGGATGGAGCTCGGGCGTGATAGCGTTGGCCCCGATGAAGAGGGCGAAGAGCATGAGCACGATCCCCATGCTCATGGCCTGCCCCGTGACCCGCATGGTGGAGATGAACCCGCCCGCAAGGCCGTACATCCTCCTGTCTACCGCGCCCATGACTGCATTGGTGTTGGGGGAAGAGAAAAACGCGAACCCCAGGCCGATGATCAGGAGGGGCACGAGTATCTGCACCGTGCCTGCCCTATCGGTGAGAAACACCAGCAGGAAGAGCCCCAGGCTGGTGACGGCCATGCCCACCGAGGCGAGCACCCGCGGCGCGATCCGGTCGGAGAGCCTGCCCGCCAGAGGGGAGAACAGGGTCATAACCAGAGGTTGGGATACCAGGATCAGGCCTGCCTGCTGGGGGCTCATGCCCTTGATGAACTGGAGGTAGAGGCTCATGAGGAAGGTGATGGCAAAGGTGGCGCTGTAATGGATGAAGGCGGCCAGATTCGACATGGCGAACTGGCGGTTCCGGGTGATCAGGCCGATGCTCAGCAGGGGATGCCGCGCCCTTTTTTCCCACGCGAGGAATACGAGCATGCCCGCGATCCCGGCGAGCACCAGTACCATCCCGGGTGCCTCCTGGATGCGGGAGAACCCGTACATGAGGGCGACCAGAGAACCCGAGTAGACTACAGACCCGGGGATGTCGATGGCGCCGCCCTCGCCTCCCCGTTCCTCCCTCACGCACAGGATCGTCAGGGCCAGGATCGTCAGGCCCAGGGGGACGACCGCCAGAAAGATGCTCTCCCACCCCAGATGCTCGGTCATGATCCCGCCCAGGAACGGCCCCAGGGAGAGCCCCAGATAGACCGCAGCCACGTTGATTCCCAGCGCTCTTCCGCGTTCCTCCGGCGGATAGACCGAGGTGAGAATGGCCACCCCGGTGCCGAATATCATGGAGCTTCCGAGCCCCTGCATGACGCGAAACCCGATAACGAAGCCGGCTGAAGGGCTCAGGACGACGAGAAACGAGCCCAGGGTAAGGATCGCGACCCCCCAGGCAAAGACCAGCCTTCTCCCGTAGATGTCCGCCATCCTGCCGAAGGGCAGGAGAAAGACGGCCGATGCGAAGAGATAGGAGGTGGAGACCCAGTTGAGCATGAGGGCATCCATGGAGAACGCGTCTCCGATTGCGGGCAGCGCGATGTTGACCGAGGAACCCAAAAACGGCGTCAGGAACGACGAGAGGGACGCCACCACGAGAACGATCGCTCTTCTGCTCGAAATTTCCACTTATCGTCTCCCGGGTGTACGCCGATGGCCGGAAGTTCTGCAGAGCGGATCGCGAGTGTATACAGGCTGCCGGCAAAAATCAACGAGGTTCCGGGGATCTGCCTTCGGGGATACTTCTCTAACCTTCACGGGCCCTCTTCCTGGTGAGGTTGTATTTTTCCGCCTTGAGATAGAAGGTCTTGTAGTTCAGCCCCGATTCCCGGGCCGCCTCGGCGATGACCCCCCGGTGCTTTTTCAGGAGGTGCTCGAAATACCGGCGTTCGAACTGTTCGATGAGATTCTGCTTGATGGCGTGGTATCCGGCCCCTTCGCCTGCGTCCACCCAGATGGTGGGATCGTCCGCCACCTCCTCGGCCGGGCCCGTTGCCGCCTCGTGGAGGTCTTTCCCCAGATCCGGGAAGTGCTCGATCCGCTCGGAGCGGCAGGAGACCATGGCGCGCTGGACCACGTTCTCCATCTCCCGGACATTGCCGGGCCACGAATAGGCCAGGAGCTGATTCATGGCCTCCCGAGACACCCCCCTGACCGGGGAATTGAACTTTCCCCCGTGCTTTTCGATGAAGTGGCTCACCAGAAGCGAGATGTCGTCCTTGCGCTCCCTGAGCGGCGGGATGATGATGGGCAGGACACTGAGGCGATAGAAGAGGTCCTCGCGGAAGAGCTCCTTCTTGATCATGCTCTGAATGGGGCGGTTTGTGGCGCAGATAACCCGGAAATCCAGATCGATCTCCCGGTTGCTTCCCAGGCGGGTGATCTTGCCGTCCTCCAGGACGCGCAGGATCTTTGCCTGGAGGTCAAGCGGAATATCGCCGATCTCGTCCAGGAACAGGGTGCCGGTGTGTGCCTTCTCGAACTTTCCGATGCGCTGGGTGACGGCCCCGCTGAAGGCGCCCTTCTCGTGCCCGAAGAACTCCGACTCCAGGAGATTCTCCGGCACGGCCGCGCAGTTGATGGTCACGAAGGGCTTCGACCTCCGGTCGCTGCGGGAATGGATGGACCGGGCCACGAGCTCCTTGCCCGTTCCGGTCTCCCCCAGGATGAGCACGGTGAGGCTGGTGTCGGCCGCGGTGATGATCTGGTCGTAGAGCTTCTGCATCTTCGCGTTCGAGCCCACGAGCTGATCCAGGCCTTCGGCATACTGGGAGATGCGCCCCTTGAGCTCGATGTTCTCGCGAAGGATCTCCTGCTGACGGATGATCTTGGTCAGCGACAGTTCCAGGGTGTTCATGTTGAAGGGCTTTTCCAGAAAATCGCTGGCGCCGTATTTCATGGCCTCCACGGCCCCTGAGACCGACCCGAAGGCGGTGATGACCACCACATAGGTGGAGGGGTAGCGTTTCTGGATCTCCTTGAGCAGGGCGTATCCGTCCATCCGGGGCATCCGGATGTCCGTGATCACGATGTCCTGAGGCGTGACGCTCAACTTTTTCAGCGCATCCAGCCCGTCGCTGGCGGTTTCGATCACCAGATCGAGGCTCGAGGACAGAAGCGCGTCTTTGAGCTGCTCCAGGAATACCTGTTCGTCGTCGACGAGCAGGATCCTCTTCTTCCCCCAGCTGTCGCGGTCTCTTTCTTCCGACATGGACGGGTTGTCTTTTCTCATTGCAGGTCCTCACCACTACCGGCGGCTGGGTTTTCGACCGCCGGCTGATCCACGGGAACGAAAACAACAAAACAGGAGCCCTTGCCCGGACTGCTCGATACGGCGACCTCGCCGTGATGCATGTCCACGATCTTCCGCACGAGCGCCAGCCCGAGCCCGGTACCCCGGGCCTTCCTGGTAATGAACGGTTGAAAGATCTGCTGCATGTCGTGCTCTTCCATGCCGCATCCGGTATCCGCCACGCGGATTTCCATGGCGTCCGAGACGAATTCATGGGCCCGGCCCTTGAAGACGCGGCCCGGAACCAGGGAGGTGGAGACCATGAGCGTCCCCCCCTCGGGCATGGCGTCCAGGGCATTGTCGATGAGGTTTTCGATGAGCTGCCGGATCTGGGTTCCATCCACCATGATCCGGTCGTGCACCTCATCGAATGAGGTTCTCACCTCGACCCCCTGGTCCGCACACTGGTCGGCGCGGTTGAACAGGAGGCCTTCGATGATGTTGCTGATGCTGTAGCTCTTGAGGTTCGCCTTGCCCGAACGCGTCCACTCGAGAATCTGGGTCACGAACTTCTCCAGGGTGTCGATGCCGCTCGTCACCCCCTGGAGGATCTTCATCTGCCGCTCCTCCAGGGGGCGGGAGTTGCAGAGAAGCTCCATCCCGGTCTTGATCTTCTGGAGCGGGTTTCTCACCTCATGGGCGACGTGGGCCGACATCTCTCCCAGGGCCGCCATCTTCCGGGCCTGCTCCAGCTCCCGCTCCATGCTCTTCTTCTCCGTGATGTCCATGATGGAGACGATGCTCTGCCTGGTCCCCGGGATCAGGCCGATGGTGAGGAAGGCGTCCCTGACCCTGCCCGATTTGTCCACGGCCCTGAACTCGTATTCGGAGGGTATGCCCTTCTTCCCTTCCCTGCGGGCCCTGTGATAGCCTACCATGCGCTCCCGGTCGTCGGGATGGACGATCTTCGTGAAGGGAACCTTGCCCTCGATCTCCTCACGGCTGAAGCCCGTGAGCCTTTCGAACTGCCGGTTGACCAGGGAGACGATGCGGTTCTCTTCCAGGAGCATGATGGCCGTGCCGGTGTGCTCCACGGTGGCCCGGTACTTGGTTTCCGAGGCACGCAGGGCCTTCTGCTGCATGCGCCTCTGCGTGATGTCGCGGATGATGTTCTGCGTGGCGGGCCGCTTTTCGAACCGGATGATGGAAGGGGAGATCTCGAAGGCCCGCCACGAGCCGTCCTTGGACCGCAGGGCGATCTCGTACTCCTCGGGCACCGCGTCGCCTCTGATTCTCTTATCGTACCGCGACTCGATGAGCTCCGCGAGCTCGGGCCTCACCAGGTCGCGAAACCCCATGGAGCTCAGCTCCTCGCTGGTGTAGCCCATGAGCTCACGGAATCGCGGATTGGTGTACTTGAAGAAATGGTCCTGGTAGACGAAAATGCCGTCCTTGGCATTCTCCACCAGAATCCGGTATTTTTCCTCGGAGGCCTTGAGCCTCTCCTGCACCTCCTGCAATGGCCTCAGGTCGCGGAAGATGCTGATGCCCGCAATGGGTCTGCCCGCCTGATAGACATAGGAGGCCGAGATCGAGATGGGGATGAGCGCCCCGCCCTTGACATAGAGCGTGGTCTCCTCCGCGACCAGCCGGTAGGGCTTCTCCTGGGTGCCCTGATCCAGCAGCGAGAGGATCCGCCGGCGCTCGCCCCTGCCCATGAAATCGTCGATATTGATCTTGCGCGAGAGCATCTCCGCAGCCGAGTATCCGGTGATCTCCTCAGCCGCCTTGTTGAATATCAGCGCATTTCCCATGAGATCCGATGCGATGATCGCATCGCTGGAGTTCTCAATGAGCCCTTTGAGAAATTCATTATACGAGGTGAGATATTCCTCCATCTGCCTGCGCTCGGTGATGTCCCGCGCGATGTTCAGGGTTGCCGGCTCACCGCCCAGCAGAATGACCGAAGGGGAAAGGGATATGATCCGGCTCTGAGACCGCCGTGTGACAAAGGCCACCTCGTACCGGGAGGGAACGTCGTCTCCCCGGAGCCGGTGCGCATAGCGCTGCTCCACCATCTCCAGGGAATCCGGGTGGACCACGTCGTGCCAGCTCATACCCTCCAGCTCTCCGGCACTGTAGCCCAGCATCTTTTCAAAGGCGGGATTCACATAGAAAAACTGGCTGCCCTGATAGACAAAGATCCCGTCACCGGCCTTTTCCACCATGGTCTGGAATATGGCCTTGCTGATCCGTTTCGCGCTGGTCTGTGATGTGCCCCGGGAGCCCATATCTCCTTGTAAAGATACACAATGAGTTACCTTGTATCAACAAAAAAACCCGTTTTTCAGGTCTTTACCGTATACTAGGCTGTTTTGCTGCGAAAATGGAGGCGCTGTTTCCTTGGCCGGGGATGCAGGATCGGAAGGGTTCGCCCCCGCCTCTCACCGGAGGACGGCACACACTGTTCTTCTCCCGTGCAATGCAGCTAAGACAGAGGGGAATCAGGCCTTGAACTTTCCGAAATCTTCCGGGCTCATCTTCTCCAGGATCTCCTTGAGCTTTTCCTGGTCCTGTTCAAAGCCTACGATGACCTTGCCGCCCGTCTCCTTGTTGGTCTCCACCCGGATTGCGTCTTTCACCACGTGATCCGCCACGAATATGGCGCAATCGAGCCTCAAGGCGATGGCGATGGCGTCGGAAGGCCTGGCATCGACCGTGACCTTGTTCCCATTATCGTCCAGGGTGATCAGGGCATAGAAGACATTGTCCCGGATATCCACCACCTCGATCTTTTCAACCTGCACCCCGAGTGTTTCTATCACGGACTTGAAGAGGTCATGAGTCATGGGCCGGGAATAGCGGATGCCCTCGAGCGACGCGGCGATGGCGCTCGCCTCCATGATACCGATCCAGATGGGGAGCACGAACTTGCCTTCGGTATCCCGCAGGACAACGATGGGGGCATTGTTGGTGGGGTCCAGGGCTATTCCGGCGACCTTCATCTCCACGAAACCTGGCATGGCTCTTCCTCCTATAGAATACATTAAGACCGCATCATCCATTAGTCAATACGCAACAGCCTTAAGCAGGCGTGAGGATTCCCGGGTTCAGAACCGAGTATCCCCGCTTGATGGAAGAGGAAACGGCTCGGGCTATCCCGTCCGCCTCAGCAGCCCGATGAGCTGCTCCACGTCGAACACCGTGAAGGGAAGGTTCACGCCCTCCTCTGCCAGCCAGTTCTGGACGCGCAGCACCAGGGGCGGCACGATGCCCGCGGACGTGAACGCATCCAGGCGGCATCTAAGCTGATCCTTCCGGATATCCGCGACCAACCGGGCTTCAGAGAGCACGATGCACCGGTCCACGATCCCCAGAAAGTCCTCCAGGTTATGGGTGACCAGGATGATGGTCACGTCCTTCAGGCCCGCGATGAGCCGGGTGAGCTCCCTCCTCCCCGATGCGTCCATCCCGGCCGTGGGCTCGTCGAGGATCAGCACTTCGGGCGAGGAGAGAAGGGCCGAGGCCAGGGCGAGCTTCCTTTTCTCGCCCGAACTCAGGCAAAAGGGAGAGACCTGCCCGAGCACGCCGATATCCAGCTGGAACCTTCCGGCCACCCCCCGCGCCCGGCGTTCGATCTCTTCCTCATCGAGATCGAAGAAGTTCCTCAGGGAAAAGGTGAGCTCGTCATACGCGGTTTCATGGAAGAACTGGTGCTCCGGGAACTGAAACAGGACCCCGATGCGCCTCCGGACGGAAGTGAGCTTTCTCGCCTTGGACAGGGACAGGACACTCTCCCCGTCATAGAGGATATCGCCCTGAACCGGGAGGATCAGCGCATCGATGAGCTGGATCAGCGTGGTCTTGCCCGAACCGGCCGGACCGATCACCGCGACCTTCTCTCCCTGGTCCAGCGTGAAGTCCACATCGCGCAGTGCCCATCCGGAGCCGGGAACATCATAGCGGTACGAGACATTGCGGCATTCGATCTTCATGCTTTTCCGAACCATTTCCTCATATCCCGGGCGTCCCGGGTATTCAGGCACGACTCTTTCGTCACGAAGCCCTTCCGGGCGATCATGACCCCGTATGCCATATCGTCGAGGCCGGCCACCGAGTGGGCGTCGGGTCCGATGGCGATGACCCCGCCCCGGCTCACGAATGGCTCCATGAGTCTCCAGTCGAGATCGAGCCGCACCGGATGTGCGTTGAGCTCCACTGCCACCCGGTTCAGGAGAGCCTCTTCCAGAACCGCGTCCATATCCACCGCATAGGGCTCCCGCGAGAGGAGGAGCCTGCCCGTGGGGTGGGCGAGGATGGTCGTGAAGGGGTTGCGCAGGGCCTTGACGATCCTCCTGGTCATTCTGCGGCGATCCATGTCCATGTGCGAGTGGATGCTGGCGATGACGAAATCGAATTTTTCGAGCACCTCGGGCGGATAGTCCAGGGAACCATCGGCGAGGATGTCGGACTCGATGCCCCTGAAGATGGTGATGTCGCCGAGTTCTTCCTCAAGGGCATCGATCTCCCGGTGCTGCCGCGTTACGGCCTCTTCACTCAGCCCGCCCGCGTAGTGCGCGCTCCGGCTGTGATCCGAGATGCCGATCCACTGGTATCCCCGCTCCCGGGCACCGCGAACCATCGCCGCCAGGGACGAGACGCCGTCGCTCATCTCGGTGTGGTTGTGGATCGTGCCCCGGATATCCGTGGAACCGAGCAGCTCGGGCACGGTGTGCGCCCGGGCCCGGGCCATCTCCGAATCCCTGCCCTCGCGCACCTCCGGGGGAAGATACTGCAGATCCAGGAGGCGATAGATGTCCTCCTCGCGCTCGATTCTCACTTCACTGCCCTTGAGGGTGATGCCGCCCTCGATCCCCACCCGCATCCTTGATGCATGATCCCTGAGTGCGGCGAGGTGGGCATCGGAGCCCGTGGTGGTCAGGAGACTTACGGCCCAGTCCTCAGGGGGCACCAGGCCCACCGCCACCGGGGGTGTTCCCGTCCCGGCCGGCAGCTCCAGGGTGTCTCCCTTGAGCTCGCACCCAGGCTCGTCCAGGGCGCTCCGGAGAGCTTCGCCGTCCCGTTCCGAGCCCTCCACCAGGATCTCGACCTGCTCGATGATCTCCGAGAGCCTCCGGCACGCCCCGGTGACCTCTGCCTTCAATCCCTGAGCGGCAAGCCGGGAGAGCACCTCGTCCGCCCGGACCAGACCGTCGCTCAGGAGATACTTGCCCCGATAGCTCATCACCCGTTCCAGCAACCGGGGCAGGCTTTGGACAAACTTCCCGGGGAATGCCCTCAAGCCGGCGAGCCTTCCCTGCTGCGCCGCTTCCATCAGGTCGTCCACGGTCTCCACCCCGAGCCGGCCGTGCAGTATCCTGACCCTCTTGAGCCCGATCCCGGGCACCTTGAGAAGCTCGTCGAGCCCCCTGGGCAGTCCGGCCCGGAGCTCTTCCAGGGCGGAAAAATCGCGGTCTCTCACCCACGCCTCGATGGTCGAAGCAATGCCTTTGCCCACACCGGGGACCCTCGACAGCCCGCCCTCTTCCAACACCTCGCTCACCGGGACGGGGAGCTCCAGGATCGACCGGGCCGCCCTGCGGTACGCCTGGATCTTGAAGGAGTTCTCGTCCAGGTACTCGAGCGCACTGGCCGTCTCCAGCAGGTATCGGACAACGAGCAGATTATCCAATGTGCCTCCCCCGGACGTATCCCTCGCAGGGCTCTTCCAGAAGCACCCTGACGCGGTCGTTCACCCGCGCCTTCCCTTCCGCCTCGACCATGAGATAGTTGGACGTGACGCCGCGGAGGGAATTCCTTCCGGCACGGGTGACGAGCAGATCTTCCTCACTGCCGACCCGGGAGCGGATGAAGGCTTCGCGCTTGCGCCGGGAGAGTTCCCTGAGCAGGGCCACCCGCTCCTTTGCGACGCGGGAGTCCACCGTGGACCCCCAGGCGGCGGCCGGGGTGCCTGGTCTGGGCGAGTAGGGAAAGACGTGCAGATAGGAGATATCCGCCTCTTCCAGCAATGCGCGGGTCTGCCCGAACTCGTCCTCGCCTTCTCCGGGAAACCCGACCAGGACATCGGTGCCGATGCTGACGCCCGGGTCGAGCGCCTTGATCTTTTCCACCAGAGAGCGGAAATGCCGGGCATCGTACGGCCTGCCCATCCGGGAGAGTATGGCATCTGAGCCGCTCTGTACCGGGACGTGGAGGTGCCTGCACACCCGCGGTTCTCCCGCGGCCAGGCGGATGAGCTCGTCGGTGAGGGTCCACGGCTCGATGGAGCTGACGCGCACCGCAGGCATGGGCGTTTCCTTCAGGATCTTTTCCAGCAGCGCGGCCACGCCCCCCTCGTAGAGCCCGATATTGATTCCGGAAAGCACGACTTCGCGGAATCCTGCGGCGTACAGCCCGGTGATCTCCCCGATGATTTCCTGCCACGGCCGGCTCCGGGGAACGCCACGGGCGTGGGGAACGATGCAGTAGGTGCAGAAGTTGCCGCACCCCTGCTGGATGTTCACGAACGCTCGGCTATGGCCGCAGAAGCCGGTGATGCGGGAGGGCACCTGAATGTTCAGGGCAGGGCCGATGTCCTCGAAGGGGATCACCTCAACGGCGGGCGACAGGGCTCGAAGCGCCTCCCCGTAGACCTTTGCCTGGCAGCCGGTGGCGACCACGCGCCCGCCCAGGGCTAGGGCCCTGCGCAGAAGGTTCCGGGCCTGGGCGTCGGAGCGGTGGGTCACCGTGCATGTGTTGACGATGGAGAGCTCCGCCCCGGGACGGCCGAAGGGCTGCTCCCGGTGTCCGTGCGCTGCGAGCGCTTCCCTGAGAAGCTGGCTCTCATACTGGTTTACCTTGCATCCAAGGGTGGTTATGGCGAATATCATGGCTCGTGAGAAGGCATACTCCCGTATGCTTCCGGGTGTCAATGCGGTAATCCCTTTGAAGACCCGGCCTGCAAGGGGCTTTCGTCCAAAGCGAAGCAGGATGAAGAGAACAGGTGACGGCCTCTCCCTACTCTTTCAGCTTCTCCTTGATTTCTTTCAGGAAGTCCTCCGAGACCTCCAGGAACCTGACCCCGGTCTCAACATTGCCGGACTCGTCCGCCAGGGACCACATAGCCTTGCCCCGGGCCTGCTTCCCGCAGATCGAGACCCTGATCTCGCGGTCAACGGAGACCTTCTCTGCGGTCTTGAGCAGGACCCCTTCCTCTGCGACATTGAGCAGGTCCCCCTGCTCCGGTCCCTCGCCGATATCGTAGACCACCGGGGCGGCCAGCCGGTGGCGGCGGAACCGCAGGTGCTTCTGGTGAGCGTCCTTGTGGCCCATGCTCCTGAGCTGCGAGTCGAGGTTGTAGACGGCGTTGAAATACCGCACCTTCTGCTCGTGGCGCGCCACCTTGGACAGGTGTTTAAGCAGCTCCTTTCGGGTCCTCTGGAGCGTATCGATGAGATGGTTGAAGGCGGCCTCGTACTCCCGGTTGCCCCTGTTGGCCAGATAGCTGTTGATCATGGCGGGCAGCCTCTTCCTGATCTGAATCTCAAAGTCTTTGAGGACCTTCTGGAACTCTTCCCTGTTCATGGACCCCACCATAATCAACCGGCTGCGAAAAATCAAATCAATGTTCTCTTCTCCTCGCCTCCGGCCTTCCCCTTCCCTTGCCCTTTCCCCCGGGAGGCCGTGCGGCACGAGCCCCTTACCCTTGCAGGGGAATTCTGTTATTACTATACCTCATGAGAGTACTCTTCTGCTCCTCAGAGGTGGTCCCCTTCGCCAAGACCGGCGGCCTGGCCGACGTGAGCTCCGCGCTGCCCGCCGAGATCAGAAGCCAGGGGGTGCGGTGCGACGTGGTCATGCCGCTCTACCGGTCCGTCAAGAAATCCGGCATCGCGCTCGAACACGTGGCCGACATCTCGTTCCTCTCGGGCCAGGGCATCTCTCAGGGGAGGATCTTCTCCCACGGCCCCACATATTTTATCGAAAACGACCTGTACTTCAACCGGGACGGATACTACTCCTACCAGGGCAGGGACTTCCCGGACAACCTCGAGCGGTTCGCCTTTTTCTCTCGCGCGTGCGTGGAGCTGGCCACAATCCTCGAAGGCGTGGACCTCATCCACTGCAACGACTGGCAGACCGCGCTCATCCCGGCATACCTCCATGCGCTGGGCCTGACGGGCTTCTCCACCTGCTACACGATCCACAACCTCGCCTACCAGGGGGTGTTCGAGTCCGCGCTCTGGCCCATGCTCTTTCTGCCCTACGAGCTGTTCCACCCGGACATCATGGAGTACTACGGCCACATCAATGTGATGAAGGCCGGCATCATATTCGCCGACATGGTCACCACCGTGAGCCCCTCCTATGCCGCCGAGATCCAGACGCCCGAGTTCGGCGTGGGCCTCGACGGGCTGCTGCGGGCCGTATCGTTCAAGCTCGCCGGGATCGTCAACGGCATCGATATCCGGGTGTGGGACCCGCTCCACGATGAGCATATCGCACAAGCCTTCAGCATCGACGATCTCTCGGGAAAGGCCGTGTGCAAGCGCGACCTTCAGGAGCGATTCTCCCTGGAGAAGTCATCCGGTCCGCTGCTGGCCCTCATCGGCCGCCTGGTGGATCAGAAAGGCATCGACCTGGTGGTCTCTGCCATGGACGAGATCGTCTCGCTGGGAGCCCAGGTAGTGGTCCTGGGAACCGGGGACCGCCGTCACGAGCAGGACCTGCTCAGCCTCTCAGCCGGCCATGCGGGAAGGCTCGGCGTGATCGTGGGGTTCGACGAATCCCTTGCCCATGTCATCGAGGCCGGAGCCGACTTCTTTCTCATGCCCTCCCGGTTCGAGCCCTGCGGCCTCAACCAGATGATCAGCATGCGCTACGGCACCATTCCCATCGTCACCTGCGTGGGCGGCCTCAGGGATACGGTCACGGCCCTCGGAGAGGGGGACAACCCCACCGGCGTCAGGGTGAAGAACCCCACCGCCGCGGATCTCCTGGCCGCCGTCCGCCGGGCGTGCGACCTGTACCAGGACCCGAAGGAAAGCCTCTTCGCAACCCGCGGAAACGCCATGCGAAAAGACGTGAGCTGGCGGCATTCTGCAATACAGTATTACAACCTCTATACCAAAATGATAAATTTTCGAGAAAGACGGAGATAATCCGAGTTCCGAGTTTTCTACAAAATGTCGATAATTGCCTCGGATCCAGTGAATATCCCGCCTTCCCCTGAGCCGTCCCGACGCTGGAGTTACGGGGCTTCCACTCATATCCTTAAGAAAAGACACGTTGTTTCCTCGCCCGCACGAAGTGAACGCAGATGGGAATAACTGCAGAGGTTCGGGTTTGACGTTTTATAACCGGGAGTCCAATATGCCCCGCATACGTTCGAATTTTCCATCCACCTGGGAGGTTACAGTGGACCACTTCGATATTATAAAGGAATCTATCCTTGCGATGGTTCCAGGGGCATCCGAAAGGGTGCTCATCGAGCAGATGGATATCACCGAAGAGGACGGAACCATTCTGATATCCTGCCCGAACGCGTTCTCCCAGAAGTATCTGAGCAGGCAGTACAAGGATCACATCGTCCAGTGTGTCCAGGGGACGCTCAATCAGCCGGTCGACGTCCACTTCTGTGTTCGGCAGAAAGGAAAGGTCAGGCAGGAAAAACCGGTTCCCGAGCCCCCGGTCCAGATGACGCTCCCGTCGCTCTCTACGCCCTCTCCGGCAAGCGGGCTCAACGGGAACTTCACCTTTGAGGAATTCGTGGTGGGGAGGTGCAACGCCTTTGCCTACGAGGCCGCCATGGCGGTCACGGAAAACGACATAAGCAGGTACAACCCGCTCTACTTCTATTCTGACGTGGGCCTTGGCAAGAGCCATATCGCCCATGCCATCGGCAACCGGCTGCTCTCGTCGAAATCGGGCGTCTCGGTCAAGTACACGACCGCCCGGGACTTTTCCCAGGATTTCGTCCACAGCGTGCGCAACAACTGTCAGCAGAGCTTCAAGAAGACCTACCAGCCCTCGTCCCTGGACATCTTTTTCATCGACGACGTGCACCTGTTCAAGAACAAGGAGAAGACCCAGATGGAGCTCTGCCACGTGCTGGACGACCTGATCAGCGCGGGCAGGCAGGTGGTCCTCTCCGGTTTCCGCCCGCCCACCTCCATGTCCCAGATCGACAAGGGGCTCCGCTCCCGGTTCTCGGCCGGGCTCGTCATCGACCTCAAACGGCCCGACAGGCTCACCAGGGACAAGATCGTCAGGCACAAGGCCCAGAAAAACGGCATCATCCTCCCCGACGAGGTGGTGGAATTCATCAGCGGCAGCGTGCTCACCAGCATCAGGGAGCTTGAGAGCGCGGTCATGACCATCACCGCCATGAGCTCGCTCATGAAACGCCGGATCACCCTGGACCTGGCCAAGGAGCTTCTGGAGGGCGCCCTGGAGAAGCAGCAGCGCATCACCTTGGAATATATCCAGAATTTCGTGGCCAAGAACTTCTGCATGCCCAGGGAAACGATTATCTCCCCCTCCCGGAAAAAGGAGATCGTCTATCCCCGGCAGGTGGCGATCTTCCTCTGCAGGCGCTACACCCGGGAGTCGCTGCAGAGCATCGGCAATGCGTTCTCCCGGAAGCACTCGTCCATCATCCACTCCCTGGAGACCATCGAGACCATGTACAAGCAGAACCTCAAGGTCAAGCGGGAGATCGATTTCCTGATAGAAAAGCTCGAGGCCGAGACTGCCTAGCGCAGCAGCGGCAAGCGGCATTTCAGGTCGAAAAAGGCGCCTTTTTCGCCCGCGCCCCATGAACGTGACCCCATGACTGTGTATTAAGAACCAGGGAAAACCTGGCCAGGGGTTCTACCGGGCGGTGATGCCGGCCGCCTCCCTGCTTAAGTCTCTGAAGTTGTCGACGCCGGTGAAGAACTCGCGCATCATGACCACCCAGTAGTATCTCCCCCGGGGCGTGAGCCTGATGCGCCCCTGTTCGATGCGTATGCCCCCTGCGAGCAGGAAGAACAGGAGCTCGGGTCCCAGCAGCCACCACGGGGGTGAGCCGAATCTTTTCCGGAATGACGCGGTGTCCAGTGACAGGCCGAAAAGCCCCATGAGGAGCGCGTACCGGCTCAACTCCCGGACCGAGAAGAGCCTTCTGGCGGACAGGGGGAACTCCCCCCGGAAGATGCGCTCGCAATAGGCGGGCAGGGAGAAGGTGTTGGCGTAGATACCCCCGCCCACCAGCCCGAAGGCCCCGCTCCCGGCACCCACGTACTCCTGGCTTACCACCACGTATTCATCGACCATGGCGGTGTCCTTCTTCGAGAAGCACCATGCCGAGCTCGCCCGGTAGTCTTCGGCCAGGCGCGAGGTGATGAGCGAGTAGAAATGCCTTTCCTTCCGGTAGCTCACCCTGCCCATGAGGTCGGTCATCTTCTTCCGGGTGGCATCCGAAATCATGAGTGGGTAGAAGGTGATCTGGTCGGGACTCGCCTCCTTGAGCACCTCGAGGTCCTGCTCGAGCATGGTCCGGCTCTGGGTGGGGAAGTTAAAGATCATGTCGGCATTGAGGGTCTGCACAAAGCCCTTTGCCTTTGCGAGCCGCTCCTTGAGCACACTTGAGCTTCCATACTTGTCGTAGCGCCCGATGCTCTTGAGCAGGGGGTCGCTGAAGGTCTGTATGCCCACGGACACCCGCTTCACCCCGGCATCGGCTAGGAGCTTGAGCGTCCGGGCGTCCAGCCGGTCCGGGTTCGTCTCGACCGAGACCTCGGCAGGGGAGAAGTCGTGCTGAATACGCGCGAGCAGGTCCAGAAGCTCTTCGAGGAGGATGGTCGGGGTCCCTCCCCCCACGTACACCCCGGAAAAGGAGAAGCCCCTGTCCCGGTACATCTCGATCTCGCGCCTGAGCGCACGGAAATACTCCCGGGCCCTCTCCTCCCGGTAGGGAACCCGGTGGAACGAGCAGTAGGGACAGAGCTCTGCGCAGAACGGGATGTGAATGTACAGGTAGATCGGCTCCGCCGGCGCACAGGGCGGCTGAGGACGGCCGTCCTCAAAGGCGAAATAGCGTGAAGACGTATTCCTGACCATGCGCGCGATGAAGTTTTCGACAACCATGCCCCTACCTGAACATCCTGATGATGAAGATCACGAGGCTCACGACGATGCTGATGAGAATGCCGGTGGTGATGGGAAAATAGAAGCTGAACCCCGGCCTCTCGATCCGGATGTCTCCCGGAAGCTTTCCCAGCCAGGAGATCCCCCCGCCAAAGTAGAGCAGGGCCCCGATGACCAGGAGAACCGCCCCGAAAAGGATGAGCATTGCCCCCATGTCTTTCATGAACTGATATATAGAGGAAAAAGCATGAACGCACAAGAAGGCAGACTGGGAGAAGACCACCCTGCCCCCCTTGACCTTGCACCGGGAAATGCACTTGTGATACAAGTTTTTTTGATGAACGCGTACGCGTGAACTGTTCCGGGAGGAAACCATGATACGGCATCATTATCTCGACATTCCGAAGGTGACGTCATTCAAGGGGGCACAAGGGGTCTGCAAGCGGACGCTCATCGGCAAGGAGCAGTCGGCCGGGAACTTTTATCTCCGCCATTTCTCCCTTGAACCGGCCGGCTACACGCCCCGGCATTCTCACCCCTGGGAGCACGAGATCTACGTGCTCTCCGGCACCGGAGCCATCCGGGTGGGCGAGGAGCAGGCGGAGGTCGGCGAGGGTATGGCCGTTTTCATCCCGCCACAGGTGGAGCACCAGATCCGTGCGGGCGAGAGCGGGCTTGTCTTTCTCTGCATCATACCGGCAGTCGAGGAAGCATGAGAGATGATCCCGGTACGGGACACGAGTGTCTCCCGTGGATTCGCCCCGGCAACCGCTGTCATCATCCTGATCAACATCATCGTCTTCATTGAAGAGCTCCGCGTCGGAGACGTGATCTTCCAGCTCTATGCGGCAAGCCCCGCCGATGTCTATAACTACCTCATCAGGGGATCGGGGAACATCCTCACGATCCACGGGTCGATCCTCGCGTCGTCCTTCATGCATGCGGGCTACCTCCATATCCTGGGCAACACGGTCTTTCTCTCGGTCTTCGGACCGGCCCTGGAAAAACAGATCGGCATCGTGCGCTTCTGCCTCTTCTACCTCCTGGCGGCGTTCGTGGCCTTCTACAGCCACGCCGTGGTATACCCCACCTCGCCGGTCCCGGTGGTGGGAGCGTCAGGGGCCATTGCGGCCGTCATGGGCGCATACCTCGTCTTCAGCCCCAGGGCACGGATCCTCACCATCGTTCCCCTGCTCTTTCTCATCGAGGTGGTGGAGATTCCGGCCGTGGTCTTCATGGTCGTCTGGTTCCTGCTCCAGGGCGCGCAGGGATTCTTGAGCGTCCATTCCCAGACCGATGTGGCGTGGTTTTCCCACATGGGGGGATTCATCCTGGGGTTCATCCTGGGGATTAACATGCGGTGGTTCAAGTAGAAATGGTTTATGCTTGATGGGCGGTCTTATCGTGACCGCCCGGGAGAACTCCACACCCTGTCACAGGACCGTAATTCTGTTCAGTTCTCATACAGAAGCCTTACCCCGCACGGTACGTCGGATTACCATTTTGCAACCCGATGGGAACAGAGGTTGAAGAATCGAAACCTCGGGATCTCCCTTCTGGTCTATGTTCAGGAGTGATATCAGCCTTCCATATTTTTTTAAAGATTCGCCTACATCCTCCCGATAGTGATGCTATGTGCTCGGGAGAATTAATTTTTGGTGATAAACAGTTATTATTTGGATATAATACGGGCGATGAGGATATCGCGGCCAGTCGTCTATGCACTGATTCTGACCACCGTATTGTTTCTATCCTTCACCGTTCCCGGGGACAAAGGCCTGATCAGGAGTTACCAGCTCTATCAGGAGATGGAACACCTGAAGGCCCAGAACGCCTCTCTGAAAGTGAAAAACGAATCGCTTGCCCAGGAGGCGCTCATGCTCAAAGAGAATCTGGCATACATCGAGCATGTAATCATTCAGGAAATGAATCTCGTACGACCGGGAGACAAGATCGTGGTGTTCAAGAAGGAAAAGAAATGATCACGGGGTGATGAGGATGTTGTTTGAGAAGAAGACGCTGTTAGGACTGGATATCGGCTCTCAATCGATCAAGATGGTGGATATCGAGAAGGTCCGCGGGGGCTACGAGCTCAAGGCCCTGGGCCTGGGACTGATACCCGCCGAGTGCATCGTGGACAAGGATATCATGGATTCCGAGACCGTGGTCGACACGGTCAAGAATCTGAAAGAAAACCTCAAGATCAAGGCCCGGGGAACGGCCAGCGCCATATCGGGTCACTCGGTCATCGTAAAAAAGGCCGAGCTGCCGATCATGAACGAATCCGAGCTGCAGGAGACCCTGATGATCGAGGCCGAGCAGTACATCCCCTTCGACATCAACGACGTGTACCTGGACTCCTTCGTGCTGGGCGAGAGCCTGGAGCGCTCCGACATGATGGACGTGCTCTTCGTGGCCGCGAAAAAAGAGCTCGTGGACGATTACGCCTCGGCCGTGAGGAACGCGGGACTCAAACCCATGCTCATGGACATCGATGTTTTCGCCCTGGAGACCATGTACGAGGTGAACTACCCCGACGCCCCCGAGTCGATCGTGGCCCTGGTGGACGCCGGCGCATCCATGATCAACATCAACATCCTGAAAGACGGGATGTCGATCTTCGCCCGGGACATTTCCATGGGCGGCCGCCAGCTCACCGAGCGCATACAGCGCGAGTTCGGCGTGAGCTACGAGCGGGCCGAGAACATCAAAAACGGATCGGACATCGAGGGAATCGACCTGGAGCGGATCAACTACATCTTCAAGATGGCCGCGGAAACATACGTGCAGGAGATCCGCAGGACCCTGGACTTTTTCCTTTCCACCATGGTCAACGAAAACATCGAACGGATCTACATGTCGGGCGGTTCATCCAGGATACCCGGGCTGATACCCCTGCTGAGAAAGCAGATGGACATCCCGGTGGAGATGATCAATGCCTTCAACAACATCCACTGGGACGACAAGGTCTTTGATCCGGAATACATGGCCTATATCGCACCCCAGATGGCAGTGGCGGTAGGTCTTGCGCTAAGGAGGGCCGATTTAAAATGGTAAAGATCAACCTGCTTCCCATCAAGTCGGAACTGAGAAAAAAGGCCCTTGTCGAGCACGTGACACTTCTCACCCTGTGCATCGTCCTGGTCTTCATCCTCTCCTGGTTCGTACAGACCTCGGTGAACCATCAGAAAGAGATGCTCCAGCAGGAAGTGACGGCCACCAAGCTCGAGATCAAAAAACTCACCGCCGAGGCGGGAGAGATCGAGAAGTTCAAACAGCAGAAGCAGGAGCTGGAGCGCAAGCTCGACATCATCACCGACCTCAATGCCAAGAAGACCGGCCCTGTGGAGGTGCTCGATCAGTTGAGCCTGCTCATTCCGGAGAAGGCATGGATCACGTCTTTGAAAAACTCCGGCAACACGCTCGTCCTCGACGGCTCGGCGGTGGACAACCCCACCATTGCCACCTTCATGAAAAACCTGCAGGCCTCTCCCTACTTCCAGGGCGTGGACCTGGAGGTGACCCAGCAGCAGGGAATCAACCACAAATTTACCATCAAGTGCAAAATAAAGTTGCCGAGTTGAGGTGATATATGAACATTGTAGATCTCTTGCTGAGACAAAAAGCCGCCGTCAAGGTACTCGCTCTCGTCATCATTCTCGGGGCGATTCTCGGCGTATACTGGCAGTTCTTCTACAGCCCCGTGGTAGCGGAGATCAACGCGATCGAGCCCGAACTCAACAAGCTCAAGGCAGAGCTCTCTGCCAAGAGAGAGATCGTGAAGGAAAAGCCCAGGTACGAGGCTGAGCTCGAAGAGACCAGGGCCAAGCTGCACCTCGCGCTCAAACAGCTCCCCAACAAGAGCGAGATCCCCACGCTGCTGGAGAACATCTCGGCCCTGGGGAACGCATCGGGGCTCCAGTTCAAGCTCTTCAAGCCCAAAGGAGAGGTGCAGAAAAACTTCTACGCGGAAATCCCCGTGGATATCCAGATCGAAGGAAGATACCGGGACATCGCCACCTTCTTCGACAGCGTGTCCAAAATGCCCCGGATCGTCAACATCACCAACATCACCATGCAAAACAAGAATCAGAAGGACAATGTCCAGCCTGTTCTCCTCGCAACCTCGTGCAATGCGGTGACCTACAAGTTCATTGAAAACGCGGAAGTCTCACAGACAGGCACGACAGCGTCCAAAGGGAAGAAACCATGAAGGGATATGTATCCGGATTAATCATCATCCTGTCGGTATGTGTCGTGGCGTGCTCGAGAAGCGAGGTTCAGGCTCCTCAGGCTCAGCCCGGCCCTTCATCCAAGGTCGCAGCCGTCAAGCAGGAAAAGGTGAAGCCCGTTCTGGTGCCGGAAGAGCAGAAGAAGCCGCCGTATAAGATCACCGGCATACGGGATCCGTTCCAGTCGTTCGCACGGTCCGCCCAGGGCGAGTTATCCGAAGAGAAGACCAATATTACGGATCCCCTGCAGAAACTGGCCCTCTCTCAGATCGAACTCGTTGGCATCATCACGGGCAACGAGAAGCGCGCGCTGATCCAGGAAGCCTCCGGAATGGGGTATATCATCAAGGTAGGCACGCTCATCGGTGAGAATTCGGGCATCGTGACCGGAATCGCACAAGACAGCGTCACCGTGAAGCAGCACTTCAAGGACTACATGGGGCGCGTGAACACTCGGGAAGTGATATTGTCGCTCAGGAAGCAAGAGGGGGTAACCGGAAAATGAATAAGAAAACCATCCTTACTGTGATATTCGGCCTGCTGTTGTTGCCCGCATCGGGGTTCGGGCTGACCATCAAGAGCGTGGACTTCATGACGGTCGAGTCCAAATCGCGCCTTCAGATCGGCCTCGATGGAAAGGCAACCTTTGACGTGAAGCGCAACGGGGACAACTTGAGCCTCCTTGTCGACAACGCCAGGATCTCCGGACAGCTCGCCCGCCCCTTCATCACCAGGGAGTTCGAGACCGCTGTGACTCAGATCCTCCCCAGGCAGCAGGGGGATTCGGTGGTCTTCGATATCTCCATGAAACAGATCGTCCCCTACTTTGTTTCGCAGGACAACGATCTCCTCATCATGGACTTCGATATTCCCGAGTGGGCACGAAAGCAGGAGCGGAAGACTCAGGACACGGTGACCGTGGTTCAGGCGGCCGCAACGACCGGGCAGCCCGCACAGGAAGTCAGGCAATCCAAGCCGCTCGCAACGCCGGTGAGCGTCACCCCTTCCGTGTTCAAGGGAAGCGACCTGGTAGAGCGGTCGGTCATCGAGCCCCAGTATACCGGCGAGCGCATATCGCTGGATTTTCAGAATGCTGACATTCACAATGTCCTGAGGATCATCGCCGATGTGAGCGGGCTCAACATCGTCACCTCGGACGAGGTGAAAGGGAATATCACCATCCGGCTCAAGAACATCCCCTGGGATCAGGCACTGGACGTGGTGCTGGAAAGCAAGGATCTGGGAAAGATGGCGGTGGGAAACGTGGTGAGGATCGATGCGGCCGACAAGATCAAGAAATCCCAGGAAAGGAAGCTCGAATCGCTCAAGACCGAAGAGCAGCTTGAGCCCCTGGTCACCTCGGTGATCCCGGTGAACTTCGCCAAGGCCTCCGACATCGCGGGTACCATCAAGGGCAAGGAAGTCGGACTGGTGTCCGACCGGGGGAGCATCACCGCGGAAGACAGGACCAATGTCCTCATCGTCAAGGATATCAAGAAGAACGTGGATGACATCCATACCATGATCAAACGGCTCGACAAGGCAACGCCTCAGGTGCTCATCGCAGCCCGGATCGTGCAGGCCGACAACGACTTCACCAGGGGGCTCGGCGTCCAGTGGGGCGGTTCCTGGAGAAACCAGTCCGACCGGACTCACTTCGGCCTGAGCGGCGTGAACACCGGGGCCGCCAGAAGCCTCTTCGACAGCACCGTGGCAGCCGGCGGGAACCGTACCTGGACGACCGCTGCGGTACCCCAGCCCTCACTGGCCGTCAATTTCCCCACCAACCAGGCCGCAGGATTCGGTATTTCGGTGGGACGGCTCGCAGGTTCGTCCATTGACCTCGATCTCAGGCTGGACATCGGTGAAACCATCGGAAGCGCCGAGGTGATCGCACGGCCCAAGATCGTCACCATGGACAACAAGAAGGCGGTCATCCGCCAGGGCGAGAAATATCCCTACGTGGTCCGTGACGACGAAGGCCAGCTCTCGACCGAGCTGAAGGACATCGAGCTGGTGCTCGAGGTGACCCCGCGGATCGCCTTTGACGGTAGCGTCAACATGGAGATCTCGGTCAAGAGAAACGCCATCGGCTCGATCGTCAACTCCCTGGGCGATCCCAGCATCGCCTCCCGTGAAGCGCAGACAGAGGTGCTCGTGAGGAACGGCGAAACCTCGGTCATCGGCGGCATCATCGAGGAAGAAGAGCGCATGAACATCCAGCGCGTTCCCTTCCTGGGGAAACTGCCCGTGATCGGCTTGCTCTTCAGCGGAAAAACCCAGGACAGGGCCAAGAAAGAGCTCCTGATCTTCATCACCCCGCAGGTTCTCGAACCGGTAGCCATGAAATAGCAGTTACGAGAGAGACCGTGCCCTCCTGAAAGAGCGGGCACGGTCTCTCTCGTTCCGCAACTCATCACCTCTCAAAGCCGGTATTCGACCGCGAATCCATCCTTCCCGATACGCTTAAGGAAACCCGCATCCGCCTTCCGGTTCCGGCGGCTGCCCCGGAGGGACCTCCAGGCGCACCGGGCCCGCCGCACACGACCGCATGTCTCCGGCAGATATGGAATACCATGTATCCGGACGTTATCTATCTATTATCCGCACACCCGCGCTGCCGGGTGGATGGGAGATCCGCATTGACAGAAGCACCGGTTCGTTACTATATGATATGTATCCATATCAAGAGGAGAATTGCCTATGGCAAAGACGACGAGAAAAGACCTGCTGAATGCGCCCGATGAGTTCATCACGACCACCAGGTCCACCATACAGTGGATCAAGGAAAATCCCACGCGGTTTATCACCCTGGTGACCATAGTGGTTGTCGTCTTGGCGAGCGGCATTGGTTTCTATACCTGGAAAACGGGCAGGGAACGCTCCGCCATGAGTGCGCTGAGCACTGCAGGAGACAATCCCCAGATCACCGCGGACCTGGTGCAGAGCTATGCCGACACCAAGGCCGGCAAGCTCGCACGTCTGAGACTTGCGTCTTTGTCATATGGAGAAAAAGACTCTGCGGCCGCGATCGACCATGCACAGGAATTCATCAATGACTGGGGGCAGAAAGACACCTTTCACTGGCAGGCCATACTGATCCTGGCGGCAGCCTACCTCGACCGGCAGGAACCGGAAAGGGCGCTGGAGCTTCTTTCGAATGCGGCCGAGAGCTCGCCGAAAAACTATCGCGACCAGGCCCTCTTCTATAAAGCCCAAGCCCTCATGGCCCTGGACAGACACCAGGAGGCGTCGGAGACGCTAGCCCGGATATCGGAGAGCTATCACGATATCGCCCTGCCGACCCTTGCATCCCTAGAGAACTAACTATCAAGGAGAACCTTACATTGACACCAGACAACAAGTCCCAGAGGAATGGGAACGGTACGATAAAAAACATTGCCCTGTGGGTGGTCATCGCACTGATCATGGTGATGCTCTTTCATCTTTTCAACCAGCCCACGAGCGAGGCGACGAGCTTCGCCTACAGCGAGTTCATCGAAATGGTGGACCGGGGCGAGATCAAGGAGGTCGTAATCCAGGGCAACGACGTCAAGGGAAGCCTGACCGACGGCACACCGTTCGAAACCTATGTGCCGGATGATGCGAGAATCGTGGAGCGGCTGACGGAAAAGAATGTCCTGATCTCGGCCAAGCCCAGCGACGACTCGCCCTGGTACATGTCCGTGCTCATCTCGTGGATCCCCATGCTGCTGCTCGTAGGGGTGTGGATATTCTTCATGCGCCAGATGCAGGCGGGCGGCACCAAGGCCATGAGCTTCGGCAGGAGCAAGGCCAAGCTCATGTCCCAGGACAACATCAAGATCACCTTTGCCGATGTGGCGGGCGTGAACGAGGCAAAGGAAGAGCTGGAGGAGATCATCGAGTTCCTCAAGGAGCCCAAACGGTTCACCTCGCTCGGCGGACGGATCCCCAAAGGAGTGCTCCTGCTCGGGCCTCCGGGCACCGGCAAGACCCTGCTGGCGAAGGCCGTGGCCGGTGAGGCGGGTGTTCCCTTTTTCAGCATGTCGGGCTCGGACTTTGTGGAAATGTTCGTGGGTGTAGGCGCCTCGCGGGTACGGGATCTCTTTGCCCAGGGCAAGCAGCATGCGCCCTGCATCATCTTCATCGATGAGATCGACGCCGTGGGGAGGCACCGGGGAGCGGGCCTGGGCGGCGGACACGATGAGCGCGAGCAGACGCTGAACCAGCTCCTGGTGGAGATGGACGGATTCGAGTCGAACGAGGGCGTCATCCTCATGGCCGCCACCAACCGGCCCGATGTGCTCGACCCGGCGCTGCTGCGGCCCGGACGGTTCGACCGCCAGGTGGTGGTGGCAAGTCCGGACGTCAAGGGCAGGGAAGGCATCCTCAAGGTCCACTCCCGGAGCATTCCGCTTGCGGAAGATGTGGACCTCCAGGTGCTTGCAAAGGCGACCCCCGGGTTTTCGGGCGCCGACCTGTCCAACCTCGTCAATGAGGCGGCGTTGCTCGCGGCCCGCAAGAAGCGCACCAAGGTAAGCATGGAAGACCTGGAGATGGCCAAGGACAAGGTGCTCATGGGCGTGGAGCGCAAGAGCATGGTCATCTCCGAGGAAGAAAAGAACGCCACTGCGTACCACGAGGCAGGCCATGCACTGGTGGCCAAGAAGATGCCCAACGCCGATCCGGTCTACAAGGTGAGCATCATCCCCAGGGGGAGGGCAATGGGCGTGACCCAGCAGCTCCCCATCGACGACCGTCACACCTACAAGAAGGACTATCTCCTGGCCACCATCTCCGTGCTCATGGGAGGCAGGGTCGCCGAAGAGGTCGCCCTGGGGTGCCTGACCACCGGAGCGGGCAACGACATCGAGCGGGCCAGCGACATGGCGCGCCACATGGTCACCGAGTGGGGAATGAGCTCGCTCGGCCCGTTGAGCTTTGGCAAGGTGGAGCAGGAGATGTTCCTGGGGAGAGAGATCTCCAAACGCGTGGACTACAGCGAGCTCACGGCGCAGAAGATCGACGAGGAGATCAAATCCATTATCACGGGCTGCTACGAGAAGACGAAAGAGATCATCACCGGGAATATCGATGCCCTGCATTCCATAGCAAAACGACTGCTGGAGAAAGAGGTCCTTGATGGCGCCGAGATCGACAAGATCATCCAGGAAGGGGTTGCCTAGGGCCAGACTCCTCGCGGAGGCGAACGGGCAGGACATCCTTTCGTGCGGTGCCGATCCGGCCTCAATCCCCTATATGGAGCCCAAGCTTCACCGACGGAATCTCCTCGTCCAGGGGGTCAAGCTCTATGCCGCCAACATCCTCAAGCAGAGCATGCTCTCCCTGGGCGGAGACGTGGCGGTCCACCGGGGGGTCATCTCGGGCAGGGTCGATGTGTCCGACTGCCTCATCATGGGCGACCTGAGGCACTACCGGCTTCTGGTGGAAAAGCTGAAACTCCAGCCCGGCATGGCGGAACTGGCAGGGCTGATCGAGCGGCTGGTCTTTGCGGATGACCGGGGCTTGAGCCTCACGCTCCTTGGGAAGGAGTATCACTGGGACGACACACCGGTGATCATGGGGGTGCTCAACGTGACCCCGGATTCGTTCTCGGACGGCGGGGCCTGGCTCGACCCGGAAAAAGCTGTCGATCACGCCCTGGACATGGTGCAGTCGGGAGCGGGCATCATCGATGTCGGAGGGGAATCGTCGCGGCCCGGCGCGCGGCAGATCGACGTGGATGAAGAGATCGCCCGGGTCGTGCCGGTCATCAGAAAGATCGCATCCAGGCTCGACGTCCCCGTGAGCATCGATACGAGGAACGCCCCGGTTGCCAGGGCCGCGATCGATGCCGGGGCGTCCATGGTCAACGACATCAGCGCGCTGAAGCACGACCCGTCCATGCTCGAGGTCGTCCGGGGCACCGGCGCGGGCATTGTCCTGATGCATATGCGGGGAACGCCCGAGACCATGCAGAACCACACCTCTTATCATGATATCATGGGCGACATCTATGCCTTCCTGGACGAAAAGATCGAACAGTGCCTTCAGGGCGGTGTCGATCCCCGCTCCATCCTGGCGGACCCGGGCATCGGATTCGGGAAGGACCTTGCAGGGAACCTGCGGATCATCCGCCACATCGGCGAGTTTGCCTCACTGGGGGTGCCGGTGGTGCTCGGACACTCGAGAAAGTCGTTTATCGGGGCCGCCCTGGACACCCCGGTCAATGAACGGCAGGAGGGCACGGATGCGGTGAGTGCGTGGGCGGCCATCCAGGGTGTGCAGGTCCTGCGCGTGCACGATGTCCGGCGCACCGCACGTATCAGGGACATGATCCTGGCTGTCAAGAGGGGCGCATGATCGTCGGGGTGGGGATCGATATCGTCGATGTCTCCCGGATGAATGCCATCCTGGAGAGATACGCGGAGCGCTTTCAGCAGAGGGTGTTCACCCGGGAAGAGGTGCGCTATTGCAGCGGCAAGGGGAATCCCGGCCTGCATTTCGCGGCGCGCTTCGCGGCCAAGGAGGCTGCCGCCAAGGCCCTGGGCACGGGCATCGGCCGGGGGATACGGTTCAGAGACATCGAGATCGTCCCGGCCCGGGGTGTTCCAAAGATTCTCTTCCACAACAGGGCGCGGGAGTATGCGGACGATATCGGCGTCTCTGCAATCCACGTGAGCATCTCGCATGAACGTCTCTCAGCGGTGGCGGTGGTCATCCTGGAAAAATGAGAAAAGCCATGGTGACGGAAACCTGTACGACAAGCAGTCCGGACCAGACCTTCGAGCTGGGAAAAAAGCTCGGCGAGAAACTGAAGGGCGGAGAGATCGTCCTTCTCCACGGCGACCTCGGCGCGGGGAAGACCCTCTTCACCAAAGGGCTCGCACAAGGGCTCGGGGTCGAAGACCCCTCCTCGGTGGTGAGCCCGAGCTTCACCCTGGTGAACATCTACAAGGCAAGGCTTGACATCGTTCATGGAGATCTTTATAGGCTAGATGCTGATGCAGTGTATGAGCTGGGTCTGGAAGATTATATGGATCGGGAACATGTAATGATCATCGAGTGGGCTGAGAAGGCGGGCGACTTTTTCACAGGGGATATCCTCGATATCACCATCGAACACGTCGGGGAATCGGCCAGAGCGATCACCTTTGAGTCTGCTCGCGCATATCTTGACACCGACGGTATCTGATCCCCTCCCGGATAGCTCTGCTCTCTTTAGGGTATCACTGCCGCCAGAGGCTCGCGCAAGCACTGTTCCTGGTGAAGAAAGAGGAGACGCTCCATGGCAGTAATCGTTCAGAAATACGGCGGGACTTCGGTGGGAAGCCTGGAGAAAATCCGGTGGGTCGCCGAGAAGATCGCCAGGCGCTATCGCGGAGGCAACCGGATTGCCGTGGTGGTCTCCGCCATGGCCGGTGAGACCGACAAGCTGATCAGGCTCGCCCGCGATCTCTCCGAGAGGCCCGACAGCCGGGAGATGGACGTCCTGGTGTCCACCGGCGAGCAGATCACCATATCGCTCCTGTCAATGGCCCTGAAGGACCTGGGGGTCCCCGCCCGCTCGTTTCTGGCGCACCAGGTCGGCATCTTCACCGACAATGCCTATACCAAGGCCCGCATAACCAAGATCGAGTCCGACCGGATCAGCAGAGCCCTCGAGTCGGGAGAGATCGCCGTGGTGGCGGGCTTTCAGGGCATCACGGAGGAGAGGGAGGTCACCACGCTGGGCCGCGGCGGCTCGGACACCTCGGCCGTGGCGCTGGCCGCCGTGCTGAAGGCCGACGTATGCGAGATCTATACCGATGTCGACGGCGTATACACCTGCGACCCCAACATCTGCGACAAGGCCAGGCGGCTGGACCGAATCACCTATGACGAGATGCTCGAGCTGGCCTCGCTCGGGGCAAAGGTGCTCCAGACGAGGTCGGTCGAATTCGCAAAGAAACACCGTGTACCGATTCTGGTCAGGAGCACCTTTTCCGATGACGGGGGAACCCTGACAACCACGGAGGACGAGGATATGGAAAAGGAAGTGGTCTCAGGCATCACCTACGACCGCAACGAGGCGAGGATCACCGTGCTGGGCGTGCAGGACAGGCCGGGTGTGGCGGCAAACATCTTCAATGCGCTGGCCGACGAGAACATCAACGTGGACATGATCATCCAGAACACCTCGACCGACGGCAAGAGCGCGGACTTGAGCTTCACGGTCACCAAGGCGGATTACGAGCGGACCATGGACATCGTGAGGAAAAAGGCGCCCGAGTTCGGAGCCAGGGACGCGGTAGGGGACACCACCATCGCCAAGCTCTCCATCGTCGGTGTAGGCATGCGCTCGCATGCAGGGGTTGCCGCCAGGATGTTCGAGGCCCTCTCGAAGGTGGGGATCAACATCACCATGATCTCCACCTCGGAGATCAAGATATCCTGCGTCATTGACGAAAAGTTTCTGGAACTGGGAGTTCGCGTGCTCCACGAGGCCTTTGCGCTGGACAATGCCGGGGGCGATAGTGAAGAAGATTGAAATATACGACACCACCCTGAGAGACGGTGCACAGTCGAGGGATGTAAACTTCTCGCTCGACGACAAGCGCGATATCGTTCTGAAGCTCGATCAGCTCGGACTGGATTTCATCGAGGCGGGATGGCCAGGGGCGAATCCCAAGGACGACTGCCTGTTCGCGAAGATCAGGGAGGTTCAGCTCCACCATTCCCGGGTGTTCGCCTTCGGCAGCACCTGCAGGCCCGGGACCTCCCCCGATCAGGACAGGCTGATCAAGGCCCTCATAGACGCCCGCCCGGATGGGGCCACGGTATTCGGAAAGTCATGGGATATTCATATCCAGGGCCAGGGAGGCCTGGGGTGCTCGCTTGAAGAGAACCTTCGCATCATTCGCGAGACGATTTCCTATCTCTGCGGCTTCTTTCCCTTGGTGTTCTTCGATGCCGAGCACTTCTTCGACGGCTTCAAGCGCAATAAGGACTATGCGCTCGCCACGCTCAGGTTCGCGGCCGAGGGCGGCGCGCAACGGCTCGTGCTCTGCGACACCAACGGCGGCAGCCTTCCCTCGGAGGTTGCGGAGATCGTGGAATACCTGAAGGGCTCCTTCTCCGTACCGCTGGGCATCCATTGCCACAACGACAGCGACCTTGCCGTGGCCAACTCCATCATGGCGGTGCGCTCGGGCGCGACCCATGTCCAGGGAACCATCAACGGGCTCGGCGAGCGCTGCGGGAATGCCGACCTGTGTTCCATCATCCCGAACCTGAGCCTCAAGATGGGCCTTCAGACTATCCCCCGAGAGAGCATGCACATCATCAACGAGGTGTCGCGTTTCGTCTACGACGTGGGCAACCTCTCGCACGACAACCATCAGCCATACGTGGGCGAGTCGGCATTTGCCCACAAGGGGGGCATGCACGTCCACGCCGTGATCGGCGACCCCGCGACCTACGAGCACATCGATCCCTCTCTGGTGGGAAACCAGCGGCGCGTTCTGGTCTCGGAGCAGTCGGGCAAGAGCAACATCGTCTACAAGGCGCGGGAGTTCAACATCGACCTGGCAAAGGACGACACCACGGCAGGCGAGATCGTGAAGATCATCAAGGACCTCGAGAACTGCGGGTTCCAGTTCGAGGGGGCTGACGCGTCTTTAGAGCTGCTCATGAACAAGGCCATGGGCATGCATGTCCGCTTTTTCAAGCTGAGGGGCTTCCGGGTCAACACCGAACGCCGCAGCGACGATACCGATCCCATGTCGGAGGCGACCATCATGATCGAGGTCGACGGCAACGTCGAGCACACCGCAGCCATGGGAAACGGTCCGGTGAACGCCTTGGACAAAGCGTTGCGCAAGGCGCTCCAGAAGTTCTATCCCAGCATCGAGGACGTGGAGCTCCTGGACTACAAGGTCCGGGTCATCTCTTCGCGCACGGGCACCGAGTCGGTGGTGCGCGTCCTCATCGAATCAGGAGACAAGAAGGACCACTGGAACACCGTCGGGGTGTCGACGAACATCATCGAGGCCTCGTGGATGGCGCTGGTGGACAGTATGGACTACAAGCTCTACAAGGATTCCAAAGAGTTATAATTGTCTATTCATTCTCTTCAAGACCCGCTTCTTTCCTACCGATAAGTATCGTATAGGAAGAAACACACTCCAAAGGGGAAGGGGCAAACACATGGACAAGGACATCGGCAAATTAGAGTTCCAGGGGCTGAAAAAGTGGATGTCGCAGGGTGAGTACATAATCTCCACCATGTCCGATGACGGAACCATCTGGACCTACACCTCCAAGGTCTTGCCCATCTTCGACTTTGGAAACACCAAGATCTTCCAGGCCCAGGAGTCCGGGGTTGCGGAGGTGCAGGGCGTGGAACGGGGGGACGAGCTGTACTTCTCCATCCAGGGGATCAAGGTTTCCAAGGTCTATGACTTCTTCTATCAGGACGACATATAACGCATGAATCAGAGACCAGGCGGGGACCGCAGGGTCCGTCAGGGAGAGGGGAGTGTTCCCTCTCCTTTTTGTTTTTCATCCGCCCGCCTTCTGTCCGATTGCAGCCCGATTGTTGTTTGATCGCTGTCTGATAGGCTTCTGCTTATTCTTTGATCATTATTCTCGCGTGCCTGTCTTCACCACACCAGGCCGAGAACCACCGAGGCGAACATCAGGAACATGATCCACAGGGGAAGTCTCGATCTGTTCCTGTCCCGGGACACCTGGCGGAGCTCAATGAGCAGGTAGATGAGCGCGGTAATGCCGATCCCGCCTATGGTGAAGACATTGAGGGAGGAGAGGAGCGCAATGCCCAGCCAGACGCTTAAGGGAATAAACAGGACTATCCACACCATGGAGTTGGTATATCACAGTATGTTCCCGGTTGGAACCCTGGAGAGTTGTTGATCCTTTTTTATTATATTGAACAAGGGAAACATTCGTTCAGCCCGGGAAATTCACCCTTTTTACCCTTGATATTTTCGCCCATCCATGAGATAGGGGGGCAAATCGAGCCAGTAGCTCAGTTGGTAGAGCATCGGACTTTTAATCCGGTGGCCGAGGGTTCGAGTCCCTCCTGGCTCACTGTGTGTCCCCATCGTCTAGCTCGGCCCAGGACACCGGCCTTTCACGC
>JAHDQN010000059.1 GCA_018433775.1 Deltaproteobacteria bacterium
CGATATCCTGGCTGATCCACAGGCTCATTTTCTTTATCTGCCTGGGATGGTCCCTGCATACATCCGCCACAATCTGTGCTATCTTATCCAGTGAAGGCCTTGTTTCAAAGGCCTTCAGCGCAGGAACATTTCTCGTGTCTGGCACCCGCATGTTTTCTTCGATTTTTTTCTGTACAAAGGCGCAAAACGATTCCCGCCCCAAAATCGTTGATGCATGGACCTGTTCAAGCGGGTTTTCCACGTTCTTTTTCTCTCCCTCTTTTACGAATTCCCGGTATCTCTCCCTGGCAGTGCTTGCATCCTCTCCGAAAGACGCAAGCACAAAGCCTGTCTCCATCCACTGCCTCGCTTCCCTCTTGCCTATGTATGCAAGGTAGCTCGACCATGGGTAGTCTTCCACGTTTTTCACCATGCCCGCACGCACGGGATTGAGGTGGATGTACCGCGACAGCTCCAGGCAGTAGGCATCCTTTTCCACCAGGATGGATCGGTATCTCCCCTGGAACAAGTGGCCGCTGCGACTCGTTTTGACATTATAATACATGGTGTATGCACCGTTTATGTGGTGCATGATTTGCGAAAGGTTTTCCCTGGGGGTCTCCAGCAAGAGATGATAGTGGTTCTCCATCAGGCAATATCCATGGAAAAGCGCACCGTAGCGCATGTGCGCCGACTCGAGATATGAAAGAAACCGCAGCCTGTCCCGGTTGCTGCTGAATACTTTCTTACGCTCATTCCCGCGGGCCGTAATGTGATAAAATGCCCCTGGATAGGAAACACGCAGAGGTCGTGCCATTGGTATACCTCCTCAAATTCATATTTCCATTGCAATCAGACTAATAATAACAGGGGACAATCAACGAGTCAATTCTCGAGTCCTGCCGTGACACGACCGGCCTGCCGGTGATTTCTACAGACCTCTCCTCCAAACCCCGCCTAATTTGTCATATGTTGAGACCTGACCCCCGTTAGTGACCCCCGTTAGACCCCTCGCGCTCTGCGATGCCAGGGAAAGGAGCTTGGGAGTATCAGTCGGTAGAGCTGGTCTCTCCGGTGGTTGCTCCTGCCCCGCCTCCGGGCCTGAGCTGGAGGCCGGGGAAATTCTGACGGAAGCGGCGCTCGCTGTCCTGCATGAGCTGGGTTCCCTGGGCCATCTCTCTTTTGCCCTGGTTGATCTGCGACTGGCCTTCCTGAATCATTTCCTGGCCGTCTCTGATGCGCTCCCTGCCGGCCTGCGACAGCTCCGAACCCTGTTCCCACTGTCTCGCCAGATCTTCCTTGAGATTGACTTCTGTCTGGACATCAGCGGCATGTCCTCTCATGATATCGGCTGTGGTGGCCGGCTTTTCATTGCCGGCGCAGCCGGAAAGCGCAAACATCGCAACCCCGAAGACCAGAATGATCGATATCGAGAGCCTCTTCATGACGTACACCTTCCTTTCGTTCGTTCACGGATCCTCTGAATCCTCTCGAGGCGGGTGCGTCTCGGGCCGGGCCTCTGTCCGACGGCTTCTCCCGGCCGCGGGATATAATCTCCCATGCGCCGCCAGCGCGAACCCGTCGATGGGACAGCATGCATCCGCCTTCTTATAATAGAATAGTACGAATAGCGGCGCCGCCGCTCAACATGCGGCGCAAAACACCACGCCGCGGTCTTCTGCGGCATTCCGGTTCCATGGCATACAAACCGCTTGATTCTCCCCTCACTTCCATCTTATCCTCTGCCGATAGAAGAGTGCATAATCTTTCTTTGTTGCGAGGGGCGCATATGAAAATCTGCATGATCGGCACGGGCTATGTGGGGCTGGTTACCGGGGCGTGTTTTGCCGAGATGGGCAACGACGTGATCTGCATGGACGACAACGCGGAAAAGATCGGAATGCTGAACGAGGGCATCGTCCCCATCTACGAGCCCGGCCTCAAGGAGATCATCGACCGAAACGTGCAGGGAGGCCGCCTGCGCTTTACCACGGACTTCAGCGACGGGGTGTCGAAGTGCCAGATCTGCTTCATCGCGGTAGGCACCCCGCAGGACAAGGACGGATCGGCCGACCTGAGGTATGTGCTGCAGGTGGCCCGCCAGATCGGCGCGATCATGGACGGCTACAAGATCATCGTAGACAAGTCGACCGTGCCCGTGGGCACGGCTGACAAGGTGCGCGGCGTGGTGAAAGAGGAGCTCAAAAAGAGAGACCTCGAACACATCGAGTTTGACGTGGTCTCCAACCCCGAGTTCCTCAAGGAAGGAAACGCCCTGCAGGACTTCATGCGTCCCGAGCGGGTCATCGTGGGCACGGACAACGTGCGGACCGCGGCCCTGTTCAAGGAGCTCTTCGACCCCTTTATCCGAACCACCAACAACCCCATCCTCATCATGGACATCCGCAGCGCCGAGCTCACCAAGTATGCATCAAACGCCTTCCTGGCCGCCAAGGTCACCTTCATGAACGAGCTCGCCATCCTTTGCGAGACCGTGGGAGCGGACATCTCCCAGGTGAGAGAGGGCATGGGCACCGACTCGCGCATCGGCCCCCGCTTTCTGCTGGCAGGCCCGGGCTATGGCGGATCGTGCTTCCCCAAGGACGTGGTGGCCCTGATCCACACGGCCCAGAGCCAGGGGCACTCGCTGGAGATCTGCCAGGCGACCCACAAGGCAAACGAGCGGCAGAAGAACTACTTTGCCGAGAAGATCATCAACTACTATCTCGACCAGAAAGAAGACCTCTCGCAGATCACCATCGCCGTCTGGGGCCTGACCTTCAAGCCCAAGACCGACGACATCAGGGAGGCCCCAGCCATCGACATCATCAGCAGGCTGCAGCAAAAGGGCATCAAGGTGCGGGTGTTCGACCCCGTGGGCATGGACAACGCCAAAGCCGTGCTCGACAGCCAGGTGTTCTATGCGAAGGACAACTACGAGGTGCTGGAAGGGGCTGACGGGCTTGCAATCGTGACGGAGTGGAACCTGTTCAAGAGTCCAGACTTCATCCGGATGAAGGAGCTCATGAAAAGGCCGGTGGTGTTTGACGGGAGAAATATCCTGAATGTGATGGATCTGAAATCAAAGGGCTTTATCCACTTTGGGATAGGCAGGGGAAACAATTCCTGACGTCGCACAAGAAAAATCGCGCGCCTGAGCTGTTTCGTCGACAGAACAAGAGAAACAGGCTCCTCGTCATGTGCCTGCGGCGAGGCTCACGACGAGCTTACGAGAATATCGAGTATCCTTGCTGAAGCCTTTCCATCCCATTTGGAAGGGACTGAAAACGAACCAGCGTCTGCCTTCATACATTTCTCGTATGCATTGAGAATTGACTCCTTCCTGGTGCCTGCCAAAACATTCGAACCAACTCGAAGCGTGATCGGCCGCTCGGTATTTTCCCTCAACGTCAGGCACCGCACCTTCAACGCAGTGGTCTCTTCCTGGAGCCCGCCGCTGTCGGTGAGAACTATGGATGCATCCTTCCATAAATAAAGGGACTCGCTGAACGGAAGCGGTGGAAGCTGAATAATGTTGTCAGACAGCTCTATCCCATGCTCCCCGATCATCTTCCGTGTTCTCGGATGAACAGGAAAAAAAATCGGGCGGTCCTGCGCGATGGTGTTCAGTGCGCCGGCAATCTCTGCGAAGCATTCCTTTGAATCAACATTGGCAGGCCTGTGCATGGTCAAAAACGCATACTCCGAATACTTCTCTTTCAAGCGGGAGGTGGAAAACTCAACGCTGCCATCTTCCCTTTCAAGCTCACCCAGCTGATGAAAGAGGTTGTCTATCATGACATGCCCGACGAAATGGATGCGGTCTCCCGGCTTTCCTTCCTTGACAAGATTTTCCACACCGCTTTCCTCTGTCACAAAAAAATAATCGGATATCGAGTCAGTGACGATCCGGTTGATCTCTTCAGGCATGCTCATATCAAAGCTCCTGAGACCTGCCTCGACATGGGCGACCCTGATCAGGAGCTTTTTTGCAACGATAGAGCAGGCCAGTGTAGAGTTCACATCGCCAACCACCACGACCAGATCCGGCAAATCCTTCTGGCAGAGCTCTTCAAACGATGTCATGATCCTGGCCGTCTGCATGGCGTGTGTCCCGGAACCCGCTTTCAGGAAATAATCCGGCTCGGGCAGGGCCAGGTCCTTGAAAAACGCCTGGGACATTTCATAGTCATAATGCTGCCCGGTATGCACAATATGGCAGCTTATATTGTCACGTCTCCCGGCCTCCCGATAAATAGGGGCAATTTTCATGAAATTCGGGCGTGCACCGGCGACAAGAAATATGTTCATCATTCGTCTCCTACTTAATTCTGCAAGTTATAACGACCTTAGCCTATATACCTTGGGAGCAACCAGTTTTTTTATAAGACACACCCTTTCTGCCACATGAATATTAAGTTTAAGATACTCCTATTATTTCATCTAGATGCCTAAAAGTAAATTGATTATTGTCCCAAGGTATTAATACGAATGTACGATCACTGTATTTGGATGACAACCTCAGACAAGATATGCCTTGAACGTCGCATACTTTTACAATTATATTCATAGTTAATAATCTTATTTATTTTGTTATATCAGCTTGTTACATAATATCTAGACTTCATCCATTCCTTGGCAACGAAAATGAACTATAGGATGTGTCGACATTTTTTACAAAATCAATAGTTGTCATCGTGTTATCTTATGTAAGTTATTATATTACCTATATATTTTATGTTGGTCTGTTCATTGCATAAAATTGAGCAAATTTTGATTTTATAAAGGGGCATTCAGCATGAAAAGATTAGTTATAAGCTTCTTCATAGTTCTTCTAATGGCAACCGCTCTTCCCGCCCAGATGATACCTTATCCGCAGGGTGAGTATCATACACCATCCGGATGGTCTGTAATTGCTGAAGAGCCTTCCATCAATATCAATCATGACTGCTATTATATTCTCGGCGTCAATGATGTCCCTGATGCTGCAGTTATTACAGGACTGAATATAGTATTTCACGATGTATACAACTCTGATACCGAGCCAAACTGGTTGAGCATTTATCTTTTCGATGAGCCATCTGACATTGGTTATTCGGTGTATGGTGATAAATCATCTTTAACCAGACCGGATTGGTCGAATTTTTTGATAGACGGTACTTATTATAGTGCAACATCCTTGGGCACGTGGTCTTACGACGGAACAACAATGGATGTGGTTTTCTCCACAACCGATCAAACCCTGCTGGCATACCTGCAGGGTGGAAATAGCTTTGGGATTGGCATCGACCCGGACTGCCACTTCTATGGCAGCCGCATCACGGTTGAAACAAGTATACCAACACCCGAGCCAATGACACTCCTGCTGTTGGGTTCTGGATTACTGGGAATTGCAGGCTTCAGAAAAAGGCTAACATAAACGATTAGTTTTTAAAGATTAACTCTAACAAATTATGGCAGGCAAATTTTATAATTTGCCTGCCATATTAAACGCTATACTGATTCTAATTTTTTGATATTAAATAATTCTTGTAATAACGGAGGCATACTGATGAGTATTTTTATTATGTCACCTCATTCTTTTAATCCCATTTTAATATCAAACTAAATGATGAACGACCTTATTATAAGTATTGTGGATTGGAATTCCGGTCAATATATCATCGACTGCTTGGAATCTATATCCGTTTCTGTAAAAAAATATTCCCACAAAACAGTCGTAGTGGACAATAACTCATCCTATAAAAGCACACAGATTATATCGAAGCTGTTTCCAGGCACCATCATTATCGAAAACGACAAGAATATCGGTTATGCATGCGCGCACAATCAGGTGATCTCAAGCATGGACAGCCGCTATCTTCTTCTCCTGAATCCTGATGCAGTGTTAACCGAGCAAGCTATCGACATGGTTCTCGATTTCATGGAGGGCAACCCTCGAGTTGGTGTTGCCGGATGCAGGGTTCTTTCTGCGGATGGAACGGTTCAAAACACAATAATCAGATATCCGAGCCTTGGTTCGGAGATACTGCGGTCTGCAATGGAGTTTCTTTATCCCTTTAACTCATTTATAAAGCAAGTGTATTACAAATATCACAAGATAATTCCCAACTTCAGCACGCCCGTCATAGTTGATGCTATCAGCGGATGTTTTATAATGTTGAGATCCGACATGATAAAAGAGATCGGCCCCCTGGAAGGCTCTTTCTTTTTATTCTCAGAAGAGGCCGATCTGTGTTTGCGTGCCAGAAAATTAAATTGGAATTGCGCTTACTTACCTCAGGCCACGGTTCACCATAACCTCGGCGGGTGCAGAGAGAAAGCTTCACAAGATTTCTCGCTTTATCATTTCTATCGAAGCAGGCTCCTATACTTTTTAAAACACCATGGCAAGGTCCAGACATGCATACTTGGCACCACATATTTCATTTTCTCGCTTTGGTTTCTGCTCATACAAAAACTCAAGAAAGCCATATGCCTTTGTTTAAATACAAGTCGAAAAGATTACAGCGAGATATCACTGGCTACCATGAAGGCGGTCCTGCATCTTTTAGCAGAAAGAACGGGTCTTCAGAGAGGGCCATCCTAATCCTTAATACCCGAATACTCAAAAAACACTCTATCCCGCATCCGAACTATTCTTCTCTCTTTCGCCTATCCTTCTTGCCGGATACCCAGCAAGGATGCTCCCGGCGGGGTACTCTTTCGCGCCGACGACAGAACATGCAGACACTATCGATTTAGCACCAATCTCTGTCCCCGGCATGATGAAGGCATTGGCCCCGATCCAGACATCATGTCTGATTATTACCGGATTATAGGTGTAACCTTGTGAATGGACAGGTATATCGTATCGCCTATAGTTATGATTCTGTGTCCATATCTTCACGTATGGACCGAGCATTACGTCAGACTCCAGTATTATACCGCCCCCAGCCTGAAGATAGTTACATACTCCTATTGAAACATTGTCTCCGCATTCAATGTTCTGCGGATTGATGATATGCGTACCCTCAAGAACGTTTAAATTGGTACCGCATTTCTTGAACCTCTTGCTGTACCACATTCGCCTGATCATCATTCCGAAACTGCCCGGTATATTTCTGATCAAAAAAGCGACATACTGATCACGCATACCGCCGGAGTTAAGATCCCAGTATATCAGTTTCAGCAGTTTCATCATGTATGCTCCAGAACTATAGTATCATCCATGAGTTTTCTGATAGGCAAGATTCTCTTGAGAAACCCTTTCATCTTGTGCAGTGCTGCTTCAGCGATTTACATGCGCCTGTAAAGCTTCCACAAGTAGGATAACGCCTTATAAACACGGCTTTCTTTGGACTCAATATCCTTCTTTGAAATATAATCCAAGTGTGAAAGGCCTCGCGATCTCTCAAGATCTTGTCTCTGCAGGTCTAGAAAACATAAGAACTCTTCTAACTCAGACGGCTCATTCCCTTCCGTTTCCAGCATTTTTCCCCATGATTTCAGGGCATCTTCCCGTGTCATTTGGCCATCGCGAATAAGCTGAGAATATTTCTCCTGAGTAAAGATAAAGTGCGGAATCTGCCTGTTCTTCAGATAATATTTGATAGGTGCAAACTTGCAGTCTATATGATCTTTGTGCCTGTCCGGTGTCTTCCATCCCAGTTCTTCTTCCAGTACTCTCTGAATCTCCTGATTGTTCCAAGGGATAAAGTCGGGCAGGTTGATCGTGGTATAATCGTTACCGAACATTTTCATTCTCACCCTTTCAAGGGTAGAGAACTCGTTCTGTCTTTTAAGAACGAATGAATCGATATCATGCACTGAAAACCCGCTCTTGATAAGCACCTTTCTGACATATGCGGGATGCGTGGAATTTATCTCAAGGGGAGACTGTTCATCAACACGGGAACTGGTCCCAGATATGATCAAGGGTATATTATAAATTCTCTGATAAAGAACCCTCACGTGATTTATGCCGGTGGCGCAAACAGAACAGAATTCACCCCCGTTTCTAACCATAGCGCTGTAAAACCTTTTAATGATGTCAGGCCTGTAAGTGAACATGACATGATCAACGCCCAAACGTTGCGCCATGGAATGAATATTTTCCATTGCGTACGCGCTCATGAAGAGATTGTTGAATGTAACTAGAAGTGGATTCAGTTTATATTTGTTCTTGCACAGATAAACGACATAGGAACTGTCTCTTCCCCCGCTATAAGGGATAAGGCAATCATATCGCCTCTTTTTAGCCTTGGCAGCATCGATGATGCTTACAAGTTCCTGCTCAGATTTATTATAATCAAATTGCTTCCACTTCCCGTCCCATGCATGGCAATAGTTACATATTCCTTTGTTATCAAATTGAATATTGGGGAAATCTTCCGGCAAAATGCATTTAGAACATCGAATCATATCATGTGCGCCTTGGCTCTCTTTCTCTGTTTCATTTTGCAGGCTTTCCTCCTTAAATACACCAGGAAATGCACTTGTCATAAATTATATTAATGAATTAAATCTGGGTTTCAGGAATAACTTGCATAATTTGTTGTATACACTTCATTATCCAAGAATATTCTCATCCATAATTCAATTATGCATATTCTCTGGATGATATGAAAGTTATTAAAACCATGTTCAGTATCTTCTAACAATTTTTTTACACCGTCTTTTTTATATAATCCTCTGGCTAGTGTCCTTCCATCAAGCAGTATTGAATCAATAAAACGTTTTATCTTTTTATTTTTCCTATACCAATAATTACATGGCGCGTACTGATTTTTCTCAGGTATGTTAACTATCCCTCTTGTCTTTGTGTTTATTTGCCATATCATATCCCTTGTGAATCTATCCCATTTCTTTGAAAATAATGGGGGTTTGTTATACAATGATGTCCCTGTTTTCAACCACGGTATTTCTGATAATCCGGGGAAGTACCTCTTAAATATCTCAATATATAGTCTATGGTTTGCCCTAATACCAAGAGGTAATGCAAAAACAAAATCAAAAAACTCGTTATCAAAGAACACGTAATACTCTTCTGTCCCGCTATGCCCAACTAAGCCCCTGTTTATATTATATGATTTTCTACAACGAGTAAGTATGACATATAAATCCTTGACTATCTCAGAGTTAGTTGAACATTTTTTTATGCTATCATATTCTTCTATTATACTCTCATCGCAGTAACGCTGAATTTTCTCTAGCCATTCGTAATCAAATAAGTAATGAAACACTCCACTAATTTCGTTTGCACCTATCAATTTTCTGAACTCTTTCATCAACTGATTTTTACTTACAATAGGTTGTTCGTCAATAAAGCTCCCTCCTAAAATAAGGTCACCAACAAAGCCTCCCAGCAATATATCATAAGGATTAATATAGTTAATTAAGCCACCATAGAATGTTGGCAGCGCCTGGAAATTTACAAGTCCATCTGTTTTCCATACTGCCCATTCTCCATACTTAGGGATATCATCACCATCTGGTATTATTACAGTGTTGCTCCCAAAGGGTATTTGGGATATCACTTGTCTTGATATTTTCCCTTCTTTCTCTCCAAAGGTAAAGCTATCAAATTTAATTTTATTCTTTGCCAAGATACCAGCAACAATCCTGCTATCCAAACCCCCACTTAACGTTAAAGCAACTTTTTCCTTATTCCTAACCCTTCTAATTACTGACTGCTCTAGAAGATAAAAAGACTTGTCTACACATGTGTTAAAATCAATGGTCTCTTCAGTAATCTCATAACAAAAATTAAGTGAATTAATTTTGAATCCTTGTGGATCAACGGAAATGATGGAGGCAGGTGGCAACTGGTTTATACCACTCAACAACGTTTTATTGCCTAAAACATATCCGCAACTTATGAAATCCGAGATAGACTGTTCATTAATATCCTTTTGATAGAACGGATTGCATAATAGTGCTTTTACCTCAGAAGCAAAAATAAAAATGTTTTTATCTTGGTAATAATATAATTCTCTGAACCCCCATCTGTCATTTTGTATAATAATCCTATTTTTCTCTTGGTCATATACAATAATATTAAATTCACCGTTTAATTTCCGAATATCTATATATCCATTTTTAACATATTCTTTTATGAGACCATCATATAAGATTTTTTCTTTTTCCAATTCATGTGTTGTATTATCGCTATGCATTGAATATACGGTACCGTCTATAGTAATAACGATTTTATTATTCCCATAATAATTTGCCATCTTCCTTTTTGGCTCACGAAGCAACAAATTCCCATACTTTAAGTTGCCTGCATCATTAATACAATTATTAATGAAACCATTCTTTAACGTTTGCCCCATATCATCGAAAACTTTATTAATTAGATCCTTGTTCTTATGATTAATGTATAGTCCATATAAACCGGGCATAGATTACCCCCTTTTTCTTCGTACATTAACTATGTATCCCAAATATAATGGGCTTAGTCATTACATCCTTTGAAAAGGCATACATTAGGGAATATATGGTGGGATCGAGCAAAAACCCCTGGATCGTCTGCTGACATGTAAATTGATAAACAGGTAGTTCATATCATGAAGCCAATCAAACGTTTATATTTCAAAATTATAATTTATTGTTGTTCTTGGAAAGGGTTAGAGGTGAGATGTGGGTATACATCTCACCCTTTCTTCCTAACACCTTATTTAATTATTCAATACCAATGCTTATGCCCACTGGTGGAAGCGGAGGAGAGTTATCTCCTGTCGAGCCATTAACTAAATAATCAATTTTGGATACATAAGGTATACCACTGTCAATATCTTTTATTGCAAAGAAATACCGCGAACCTTCCTTTACATTATTAATAGTGAAGCCTGCTTTCATAAAATTAACTGATTCGGGGGTACGCCTGAATGGACCACCTGGAACTACAGTTGCGGAAGAATAGTTTGCATTAGTTATAGGAGTGTTAGAATAACGAACCTCGTATCGGTGACCGTTATGCGAATACTGAGAATTTCCGTGCCACCCTATCTGGAAACGCCCATTGCCAAAATAAATGCAACTAATACTGTTTATCGTGTCATCATTCTCGGGCTCATCCACATAATAGAATTTTATCTCATCCACGTAGCCTGTCCATGGCAAAGGAACTGGGCTTTGCGGTTGCATGTCTAGATAGAATCTTGTGAACCCATTGTAGTACCCCCAAGGAACTGGATCATTGCCCGGATCAACCTTTACACCCACTTGGTGATTTGGATGCGTGTTACAGACGATCTTAGTCCAATAATTGGATCCGGTGATATTGAAATAATGATAATAATGATCTCCATTTTGAAATGGATCACCATTGATAGGATCACGCGTATAGGTTCCTACATGAAAATTATAGTCATTTGCCAACGGGTATCCATCAGGCAGTTTAATATAAAAGGACATCCGGTTTGCACCAGAGGCCTGAGGTATTAAAACCTTACGGTCAGGATTGGCATAATACATAATATATATATTTCCTTCGGTGACTGTATCAGATAAGCACGCTGAAGTTCCCTCTGCTCCTTGCGAATTATCAACTGTTATCGTCTGGTAGTCCGGACCATGGGTCCTGTCGCTCTCGTACTCTCTGAAAAATCCACCTGTCGATGTATTTAGATTTCCTTGTTCAAAAGCAGAAAGCATTTCTGCGGCATTTAACGGAATTTGGTAAACAAAAAAGAAAACTACTATCATCCCTAAAGAAAAAACGATATTATTTGAATGAACTCTATATATAATAGTCTCTTTCATAATTAAATCTCCTTACATTATAGGTTATCAAAAACAATCTTATTTCTGCAATTCCTGTACCATGCACAATACTTTCTTTGCATTCTCCAACCAGTTTCTTTCCATCTCAACCTTCCTACGTGCATTTACCGCCATTGATACTTGCAAATCTCTATCACGGACCAACCTTCCCATTGCTGAGGATAAGGCACTCACATTCCCTGCAGCAAACAGTAAGCCATCAATACCATCTACAATGATATCACGAATATTATCCGTATCAGGAGCAATGACAGGCTTTCTTAATGCCATATATTCAAGAATTTTCATTGGTGAAGCGTAAAAGGTAGCCATTGGGCTCACGGCAATATCGATTACGTTTGCGTAACGAGATATGCAACTATGTTCTATCCTGCCTGTGATTGTCACATCTCGTGCGATGTTAAGCCTGTTGATTTTATCTTCGATACTAGTTCTTATTGGGCCGTCTCCAATAAGGAGAAGATGCACGTTTTCAATATCTCCCTTCAACTTCGCAAATGCATCAATCAAGATGTCCAGCCCATGCCATGGTCTTAGTATGCCAACAAAGCCTATAATGAGTCTATGGTCGGGAATGCCTAATCTATCTATTATGCTTTTATCTTTTTCTTCTGGCTTGAACGTATCGAGATTTACACCATTGGGTAATACAGCGATCTTGTCACCATTCACCCCTATCGAAACAAGGTAATCTTTTAAAGGGCTTGAGACAACAATGGTCTTATCGGCGTTTGCGCATATCCATCTTTCCAGACGGTGTGCGATATTATTAAGATAGAGCTTCTCATCCGATTCGTTCTGTCTTTCCAGTGCAAGGGGGGCATTAACTTCTAGGATAACCGGCAGCTTGAAATGCTTGCCAGCCAGAATTGAGGACGCATTAAAGGTGATGTAGCGATCGTAGATAAAATCAGGATGAAATTCCCGCACAGCCTTTTTAAGAATCTGGTATCCAAATAGATTATAAGTAAGCTCCATAAACTCGTACGCCACAGAAGGAACTATTCTCTTCAACTGCGCCATACGATTAACATGCTTGTTCACTACATTCGTTTGTCCGCCTATAGGAGATACAACTTGCACCTCATGGCCAAGCTTGCGGAATGCATTGACCATTTCAGCGATATGGATGCCTTCGGCTCCATCTCCAAGAGTTCTATGATGATAAAGAATCCTCATTTGCTTACTTCCCGATACACGTTATCGACATTTTCTGCACACCAAGTCCATGAATAGCGTTCCATATGTTTCCGGATACGCTGACGGTCCCATTCCTTCGAGAAAAAATTATCAAGGGCTTCTGCAAGTCCATTTTTATCTGTCAAATTGAACACATTACCCAAGAACCCTTCTGACATGATATCAGGGATACCCCCTACCGATGAAACAACCGCCGGACAACCGCATGCCAGAGCCTCCATAACGACGTTTGGACTTCCCTCACCGTTTGTAGCAAGACAAAATACGTTTGCTGAACAGTACCAAAGAGGTAGTTCGTTATTTGGTCGAGCACCAACAAGAAATACCTTATCTTCAAGATTCATGTCTATGATCTTCTCTTCAAGTTGAGGCAAGTAATTTCCTTCCGCACCAGGAGAACCGACAATGTAGAGAAGTACATTATGATACTTAGAAATTAATTCTGGCATTGAATCAATTATATGATGAAAACCCTTCCGCTCTATCAGATATCCGATGGAAAGAATAATTTTCTTATCAAGCGGGATACCGAGTTTCCTGCGACAACTCGAAGAATCAAGAGGGCGGAATGCCTCTATATCAACGCCATTGGGTATCACATGGATCCTCCGGGAATCTACTCCAATTGCATGTGCTATTTCAGCCAGCTCTGCACTGAGGCAAATGACCTTATCTGATTTCTTGAGCCATCGGTCTAGCAATCTCTTGCGCCATCCCTTCTCTCCGTAACATACAGCTTCTTTTCCTCTGATTGTGGTCATGAATGGTTTTTTGGTAATTCCCGATAAAAACAACCCGGACAGAATATCCGGATATACCCAGTGCACATCAATTATATCATATGATTTCTTGGTACAGAGTCTTAACAAGATTGGTAGGGTACACAACAAAAATAAGAAGGGATCAAGCCATTTAAAAAATCTAGGTATTACAAAAAATCGAGGATGGTATACATGGATACCATCCAATTCCTCAACCAATGGGACTGAACGCAAGTCCGGATAACTGGGCAAGCGGTGGCGAAAAGGAAACCAGGGAATTGGGGCAACTATGGTTATCTCATGTAACTTTGACAAAGCTTTCAATCTGTTAAGAACAAAAATGCCACTATTCTGCTGGCAAAGGTTTGGGAAGAGATAGCTGATTGCCAGTATCCGCATCAATCCGCAAACCTCCTGTGCCATTCCTCGAGGACCACGAGCTGCCAGATCAGGCGGTGGTGGTCGTTCGTGTTCTGCTTGTGCTCGTTCAGTAATCTTTCGATCCTGTTCGGCTCAAAATATCCCCGATTGCGAAAGCTGCCCGATAGCAGAAGATCACAGGCATACTCGTACAACTCCCCCTGAAACATCATCTTTAACGGGGTCGGGAAACCAAGTTTCTTTCTATGAACGATCTCACTGGGCAGATTGTTTTCCATAAGCCTCTTGAGAAGGTATTTGGGTGTTTTCCCATGGAACTTATACTTTGATGGAACACTTGCCGCAAACTCTACTAAACGATAATCCAGGAAAGGCACCCTCAGTTCCAGAGATGCAGCCATGCTCATTCTGTCTGCCTTTATGAGCAGGTCATCCACCAGCCATGTCCGCGTATCGAAATACAGCATGCGGCTTAAAGCATCCCGCCCTGTTGTATGCGTAAATAGAGAGCCGAGAAACCCATCGCTGAGGTGTCGATGATCGATGAGCTCATGGAAGCCGGATGAATACAAAGATCGCTTTGAGTGATCATCATACGTCGATATGCCTTTGTACCTTTCTTCCAGGCTCATACAGGTTAATCGCAGGTATTTCCCCAACTTACTCATTGGCAGGCATGATGAAAGTGTGCTGCCAATACGGTTTGCCAGTGAAGATCCAATCAACGAACGATAATTCTCTATGAGTTTGTTATAAAAATAGAAATCATACCCTGCAAAGATCTCATCCGATCCCTCCCCGGATAAGACCACAGTAACATGCTCTTTTGCCAGCTTGGCAATGAAGTAAAGGGAGATCGCAGCTGATTCTGTTACCGGTTCATCCATGTACCAGACATAATCAGGAACGAAATCGAGAAACTCAGAGGGTTTCACGAAAAACTCGTGGTGATCGGTATTGAATTGTTTCGCTACAAGACGTGCATAGCTCGTCTCATTGAAATCACTTCCAAAATCATAGGCTACGGAAAATGTCTTCAGCGGCTCGGCAACCCTGGGCGCCAAAAGTGCAACTACAGCACTCGAGTCGAGGCCGCCGCTCAAGAAGATGCCCAGAGGCACATCGCTACGGAGCCTGAGATCTATGGCATCATTGATCAGAAAGCTGAACTTCTCCAGATAGTATGTCAAGCCCAGGTCCCTGTCGTTATCGAACTGAAAATCCCAGAACTGTTCCTTCCCGATTTTTCCATTTTCATAAACAAGCAGGTTCCCCGGTAACAGGCGGAAAATGCCCTCAAACAGCGTGCGCTCACCGGGCAGATAGCCGAAGGACATGTATTCATCTATCAATGCTGAATGTATTGACGGCTTATCAGGAAGAACGGCAAGTATTGATTTGATCTCCGAAGCAAAGATGAAACGATCTTCATCATGGTAGTAATACAACGGTTTGATGCCCAACCTGTCTCGTGCGAGAAAAAGGTTCCGTGATCTGCTGTCCCATATGGCGAATGCAAACATCCCGTTGAATCGACGGAGACAGTCCTTACCCCAGCAATCATAAGCGGCCAAGACCACCTCGGTATCGGTGTTACTGCTAAAACGATATCCGCCCTGTTCGAGCTCGGTTCGAAGCTCCCGATAATTGTACACTTCTCCATTATGTACGATGGTGAGGGCGCCTCCCGCATACTGCATCGGCTGGACGCCTGCATCCGAAAGGTCGAGGATGCTCAGGCGGCGATGTCCTAAGGCAAGACCTACTTCAGGAAAAACCATCGATCCGGCTCCATCCGGGCCACGGTAGGTGATGAGATCCCTCATGGCGGTGATATCCTGGTCCAAGGTTTTGCTGCCCGGATCAAAAATACCGACTATTCCACACATATCCCTTTTGCAGTGCCCCCTTCAGAACATTCATCCATTGAGCTGCAGAACTTCTTCATGCTGGTCAATGGTCTTCTCGGATATTCTCTGGCGCATGCTTTCCAGCGCCGCTGCAACAGCCGCCGGCCAATAGAGAAATTCATGATCGGCCTTGTTCTGAAACATGCTGCAGACAAGCACACCGGCAAGGCTCATGAGCATGGCCAACGAGTAATACGATAATGGATCTGATTGCAATGCATGTTCTGCTTTTTCACGGGATAATCGCCATAACCCTCTGAGGGTATAGAATATAAGAATACATAAAATGGATATGCCGAGAACCCCCTGTTCTGAAAGTATCTGCATGATGGTGTTGTGGGTAACTCGTACGTGCTGTCCTAACCCGACGTAATAACGGGCAATAAGGATAAAATTATCCGGGCCTACTCCCAAGACAGGATTATCGGCAAATATCTCTCCTGCAGCTGACCACATTTCCAGCCTGCCCGATGCAGAGCCGTCTTGACTGTATTCTCCGATAGATCCCATGCGATCCCAATAGGAACTTGGTACGAAAGGGAGAACCGTCAAAGCAGCCACAAGAGTAGCCGTTACATAAAACATCTTTTTTCGCGTTACTACAAAAAAACATACGCCATAGAAGACCAATGCGAGAAAGGCCTGCCTGGACTCGGTAAAAATTATCCCCATAAGCAAAATAATCAGGCAGCCGAAACAAACATATCGCTTCCAGCCTGCTTCACCAAAAGCTTTATAATAAGCGATCGGCAGCCCCCATATGAAAGCCGAAGCGAGTTGGTTCGATCCTTCAATTTGCGGCCCTCCAAAATCTTCGAGCCTGGTGTTGCCCAGGTAATATTGCTGAACCCCCCACAAGGCAAGCAGGCTCAATGATACCATGCAAGCCCAGAGAAAAAGGTCGACGTTGCGAATGTCTTTTGCAAGAATATTCTTGAGCAATATCCAGAACACCACTGCCTTGATGAACTGCATTGCGCCGTCCATCGCTATCCGTGAATCCATCGTTGCGTATATCGCGGAAAGGAAAAACGAACCGGCAAGCAAAATCATGAGCACGGAATAGCGGTCATTATAGATGCTCAATGTTTTATATCTTATCAGTACGGCAATGAGGAGGGCTACGTTCAGAAGCAGTACTATCCGGTACTCCTCTATACCCCAGATGTACTTCTCGGGATAAAAGAAATACATGAATAAAAGGAGCATCATCAGATAGGCGGGATTGGTCTTGCACGACTTCCAGAAGACCAGAACACAGAAAATTGAAAAGACGATCAGGCGCATGAACCGGTTTCTTCTAGATCCTGTTGAAGGTTAATGTTAGCAGTGATCCGGTCATACAAGTCTGCATAAGCCTTTGCCATATACTCAATTGAAAAGGAATCGACAACCTTTTTCCTGTTATAGACACCCATGCCTGCCCTGACCTCAGGAGAACACGCCAATTCATCCAGAGTATTCAGAAACTGGCCGAAATCATATGGCTCGATCAGATACCCTCCCTGTTCATTATCGATCAGCTCCCGGTTGCCTCCCACATCGAAAGCGACAACAGGAATACCGCATGACATAGCTTCAAGAACCACGTTGGACATCCCCTCGCTCTTCGAGGGCAAGACAAAGACATCCAGGCAGTTGAGCACATCCGGAATGTCTGATCTGTTGCCCAAAAGCATTACACGGTCTCTCGCTCCATGCCGTTCCACGATTCCTCCGAGTTTCACTCTTTCGGGTCCGTCACCGGCTATAAGAATCCTGGCAGGGAATCCTGTTTGAAAAGCTGCATCAAGAAAGAGATCAAGGTTTTTCACCTTATCGAGCCTGCTTACCGTCCCCACGATAAAATCATCCGGATCGAGACCGAGCCGTGCTTTCATTACCGGCCCTGGCATGGGACAAAACCTTTTTGAATCCACACCGTTGGGGATCACTCTTATGTTCTTTTGAACATCATAGCGCTGTGTCATCTCGTCTCCTAGCTGTCTTGACACTGCCAAGAGACATTCGACACGATTGAAGATATGTTTCTTGATGAGAGTGTTGAATATTTTACCCTCCTCAAGATCGTCGAAATGCCTGCCATGCTCAGAGTAGATAATTTTTTTAACTCTTGCCATGCGGGCTGCAATAAACCCCTCGACCATAGTCGGCCAGTTTCTCAGGTGAACCACATCGGCGCTATGATTTCTGAATATCTTCCAAAGACTTAGCGGCAGAAAAGGATCATTACCGCTCCGTTTATTGAGAGAATAATATTCGACGTTGTTGTTCTTAACCCGGTTTTTCAGCTCTCCCGCCCGGGTCAATGCGCAGATGATATGTTTGTATCTGTCAGCGGGGAGGTTATTGATCAGGTTTACCACACCGTTCTCGAGCCCGCCGATTTCATCAAAGGAATATAAAACATGCGCAACAACTGTCGGTTTTAAGGTGCCAGACATGATTCAGATTTCCTGCAGACAAATTTTAAACAGTTCCACCAAACTCTCCGTGAGTGATCTGCTTTCGAACTTCATTCGATCCGACCCAGCTGGCCCCCTGGCCAGCACCCCATGTGCATACTGGAAGACATAATCTTTTAAAGCTGCTTGAATCTCCCCGGTGTTTTGCGGATGAACCACCACTCCCAAATTCTCGCTACGGATGAATTCGGCTGTGGCCCCTTCACCGGTAAGCGCAAAAACAGGATGACCTATGGCTATGTATTCAAAAAGCTTCCCCGGGATCTGCAGGGCGGTGTCAGGCTGTATGATGAGAAGAATGTCAGATTGCGCCAGCCGATTGAGCGCATCGTTATGAGGAACGAAGGGCACCAGTTCCACTATGTCGGCAATATCAAGCTCTTCAAGCAGGGTATTGTCATAACCAGGCATATCGATTTTCCCCACCAAGCTTAAAATAAAGTTTGAAGCATTAATCACACCTGATTTCTTCAAGTTGGAGACGGCAATAAGCAGGCTTTTCGGAGAGCGTCTGGAATATAGGTTTCCTACATGGGTAATACGCAGCCTGTTGTCTTGTTTGCCGTAATCCAGATGATCGAACAATCTTTGTAAAAATCCATTGCTTATATGAACAAATTTCGCTGAATTGAGATATGGATAGGAAACCTGGAATTGTTCTTTCAACGGTTGTGTGTTGCAGATCACGAATCGAGCCTTTTCAACAACCATTCGTTCAAGCCGTCGCTCGATTTTCTCGATAAAACTAAAACGGCGACTATGGTAGGGATTGTTCATCCAAGGGTCTCTGAAATCCGAGATCCAAGGGGTGCGAGACAACCTTGACAAGACGAGCCCCACCAAATGCGTTGTCCAGGGATTTCCTGATGAGTAGATTACATCGATATTGTTTTTGCGAATCAATTCCATGCCCTTGAAAAGAGCGAAGGGGAGCCAACCAATCTGCCGGTCAGGTATGCGGAAGCTTTCAGAAACAAGATCTTTAAATATCTGCAGATAAAACCGCCACTTCTTTTCATCTTCCATACCTGATTCAGTTGTGCCTGCTTTTTTTGTCAAACCATTCCTATCCTGGCTGGCTCTTCGCTTTTCAAGAAGACGATCCATCGGATTGAAGGCTATGGTCCTATAAACTTTTATATTGTTATCCAAGTAATCCGTTAGTGAATAATCTTTATTATAGTAGTCCTCAGAATATTTTGGGTTTACGGACAACACAACAGGAGCCCATCCAAGGTCATGAAGATTGAAAAGAAACCGAAGGTGTCTCTGTGCGGCAGGTCCGGCGATAGGTGGGATCTGGTATGCAATGAAAAGTACCTTATTCATGCTGATCTCTTCTTTCGGATATAGAATGAAATGAAATCAATCATGCTACCCTGGGAAAACTGCACGCAAGAGTCTGGTCCTAAATTCCTTGTCGATACAGACAAAGCCAGCGGTCAACAAGAATATACATGCCATTATTCCCACCTGGATTACAAACTTTTGCCATGATTCGGCGTAGGATATTGTCCTGAAACACATACCGGCAATCAAGACCGGCACCACGCTCAGTATAGGCCCTAAAACCACCCTTCCGACAAAAAGCTTGAGCGGGATTTCCAAGAGATTCATGCATCGTTTTATCACGAACCATGAGTTTACAAACAAGGCAGCCATTGTCCCAATTGCCACGCCTTCAATTCCGAAGTCTTGTATCAATAAAATACTAACAGCTATACTTACAAAAGCTGCCATTGCATTTATTTTTGCCATAAATGCTACTTGTTTCATCCCCATCATAACCTGGTTTGATGTTGATGAAAGGAAGAATGGAATATAACTAATGCTCAAGATGAAAAGTACTCTATAGCTCTTAGAGTATTCGGGACCCATCCAGAGAACAATGAACTGCTCTCCCATTGTTATGAAGCCGACTACTATGAGAATAGTAATAAGAAATGAGTATTTCGTCCCTTCAAAAAAGAGCGTTTGAAGATTATCGTATTCGGCACGGCTATGGCTCTGGGCGGCAACAGGGAAGAAAACCCTGGTCATGGTGCCGAGAAAATTCCTGGCATAATCGATCAGATTACCGGCAATAGCAAAGAAGGTTACCATGGCGGTGTTGAGAAAAATACCGATCAGTATCGCACTTGAATAAAACAAAATCTGCCGCGCCAACTCTCCAAGCAGGGCAAAAATCCCATAGTTCATGATCATGCCAAGTGTCTGTCTGCCGGAATAGGCAATCCTCAAATGCAACTTGGGATACATTCGAGAGATGATCAATGCATATAAGGAATATGTGGCAAGAGAGCAGGCACACGTTATCAGCGAAATGGTGATGATTTTATAACCGTTCTTGAGAGCGAGGAAAATAAGCAATGCTCGAAGTATGTCCGTGGATATCTGAACAGCATTACGCAAATCATACCGCTGAAGTACTACGAAAAAACTCTGGTACACGGCAAAAAGAAAGCCCAATACAAACGTCAGCGCCATGATCAGGACCGCCCATGTGAACTCTTCGGCGTGCTGAGGCTCGATGGAGAATACCGAGCCGCCCCAGAATGCGAGAGGCAACGCAATGAGCAGCACCAACAGAGAAAGCAGGGTCAGTGTTGTCTGCGCTGTTGATGCGACACGATTGATCTGCTCCACATCGCCACGGGCATAATAATGAGAAAGATAATACGATATCGAAGGCGTTATGCCGAAATTAACCAGACCATAATACCCGGAGAAAGATACGATGATGGTCCAGATACCATAGAGATTGTTACCAAGTGAATGGACGACTATGGGCGACAGAACCAACCCGATAACCACGGAAACAAAGTACGCCGCCCAGTTGGAGAATATATTACGCAGTATGACTCGGATATTGCTCATGATTAGAGGTATATAGGATGTTAATGGCTTCTACCGAAAGCCTTGAAACGAGGCCGTCGAAATAAATATTTATGTTTAAAAAAATAGTAAATAAGACCACGGATATGATGTATGGTTGCCTGGTTTATCTTGAAGCCCCTGCTTATCTCCTGGGCGTCGTGGATAATATTTACATCGTGGTTTATTGCTATCCAGTAACCTTTCTTCCATACCCTCATGCAATAATCGACATCTTCCGGGGCATAGAATATTTTCTCGTCCAGATAACCCACTTGTTCAACAACCTCCCTGCGAAACAGCCAGAATGCGGATATGGCATACTCAATCAATCCTATGCCGTCAGCAGCTCCACCTGATTGATTCTGATGGCTCTCCATCAATTTAAGAAAGAAATAACGCATAAGCTTGGATGGAAGCGTTGGAAATCTATCAGTCGATTTCTGAAGGTTCCCGCTGGGATACCTGAGGGCTGGCACAACCAAGCCTAGCCGGGAGTCGCTCTCCAGCGTGTTGATCAACTCATTCATCGCACCATCTTGCATGCGGATATCCGAATCCATGATAACGATATATCTGCCGGAAGCCTTTTTCAATGCCAAATTACGGGAATAGGTCGTGCCGGTATTCTTTTCTAAATAAATTGGTTTGATACATTCAGGATACTTGTTCTTGTACTGCTGAACAATATTTCTCGTCTCATCGCGTGATCCATTGTCCACTATGAATATCTCAAATGAATAGGAGGCGTTCAAAGTGTCGTCGATTACCGACCGCAAGCATGTGTCGATATAACTGGCCGAATTCCAGGTGAGTATGATGAATGATATATCCATTTGCACGATTAAGCTCAGCGGATAGGCTTTGGTTTGCGGTGAATTTGGAGTTTATGACCCTATGCGGTGTACGGCCCTGTTCAGCATGGGGACGAAGGCCTCTGCTGCCTTCCGATTTCCCTCACTGCTGGGGTGGCTGTCTGTCCCATCTCTGCTCGGATACATCGCCCAGTCGGATTTGCCGTTCTCGGTGAGAATATCGTAATAGTCAAATACAACCACATTATCAAGCTCATACCCCTCAAGCCAACCGTTCTCTACATCCTTGAGCCAGTTGTTGAACGCCCGTACGCGTGGGCCGACCTTTTCTATCGTGTCGGGCCTGCACAATATTGTCTTTGCAAGCTCAATCAGCTTTCCCTTCCTGTACAGAACAGGTTTCACCAGAGGGGGAGCCGTAACCACGACAAACAATGTGTCCGGCTGTTGTCTGAAATACTCAAGAAGTGCATTGTAAGCACTTTTGGAATTTTCCATGGTCTTTTGGCATGAATCAGGGTCGCCGGGCGCCTTTCCCTCTGCCTCGATCCAACTGTTCGGGAAACATGATTTAAACATGACCACGCTGTTCCTTGTATGGTCCTGGAAGAACTCGTCCTGATTCCTACAGGCAAGTATTTTGTCCATATGATCTCTAAACTTGACATTCCAATGGCATATATCGGTCTTGTCCCCTATCAGCGAACCATACGATGCCTCGTGGACAATGTAGTTATTTTCTTCCAGCAGTTGCCTCAGTTCTCCCCCGTTTGGATGAGTTTTGTAGATGCAGTTCTCACCTTCTTCCGGCCCCTTATCTGCAAAAAGTTGTCCCCCACACGAGTGGTGGATAAATAATAAATGAACCGGATCCTCTGGACCCTTGTCCGAATATTGGGACAGATCCAATGTTTTTATCGGCATTACAGGCTCCTGACTATTATTCTCATTTGAGCAAGACGGTAACAAGCATGACCAGGCTACTATTAAAAGTATAAATCGAGTTTTCATGTATCATTCTCCAGCTACTTGTTATGGTAGTCATATGCCAATTGCATACAAGTATCCTCTACACACAACTGCAATAACGAATGATCAGGTTACTTGCCTCTTCTTCGGGAAAGAGAGCAGCCAGTAAACAAGAAGGAACATGGCTACACCAATAGCAAATACGAAGACTCCTGAAAGTGTGTGATACATCCCTTCCGTTGCCTGTAAGCCGATTTTTTGTGTGAGAAAAGCCGTGGCTATCAATCGAATTACATTAGAGAGAATCGCGATCGGAATGGCCGAAAACATCAGAACCCATCTTCTCCATGCTTTTAGTGGAGAAAAGTAGGCAATAAGGACACCCAATGCCAGAAGAGAGATCAATGACCTCAGCCCCGAGCAGGCATCCACCACCTCAAGGACATTGCCTGGCAGATAAATCACATTTCCTTGCCTGTGTACTGCCATCCCGAAAAAATCAATGAAATATACCGCCACCTTGGTGGCGAAGAGCTTTAGAGTGAAGGCGAAGTCATTCCAGATAATTGCAGGAAGGGGGATCATGAAGATCAGGAACGCAACGGGTACAAGCACAATACGCGCAACATAAAAACCTGCAAGAAATATTACTGTTCCCATAAGAACAACAAGGAGTGACGTACTTTGCAGAAAATGCTCCGCACCGATGTATCCTGAAATAAACTGCACTAACCCAAGGGCAAGTATCAACAGCCCCCAATTACTCGGATCGTAAACATCTTGTTTCAAGACATCTTTTCTACTCCATACCATGTAAGCAGCAATAAACGGCACTATGAAACCGTGCGAATAATCAGGGTTTATTGACCAGTCATAGATGAGATTTCGGAATACCTGCAAATAGATGAGAGTGATAAGGGCTGCAATAATTAAGCAGAAAGCATAATGGATTTTTGTTGAAGCTATGTTCACGTCTACAATCTTACCTTCCCGGTATGTATAAATCTAGTAAGGGAATAACCCCGTGTGCAAAGTTTGTCAGCATTTCGCATGTGTCTCGAATATCCCGGTCGTTGTCGTAAGCCACGATTCGAATAAATGCTCCATCGGTCCGTTTCTTGAAAATGGCATCGAGAACCCGATAAACACGCTCCTTATATTCAGAACTCATAACTCTACCCCTGCAGTGGAACCAGTAAAGAATAAGCTGCCTTGTGTCGCCTTTTTGAAGGACCATGAAGCTGACGGGCACAAAATTACCGGCATCGTCAAGTGGTATTTTAATTACTTCTGAGCTTTCCAAGTAAGAACCGCTCCCAATCAGGCAGTTCTTGGGAGAATGAAACTGCTTCCCTTCTTTGAGCACGTTGAAGTAGCTTATATATAGATCGATAGCCGGTTTGCCCGGTGAGGTATAAACAGCCTCTGTGTATTGATCGACACCCAGCATGTCGACTATCTCATCCTTAAGGTAGATGCGGTCTGCGAGTTCCCATTCCCCAATGTTCTTTGGGAGTTCATCAAGAGATTTTAAAATGGGAACTTCCTGCAGGCGATCGAGGCTGAAGAATACGATGTATCCTGTTATCAACAGGATACATATCACTATCGCGCTCCTGACTTTGAATGTCATAGAAAAAACCTTATAAAGTGATAAACCTTCTTATCCGAGGTCCCAGGGTGTCTGTGAAAAACCCCGGAAAGCGCGCCCACACCTTTTCTCCGTATGTGCGCATAGCAGACGGGCCATTCTCACTTATGGGCTGTGTGCTCTTCTCGAACCAGAACAAAGGAAATGGCTCTGCACCCCATTGCTCTTTGAATTTAAAGGTGCCTTCTCCCGGGGTCGATCGGCCGAAATCGAAGAACCGGTGACCGCTGTCAGCGGCATATTTGAGAAATTCCCAATAGAGGAGCATGTTCGGACTGTACTTATTGTACATGCTGATAGTAGATGCCCAGGGAATGGTCAGGGTCCCTCCGCAGCTTAAAACAATACCGCTGCCGACAGGTGAGCCGTCCTTATATATTACGCATACTCTGGCTTTTTCGCCAAAGTAGTCTACTATTGAAGCAAACCACGTGCGAGAATGAACAGGGGAGCCCAGTTCCCTCATGTTCCTGCGTATGACATAGTAGAAGTCGTCGATCAATTCGCCCGCGCCCATCCTGACCTTCAGTCCCTCTTTAATCGGGCGCCTGATCTGGCTTCTGAGTTTCGATTTAAACTGATTCCACAAAACCTTAGAACTCTCTGGAAGCGAGAGTATCATACGAGATTTATGAGAAGATTCGCTGAAAGACCCCGAAGAAACGATATCAGAGTCTTGTTCTTTGCAACGGATATCCAAACCCGCCCTCAGGGAATCTGCGAGATTAAGGGCATACTCCACCAACCTCTTTTTTGGATCGTCTTTCAAGGCCAGTATCCCGCCATAATCACAAAAAGGAAGGGACACGAGTATACCCTTGAGAAAGGGTGCTTTGACAAGGATCAGAGGCAAGAGGCCCTGAATATTTCCCTCCTCGTCATTGGCAATGAGATAGTACGACTTATGCCGGTAAGCGACTTCAATCGCTTCTTTCCACGCAAAGAGATGGTAGGGTCCGACCATCTGGTGATTGAGCACGAACTCGTCCCAGCGTTTCTTGTCGGTATGCTCCGCTATTCTAATATCAGTCATTTAAAGAAATCGTATTCCATCCAGTCAGATGAGTCAGGCAAAAGCTCCGCCACTGCGGGTGTCTCCAACGCTCCCCGACAGGATAACAAAAAAAAACCATTGTGAAGGCTGCCACTTCTCAAAATATATAGGGGAGTTCGGCATCGATCAAGTGAAACTTGATGCCAAAAACTGGGTCCTCCATAACGGAAAATATCAGCATTATCAAGGGTATTCTAGGGTTGATAAGCCTTGTAGTTGATTTCCTTGAAGTTGTGACGTATTCCAAGCTCATGAGGTTGCGGGGTGTGTTTTTCGAGGCAGGCGTTCTGGTCGTTCTCCTGGGTGTGCTCTCCGTGTTGCTCTTTGTCGATTTCGGGGGAGAGAGCTCGCGGGTCGCGGATGAGGTTTTCAACTTCGGCCACCTGCCCCTTTTCGGGGTGACGGCTCTGGTTATCCTCTGGGTGCTCGGCGGGCGCACCTGGCCGGTGCGAGATTGGAGGAAATACGCAGTCTCGTTTGCAGCCGCCCTGGGTCTGGGTGTGGTTACGGAGGTGGTCCAGTCGTATACCCCTGAGCGGTACTTCGAGCTGCAGGACATCGTTTACGATGCCCTGGGTGCGTTTACCTTCCTGGCGCTCGCCTATCCCTCTCACAGGGCTTCCCGGAGAAGTGGTGTGTGGTGGTGGAAGGCGGCATGCGCGGGATCGATCGCGCTTGCTGCAGCGCCCATTGCCCTGACCGCTCTGGATGTCCGGCGGATGGAAGGGGCGTTTCCACTGCTCGCATCTTTCGAGACGCGGATCGAAATGGACAGGTGGGAAACCGAGGGATGCTGTGTGAGCAGGGCAAAGGAGCATGCCACGCACGGCGTGTATGCCCTGATGGCGCGGCTCGCGCCGGGCGAGTTTCCGGGGATATCGATGAGATGGCTGGAGGGCGACTGGCGGGGATATGAGAGACTGTGCTTCGAGGCGTTCCTGGAAGGAGACAGACCTCTGGCGGTGACGGTGAGGATACACGACGAGATCCATGGCAGATCCGAGGTGCAGAACTACTCAGACCGGTTCAATAAGAGATTAGTCCTGCAGCCCGGCGCCCAGCAGATCAGGATCGATCTGGACGAGGTGAGGACGGCCCCGCAGGGGCGTGAGATGGACATGAGCCGGGTGACGAACATCTGCGTGTTCGCTTACCGGCTCGGGGAAGAGCGGGTGGTGTATTTCGATCGCTTCAGACTCGTAAGGGGGTCAGGTCTCGACATATGACACCTCGGTGTCATATGTCGAGACCTGACCCCCTTCTGGGTGACCCTCTCCTGTGCTTTGTGGGGGAGTAATTTTGGAGAGGGGTAATCGATCAGATGTGCTCCGAATTCATAAAGTCGACAATATACTCTCTGAATTTTGTAAAATCCCCGAGGTTTTCATTCAGTATGGTGTAGAGCTGGTCAGGATCGATGTTCCAATA
>JAHDQN010000064.1 GCA_018433775.1 Deltaproteobacteria bacterium
AGGCGAGGGGATTGGTACCATCCATGGTTACCTTGAAATCAAGGGATCTGCCCTTGTTGATGAAAGCGCTGGAGAATCAACCGTATAGTATTGAGGGGAGGGGGTACAATGATGTCCAGGAATAAGCTTGTTGTTTGTTTTTTTGTTTTTATTGTTTTCGGCATGGAATGTTGGGGTTATGAGAAAACAGAACACGCAATGATGAATGACTGGATACTGGAGCATTCTGTAAGTGGTTTTGATTTCGATCAGTATACGAGGCAGAGCCTGGGCATAGACGGAGGGATGAATGAAAGGACTCTGCGGTATACTTATCTTTTCGACTGGTTGACGATCACGGGATATAGATCGCCTCTGGAGCTGATCGTCCGGGGGGGGATGGAAGAGGATGAGCCTTTCTGGAGATGCAGGCATCACTTTCATGATCCCTTGCAGCCGTGGGATCAGGCCGGGTATCGTTATTCCGGCATCAGCGGGGAATCATCCATCCTCTGGGCGCAATTGGGAGCAGGGGAGCAGTCCTCGTGGAATGGCGGCAACTACAGCTGGCATGATGCTCGGGATTATTTCTACCATGCACTCACCGGCACGGATCATCATCAGAGGAACAAAGATCTGTACAGTACCTTTCTGGCCGTAGGACGCCTCATGCACCTGATCCAGGACAGCTCCTGCCCCGAGCATGTGCGAAATGATTCACATGCGATTGGGGGGAGCGTGTATGAAGTGTTGTTGATGGAATATCACAGTGGCAGAATAGAAGGGAAGGAGATGTTTTTCCATGGCCTATTACAAAACAGCCAGAATTACACATACCCGTTCTCTTTACCTGCACTCGATCTTGGTACCCTTCCCCCTGATGCACGGATCTCCATCGCCAGGATGGTGGACACGGACTGGTATACGGGCGGCAATCCTGATGTCACCGTGAGTCCCCTCATCGGTCTGGCCGAATATACCAATGCGAATTTTCTCAGCCAGGGCAGGATTTTCTCTGGATATGACTATCCGAATCAAGACAGCAGCGTGACCAGGGAGCTGTACGTTATCACGGATCCAAGGGACAGCAATTCAACCATAGAAAGGGAGTATCTGACGAAGACCGGGGACGGCGACACGGGGTACAGGCTCTGTACGACATCGATCACCGGGGAATATCGGCTCGATATGCTAGACCCTGTCAAAATTTATCGGGTGAGCGCCCTGGATGACAACGTATTGGAAGATTATGCAGGACGGCTGGTCCCACGGGCGGTGACTTACTCCGCACAGCTTCTCAAGCACTTCTTCCGGGGCACCATCGAGGTGTCGCTGCCCGATGACGGGGTTTATGCCTTCAGGGACAGCGAACCTGCCGACCCCAGGACCCAGGGATTCAACAGGGTGCGGCTGCTTGTCAGAAACACGGCCGATACCGGCGAGCTGATGCTGGGCGGTGACATCGACCTGGTCGTCCAGTACAGGTTTCTGACAGACAGTGAAGACCCCGCCGATCCCGCAGCATGTGCAAGGGACCCTCTCACAAACGAAAGTTATGCGGATTTATCTCATTTTCATTTCAGCAATCCACTGTATATCGTGAAATCTTATCCAGGAAATACCAGTTGTGAAGTAATTAAACCCGGGGAAGCAACTCTTCTGGAATTTGACCTCAGCGATGAGGAGATCCCCCTTTGGGCTGTAGATGTGAGGTTTTTCGTCGTCTATAAGGGAAGGTTGGGCAACGAGGGAGAATATGTGGAAGAGGATGCCGTGTGCGTGGGATATAAAGACGTCTCCGAGCCCACACCGATCATATTCGCCAATAGTGACGACATTTTTTGTTATGATGAGAGATGGTGGTATGATCTGGACAATGATGACAACTTGCAGGCACTGAGATCGATGTATGACACCGATCACTGCATCCAATCAATGAGTGTGCTTGACATTCTGGATCTTGAAATCACATTCACGCCAAAGGGAGTGGAGCCTTCTGCCACACCGTTCTACACGGTAAGTAAGATCGAGCCGGGGAAGTATAAGAGGTGGTACCTGATAACCGACTATAACGCTGAGCTGCATCATTTCTCGCCTTCATACGATAGTAGTGAGGACAGTATCCCCGAGGTTGATATCGGGATGAGCAATGGATGGTCATATAAAGAGGAAAGACCCGTATGGAAGTATCCGGTTTTCACCGAGTATAGGGGGGTCGAGTTCTGGGTCGAGAAAGTGTTGGTACTTCCGTGTCCAAGCTGTGAAGGGGGGGATGATTGTACTGAATGCTCTGTTGATACGATCGATGAAGATCAATATCTTGTTCCAATCGGGGCGTCTTCGATCCCGTAAGAAATCCTGGGATGTTTGATGGATGGCCTTTATCGATACTCATGAAGCCTTTTCCCGGGCACCCCGGGGGCTCGTAAGCGTCACGCTCAAGGCCGGCAGCCCCTTGCCCGGAGGTGAGGCATTGGAGGGCGGGAGTACAACTCTCGTGGTGAAATACCGCCGGGTTTCGAGCAGAGATCCGTTAAGGACTATGACGGGTCGAACCCCATCCTGGGAGAGGTCCTCGGCATCGTGAAGTCATATAACGGCGGCTCGGCGCATGCCGTCCTCACGGTCAGACCTCTGAGGCTCGAAATCAACCTGGGCAGACACATTCCGAAGTGTCTCATGAAGTTGCATGGGGAAGACGGCAGAATATTGATGGTCCATCTTTCGTGTCAGGTGATTTGGACATGAGCGGGAAGCTGCCGGATTGATTGTCAGGGTCGCTCGGCCGCGAGCGTTCCCGGTGCATTCTCCCTGGTATGCCCGCCCGGTTTTTTTCAGTATTTCCTCAGAACCGCATATCAACCAGGATGTCTAATCTCTGTTTGTAAATCTTTTTCTCAGGGTGACGACTCCCACGATGCCTGTTCCGAGAAGAAGCATGGTGGCAGGCTCCGGAACCGGCGCTGTTGCTTCCTGATCGCCTGTCCCGATGTCGAGATAATCATCGGAGCCGGGTAAACCGTCCGGAAGGGGGGGTTCGCCGCTTCCTTCTCCTGTCTGAGATCCTCCCGGATACGGGTCGATCGTGTCCTGGATGATGTTCAAATCTGAGAAGGTATTCAAGGCGCTCCAATTGATGTCAGCGTACAATCTGGAAATATCGGTGATCCCGAAGTCCAATGCCGATGAAATGCCCGGGCACACGGCGATGAATAGTCCTGCCAACAAACAAATCGTGATATTCTTCATCATTGCTGTCTCCTCTGCTGCAATAGCCCATTCTTAGCATAGAGGATGCCAGACCGGAATGTTTGCATAACGTATGGAAAACGTGGATGAAAATACGATAAAGAGGGATTTCAACGGGATAATCAATACTGTAAAATAGAACATGAATACCACTTATGGGAAATTTATTACACACCCACAGATTTGGGAATTTCCGTGCAAGGGGTCCATAGTCAGGGCAGGGTGCAAAGAATTCCACTGGCAATGGCCCCCCGGGTCTTCTGCCCCGAGGGGCAGCATGTTTATGGCAAACGAGGAAGGGCTATGTGGGAAATATTTTTCATAAAAGAGCGGAGCGGGACTGCCCTTGCCGGTGGAGCGATCTGCAGCGAGGCGGGTAAGACGGCGTCAGCTGAGAGGGTAATATCGGCCAACTCAAGCAGGTAATCAAAACTTTCAGGGTTTTCCCCTTCCGTATATTCCATCTGTATTTTCACAAGACCCGCATCCCTGCCGAACCACATGGTACCGGAGCCGGTGAGTGTTGTTGTCGATCCTCCTATGGTTTCCTCCGAAAATGATTCGGTCGCTATTCTGAGGGCCTCATACGTGCTTCCGAGAACCGAAACCGACACGATGTCCAGCGGGGTTATGCTCGTAGTGATCGTCCTGGCACCGACTTCGACCGGGGGATCGCTGTGGTCGAAGAGAATCTCCTCGATCGTGGATTCGTATTCCCGGCCGGCAACCACTGATTCGGGTTCCTCGTCATCAATGGTGCTGTAGTCGACATTGGTGAACAACCACACGGGCGGCTCGGCGGAGTACCGTTGATCGTCTATGATTTCTTCACCCTCAGGGGTATAGTAGATCAGCCCTGTGGTATCGGTGCAGCTGGAAAGATCATCCCCCCTGGTAACCGTTTCAAGGATATGCGGGTTGCCTTCCAGCCCATCGAGGGCTTCATAGTTGTACTGATCGGGGATGTCGGTGTTTTCAAGGGTGAAGGCGCTTTTCTTATAGTATGGGGAGTTGGCCGCGACAGTAACCTTATAAATCATTTCGTCGCCGTCGCCCGGCTGATAATAGAAAGGCCCTGTATCGATGACGGTTTCCCCGCCGCCACCGCTGCTGCTCCCTCCCCCGCACGAGGTGATGAGGAACAGGGCGGTACACAGCACTGACAAATAACGCATGATCTCCTCCCTTGCATGGCGCTGTCCTGCACTGACAGAATCGGCAGGATGGACTTTTTTCATAAGGGGAAATACGATTCGATCAATTTGGCATAGAGGCGTTTGCCCGCCCCAGGTTCTGTCATATTATGAGCTCTTATGGCCATGAACGTGCAAATGTTTGTTCTTCGATGGCAGGGGCCTTTGACGGACAAGCCCTACGACCGGCTTCAAGCCGCAAGCATAAGGGGATGTGGCCCTTTCTGCAAGGCCCTTAAAAAGCGGACTTGAGATGAAAGATTCAAAAGATTCATATGGTGTATGAGCGCCGGTCTCTTTTTGGATTGATGGGAGCCCGGGGTTATATCTATAGTTAATGAACGGTGAGCGGAGGGAGAGTATGAGGGAGGTCGCGGTCGGATTCCTGTGGCACATGCACCAGCCCTACTACAAAAATCCGGTCACCAGGACCTACCTGCTGCCGTGGGTGCGGCTGCACTCGGTGCGGGGGTATTACGATATGATCGCCCTGCTCGAGGAATACCCGGAAGTGGCCTGCACCTTCAATCTCGTGCCCTCGCTGCTCTCACAGGTCATCGATTACACTGACAAGGGTCTTCGCGACACGGACTTTCTGCTCTCCGAAAAAAGACCGGCCGATCTTACCTTTGATGAAAAAAAACAGATCATCACCCGCTTTTTCATGGGCAGCTTCCCGACCCTCATCGCACCCTTTCCACGGTACAAGAACCTGCTGGAAAAACGCGGGGAGCCGGGCAGGGAGGGCGGGTTCGATGCAGGGGTGAAGCACTTCAGCGACCAGGACATCCTCGATCTCCAGGTGCTGTTCAATCTCACATGGATAGGCTTCATGGGGAGAAAAGACAGAAATATCGCCGACCTGATCAGGAAGGGCAGATCCTACACCGAATCCGACAAGGCCTTTGTGCTCGCCTTTCACATCGAGACGATGAAAAAGATCGTCCCCCTGTATAAAAACGCCTGCCGGGCGGGCCGGATCGAGATCACCATGTCCCCCTTCTACCACCCCATTGGCCCTCTGCTCATGAATGTCGGCTATGCCCTGCGCTCCATGGACACCCCCTTGCCTGCCGAGCCGTTCTCCCATCCCGAGGATCTCGATGTCCAGATCGCCCGGGCCATGGACTACCACGAGTCGCTCTTCGGGGTCCGGCCAAAGGGACTCTGGCCCCCGGAAGGGTCGGTGTGTCCTGAGATGGTCCAGGTTCTGGCAGGGCATGGGATCCGGTGGATCGCTTCCGACGAGGACATCCTCTTTGCCAGCCTCAGGCAGGCCCGGACCGGGGTCGGCCTCTATCGGCCCTATGCCGTTGAATACGGGACCTCTGAAATAGGCATGTTCTTCCGGGACCGGTCTCTGTCGGACAACATCGGGTTCGTATATGCGAAGAATCCGCCGGAACAGGGAGCGGAAAATTTCATCGGCTATCTGAAAAATATCGCCAAGGGTGCCAAGGCGTACGACTTCAATCCCTTCGTTGCGGTCATCCTCGATGGAGAAAACCCCTGGGAGTATTACCCGGACGGCGGCGAGCGGTTTCTGAGGCTGCTCTACGAGAAGCTGGACGAATCTCCCGAGGTGAGAACCGCCCGATACAGTGACTTTCTCGACCGGAATCCCCCCGGAGAACGCATCGTCAGCCTCTACACCGGCTCGTGGATCAACCACAATTTCGCCATATGGATCGGCCATGATGAAGACCGGAGGGCCTGGGAGATGCTCGCCCGGACGCGAAGGTACCTGGAGGAGAAGGGTGACGACGCCCGGCCCCTTGCCTGGGAAGAGGTGTTCATCGCGGAGGGGAGTGACTGGTTCTGGTGGTATGGAGAGGACTTCAGCTCGGCCAATGACGAAGATTTCGACAACCTCTTCAGGCTCCACCTCTCGAACTGCTACCGGCTGCATGGCGACCTTCCTCCTTTAGAGTTGTCGCAGAGCATCATCACGCACCACGAGGTGGTTCCCGTGCGCTCGCCCTCGGGGTTCATCAGCCCGGTGATCGACGGGCAGGTCTCCCATTTCTACGAATGGCTCAAGGCCGGGTGCTATGCCCCGCCGGGTACGTCCACGAGCATGTACCGGCGCAAGCCGCTCATGTCCAGGCTCTTTTATGGGTTCGACCGCGAGAACCTCTTTGTCCGGCTGGACTTTTCCGCTGCGCCCGGAAACGGCACGATATGTCTGCACGTGGTATCTCCGGGTGAATATGTGGTATATGCACCGCTTAAGGGAGATATCATGAGCATCCATACCGTCTCGGGCAAAACACGGGAAAAGAAGGCGGAGCTTCAGGGCGTGGCCTGCCGCAGTATCCTGGAGCTGAAGGTGCCCTTTGCCGTGCTGGATGCAGGCCTGTCGCAGCGGATGCGGTTTTTCCTCACGATTCACGAAGGGGACCTCGAAATCGAGAGACATCCGGCGACCGGGGTGTTATCATTCAGCATACCGGACGAAAAATTCGAAAGGATCATGTGGCATGTCTGAAAAGATCTATCTGGCCTTCTGTGTTCACTCTCACCAGCCGGTGGGAAATTTCCCCAGCGTCTTCGAGAAGGGCGCCCGGGACTGCTATCTGCCGCTCTTGCGCATATTGAATGAATATCCCGACATCACCATGACGCTGCACTACACCGGCCCGCTGTGGGAGTGGTTCGACGAGCACGAGCCGGAGTTCTTCACGCTCCTGAACGCCCTGGTGGACCGCTCCCAGGTGGAGCTCATGGGGGGAGGGTTCTTCGAGCCCATCATGCCGGTGATCCCCGAGGCCGACGCCCACGACCAGATCGAGCACATGAGCGAGTATCTCCAGGCGCGTTTCGGTTCCAGGCCCCGGGGCCTGTGGTGCGCCGAGCGGATATGGGACCCGGGGATTCCAAAAAAAATTTCCGGCTTCGGCATCGAATACACCCTGCTGGACGACAGCCATTTTCTCTCCGCAGGGCTTTCTCCCGACGATGTCCACGGGTATTTCATCACCGAGCGCGAGGGCTTCTCCCTGAAGGTATTTCCCATCGACATGCGGCTTCGCTATCTCATCCCCTTTCGCCAGCCCCACGAGGTGATCGATTACCTCCTGCAGATGAGACAAAAGGGCGTGAAGATACTCACCTACGGAGACGACGGCGAGAAGTTCGGCATGTGGCCGGGCACCCATAAGTGGGTGATCGAGGAAGGCTGGCTCAGGCGGTTTTTCGACGAGATCCGCAAACATTCCTCCGAGATCGAACTCGTGCCCTTACACCGCGTGGTGGACAGCTTCCCCCCCAACGGGCTCGTCTATCTTCCCACGGGCTCGTACCAGGAGATGATGGAGTGGAGCCTGTTCGCAGAGCAGGGGAGACAGTATGAGGATCTCGTGAAAAAGGCCCGGGACAACGGGGCCTGGGACCGCCAGCGGGCCTTCCTGAGAGGGGGGGTGTGGGACAACTTCCTTGCAAAGTATCCCGAGTCCAACCTCATGCACAAAAAGGGCATGAAAGTGAGCAATCTGGTGCGAAAGTTCGGTCCCTCACGGGATGCGCTCCGCCATCTCCTCATGGCCCAGACCAACTGCCCCTACTGGCACGGGCTCTTCGGCGGGGTCTATATCAGCTCGCTCAGGCACGCGGTGTACAAAAACCTGCTCACCGCTGAGTCGCTCATCGACGAAAAGCGCTTCAGCAACGATACCTGGCGCGTGGAGCGGGTGGACCACAACCTCGACGGCGCCGAGGAAATCCTGGTGTCCGGGAGGAAGTTCAACTGCTACTTCTCTCCGCGGCACAGCGGATCCCTTTTCGCCCTCGAGGACAAGTCGGCCAGGTACAATTTCTCCAACATCCTCATGCGACACGAGGAGACTTATCACCGGAATATCCGGCATCCGGAAAGGAAGTCTGCGGACAATCACACGGGAGAGCCGCTTTCCATCCACGATCTCCCCCATGAAACGCCCCGGGAGTTCCAGGACCTCCTGATCTACGATACCTACCCCAAGTATTCGTTTCTGACCCATTGCCTCGATGCACCTCCCGACTGGGACCGGCTGCTGAAGAGGAATCAGATGGAAAACTCGCTGAGCGCAGGCCTTCCCTTTGCATATGTCTCTCACGGCGAGTCGGACGAATGCTTTACGCTCTGCTTTTCAGCCCGGCAAGAAGGGCTGGGCATCGAGAAGACCTACCGCCTTTTCAAGGAGGGACAGGTCAGGGTGTCGCACGCGCTTGAGACATCCCTTGAGGATGCGTGGCTCGGCGTCGAGTTCAACTTCATGATCATCTCCGGACAGAGGCCCCTGGTGAACGGGGATGAGATGGAGAAGGACCGGGGGAGGTTTCGGGCCGACCGTCTCGAGCTTAAAGACGACATAAGCGGTGCAGGCCTCTCGATATCCTCCGATGCTCAGTGGGACGTCTGCGTGGTCCCGATCGAATGCATCTCCCAGAGTGAAGAGGGATTCGAGAAGACCTTTCAGGGCTGGAGTCTCTACTGGATGAGAAAGGTGCAGGGGGATATCCCCGAGATCGTGCTCGAGGTCGGCTGAACATGTCCGAGCTGAGGAGAGATCCGGTGGTCGACAGGTGGGTCATCATCACCGACGACCCGACGCTGTCTCCCAACATTCCCCGGACGGCCGCTTCCGTCCCGGAAGACCCGTTCTGTCCCTTCTGCCCGGGCAACGAGCATCTCTGCCCTCCGGAGATCCTCGCCAACAGGCAGGACGGATCGCAGGCGAACGACTCCCAATGGAAGCTCCGGGTCATTCCCAACCGGTCGCCTCTGCTGGTGATCGAAGAAGACCTGAAGCGTCTGGGGGAGGGGATGTACGACAAGGTCACCGGCGTGGGGGCCAACGAGGTGATCATCGAGACGCCCGTTCACGGGCGCAGACAGGCGGACATGGATGCAGACGAGCTGGAGAATGTCTTCTGGGCATATCGCGACCGGATCATCGACCTGAAGAAAGACAGCAGAATGCGCTCCGTTCTCATCTACAAAAACGCCGGGGAGACCGCGGGGGCAACGCTCGGGCATTCCTACTCTCTCCTGCTGGCGCTTCCCATCGTGCCCCGGGATATCGTGGAAGAGCTCAGGGGCGCGGAAAAGCATTATGCCTACAAAGAGCGCTGCATCTACTGCGACATCATCAGGCAGGAGATCCAGCTGGAGCTCCGGGTCATCTCGGAGACGGGCTCCTTCCTCGCCATCGAGCCCTTTGCCCCCCGGGTGCCTTTCGAGACATGGATCATCCCCAAGCGGCATTCGTCCCGGTTCGAAGAGATCGATTCCAAGGAGGTGGGCGACCTGGCAGCCATATTCAGAGATGTCCTTCTCCGGCTCGATCGGGCCCTGAACGGGCCTCCCTACAACTATGCCCTGCACAACGCCCCTTTTGACAAGGCATACGACAAGGTATATCACTGGCATATGGAGATCATCCCCCGGATTGGCATTCAGGGCGGCCTGGAGTGGGGTTCCGACCTGTATGTACACTCGACGGCCCCGGAGGACGCAGCCGCATTCCTCAAGGGTCTCGTCATCTAGTACTACAGTGGCGGAGTTTGGTATAAGATTGAGGTCAGGATCGGAGTCACATCTGGATCGGGGTCAGGTCTCAACATATGACATAATGTCATATGTTGAGACCTGACCCCATGATGACTCTATGACTGATTACCACTGTATTACCAGAAAAAAGGGGAGAAGGCGATAGATCATGCCCAGGTTTTTTGCAGACATCCTTTCGCACGGTCAAGCGGTTATCACGGGGAAAGACGTGAGCCACATCCTCGGGCCGCTGCGTAAAAAGGTCGGCGACGAAATTTCCATCAGAGATCACGAGACAGGATACCGGGCCCGGATCACGGCGGCGGGCCCGGACGGAATCACCTTACAGGTTCTCTCCTCCCAGGAGCTCTCGGATCGGGGGCGCTGCCGGGTGTGCCTGGGGATCAGCCTCATCGATCTGAAGGACATGGACGACCTGATGCGGTGCGTCACCGAGCTCGGGGTCTCGGAGATCCATCCCGTGGTCTCCGTGCGGTCGAACGTCCGGGATATCGGCGAAAAGCGGATGCAGCGCTTCAGGCAGATCATTCTGGAGGCAATCAAGCAGTGCGAGCGCAGATCGATCCCGGTTCTCCACGAGCCGCTCATGCTCGGGGAGTTCCTGGAGCACAGCGCTCCTGCCTGGCCGAACAGACTGGTGGCTTTACCCTCGTCGCAGGTCTCCCTGCGGGACTACCGGCACGAGGATGCCTGCATCCTCATCGGCCCGGAAGGGGGATTCTCGGAGCCAGAGCTTGAAAGGATAGTCTCCTGCGCATTCACCCCGGTCCACATGGGCAGGACCGTGCTGCGCTCCTACACGGCAGCGCTGACCGCGGTGGCCCTTCTCGCCATGTGAAAACGTATGGCCTCCCGGGTCTGTTTCGATCCGGTCCGGCGATCACCGGGTTCCCCGGGCGACCGGCGGGCGCTGATGGGGGAAACGCCGTCTCATTGCTCGCCTTGCGGCCATCGATAGGCGTGGTGATCAATCGGGCAGCCGCGGCCTTTCGCCTCTTCTTCTGACAGTCGCCTGATCGTTAAAGGCTACTGGACCTTGTCGGCTCCGATCCTTGCCATCAGCTCCTGAGCCGCTTCCCGTTCATCAAACGGGGTTTCGGCATCCAGGGCCTTTTCCACGTATTTCCTGGCCTCGGGGTTTCTGCTCAGCTCGGCCAGGGCCAGTGCCATGTGATAATTGATGGCCGGCTCTTCAGGCAGTTTTTCCGCGGCAAGCTGGAACTGGGCCAGGGCGTTTTCGGCGAGCCCCTTCTTCAGGTAGACATACCCAAGGGTATCGGCGATCCTTGCGTCGTCCGGGAACTTGTCTTTGGCGATCTGCGCGAGCCGCAAGGCCTCGTTCAGGTCCGCAGGCTTTCCGCTCTGGACGAGGATCCAGGAGAGATTATTCGCGGCCAGGGCATTTTTGGGATCCCGCTCGAGGATATAGGCATACACCTTCTTGGCGTCCGATATCCTGCCCTGGTTCTGATTGAGCAGGCCGAGCATGGTGGCGGCCCTCAAGTCGCCGGGCTTTGCGTTGACCAGGGCTTCGTACTCATTGATGGCCTTCTGCATCATGTTGTTGCGCGCATAGAACTGGGCAAGGGCATGATAGAGCGAAGAGTTGTCCGGTTCGAGCCTGGTGGCCCTCTTCATCTCGCTCAGCGCGCCCTCCACATCGCCCGAAGTCTCCAGGAGCCGTGCGGTGATCATGTGGCAGTAGGCGGAATCGTGCTTCTCGCAGGCGGCCCTGACTTTCTCGAGGGTCTCCTCTTTGGTGATGGCCGAAGGCGCGATGCTGGTGAACAGGGTCAGTGCCTGGACCTTTTCCGGGAAGAGGGACAGTGCCTTCTCAGCATACTGATAGGCGCTTTTCTTCTCCCCACTGGAGAGAGCGAGAAGGCTCCGGGCGTGCAGCGTCTGCCAGCTCTCGGGCGAGGCCTTTTCCAGTGAGTCCACGAATGACGAAGCCAGCGCCGCTTCGCCTGTCCTCATCGCGGACAATGCCCCGATGTACAGCGTGTCCGGGGTTGCGGCGGCATGTTCCGCCAGGATATTCACCTGATGAAGCGCTTCCTTGTATTTGCCTTCCATAAACTCGATCTTTGCCATGATGCCATGGAGCGCCGCATTGTTCTGATACTCCTGAAGCGACTTATCCACCAGCTCCCGTGCCTGGGACACGTTGCCCTCCATGATATAGGCCTGAGCAGTAGGAACAGCCACGTCCGGCCTCCGGGGGGTGCTCTTGATGAGTGCATCCAGGGTGTCGAGGGTCTTGCCGGGCTGCTCCTGCCTGAGATAGATCCGGGCCAGCAGGATTCGTGCGGAGATCGCGCCGGGGTCTTTCTCCAGGGCTTCCACGAGAATCTTCTCTGCAGCGGGCATATCCTCCTTTTCCAGGAGCAGCTGTGCGATCACGGTCTTCGTGGTGGTGGTGTCCTCGATCTTCCGGGCGGCCTGGGCCAGGGCCAGTGCCTCGTCGATATTCCCCTTCTGCTGCATGACGCCCGATTCCAGCAGGTAGGGACCCGGATCGTTGGGGAATTTGGATTTCAGCTCTGTCAGCAGGGTCTTGAACAGATCGTCCATGTGATGGGCTGCATAGAAGCGGGCCAGTGCGATGCCCGCATCGATATTGTCCTGTTCCGCGCGGTAGGCGTCCTCGGCCCACGTGCGGGCGCTGCCGATGTCGTCCTTGAAGACATAGATGTCGCTGGCGAGGAACCGGATCTTGGAGGAATCGGGGTAGAGGGACGAACCCCGGGAAATGAGCGACAGGGCGTCCTTCGTCCGGTCGGCGGCCATGTACATCTGGACGGCGTTGATGATCGTCGCCTCCAGGGGTTTCTGGTCCGCGATCAGCTCATCCATGATGGCAGTAGCCTCGGCCTTTTTCCCGTTCTGAAAAAGCGCCTGGGCGAGCATTTCCTGTGCCTTTCTGTTCCCGGGCTCGTACTCCAGAATCGTTGACGCCTGTTTTTCGGCCAGATCGTATTTTCTGGCCAGAAGTTGGATGGATGTGAGGTATTCGTGCGCAGCGGTGTTTTTCGGATCGATGGCTGCGGCCCTGGAGAATGACCGGTAGGCTTCATTGGCCTTCATCAGCTTGAGCTGGACCTCGCCCAGGGTGACAAGCGTCTGTGCATCGTCCGGTGCGATCTGAAGGGCGTTCTGAAATTCTATGGCGGCCTCGGCGTACTTCTCTTTCTCCATATATGATCGGGCACTGTTGAGATAGGCGTCCCTCTTTTCTTCAGGGCTCTTGCTGCAGCCGCTTATCAGGAACAGACAGGGAATAAGGACGGCAAGGAAGATTCCGACGAATCGTTTCATATTACCTCCACATCAATCTCATTGCGGGAAAAATACCATAAATCAAGGCAAAGGAAAAGGAATATGCTCCGAAACAGGAAATGGGCCGGCGGGGGAAAACCGCCGGATACTCAAAGGCGGGTCGGCCGTAAGCAGTGACCTTTTCTTGACTTCTTTCTGCCGGGATACTATCTATCTTAGTAACACAGTGCTGGAGGAACCATGATCTTCGATCCGCTCTATATCATCATGATCGTGCCTGCCCTGATCTTGAGCGTGTATGCTCAGATCAAGGTGAAGTCAACCTATGCAAAGTTTTCCAAGGTGTCAACGTACCGGGGGATCACCGGAGCCCAGGCAGCCCGTGAGATCTTGAGATCGGCCGGGGTCCACGGGGTGGATATCGAGCTCACCCGGGGGTTCCTCTCGGATCACTACGACCCCCGTTCCCGGGTGCTCAGGCTCTCCGAGTCGGTTTACTCGGGCGACTCGATCGCGAGCGTGGGCGTTGCGGCACACGAAGCCGGGCACGCGATCCAGCACGCCAACGGGTATGCGCCGCTCAAGCTCAGGAGCGCCCTGGTGCCCATCTCGTCCCTTGGGTCGAACCTTGCCTGGCCGCTGCTCATCATCGGGTTTATCTTCATGGCCCAGTCGCTCATCCTGGCGGGGATCGTCTTCTTCAGCCTTGCCGTACTCTTCCAGATCGTCACTCTCCCCGTGGAGTTCAATGCCTCGTCCAGAGCGCTTCAGGCCCTCCCGGCTTCAGGCATCCTCTCGGACACCGAGGTCAACGGCGCCCGCAAGGTGCTTTCCGCGGCCGCCCTCACCTATGTCGCAGCCGCAACGGCTGCCGTTCTGCAGCTGGTTTACTTTCTTCTCAGGGCGGGTCTTCTGGGCAATGATGAGTGAGGAGCGAACCGGATTTTTTTGTTCTGGAAAAGGGCCGTGCACATTTCCTGCGTAACTAGCGTCGCCTGAGGTGCGGCCACAAAGCTGGCTGGAAAGAAATATTCTATCACGAAATCCCACGAATATGTCGCCATACTGGTGGTGACACAGCCCGGTGTGCCCACTTTGGGTACAAGGGAAGGAAAAGGGTGATATTCTATTAATATCAGCAGCCTTATCTGACGATGTAAAGAAATGATGAATCGGAGCGTATATTCATCCGTCATATTGTTTGTCTTTGACCTGGCAGTCGCCGCAGGAGCCGTCTTCCTCGCCAAGTATATCGAGCGGTGGCTTCCCGGGGTATCTCTCCCCGACGAGCTTCTCTGGTTCAAGGGAAGTGTCTACGCGGGGGTGGGGGTCGTGTGTTTCTATTTTCAGGATCTCTACAACTGGAGATACTGGCGGAGAACATCCGAGCTCACGTCGTCCATTCTCCTGGGAGGGGGGCTCGCTCTCATCGTGCTGGCCCTCATCTACTACATCATACCCACCGTGGGCCTCGAGCGCAACGTCCTGCTGGGGGCCATGCTCATCTCCCTGGGCGCCTCCTTTGCCATCAGGGCGGGGTATCTCAAGTTCCGGTTCATCGACCGGAGGGCCTCCCGGATCGTGATCCTGGGCGATGGCGACAATGCCAAGTTCCTTCTGAGGGAGATTCGCGCCGGAGGGTACCCGGTCATGCTCGAAGGGTACATCGGCAGAAACAACTGGGATCTCGCCTCCAGATGCCTGGGCGACATCTCCGACATGCACCGGATCATCAGGGAGGTCGATCCCGACCTCCTGGTGGTCGCCCCGGACGGGTGGAGGGGGACGCTTCCCATCGACGACCTGCTGCACATCAAGCTGACCGCGTGCGACGTGATCGACGCACCGAGCTTTTACGAGCGGGTGACCGGGAGGATCCTCGTGGAGGAAATCCGCCCGAGCTCCATCATCTTCACCCGGGGGTTCCTGAGCTCTTCTCTTCAGGATGCCGTAAAAAGGGGATTCGACGTCTTTTTTGCCCTCCTGGGCATCGTTCTCACCTTTCCCATCATGGCTCTGACCGCCCTGGCCATCCGGCTCGATTCGCCGGGCCCGATTTTTTACCTCCAGCAGCGGGTTGGGATGGACGGCAGGGACTTCAAGCTGATCAAGTTCAGGTCCATGCGGCAGGACGCCGAGAAGCAGGGCCCCCAGTGGGCTTCTCAGAACGATCCCCGGGTCACCAGGGTGGGGCGCATTATCCGGAAGCTCCGGATCGACGAGCTCCCGCAGTTCATCAATGTGCTCAAGAACGACATGAGCTTTGTCGGTCCCCGGCCCGAGCGCAGGTATTTCGTGGATCAGCTCGAAAAGGTCATTCCCTACTATGCCTTACGTCTCCATGCAAAACCGGGGATCACGGGATGGGCCCAGATCAACTATCCGTACGGCGACACCATCGAGGACGCCAAGGAAAAGCTGAAGTACGAGCTGTTTTATATGAAGCACCGTTCTTTGTGGCTGGATCTGGTCATTATATTCCAGACCGTCAAGGTCGCCGTCAAGGCGCGCGGGTCTCAGTAGCCGCGAGTGCTTATCGACAGTTAGATCTGTCTGCGTTTCGATTCCATTGTGTGTAATGAACGAGACAGGTGTGGTGCTTCAGGGTGCGGAGAGCACGAGCGGCCCGTCTTTCGTGATGGCGATGCTGTTCTCGAAATGGGCCGAGAGCGAGGAGTCCTCGGTGACCGCGGTCCATCCGTCACTCCTGATCAGGACCTTGTGGGTCCCCATGTTGACCATGGGCTCGATGGCCAGCGTCATGCCTTCCTGGAGGACCGGCCCTTTGCCCCGTTTGCCGAAGTTGGGAATCTGCGGGGCCTCGTGCAGGCTCCTGCCGATCCCATGACCGACGAAATCCCTTACCACGCTGAATCCGCCTGATTCCGCGACCTTCTGGACCGCGGCCGAGATATCGTAGAGGTGGTTCCCGGGTATGGCCTGGGCGATTCCCGCCTCCAGGGAGTTCTTTGTCACCTCCAGGAGCCTGCTGGCCCGGGGAGAGATCACGCCCACCGGGAACGTCCGGGCCGCATCGGAATAGAAGCCGTCGAGCAGCGCTCCCACGTCGATGCTCACGATATCGCCAGACTCGAGGATCCGGGGTCCGGGGATGCCGTGGACCACCTCCTCGTTCACCGAGGTGCACAGGGTGGCGGGATAGTCACGGTATCCCTTGAAGGCCGGCGCCGCTCCGCGGGAGCGGATGAAGAGCTCGGCCTCGCGGTCGAGCTCGATCGTGGTGATCCCGGGCTGGACCATGGGTTCGATATGCTCGAACAGATGCGCCAGGATGCGGTTTGCCTCCCGCATGATCGCAATCTCATACTCGCTTTTGAGGATTATCATCCATCCAGTACCTTTTTGAGCGGATATTCGATGATGCCCCGCGCCCCTGCCCGCAGGAGTTCCGGGATCAGGTTTCTGGACTGGGATTCGTGGATGATGATCTCCAGGGAATACCATTCGGGGTCGTGCAGAGGGCTCACCGTGGGAGATGTGATGGCCGGGAGCATGCCGATGATCTGCTCGAGGGTTTTCCTGGGGGCGTTCATCTTCAGACCCGCCATGCCGGTTGCCTGAAGGGCGGATTTGAGCATCAGGGCGATCTGTTCGATCTTGGTCCGCTTGCCGCGATCTTTCCACGACTCCTTGTTTGCGATGAGCTTGGTGTTGGTGACGAGCAGTTCTTCGATGATCTTGAGATTGTGTGCCCGGATGGTCGAGCCGGTCTCGGTGACCTCCACGATGGCGTCGGCCAGCCCGTCGACCACCTTGGCCTCGGTAGCGCCCCAGGAAAATTCCACGTCGACGCCGATGCCCCGCTCCCGGAAGTATTTCCGGGTGAAGTTCACCAGCTCGGTGGCGATCTTTTTCCCCTGGAGGTCATGGATGGTGTGAATGCCTGATTTCTCGTCCACCGCAAGCACCCATTTGGCAGGGCGATAGGTGGCCTTGGAGTAGATGAGGTCCTCCACCTCCTGCACGTCGGACGAGTTTTCCAGGATCCAGTCCTTGCCCGTCAGGGCCACGTCGAAGAGCCCGGACTCCACATAGCGCGATATCTCCTGTGCCCTCACCAGGGCGCAATCGATGTCGGAATCGTCGATCAAGGGGAAATAACTCCGCGAGGAGGTGGTGATGTTCCAGCCGGCATCCCGGAACAGGTCGATAGTGGACTGCTGGAGGCTCCCCTTGGGGATGGCGAGTCGTATGAGGCTCATGATTTGTATACCTCTTTGGGATCGAACACCTTCTCCCCGTCCTCGACCAGTTCGCCGTTTTCGATCTTCCGGTAGAAGCACGACCGGTAGCCGGTGTGGCAGGCCGCGCCCCCTACCTGTTCCACCTTGAGCACAACGGTGTCGCGGTCACAGTCGATGCGCACTTCCCTGACCTTCTGAAAATTGCCGGATTCTTCGCCCTTTCTCCACAGCTTGCTGCGCGATCTGCTGTAGTAGCAGGCCCGGCCGGTATTCAGCGTCTCTTCGAACGCCTCCCGGTTCATATAGGCGAGCATGAGCACTTCGCCGGTCTCCCAGTCCTGCGCGATGGCAGGGACAAGACCGTTCTGTTTGTCAAAGTCTATGTAAGTATCTATCATACGGGTCTCCTTGGTTCTCAAGGGCTTACCAATTTTTTCGCCGGGGTGTCAAGGATGCATCACCACCGGGGACGCCGGCGGGTTCTAGTACTACAGTGGTAATCAGTCATGGGGTCATCGTCATGGGGTCACGCCAGCGGGGTCAGGTCTCAACATATGACACGGGGAGTGTCATATGTTGAGACCTGACCCCGATCCTGCTAGGGACGGTGAACGTTCATCCCCAGGAGATCTTCGGCCGCCTCTTTGAGGATTTCCGCCAGGGTGGGGTGCGGGAAGTATGACGCGAGAAACTGCTCGGCCGTGAGCCCCTGGTTCACGGCCAGGGCTGCTGTGGAAATGAGATCCGTTGCGTGGGGTCCGACGATGCTGACCCTTTTGATCACCCCTTCGAGCGAAGCGGTGATGCGGGCATAGCCGTCGTTCGCCTCCATGGTCCGGGCCCTGCCCAGCGCGGAGAGGGGGAAGGTGCCGGTGCGCTCCTGCGCCGATTCCTCAGGCGAGAGGGTGCTTCCCACCGAGGCGACCTCGGGCCGGGTAAAGATGGCCGACGGGATGTTCCGGTAGGACATGACCGTGCCCGAGCCCGTGATGTGGTCCACTGCCACGGCTGCCTCGCGGGAGGCCACATAGGCGTACATGTGCTCGCCGGTCACGTCTCCGATGGCGTACACGCCCGGGACAGAGGTTTTTAGGTGCCCGTCGACCGCGATCCCGCCGGAATCGCTCAACGCAACGCCCGCCTCCATGCAGCCGGCGGGGATGCGGGGTTGCCTTCCGATGCACAGGAACACCTTGTGCACATCCACGGTTCTGCCGCCTTCAGGGGTATCCATGGATAGCGAGTAGGGACCCGAGCCTTTGATATGGGTCACGCACGCCGAGGTGTAGACTCTGATCCTGCGCATGAGTTTAGTCATATACGACGAGATGTGCTCCTCTTCCAGAGGCAGGACCCGATCGAGCGCCTCGATGAGCGTCACCTCCACGCCGAGGGAGCTGAAGAGATGGGCCATCTCCATCCCGATCACGCCCGCTCCGATAATGGCGAGCGACTCGGGCAGCTCGGTGACCTCGAACACCTCGTCGCTGGTCCATATGCCTCTTTCCGCAAAGAGCCGGGGACGCTTGGGGTTCGACCCGGTGGCGATGATGATGTGTCCGGCCTTCAGGCGCATATCCCCCGCCGTTACCAGTTCGGGCCCGGCGATATCCGCGGTGCAGGGGAAGATATCCACCCGGTTCTGCTTCAGGAGATACTCGACCCCCTTCGAGAGCCTGGCGACCACCCGGTCTTTCCTGGCCTTCATCCGGGCGAAGTCCACGGTCGGCTTTTCCACCCTGATGCCGAATTTCTCCGCCTCTCTGATCCTGGCCAGGAGGTTGGCGCTTTCGATGTAGGCCTTGGTGGGGATGCACCCGGTATTGGTGCAGGTGCCGCCGAAGCGCGAGCCCTCGGCGATGCCTACTTTCAGCCCCTTCCTGGCGGCGAGGATGGCCGCCGTATAACCGCCGGGCCCTGCGCCGATGACCATGAGATCATAGGTTTCAGTCATGACCGTTCACCGGTTTCTTAGCCTTTTTGCCCGGGATGGGATAGCAGATATCCACATACCGGTGTTTGCGGACCCCGATCGCCTCCCGGTGTATCATGAGCATCTCCCTGCGCGAGACGGCCTGCCTTCTGAGACTGTTGAACTTCTCGACCATGGCGTTGTAGGCGTGCACATCCTCTGTCATTTTCAACTCCCTGTCCAGCGCATTCAGTCTCGCCAGGACATCTTCCAGCAGGTCTCCGCTATGGCCAAGGGCCTTGGCCATTTCCTCGACGATCTCTTCCTGGGTTTTGTCGACTCCGTCTCTGCCCATACGGCACGCCATACTATCATAGAAGGATGGGTGATGAAAGACGCATCATCGGAATGAAACATGATGAGAACAAAGGATAAATCTTCCCCTCACGGGATGGTTCAATTATAATGGACCCGGTTGGGCCTGAAAGGGTGATTGTATTGAATCCTCCTTCTTAGTCCCCTTCGGAGGATTTTGAAGGTGGGGCCACATTCCCCGCCGCTTGCAGCTTTAATAGGGTCCAGGGCTTGCTCTTAAGGTTCATACCATTGATTGAGCGGCCTTAAAGATGGGTCGGAAATGACCGTTGCAATGCCCCGGCGAGGTATCTTATGAAACCGGGCGAGGGCCTGCCGCGAGAACGATACCGTGCCGGCATGACAGGGCCGTGCGGATAAAGATAGAAAGGGCAATGACCGATAAGCATGCATAATGGAGGCGCCTTGAATGAATGGTGAAATCACATGCGAGGGGATCGATACGTCCGTACAGTCGCTGGGGGTTCCCACCATCGATTCTCCCCTTCTCGCGACCGCACGGTGCGTGGAGGAACACGAACGGGTGATCATCGACTCTTCGCTCGCCGCCCTCGACGCGTGCCTGCGTGAAAACCGGGAGGTTCCCTCGTTCGAACGCGCCGGCCCGCGCAAGAAGATCTTCTTCGACCCGTCGAAGGCCAAGTGCGGCATTGTCACCTGCGGCGGGCTGTGCCCTGGCATCAACGACGTGATCCGGGGCATCGTCCACGAGCTGTACTATATGTACGGGGTGGAGAACATCTATGGGGTTCCCTACGGGCTGCAGGGGTTCATCCCGCGCTACCGGCACTCCTTCATCGAACTGACGCCCTCGTTTGTGGAGAATATCCACGGGCTGGGCGGGACGGTCCTGGGGTCGTCACGGGGTTCGCAGGATATCGGCGAGGTCGTGGACGCCATCGAGCGGGTCAACCTGAACATCGTGTTCTTCATCGGGGGAGACGGCACCCTGAAGGCCGCCTCCGCCGCCGCACGGGAGATTCTGTCGCGGGGATATAACTGCTCGGTGATCGCGGTTCCCAAGACCATCGACAACGACATCAGCTTCGTTTCCCAGACCTTCGGCTTCGATACGGCCGTGGAAGAGGCGGGGAAGGTGATCCGGTGCGCGCACGTCGAGTCCAAGGGCGCGCCTTACGGCGTCGGCCTGGTGAAGCTCATGGGCCGGGACTCGGGATTCATCGCCGCCAACGCGGCCCTTGCCTGCCGCGAGGCAAACTTCGTGCTCGTGCCCGAGGAAGATTTCGATCTCGAAGGGGAAAAGGGCCTGCTCGCCACCCTCGAGCACAGGCTCAAGGCACGGGGGCATGCCGTGGTCGTGGTGGCCGAGGGCGCGGGCCAGAAATTCTTCGACGGCCTCCCCAGGCAGACCGATCTCTCCGGCAATGTCAAAAAAGGCGATATCGGTCTGTTCCTGAAGGAGAAGATCGAAGAGTATTTTTCCGCCCGGTCGTATCAGGTCAATCTCAAATACATCGATCCGAGCTATGTGATCAGGAGCGTGGTGGCCAATTCCTCGGATTCCATATTCTGCGGGTTCCTGGCGCAGATGGCCGTTCATGCGGGCATGAGCGGGAAGACCGACATGCTCATCGGTCTGTGGAACAACACCTATGTGCATATCCCCATCGCGCTGAGCGTGAGGGAGCGGAAAAAGATCGACACAACCGGCCCTTTGTGGATGTCGGTAAAGGAATCCACCGGGCAGCCGATCATGAAGAATGGGTAAGGAAAGCGTGACGCAGTCCAAACCGAGAAAAGGAGAGGGGTATGGAAGACAAGATTCTTGACGATGACGACATTATCGATCTTACGGATCTCCTGGAAGAAGGGGAACCCAAGAGAGGCAATACGAAGAAGGAAGCCGAACCTCCGGCGCGCACCCCTTCGCATGAGCCCGATTCGTTCGACCTGGGCAAGGAAATATCCATGGAGTACGATGTCTCGGTCGAAGAGATCGAACAGGGGGGAGGGAGCCTGGATATGGACGCCGGCCTTTCTTCAGGGGAAGAGATCGCTCTCTCTCAGGAGGGTGGTGAAGGCGAGGAAATAGTTCTGTCCCAGGAGCCCGAAGGGGAGATCGAGTTCGATTTCGGCGATACCGGGCCCGGAGAAAAGAAAAGCGGAGGGGCACCCTCTCAGGAGAAACCGGAAGAGATCTCTGTGGAAGAACCCGGCGAACCCGCTCTTGAAATGGACGAAGACCTGTCCGCGGCTGCGGACTCCGGTGTGGAAGAACAGCCCGTCGAGCGCCCGGCAGAAGATGCCGGCGGTGACACCCTCAGGGAATTCCCGGAAGATACCGGAGCCGAAGAGCCTCTTTCAGTCGAGGACGAGCCTGCGGATCAAGCGGCGGAAGAGATCGGAGAAAAAAACGACCCGGCGCCGGTTCCAGGGGAAGCGCGGGGCGCTGTCCCTGAGGACGTGCTTGGAGATCTCAGGCAGGAGATCCCCGGGATGCTCGAAGAAATGGTGAGGCCGATCATGTCCGAGCTCGTACGCGAGCTGGTTATGACCACCCGCGAGCAGCTGCCGGGTATTATCGAGAAAGTGATCCGCGAAGAGATTGAAAAACTCAAGAAACTGGATTCCTGATCCGTTCTCTCCGAAGGCCCGCTGACAGCCCGCTGTCGGCGGGCCTCCTGAAATCTTTTTCGCCTTCTTGTCACCGATCGGGATTACGTCCCTTTGAAAAAAACAGCGGCCGTGGTCCGATTCCCGCCTTTACCCGGCCGATAGTTTTGCCTTTCCCCTGTTTTCATGCTATGAAACCCGCAGCCTACTGGTGAGGAGAAACCCATGCGAGACAGAGAATACAACCCCACGGATATTGAGCGGAAATGGTATGATTTCTGGATGGACGAGCACTATTTCCATGCCGATGAAAACGATGACGTCAAGCCGCCCTATGCCATCGTCATCCCTCCTCCGAACGTCACCGGGGTTCTCCACATGGGGCATGCACTCAACAATACCCTGCAGGATATCATGATCCGCTACAAGCGGATGGACGGGTTCAACGCGCTGTGGATGCCGGGAACCGACCATGCCGGCATCGCCACCCAGAACGTGGTGGAGAAGGCCCTGGCGGCAAAGGGCACTTCCCGGCACGACCTGGGCAGAGAGGCATTCATCGACGAGGTCTGGAGGTGGAGGGAAAAGCACGGCGACCTGATCATCAACCAGCTCAAGCGCCTGGGCGCATCCTGCGACTGGGAGCGGATCCGCTTCACCATGGACGAGGGGCTCTCCAACGCGGTCAGGAAGGTGTTCGTCACCCTCTATCAGGAGGGCCTGATCTTCCGGAGCGACTATATCGTGAACTGGTGCCCCCGCTGCCACAGCGCCATCTCCGACCTCGAGGTGGAGCACGAGGAAGAGAGCGGGTTTCTCTGGCACATCCGCTATCCCTTTGCCGAGGGAGAGGGCGAGATCGTGGTGGCCACCACCAGACCCGAGACCATGCTGGGCGACACCTGTATCGCCGTGAATCCCACGGACGAGCGGTACACCTCGGTGGTGGGAAAGGAGGTCATCCTCCCGATCCTCAACCGGAAGATCCCCATCATCGCCGACCCCGTGGTGGACAAGGAGTTCGGCACCGGCGCGGTGAAGATCACCCCTGCCCACGACCTCAACGACTACGAGCTCGGGCTCAGGCACGGCCTCGATGTTATCGTGATCATGGACGAGTCCGGGATCATGAACGAAAACGCGGGCCCCTACCAGGGAATGGACCGCTTCGCGTGCAGGACGAAGATGGAAGAGGATCTCCAGGAGCAGGGCTACCTCATCGACAAGACCCCCTACACGGTGCCCGTGGGCAAGTGCTACCGGTGCAAGACCGTCATCGAGCCGTACCTGTCGAAGCAGTGGTTCGTCAACACCAAGCCCCTGGCCGAAGAGGCCATCAGGGCCGTGAAGGAGGGCAGGACCCGGATCGTCCCCAAGCAGTGGGAAAAGACCTACTATGAGTGGATGTACAACATCCGCGACTGGTGCATCTCGCGCCAGATCTGGTGGGGACACCGCATCCCGGCCTGGTACTGCGAGGGCTGCGGCGAGGTCATCGTGAGCGAAGAGGATCCCGCCTCCTGCCCCCACTGCGAGTCCGGCACGCTCCGGCAGGAGACCGATGTGCTCGACACCTGGTTCTCTTCCGGCCTGTGGCCGTTTTCCACCATGGGATGGCCCGAGCAGACCCGGACACTGGAGAAGTTCTATCCCACCAATGTGCTCATCACCGGGTTCGACATCCTCTTTTTCTGGGTTGCACGGATGATGATGATGGGGCTGAAGTTCATGAACGAGGTGCCCTTTCACGACGTGTACCTCCATGCCCTGGTCCGAGACGAGCAGGGCCAGAAGATGAGCAAATCAAAGGGCAACATCGTTGACCCCATCATCGAGATGGACAAGTACGGGGCCGACGCGTTCCGCTTCGCGCTCACCGCGTTCGCGGCCATGGGCAGGGACGTGAGGATCAGCGACAAGCGCATCCAGGGATACCGCTTTTTCATCAACAAGATCTGGAACGCGGGCAAGTTCGTTCTGGCGAACATCGAGGGCTTCGACCCCCGGAGCGTATCTCCTGCTGAGGCGGACTTCAGCCTTGCCGACGCCTGGATACTGACCGAGCTCAACAAGACCGTCGAGGCCGTCCGGACCGCCCTGGAGGAATACCGATTCAACGATGCGGCCGACAGGCTCTACCAGTTCACCTGGCACCAGTTCTGCGACTGGTACATTGAGCTCTCCAAACCCCTGCTGAACACCGGCGCCGCCCCCGTGACCCGGTGGGTCCTGTGGCACGTGCTGAAATCGGTCCTGGAGCTCCTGCACCCCGTCATCCCCTTCGTCACCGAGGAGATCTGGCAGCACCTGCCCGGCAGGGAGGGAAAGTCCATTGTCACGGCCGCATACCCCAAGGTCGATGCGGATCTCGATTTTCCCGAAAAGGCCCGGGAGATGGGGTACATCATCGACATCATCACCGGGGTGAGGAGCATCCGCGGCGAGACCAACATCCCTCCGTCTACGCAACTCGACGTGGTGCTGCGTATGAAGTCGAAAGAGATCGAGGCGGCCGTGGATATCTATGGCTTCTTTGTCAGGGACCTGGCCCGGGTGCGTTCAATCGGCTTCATTCCGGAAGGCGCGCCCCGGCCGAAGCGCTGCGCCCTGGCGGTCACGGCGGAGGCCGAGGTCTATGTGCCCCTGGAGGGCGTGATCGACATCGATAAGGAAAAGGAGCGCCTTTCCAAGCAGATGGGGAAGATGGAAAAGGAGTTGGAAGGCAAGCGCAAGAAGCTCTCTAACCCCGGCTTCCTTCAAAAGGCAAACCCCGAGGTCGTTGCCGAGCAGAGGCAGATCAAGGAAGAGCTCGAGTTCAAGCTGGAGAGGCTGCTCAAGGCGCGCGAACTGCTCGAGGGATAATGGCGGGCACCCCCTTTCCCGCAATCGTACAGGAGGTCGTCGAGCTTCCGCGCGTGGGCTCCACAAACACCCTTGCCCTTGATTCGGGCAGGGCGGGCCTCCTGGTGACCGCCTCCGAGCAGACAGAGGGCAGGGGCAGGAAGGGCAGGTTCTGGTTCTCTCCGCCGGGGACGAACCTCTATGCGACGCTGACGGTGGGCATGGTCGATCCCCGGCTGTCCCTGGTGGCCGGAGTGGCGCTCAGAGAGGCCCTGGCAGGGATCGCCGGCAATGATTTTCCCGTCGAGATCAAGTGGCCCAACGATCTGATCGTGCAGGGCAGAAAGGTCTGCGGCATTCTCTGCGAGGCGCGCAAGAAGATCACGGCCGTGGGCATGGGCATCAACGTGAACCAGGCCGCCTGGCCTGCCGGCCTCGAATCCAGGGCCACGTCACTGGCCCTGGTCCTCGGGCGCGAGGTGCACAAGGAGCAGGTGCTCCACCGCGTTGTCGAGTCCCTGGACAGATGGCTCGCTCTCTTCACCCGCCGGGGGTTCGGCCCTGTCCGGAGGAACTACCTCGATCACGGGCTTCTGAGCACGCACGAGCTTCTGACAGAGGATGGCGCCCCCTGCTCGATCGTTGATCTGAACGAGGACGGGCACCTCCTGATCAATGTTGCGGGCTCACCCAGAGAACTCGTGAGCGGTTCGATCGTCATCCGGCAGTGAGCGGACTCACGGGCGTTTCCGGCAGATTCCACAGCAGAATAGCCTGTCTTTTCCCGGTCATCGAGCCGGCTGTATCACCATTCATTCATGCCGCTGTTCCCCTTGCATTTTTTCAGACTGTACCTACCATTAGTACTACAGAATAAAGGGAGGGAGTATGCGTTTAGACAGAATCATCCAGCAAAAATCACATGATCCATATAATGACGGACGAAAGTATACCGAGGGCATGTATTGCCCTCGATGCCAGGCCCTCTACCATCAGGGAAGGTGGAGATGGCCGGGGAAAGGCGATACCTTTCGGGAACCGCAGCTCTGTTCGGCCTGCAGGCGGATACGTGACAACTTTCCCGCGGGCGAGATCCGGATTTCCGGGAAGTATCTGAACAGTCACAGAAGGGAGATCGTGAATCTCATCCAGAACGTGGTCAAGGAAGAGGAGGCACGGTCCCCGCTGAAGAAGGTCATCGATTTTTCGAACGAGGGTGACCGGCTCCGGGTGAGTCTCACCGACGACCATCTGGCACGCCATATCGGTGAGGCCCTTCATCGGGCGTGCGACGGCGACCTCGCCATCAAGTACTCGGAGGGCGAACGGTTTGTACGCCTCCAGTGGCACAGGGATGTATGAAGCATCCCGTTATAGTCAATGCGGATGATCTGGGGCTGAGCAGGGAAATCAATGAGGGCGTCTTCGCCGGGCTTGCACAGGGCGTGATCAGCGACGTATCTGTGCTGATCGACGCCCCGCATGCCCTCGATGCTGCTGAAAGACTCCGGGAGGCAGGATTAAAGAGCGTGGGTCTCCATATCCTCCTCGATGGGCATCTGGGATGGAGCTCGCCGGGCAGGGAGCGCTTCTCGCGCATGGAGCTCATGGAACTCCTCCGGGATCCGGCCTTCCTGGCGCGCTGCCGCGGGGACGCACGCCGGCAGATCGAGAAGTTCTTGGCCCGGGGTCTTACTCTCTCGCATATCGACACCCACCATCACGTGCACGGGTTTTACCCGATCTTCTCCGAGCTGATGGCGCTCGTGAAGGAATACCGGATACCCGCGGTGCGTTACAGCAGAACCGGGTACACCCTCACCACCAGAGAGCCCATACCCTTCGACCCCGTTCTGTACAGGCGGATGGAGGAGCGCCTGGGAGGCGAGGGCGTTTTCTTCTGCCGCACCATGGCCGAGGGCGCGGGCAGGATCGGTGAGGTGGCAACCTTCCCTGCGGAGTTGGTGGTGCATCCCGCACGGGGTGGAGATCCGTGGAGGGAGCGCGAGATGCAGACGCTTTTCTCTGAGGCTTTTATGCTCACAATCGAGAGGCTCGACATCCGGCTCGTATCTTTCCGGGATCTCGTAGACATGGACCCGGTATCCCGGAGCGGATCATTCTGAGGACGCTCGATCTCCCGGATCAGCCTTTTCCGGGACCGGGGACCGGGCGGCCCGGTCCGTCGCATGCCTGTCGAATCGAGCATTCTTGATGTACAGGAGAATGTCGGCGGCGATCATGAGCCCGTTGAGCAGATAGAGCAGAATCACCCAGTCGAAGCTGAAATACAGCTTGTGAAGAACGCCCGCGCAGTATCCGGTCAGAACGATTACCAGAAAACTCAAGCTCTTGCCCTGCGCGGTGCGGGAGGTGTAGGACTTGTAGATGGAGGAGGGCCAGGCCGCTCCGAAGCAGACCAGCATGATGACCTCGAATATGCTCATGACAGCAGGCGTTTTCTCCGGACAGGAATCCGCGTCCGTTCGTTCATGACCGGAGATGCCCCCTTTCCCGCATGCATGCGATCCTCTTACCGGTGCAGGGCAGGGGAGGTCAACAGGCATGTGGGGTGAAACATGAAAGAGCCCGGAAGGACTGAAGTCCTTCCGGGCTCTTTTCTTCGGGGTTTTTCAGTGCCTCTTCGTCAGACGCTCCCGGCCATCTTGAATATGGGCAGGTACATGGCCACGACCACGAAACCGATGATGCCGCCCAGGAACACCATGAGCATGGGCTCAAGAGACGAGGTGAGGGCATCCACCGCAGCATCCACCTCCTCGTCGTAGAAGTCGGCGATCTTGGAGAGCATCTGGTCCATGGCGCCCGTGGCCTCGCCCACGGAGATCATCTGCACCACCATGCCCGGGAAGATACCGGCCTGCGCCAGAGGCTCGGCCATGGACTGCCCCTCGCTGATGGCGCTCCTGACCGCCCTGATGGCCTTTTCGATGATCACGTTGCCCGCGGTCCGGGAGGTGATCTCGAGCCCGTCCATGATGGGGACGCCCGAGGAGATCATGGTCCCTAAGGTCCTGGTGAACTTGGCCACCGCGACCTTCTTGATAAGCGGCCCGAAAATGGGGAGCTTGAGCAGGGTGTTGTCGATATAATACCGTCCCTTTTCCTGTTTTCCGGCCCACTTGAAGGCGATGATGAAGACGATGATCGACCCGAACATCGCCCACCAGTAACTGCGGAAGAAGTGGCTCATATCAACGACCAGCTGGGTGGGGCCGGGAAGGGCGGAGCCGAACTGCTCGAACATGTCCTTGAACGTGGGGATGACGAAGATCATGAGGACCGCTACTACGCCGAACGCCACGCAGAGCACGATGATGGGGTAGGTCATGGCGCTCTTGACCTTGGCCTTGAGCGCTTCGGCCTTCTCCATATACACCGCGAGCCGGATAAGGACCGTATCGAGAACACCGCCGATCTCTCCGGCTGCAACGAGGTTTACAAACAGGCCGTCGAACACCTTGGGATGCTTTCCCAGGGCGTCGGCAAAGGTGCTGCCGCCCTCGACGTCGGTTTTTATCTGAGTGAGAATCTTCTTGAAGGTCGGGTTGGCCTGCTGGGAAGAGAGGATATCGAGGCACTGCACCAGGGGCAGTCCTGCATTGATCATGGTGGCGAACTGCCTGGTGAAGATGACGATCTCCTTGGTCTTGATCTTCTGCTCGAAGAGCACGATCTGCTTCGGCTTGGCCTTGATTTTGGTGGGGAGGATCTTCTGCCGCTTGAGCAGAAGCTGTACCGAGGCCTTGGAATCCGCCTCGATTTCCCCTTTCTTGGTAGTTCCGTTGGCGAGTCTGCCTTCCCAAACAAAAACCGGCATGATCTATCTCCTTTCCCTAGCGGCTGGGGGATGCGCCTCTGGACTGGTTGGGGGAGGCCATCATCTGCCTGAGCTCGTCGGGTTCCATGGACCATCCCAGGGCATCGTCAAGGGATATGAGCTTGCGCAGAAAGAGTGCGAGCAGGGCCTGATTCATGGTCTGCATGCCGTGCTTGCCCTGGCCCACCTGCATCTGGGAATAGATCTGGTGTATCTTGTCTTCCCGGATCAGGTTTCTGATGGCCGGCGTTGATATCATCAGCTCTGCGGCCAGCACCCGGCCCTTGCCGTCCGCCCTCGGCAGGAGTTGCTGCGAGATCACCGCCTCCAGGACGAACGAAAGCTGTGCCCGGATCTGCGACTGCTGGTGGGCAGGGAAGGCATCCACGACGCGGTTGATGGTCTGGACCGCGGAATTGGTGTGGAGGGTGGCGAACACCAGGTGGCCGGTCTCCGCGATGGTGAGAGCGGCCTGCATGGTCTCCAGGTCGCGCATCTCGCCGATGAACACCACGTCGGGGTCCTGCCTGAGGATATACTTCAGGGCATTAGTGAAGTTTTTGGTGTCGGCTCCCACCTCGCGCTGGTTCACGATGCAGCCTTTGTGCTTGTGCACGAATTCGATGGGGTCCTCGATGGTGACGATGTGGTCGCGCCGGTCCGTATTGATCTTGTCGAGGAACGACGCCAGTGTCGTCGACTTGCCGCTTCCTGTGGGTCCGGTGACCAGGACGAGGCCCCGGGGGAAGGCGGTGAGCCGCGAGACGACATTGGGAAGTCCCAGGCTTTCAAGGGGCACGATATCGTAGGGAATCAGCCTGAACACGCCGGCGACCGCGCCCCGCTGGATGAAGATATTGGCCCTGAACCGGGCGAGCCCCTTGATCCCGAAAGACAGATCCAGCTCCAGCTCTTCCTCGAACTTGTGCTTCTGGGCCTCGGTGAGGATCGAGTAGAGGAGCTGTCTGGTCGCCTGGGGGTCCATGGCGGGCGCCTCAAGGGGATAGAGATCCCCCCGCACCCGTATCTGCGGGGCCGAGCCGGTTGTGATGTGCAAGTCTGAAGCGCCTTTCTCCACCATTGCTTTGAGGAGATCGTAGATACTGTGCTCCAAGGGTTCCTCCTCCTGTATTAATCCGCCATTGTGGTCCGCAGGATTTCCGAGACCGATGTAGTGCCGTCGAGGATCTTCGTGAGACCGCTCTGGCGCAGGGTTTTCATTCCCTGGCCGATGGCTTCGCTTTTGATTTCGTTCGTGGACGCACCCATCAGGACCAGCTCGCGCACCGCGTCAGTGACGGGCATTACCTCGTAGAGGGCCACCCGGCCCTTGAACCCGGTATTTCCGCAGGAAGGACATCCTCTGCCCCGCGTGCACTCTGCCGTGCTCGCGGTCTCGGGGTCCATGCCCATCTGGATAAGGGTTTCGATCGCGATGTCGTCCCGCTCCCTGCACGCAGTGCAAACCTTCCGCGCAAGCCTCTGGGCCACGATGAGGTTGACCGATGAGGCCACGAGGAAGGGCTCGATGCCCATGTTGAGCAGACGGTTGATTGTGGACGGCGCATCGTTGGTGTGCAGGGTGGAGAGGACGAGGTGGCCGGTCAGGGCCGCCTTGATGCCGATCTCAGCGGTCTCGAAGTCGCGGATCTCGCCCACGAGGATGATGTCCGGGTCCTGCCTCAGGAACGATCTCAGGGCAGAGGCAAAGGTCAGCCCGATCTCCTCGTGCATCTGTACCTGGTTGATGCCGGGTATGTTGAACTCCACGGGATCTTCGGCCGTGGAGATATTGCTGTCGATCTTGTTGAGCTCGGAGATCGCCGAGTAGAGCGTAGTGGTTTTACCCGAACCGGTGGGTCCGGTCACGAGCACCATGCCCCACGGCTTGTAGATGCCCTCCTTGAAGTTTTTCAGCGCCTCTTCCTCGAACCCGAGCTTGGTCATGTCGAGCTGCAGGTTGGACTTGTCCAGGATTCTCATGACCACCTTTTCGCCAAAAAGGGTGGGCAGCACGGACACACGGAACTCGACCTCCTTGCCGCCCTGGATTCTCAGCTTGATGCGTCCGTCCTGGGGGAGTCTCCTCTCCGCGATATCGAGCTTCGCCATGATCTTCAGGCGCGAGACGAGCGCGTTTTTCAGCCGTACCGGGGGCTTCATCACCTCCTGGAGCATGCCGTCCAGCCGGAACCGGATCCGCATGAACTTCTCGTACGGCTCGATATGGATATCGCTTGCGCCTTTCTTGATGGCGTCGACCAGGGTCAGGTTCACCAGCTTGATGACCGGTGCCTGATCCGCCTCTTTCTCCAGATCTCCCACCGCGATATCGGTGCCCTCGGAAGCGATCTCCACGTTTCCCTGCTCGTCTTCGATGCTGCTCAGGGCGTCGTCGAGCGAGGCTGCCTGGTCATAGAAATGGTCCATGGCCCACTTGAGGGACTCCTCGGAGGTGACGTGGACGTCGACGGAGTAACCGGTCAGAAACTTCAGGTCGTCCACGGCGAAGATGTTGGTGGGATCGGTCATGGCCACCTTCAGCGTGGAGCCTGTCCGCTCAAAGGGGATGGCGTGGTATTTCTGAACGATGTTGATCGGGATGAGCTTCACGATCTCGGGATCAGGGGAGATCTCCTTGAGTATAATCGAGGGGAGTCCGTACTGTTTTCCAAGAAAATCGACCAGTTGCTCTTCAGTCAGGTGCCCCAGCTTCACGAGTTGTGATCCGAGCCTCGTGCCGGAGATCTTCTGCGCTTTCTGGGCTTCGAGAAGCTGTTCAGCTGTTATCAGGGCGTTTTTAACGAGTTGGTCGCCTATCCGTTCATTTGCCATACATCACCTTGGTTATGACTATCGGCATTTGACCTGCTCCACTTTAACTCAAACCATAAGGTTGCAAACCGGCTTCAACACTATCTTGGTGAGGAAAACAACGGGTGAGTGAAGCCCGGGATGGAAACCCCTCCCGGCACTGTCGGCGCAAGCTCTCGTGACGGGGTGGAAGGCCGCGCTGGCAGTCTGTTACGCGCCGTCTTCGCCCGGGCCGTCCTCGTGCTTTTTTTTCTTGCGGAATTTTTCGAACGACACGACTTCACCCGGACTCGGCTTCTTTCTCTTCCTTCTGGGTGAAGGGGGCTCTTCCCCTCCGGGCTTTCCCAGGGGTAGGATCTGGACCGGGATGTCCTTCATGGTGAACGGCGAGCCCTCCAGGTATTCCTCCCGGAGGATCCAGGTGGTCTCCTGCGGGGGAAAGCTCAAGAACAGGAGGCGGACCTGAAACCAGTGAGGCTTGATATCCGGAGCAATCGCCTCCACGCGTGCATAGACCGAGGGCTTGTTGTCGATATAAACGGCTATCACATCCCCGACAGAGCGCATGGAGCATGTGTACCACAACTGCTGCATCATATCCACCCGTTCTTGACAGGGGGAAAAAGATGCCGGGATGCTGGAACAGCTTTCTTGTACTGTGGTGGAAGGGGTGGTATGGAGAAGACAGCTGTTTTGCTCGCAAGAGATTTTTCATTCAATATTTTCTGCAATTGAGACGAGAAAGATACGGTAATGGCCGAAGATATACTCTTTGTCGATGATGAAGACTTCATACTCGATATCGTAGAGGCGATTTTCGAGCAGGAGGGGATCCCGGTTCTCACCGCGAGGAGCGGAGAAGAGGCCCTGGGTATCGTGAAAACGCATGAGATCGCCGTTCTCGTATCCGATCACCACATGCCGGGTATGATGGGGCTGGATCTGCTGTCCCGGGTCAAGACCATCTCGCCCGACACCGTGAAGATCCTCGTGACCGGGTTTGCGGATCTCGATACCGCCATGGAGGCCATCAATCGTGCCGAAGTCTTCCGGTTTATCGTGAAGCCTTGGGAAAACACCCATCTGGTGGAACTGGTGAAGGATGCCCTGAGGCGGTACCGGCTCATCAAATCCATTGTCAGGGGCGACGAGGCCACCATGCTCTCACTGGTGCGGGCGCTCGAGCTCAAGGATTCCTACACCAAGGGCCACTCCGAGCGGGTGGCACAGTATGCGACGGCCATCGCCCGGAAACTCGATCTCCCCGGAGAGACCGTCAAGGCGATCCAGTATGGGAGCTGGCTGCACGACTGCGGCAAGATCGGGGTATCCGAGAATATCCTCAACTACGAGGGTCCGCTCGATGACGCGGAGATCCATGTCATGAGGAATCACCCGCTGTGGGGAGCGGACGTGGCCAGGCAGGCGCGCCTCACCGAGACTGTGGTGAACATCGTCCTTTCCCACCATGAACGTTTCGACGGCAAGGGTTACCCTGCAGGTTTGGAAGATGGAGATATCCCCCTGGAGGCCAGGATCGTGGCTGTTGCCGACATCTACGACGCCCTGACCACCGAGCGTCCCTATCGGAAGGCGTACGACAGAGATAAGGCCCAGGAGATGCTTGTGTCAATGAAGGGAAACGTGCTCGACCCCGGACTGGTGGATGTGTTCTGTGACATACTCTCACGGGAGAACTCCTCTTCCGGAAGCGGTCAGTGACGAAATATCACTTCGACAAACAGGTCGAAACGGAAATGTGAACCCGTCCCCGACAATGTCAGGGGGCTATTTCCAGATGGTCGTGTACATCAATCACGCCGTTCGTGTTGTGGGCGATGTTGAGGGCTATCCTCTTGGATAGATGATTGTCGACAACGCCGCTGAGCGCCACCTCCCCGTTTTTCACGGAGACAGCGATATTCGAGGCATCGATGAACGTGTTCCTGGAGAGTGTCCCAAGAATGTCATCGCGGATATCTTCATCGGATACATCCCCGATCGGCCGCACCAGCAGTCGATTATCCACGGATATGACGCCGGCTATGTTTTCCGCGAGATGCTCCACCCGATATTTCTGCCACACCGAGTCCACATCCCCCATGAGGGTAAGGATGCCTCCTGTCACTACTACCTGTATCCGTGGCGCGTCGATGGTCGGGTTCCACTGCAGCAGTTTCTCTATCTGAGCGGTAATGTCTTCGTCGCCGGGTACTGGATATGCCGGAGGCAGGCTGACAGTCAGGCGGTTTTCCACACGCTTGACTCCGGAAACGGTGTATGCATCCTCCTCGGCTTCAAGCCGGTCGGCATGACTGGATACCATTCCGGATAATATCACTGTCCCGTCATCCGTCACCTTTACCAGAATGTTCGTATGTCCTACCCTGTTGTCCCAGGTGAGTTGGGAATATACGTCTTTCCTGATACTCTCGGGCGGTCTCTTTCTCTCTTCTGCCATGGCCTGGTACTCCTCCGGTGAGCTGATTCTTCCTTACATCAATCTATAGGTGGGCGGTCCGCATTCTCAATGACGACCGGCAGGTTTCCCCGGCCTCCCATGACCTTATGTTGTGCGCGCAGGAATATCGTTCGCTCTCGAAGTCACCCGAACACCGGGCCGACAGCATGGCCGCGAGCAGCGTGATCCCCACCACGGCGCCCAGGACTAAAATGGGACTATAAGTAACGGCAAATAGTGGTAGTTCTCAGTCGTGTCCGGCAAGATATCCGAGCCGGGGCCGCAGGCCCCGGACAAGGGGAAAGCCCGGGAAATAACAGTATTTCCCGGGCTCATTATGGTTACGTCCCCAAGGGGATTTGAACCCCTGTCGCCGGCGTGAAAGGCCGGTGTCCTGGGCCGAGCTAGACGATGGGGACACACAGTGAGCCAGGAGGGACTCGAACCCTCGGCCACCGGATTAAAAGTCCGATGCTCTACCAACTGAGCTACTGGCTCGATTTGCCCCCCTATCTCA
>JAHDQN010000072.1 GCA_018433775.1 Deltaproteobacteria bacterium
AAAGGCCGAGCTCGCGGAGATCGACCGGAAGACGGCCGCCTTCCGCGAGGAGCTGCTGGTGGACCGGTATATCAGGAAGAACGCCGGGTTTACCCCCATAACCAGCGAGATGATCAGGGAATATTACGCGGCCCACCCCGATGAGTTCGGCGGGAAGAAGATCAAGACCTTTGAATATGTCACCGGCGGGGTCGTGGCGGATGAGCAGACCCGCGACCGGGTGATTGCGGAGATGGGCAGGCTCTCATCAATCAAAGACTGGAAGAAGGCGGTGGACAGGCTCTCGGGCTTGGGGCTTGCCTACCACAAGGCCTCCATGCCGGTTGACATGCTCAAGGAGCCGCTTAGGCCCCTGGTGGAAAAGACGGCCACGGGCCGTGTCTCCGAGGTCTCCATGGGCAGGGAGATCGTGATGGCCAGGGTACTCGATGAGCAGGATCAGCCGGCACGGCCCCTGGAGGAGGTGAGCGCGGAGATCAGGAAAAAGCTCGCCCCAATGGTTATGAAGGAGCTCATACAAAACGTGTCTGCCGATGCGTTGTCCCACACCGATGTGGTCTACGCAAAGAGCAGAAACTGATATGATATCAAACAATTATAAGAACTGTTAAGATTAGAATAATTATAATGATTCGTCATGAAACAATTTTCTGAGGAGCTGTTATGGGTTGTATGGTGAACGGAAACCGGGGCAGGGGATGTGTACGGCTGTATTTCCATGCAGCGATGCTGCTGCTTTTCCTGTTGTGCAGAGCCGGGGCCGCCGGTGCCGCGGAGTGCACGGACTATTTCGATTCCGCCCTGCAGACGCATAGCCCTGACAAGGGCGTGGTGTTCAAATACGGTTCATCCATTCAGGACAACCCGGCCACGATCCTCAGGACCGTCTCGGTCGATAACACCTTCAACACCTCTACCTGCGGAACTGACATCCTCTGCCAGGCCACGGGAGAGCCTGCCTCCGAACTCGCTATCGGGTCCTTTGTCCGGACGGACAGCGCCCAAGACATAACGGTCTCTTCCCTGGGCAGCGCCATCCTGGGGCTGAACCTTCAGAACCAGTACCGTTCAATCGATCTCGGCTACGGCTCTACCCTGGAGTTTTCCAGCCAGGTGGGCACCTACATCATCGACGAGCTCGACCTCAACTATGGTGCCCAGGTGTATCTGGCCCCCGGCGACTACTGGATCAACAAGCTCAGGATCGGAAGCAATGCAAGGATATCCATCACCGGCGAAGGCCCTGTGCGCCTGTTTGTCAACAGCGACCTCGCCCTGTCGTACAATAATCTGGTCAACACACCTGACTGGGACCAGGCAGGGGTGTCCGGCAGGCTGTTTCTGTATGTGAACGGTGACCTCACCATGCACCTCCAGAGTGCGGTCAGCGGTATCGTATACAGCCGCGGCGTTCTGGAAATGAACTACAGCAGCCGGATATACGGGATGGTAAACTGCTCGTCCGCCGAGCTCGGGCTGTACGCAAGGATCGTCTACCAGGGGGCGGGAACGCTGTTCGACCAGCTGGGCACGGTCTGCGGGCAGGTCATTGTGCCCCCTGATACCGATGCAGACGGCATCCCGGACGATTTCGATCCTGACATAGACGGCGATGGCATAGACAATTTCTATGAGGTCATGACAGGCACCGATCCCTACGACCCGTCCAGCACGCCGCTCGATGCCGACGGCAACGGCATCCCGGATGTCCTGGAGCAGGCCGCCTGCGGCTCAAACGCGTGCACGGCTGTCTTCGAAAACGGGCTGCAGTCGCACAGCCAGGACGGTTTCATACGCTTCGGCTATAACGCCCAGCTCCTGAACCCTTCCTCACCCTATCTCCATACGACAACCTTCCGCACGTGCATTGCGTCATCACTGCCTTCGTGCGGCGAGAGCGAATGCATTGCAGCCGATTTCACGAGCTCTGCGGTAGACCCGGGGGAGTTTCTCTTTACCGATTCCACTTTGACCCTGCAGGTTGCATTCGGTGAGGAGGCGTCCCTGACCGGGAGCGACCCGTCCGAGTACAAGAAGATCCATGTGCTGCCCAACGCCGTGCTCAACCTGTCCGGGCACGACGCCTACCGCATCGGCAGGCTCCATGCCCTGTGCAACAGCGTCATCAACCTGGCCCCGGGCGACTACTGGATCGAAAAGGCATCTCTGGGCGAGAGCGTTGATATCAAAGTCACGGGCGAGGGTACCGCCAGGATTTTCGTGCAGGAGCTGGTCAACCTCCCCTGGTCCATGCGGGTGAACTACAGCGAGCAGGACCCGGGCGCGGACGCGCACAAGGTTTATCTGCACGCGTTCAACAAGGTGCATCTGGGCACGGATGTCCGGTTTGCCGGCTTCATATTTTCTCATGCCAACGTCAAGGTGGGCTTCGGCAGCCAGGTATTCGGCGGGATTTCCGCCAAAGAGATCACCCTGGATGCAGACGCCAAGGTCACCTATGAGCCCGAGGCCCTCGAGGCCCTGGATTTCGGCTTCATTTGCGACATGGACGGTGACGGAATCTATGACGGCCTCGACCCTGACCGTGACGGCGACGGCATCGATAACGACTATGAAATCCAGGCGGGCACCGATCCGGACGACCCGTCCAGCGTGCCGCCGGACCTGGATGGTGACGGCATCCCGGACCAGATAGACGATGACCGTGACGGCGACGGGCAC
>JAHDQN010000074.1 GCA_018433775.1 Deltaproteobacteria bacterium
AGCTCGATGTCATTGAATGCTTTGAGGTACCAGGTCAGCAACGGCAGGTCGGCGAAATTACGAAACGCCAGATGGATCTCTATGTCAAACTGGGCCTCACCACCCCTGCCTCGTTACAATAACTCGGGAACTCAGGATATAACTATGAGGAGGATACTCTGATGGATTCCTTTCTAAAAAAATGGGGCGTTTTTGTTTCCATTATTCTTGACCCATGGACACTCTGCTTCATAATTCTAACAATATTTCTTGGATATCACATAACCTTGCAGAAGGATCCAACAATACTCACACTATTCTCAATACTGTTATCATTATCTTCAGCAGTTGTTGGAGCAAGGATATTAAAAGAATGGGTAGATATAACTGAAGGAGGAATTGTAGTAGCAAGAGGTAAATCTGCTGTTAGGGGGCTCAAGCTTTTACTTAACAGTATTATAGCCCTTGATAAGAGAATAGATCAATTCTCCCAGCAAGAACATAATAAAGAAACAATAACTCCAATCATAATAAATATAATTGATGAATTGCGAGGTAGATGCAATTTAATGGCAGAAGAAGCTGTTAACTCTATAGAAAACTGGACTGACATTATTCCAGAAGCAGACGTAAAATCACAAATAGGCATAATATCAGAATTAAAGAGTAATCTTGAGAGCTCTAACCTTGATCTAGGATCACTTAAGAAAGAACTGAGTGATACAAAAGGCAAATCATCTGAGGACATTAAAAAACTTGAAAGGAAAGTAAAAGATAAAGAGTTAGAAATTATCCAGTTGCAAAAACAAGTTCGCGATAGCCAAATATCTTTCGGTACAAGTGGTTATGGTTTATTGAACACAACATCAGGTACTCTTTTCATGGATGGAATATCTGGCACTTCCGGAACAAGCTCAGTATTAGATAATCTCACCAGTACATTAAGAGAAAGCGCCCAGTATGGTGTGGTTCCTCCAGAAAATAGATCAGACTTATTCCCTTTATCTACTTCAATCAAAAAGGAAGAGGAGTGATCTTGTCTTCTGGAAATCAATCATGAGTAGTTTCAGGTCCAACAAACGAATCCACCGGACGGCTTACAGCCGCCGGTGATCCGCACGTTAGCTCCATCAATACAATATATTCAGGAGAGTATTCATGGATGAATGGAAAGATAATTTTCCAGTTGTAGATTCGTTCAGGAATGCAGCTGGTCAAAAAATAGACTTCAATCTCTCAGTATATCAGACTCCATCTGGATATACGGTGAAGGCTGATGAAACAGAAGAGAGCAAATGTGATAGATTTGGGTACCATTTCGAGTCTTTTGCAACTGATTCACCCTTCACTGCTCTTTGGGATTTGAGAGGAAAGATAAAGAAAGAATTATCAATAAAATACCTAGACGATTATGGTGAACACGTTTCCTTAACTCATGACGAAATTGAAGGTCGGCTTTGTTATTCAAAAGAAGATGATAGCATCGTCATAGAAACGGACGGCAACAAAATTACAATGAAAGAATTTTGGAACATGATATCAAGCTATGAGGGCTTTGAAATCAGCTTGAAAATCAAGAGCGTATAAATTAAGAGCTAACAAACGAATCCACCGGACGGCTTTCAGACGCCGCTGATCCTTACGTTGGATGCTTTAGCTTGATATTGATTTTCAGATAAAATGTGCTACAATGTCTTACCATGAATACTTTAACTATCCGATTACCAGAAGATTTGAGGGATGATTTGCAGAAGCTTAGTGAAGAGCAGAGCAAACCAGTTAGTGATATTGTGAGAGAATCTATCCGGCGCTACGTTGCCGTTGAGAAGTTTCGCGCTTTGCGGAAAAAGGTTCTTCCCTTTGCCGAAGCTCAGGGATTCCTTACAGATGAGGATGTCTTCAAAGCTATTTCATGAAGATTGTTCTCGATGCCAATGTAATTGTCGCTGCTTTTGCTTCCCGTGGACTGTGTGAATCAATTTTTGAGTTGTGTATCAGTGAACATGAGATAATACTTTGTGATGATTTATTGCGTGAGATTGAGAGGAATCTCCGAGCAAAAATAAAACTACCTCCCAAAACAGTTGATGCCATAAATGAATTTCTTCAGGAACACTCTCTCATGTTTGATCCAACTCCTCTTCCCAAAAATGCTTGTCGTGATGAGGATGATGTAAAGGTTCTTGGTCTGTCAATTGCGTCCTGTGCAGATTATATTGTAACGGGTGATAAAGACTTACTCATCCTGGAACACTACCAGAAAATCCCAATCTTAAGTCCCAGAGCATTTTCAGTCATTGTTCATGGCAAACAAAAATGAACGCATCCAACCATGGCATCCACACGGACGCGCTGACGCGCGCCGGTGATTCCAGTCGTTGGGCTTCATCTACAGCACATAAACCCATTGACAAATTGTAGCCAAGTGGCTACATTATGACTGTGATAGAAATTCGCAAAACTGAAATCTTTGCAAACTGGATTGATGAATTACAAGATATACGTGCGCGTGCTCGTATTCTGGTCCGAATTGAGAGATTATCTGCTGGTAACCCAGGTGATGTTAAGCCAGTTGGTGAAGGTGTTTCAGAGATGCGCATTGATCATGGACCCGGCTATCGGGTGTATTACAAGAAACAAGGACGGAAGGTGATATTTCTTTTGGCAGGTGGCGATAAGAATTCACAGGCCAAAGATATTAAAACTGCCTTACGTTTGGCAAGAAACTTATAGGAGTTAATCATGGCTAAAACTATTACCACTAAATACGACGTCGCCGAGCATCTTCGTACGCCAGAGGAAATGGCAGCTTATCTTGAAGCTTGTCTCGAAGAAGCAAATGGCGATGCAGCCTTTATTGCAAAAGCTCTGGGAGATATCGCACGAGCCAAGGGTATGACCCAAGTAGCCCGTGAGGCTGGTTTGTCACGTGAAAGTCTTTACAAAGCTCTCTCTGGTGAAAGAAGCCCAGGATTTGACACAATCTTAAAAGTTTTACAAGCACTTGGCTTAAAATTGCATGCAGAAGCAATTCAAGTAAATTGCTGAACAGCCCAACCCTTCAATCCACCGGACGGCTTGACAGCCGCCGCTGATCTCAATCGTTCGCCCTCTAGATTGCCTCTTGCGATGAAGTCATATTGGTTGTATTAATGATCGTATTATAGGAGGTACTACCAATGTCCAAGGCGCCAAAAATTATCCCCATCTCTGACCTCAGACAAAATGCGAGCGACATTATCAAGCGCGTAGCATCGTCCCGTGAGCCTATTTTTATTACTCAGCGGGGGAGAGCTGCTGCTGTAATGGTAAGCATGAAGGATTATGAGCATACCCAGCATGAAAATGAAATCCTGCGATTATTGGCGCGTGGAGAAAAGGAAATCGAGGCAGGAACTGGCCATGAGCTTGAGGATGTGCTGAAGGAGGCTGACAAGATTCTTAGTGGTATAAAACCTTGAAAATTCTCTTCACACCTACTGCTCGTCTTCAATTTATTGAGGCGTTAGAGTATATTCGCAGAGATAATCCTTCAGCAGCGATAGATTTTCGGCACAAGGCGGAGAAAAGCTTATCACGTTTAATACAATACCCTGAGTCAGGCAGATTCCTACCCGAGTTTCCAGATCTCCCGTTCCGCGAAGTAATCGTGCAACCTTATCGTTTCTTCTATAGAATAAAGGACGATGCGGTGTGGATTGTTGCAGTCTGGCATGGAGCACAGTTACCTCATGAGCCTGATTAGCGGGCAAGGCGAACAATTCAATCCAGCTGACCGGGGCTTGCGCCCCGGCAGCTGTTCTCACCCGTTATGTGGGAGAAATGATGAAAATACTTATTATTCTTGGACACCCTGACCCAGGAAGCTTGAATAGTGCTATTGCACATGCAATCAGAGACGACCTTATGAATGATGGCAATGAAGTTATTTTCCATGACCTTTATGAAGAGGGGTTTCCCCCGCTACTCGATGCTGGTGAAATACCGGAGTCGGGCAAAATTGAGCATGTTATTGAGACTCATTGCAATGAACTTGCTTCAGTACATGTTATCGTCATCGTACACCCAAACTGGTGGGGTCAACCACCAGCAATCTTAAAAGGTTGGATCGATAGGGTCTTTCGCCCAGGGATCGCATACAAGTTTGTGGAGGGGGACAAAGGCGAAGGTATCCCGGTTGGCTTATTAAATGCGTCAACTGCTGTTGTCATCAATACATCAAACACACCTGTGGAAAGAGAACAAACTGTGTTCGGCGACCCGCTGGAATCAATTTGGCGGCGATGCATTTTCGATCTCTGCGGTGTTAAGAATTTCCATAGACGAATGTTTTCCATGGTCGTCACGAGTACAACGGAACAACGTATCAATTGGATTGAAGAATCAAAGTTGCTATGCAGAGCAGCATTGCAAGATGCTGCACACAACAATTCCTTGCACTCGGACAGGAACTCCGCTGCGCTCCGTTCCTCCCGGTGAAGGAAATGTTATGTGTGAGAAAATATACTTGACATTGAGTGACGATAGTGTACACTATCTATAACACAACTGGAGGGTGAGAGCCATGAAGTTTATCAGTGTACGCGACTTGCGAGGAAAATCGGCTGAGGTCTGGAAGAATCTTCCTGGAGAACGGGAGATGGTTGTTACCAGCAACGGACGGCCCATAGCAATTCTTGCAGCAGTCAGCGAATCAAACCTCGAAGAATCTATTTCAGCCTTTCGCCAAGCACGCGCTATCGAGGCGGTGGTAAATCTTCAGCGTAGATCTTTGGAGCAGGGAACCGATAGTATTGAGGCAAAGGCGATTGAAGCTGAAATTCAGGAAGTACGAAAAAAGCGCATACGATGAAGATCGTTCTCGACACCAATGTTCTTGTAGCAGGCCTTCTATCGCCCTTCGGTCCATGTGGTGATATTGTTCGTATGGTTTCCTCGGGTGAATTAGTATTATGTCTCGATGCCCGCATCCTATCTGAATATCACGACGTATTGCGTCGTCCCAAATTCCAATTCGAACAGGACAAGGTTGCGGCCCTTATGGATTATATTGAATACCGAGGTCATATCATAGCATCCTCACCTCTTTCCCATCCTTTACCAGACCCTGACGACGAACCATTTCTTGAAATTGCCATCTCCGGTGATGCCGAATATTTGATCACCGGTAATCATGCTCATTTCCCTCCAGATCTGTGCAAGGGTGCCAGAGTACTTTCTCCGGCAGACTTCCTTAAATACTACAGCAAGAGGCAAAAACCAAAGAAAAGGATCACATAACCCGCCAATCCACCGGACGGCTTTCAGCCGCCGGTGATCCGCACGTTGGCCGTAACTATGGAGGAGGAGTGATGTCAAAAGAAAAAATGGTATCATCTTATCAACTCAAAATAACTCTACGAGGTAGCAGGCCTCCAATTTGGCGTCGTTTTGTCGTACCTGATACTATAACTCTTCCTGAGTTGCATGAGGTCATACAGATAGTAATGGGATGGACTGATTCTCATCTTCATGAATTTGTTGTGGGTAGAGTCAGTTATGGTGTTCCGGATCCCGAATTCCCATCGGGTCCAAGGAATGAAGCTCGTGTCAGGATTAATCGACTTCTCGATAAAGAGAAACAGAAATTGATGTACCTTTATGATTTCGGTGATGGATGGGAACATGTTGTTGAATTGGAAAAGATCATTATTGGAGATAAGGCTTCATCTAAACCGATATGTATTACCGGCAAACGAGCATGTCCCCCCGAAGACTGCGGGGGAATTTATGGATACTATGATTTTCTAGAGGCTATAAAGGACCCTGATCATCCCGAGCATGATAATATGATTGAATGGTGGGGGGGAGATTTCGATCCCGAGTTCTTTGACATGGAAGAAGTCAATGAAATTCTTTCAAGTCTAGAATGAAAGAACATATAAAACTTAGGGCCAACAAAAGGTTGCAGCCGACGCGCTGCCGCGCGCGGCTGACCCTTGGCTGCCAGCCATTATGTCTAGGCCTTAATCCATGTCATGAGGTAAAAAATGAGGATGTGTTTAGTGAGAAGTAGAAACCCACACCCTGTGGGTGTGGTGATGGGGACTGGCTAAGCCGGTCCCGGATGGGGATGGCCGAGAAGGCTGCTCACTGCTATCCTTCCTTCACGAGTTGTTGCCGCAACATCGAGAGGAAGGAG
>JAHDQN010000025.1 GCA_018433775.1 Deltaproteobacteria bacterium
CCCCATGAAGCCGTTCTCGGCCATCTTCCGCAGCACCTCGTCGTCGTGCCGGTGCTCCTGGTCGATCCGGGCCGCTATGGGCTTGAGCTCCTGATCGGCAAACTTCCTCGCCATGTCCTGAACCATCTTGTGCTCGTCGCTTAACGAGAAATCCATATATACCCTCCTATTGTTAGTGACACTTGCTCAGCCCCGGGTTCCATGCTTCCGAGCAGTATCCGCAGGTGGTGACGAGGCCGAAGCTGAATGAATATTCATTTTCTATAATCCTTATCCGCTCTTTCTGTCAATATAATCGTCCTTTACCACAAGAAAGAGGCGGCGGCCATCGGAGTCGACGCCCCGCCTGGACCTGCCTGCCCGCCGGCCGGATGAGCCGGTGTCGTTCCGGGCGTGCTTTTCGCATCCTTGTCCGCCCGGCTCCCTCCCTGATCGGAGTCCTGTCTTTATAAGAAAACGGACACAGGCCCATTCACGGGTGTCTTTCAATGGTTAAGAATAATTACCTTTGCCATCAAGAGGCATTCTGGTATATATTTTCCACCCAATATCTGTCCAGGAGGCGAAAGGTTTATATGAGAGACGTATTCAATTTCAATCCCGGGCCCGCGGTGTTGCCCGAGCCGGTTATCGAAAGCACGAGCAAGGCTGTTCTGAACTTTGCGAACACCGGCATGTCCGTCATGGAGGTAAGCCACCGGTCCAAGGAGTTCGATGCGCTGCTGGTAGAGACCGAATCTCTGGTCGCCGAGGTCATGGGGATTCCCGAGAACTACAAGGTTCTCTTTCTCCAGGGAGGGGCGAGTCTTCAGTTCTCCATGGTGCCCATGAATCTTCTGCTGGACGGCAAGACCGCCGACTATATCGATACCGGTTCCTGGTCTTCCAAGGCCATCAAAGAGGCGCGGAAGGTGGGCAAGGTCAATGTGGCCGCGTCGACCAAGGATGACAAGTATACCCGGATACCCTCGCCCTCCGAGCTCAAGCTTACCCCGGGGGCGGTCTATTGCCACATCACCTCCAACAACACCATCTACGGAACCCAGTGGCAGACCTTTCCTGACATGGGCGACGTGCCTCTGGTAGCCGACATGTCGTCGGATATCCTCTCCAGGCAGTTCGACATGAGCAAGTTCGGGATCGTCTATGCCGGCGCCCAGAAGAACATGGGGCCTGCCGGGGTCACGGTGGTGGTCATCCGCAAAGATCTTGTCGGCGACGTTCCGGAGAACCTCCCCACCATGCTCAAGTACTCCACCCACATGGAAAGCAGCTCCACCTTCAACACCTGTCCGGTGCTGGCCATATTCGTGGTCCACGAGGTCCTGAAGTGGCTCAAGGACATGGGCGGCGTTCCCGAGATGGAGAAGCTGAACGACAAGAAGGCCGGTATCATCTACGGCGTGCTGGACAGCAGCTCCTTCTACCGCGGTACGGTGCAGAAGGATTCGCGGTCCAGGATGAACGTCCCCTTCCGGCTTCCCACCGAGGAGCTGGAGGCAGAGTTCCTCGCCGAAGCAAACAAGAGAAACCTCAAGGGCCTCAAGGGTCACCGGTCCGTGGGCGGCATGCGGGCATCCATCTATAACGCCATGCCGCTTAAGGGCGTGGAGAAGCTTGCCGATTTCATGACGGAGTTCGAGAAGCTCCATTCATAGCACCTGCGCCGGGCGGTGCGCTGGTCGCGACGCCCGGCTTATCCGGGAACGGCAGGCGCGATTTCGCGGGGACGGTCTGCAGGCCGGAGCATGCCCCGGCGGGTTGCAGTGTGAATTGTCCTCCCTCGCCGTCATGTGCGGCAGGGAGGAGACAATTTGATTTTATTAATAACCAATGTTATAGATCATGTAGTGGGGTTTTCATGCCGGTAAAGAGCAAGTTCGCTGTTGAAGACATCGTTGACGCGGCATTTCGCATCGTCCGAAGGCAGGGGGCCGACAAATGTTCCGCACGGGCCATAGCGCATGAGCTGAACTCGTCGACCATGCCCATCTATTCATGCCTGAGCTCCATGAAAGAGCTGGAGAAGGCGGTGATCAAGAAGGCTCTGGACCTTCTGATCAGCTACGAGACCAAGGTAAGGACCGGAGATGTATTTCTCGACATGGGCATCGGTTACATCATGTTCGCCAAGACCGAGAAGCATCTGTTCAGGATGCTCTTTCTCTCCGAGAGAAAAGGGGCCTCCGGGAATACCCGGAGACGCTTCAACGACTATGTGATCGACGCCCTTCTGGAGAAGCTCAGCGGCTTCGAGCCCCTGAACGATTTCTCCCAGGAGCAGAAAAAGGACCTCATCAATCGGATGTGGGTCTTCACCCATGGGCTTGCCGTGCTGCTGAACAATTCGATCATCCGGGACTTGAGCGAGAGGCGGATCACGGAACTGATCATGGACACGGGGCTGTTCGTGATCCTGGGGGAAAAGATTCGCAAAGAGGTCTACGCCGCACCCGAGGTGCAGGATTTCCTGAAGAGAGCAGGGTTTCCGGACCTGGGTGATCGCAGGGCGGCAGACTTTGATTTGTTCTGACCGTGTTGTGCGGGTAGTCGCCGTACCATTCATATGTGCAGTGGTTGCAGCGTGATGCCTTTTCAAGGGCACTCACATGAGGAGTCCTGGTATTTGGCCTGTCGCTTTCACGCGGAGCGGGCGGGCAGTGTGCGTTTCGAAGGCGGCGGAAGTTCCGGACATGGATGATCCCTCGCCGATGGAGGAAATTTATCAGATTGAGAGGAGGGGATATGGCGTCGAAAAGGAACCATCCTGCGGTCCTTGCAGGCTTTGTGTCTCTGGTGCTGCTTCTCTCGGGATGCGCTTCTCCCGAGTTCATGGTCAAGTCCATGGATCCGCTCATGGACAGGATGGATACAACGGTGAACCGGTGCCCCGATGTGGACACGATCCGCGATTCTCTTCCCACCACGATCGTCCAGCTGGACGGGTTCATCGACATCGCCCCGAGCGCCAAGCTTTATTTGCGGGCCGCTGAGGTGAACTTCGGGTACTCGTTCGCCTTTATCGAGGATGTCGACAGGGTCAGGGCGAGCTATCTCTACCTCAAGGCACGGGACTATGCATTGCAGCCCCTGCTGCTCAACGATGAGTTCCGCGGGGCGCTTCACCGGCCGGTGGACAAGTTCCAGGCCTCCCTCGACGAGTTCGGGAAGGGTGACGTGCCCGCGCTCTACTGGGCGGCAAGCTCCTGGATGGCATGGATATCACTTAACCTCGACAAGACCGAGGTGCTCATGGACATCCCCAAGATCGAGGCCATGCTGCTCAGGGTGATCGAGCTCGATGAAAGCTACTATTACGGGAGCGCCCACGCCACCCTGGGGGCCTATTATGCATCCCGCTCCAAGGTCATCGGCGGAGACCCGGACAAGGCAAAATACCACTTCGACCGGGCGTTCGCGATCTCGCAGTCCAGGCTTCTCTTCATACACCTGCTCTACGCCAAGTACTATGCCTATCAGATCCAGGACAGGGCGCTCTTTGAGCAGACCCTTCAGCAGGTGATAGACACGCCGGTGGATTACTTCCCGCAGAAGAACTTCGCAAACGAAGTGGCGAAGGAGAAGGCCCAGGTGCTGCTGGACGACGTGGATTCGTATTTCTGATGACATGCAATCCGTGAGAATCAAAGAGGAGGGAACCGTATGAAGCGTTTTGCGGGTATGATTCCGGCTGTTTTTCTGGTGATGGGGCTTCTCTGCTCCGGGCCTGCCGCAGCCGATGAGGCCAGGGTCACGATAAAGATGGCCACGCTGGCCCCGAAGGGCTCCACCCTGGTGAACACCTATGAAAAGCTCGCTGAAGAGATCACCGCGAGGACAGGGGGCGAGGTGGGGTTCAAGATCTACTGGGGCGGTGTCCAGGGCGACGAGAAGGACATGATCCGGAAGATCAAGCTCGGCCAGCTCCACGGCGGCGCATTTTCCGGCGCCGGCCTCGGAGATATCGTGCCCGAGGTCCGGGTGACCGAGATCCCGTACGTGTTCAGGAACTACAACGAGGTCAACTACGTGCGGAAAGGGCTGCAGGACACCATGGAGAAGCTCTTCGAGGAAAAGGGCTTTATCGTTCTCGGCTGGGGTGACATCGGATTCCTCTACACCTTCTCCAAGGTGCCCCTCACCTCGCTTGAGGTGGCGCGCCAGCAGAAGTGGTGGACGCTCGAGGGCGAGCCGATCGGACGCGAGATTTACAAGGCCCTGGGGATTTCCCCCATATCCCTGTCCGTCACCGACGTGGCCACATCGCTTTCCACCAACCTCATCGATTGTGCAAACGCCACCCCCTACATGGCGGTTGCGTTCCAGTGGTACACGAGGTTCAAATACATCAACGAGTTCCCGTCATCGAACCTCTTGGGCGCCATGGTGATATCCAAGAAGATATGGGACAAGATATCGCCCGAGAGCCAGCAGATCATGCTCCGTCTGGCCCGGGAATCGCAGGAAAAGATCGCGGAGGCGGCCCGCCAAGAGGATGAGAAATGCCTGAAAATACTCCTGGATGCAGGCATTCAGGTGTACCGCCTGGCAGAAAATATCGAGGAAGAGGAGGTCCGTTTCATCTTCGACGCCGCGGAAAAGACCCGGAACAATCTCGTGGGAGAGCTCTATTCCCAGGAGCTCCTCGACCGGACCCTGGCCCTTCTCGATGAGTACCGGCGCAAGCATCCCGAAGATACCGGCGTTGTCAGGATCGAATAGCCAAAAACTTGGAGGAGCCTTCATGCGCTGTCAGGTCTGCGGGCTGAGGCGATACGACCATCTGACGGAGTGTCCCGAGTGCGGCACGCCGTATCCCGCCCCCCATCCGGTATTATCCGCTCTCCACAAGGTCGAGGAGGGTCTGCTGGCTGTTTTCCTCGGCCTCATGGTGTCGCTGGTCCTCGTTCAGATCGTGATGAGAAATTTCTTTTCCACCGGGATCATGGGCGGGGCCGAGATCGTGCGGCATCTGGTTTTATGGGTCGCCTTTCTCGGAGCAGGGGTGGCGGCCCGTGAGGGGAAGCACATCCGGATCGACATTGCCGGCAGGTTGCTGAGCCCCCGATTCAAGTGCGGGGCCGATGTCCTCACCGGCATCTTCTCAGTGGCCATATGCGCCATTCTCACGTATGCGTCGGTCAATTTTCTCCTGGTGGACTTTGAAGCGCAGATGTCCATACCTTTTTTCGGACTGCCCATATGGGTGCTCGAACTCATTATCCCCGCCGGTTACCTGGTGATCACCGCGAGGTTTGCCTTGAGAACCGTGCGTTCCCTGGTCTGGTTCATCCAGGGGGAAAATCTATGACCGGGCAGGGAGAGAATCCATGACCGGGGCACTGGTGGCCCTCATCATCCTCATGGCCTTTCTCGGCGCCCCGGTGTTCGTGGTGCTCTCCTCGTTCGCCATCCTGGGGTTTTATCTCACGGACATCCAGTTCGCGGTACTGATCGTGGATATCTACTCGAAGTTCTCCAACAACCCGGTGCTCTACACCATACCCATCTTCACCTTTGCCGGCTACATCCTTGCCGAGAGTAAGGCATCGGTGAGGATCGTGGATTTTTCCCAGGCGCTCTTCGGCTGGATGCCGGGCGGGCTCGCCATCGTGTCGCTGGTGGCGTGCGCGTTTTTCACCGCCTTTACCGGTGCATCGGGCGTCACCATCATCGCGCTGGGGGGCCTGCTCTATCCGGCGCTGATCAAGGGGCTCTATCCCGAGCGATTCTCGCTGGGGCTGCTGACCTCCTCGGGCAGCCTCGGGCTGCTCTTTTTTCCCAGCCTCCCCATCATCATCTACGGGGTGGTGGCCGAAGTGAGCATTCCGCAGCTTTTTGCAGCCGGCTTTGTTCCGGGCGTGTTTCTGGTCGTGCTCCTCTCGCTTTATTCCATGTTCAAGGGCGGCATGTCCACCGTGAGGACCACGAAGTTTTCCCTGCGCGAGGCGGTCAGGAGCGCGGGCAGGGCCAAATGGGAGCTGTTTATCCCGGTCATGCTCGTGGTGGGAATCTTCGGCGGGTTCGTCACCCTGGGAGAGGTGGCGTCCATCACCGTGGCCTATGCCCTGATCGTGGAAACCCTGATTCACCGGGACATTCCGCTCAGGCGGATCCCCGGCGTCATGCACGAGAGCATGGTTCTCGTGGGCGGGATCTTCATCATCTTCGGCTCGGCGCTGGCACTCACCACCTACATGATCGACGCGGAGATTCCCTATGCCATGCTTGAGTTCATCCAGGGGCACATCTCATCCAAGGTCGTGTTTCTCATCGCGCTCAACGTGGTGCTGCTCATGGTCGGGTGCATCATGGACATCTATTCCGCGCTCGTGGTCGTGGTTCCCCTGATCATCCCCATTGCCGTGAGCTACGACATAAACCCCGTCCACCTGGGCATCATCTTTCTGACAAACCTGGAGATCGGGTACTCGACGCCGCCGGTGGGGATGAACCTCTTCATCTCGTGCTTCCGGTTCAACAAGCCGGTGGTAACCCTGTACAAGGCCTCGGTGCCGTTCCTCATCATCCTCCTCGTGGGCCTTGCCGTCATCACCTATGTTCCCCAGTTGAGCCTCATGCTCGTAGAGTACTTCGATATCCGGTAAGAATCGGGGACGGGTTCACATTACAATCTCCGCAACCGCGGGAAAGAGTCAGGATAAGGCTTTCATGAGGAGAGAACCCGGAGGCGGATTCACAGACCGATCCCCAACTCCGTTTGTCGAGCCGATGCAAGCGTCTTTGACGGCATTATGCTCACACTGCGGGCGAGGCAAAACTCGTCTCCCTGCAGACGGCTGTCTCAAGCGGCGGTGCAGATACTGCCTTTCGATGGGAAGAGACAGAAATCAGACGATATCGACCAGTTCGATATCAAAGACCAGAGTTTTTCCCGCAAGGGGATGATTGGCATCCAGGCGCACGGATTCATCATGGACCTCGCTTACCACCACAGGGAGTTCCTCGCCGCTGTTGTCGACAATGATCAGTCTCATGCCGACCTCGGGCTCGATGTCTTCAGGGAAATACTCCTTGGGCATGTCCACCACGAGGTTGTCGTTATATGAGCCATATGCCTGTTCGGGCTCGATGGAAACCGTCTTGGACTCGCCGACGTTCATGCCTTCGGCAGCTTCCTCGAAGCCGGGGATGACCTCATGAGAACCGAGCGTGAATTCGAGAGGTTCAGCTTCGACGGAAGAGTCGAAGATGACCCCGTCTTCGAAACGGCCCGTGTAATGTACCTTTACCGTGTCACCTTGTTTTACCGGTGTATTCATAACCAGACCTCCTGCTGTAGGGACATTCATATAAGAGTAACAGATAGGGATCGAAAACACAAAAAGAATATCCCCCTGGCGTGAAATGTGGCATCAGGCCGGAATTTTTTATGGAGGTGTGGTTTCGATGAACAGCAACTCTTGGATAATCGTGACGGTATAGGTATAATATCCTGCAAATCAGAGAAAGAGGAGATTCGGATCATGTCCATGATCGAGCACACCCTTGACGGCAGCGTTGCAGTCATTACCATGAACAGCGGTGAGAACCGGTTCAACCTCGACTTTCTGGGCGAATTCCTCGGCATTCTCGATGAAATCGAGCATACCACCCCTGCCGACGCCCTGGTGGTGAAATCGGCCCATGAGAAGATCTTCTGCAACGGAATCGATCTCGCCTGGCTCGAGCCCATCGCAAAGGCCGGGGACACAGAGACGGTCGTTCGTTTCTGCCGTACCTTCAACAGCCTGCTCAGAAGAATCCTCATGTATCCCATGCCCACCATTGCGGCTATCACGGGGCACGCCTTTGCCGGAGGCGCCATCATGTGCTGCTGCTTCGACTTCCGCTTCATGCGCTCCGACAGGGGTTTCTTCTGCTTTCCCGAGGTGGACATCGGCATACCCTTCTGGCCCGGTATGGTGGCCATGGTAAAGAAGGCGATGCCCCGGTACATCCTCGATGATCTGTACTATCTGGGCACGCGGCTCACCGGCCTGGAGTGCCAGGAGCATCGAATTGTCAGGAAGGCGCTGCCCATGGAGGATCTCGTGCCAGAAGTCCTGCAATTCGCCAAAGGACTCAACAAGAACCGGAACTTCTATAAGGCCCAGAAGGAAAGGATGAATGCCGGCATCATCCGGATCATGGATGAAGAGGACCCGCCGGTCATCGAGGCCGGAAGGATCTCGGCGGGGCGCTGATCCGTCCATGCCGCTGTCCGGAGAACAGGGAGCGGTGCCTTTTCGGGCCGCACATTTCACCCCTTGTTCTGTCCTTTGTGAAACGATCGGAAACGTGGTATGAAAATAATACAGTAAGAGTTCAATATGAGGAGGGACCATGGCGGAGAAAGAATATGTCCTGGCGGTCGATTCGGGCACCCAGAGCATCCGGGCGGTGCTCTTCGATGCCCAGGGGAATGAGCTGGCAATAGAGCAGGCCCAGTACGACCCTTATTTCTCGATGCAGCCCGGGTGGGCGGAGCAGCGAACGGAAGATTACTGGTCGAAGTTCTGCCAGGTCACAAAAGGACTCATGGCCAAGGTCTCCATCGACCCCGGGGCAATCGCCGGACTCGGCGTAACCACCCAGCGCAATACCGTGATCCCCATGGACAAAGAGGGCAACGCCTTGAGGCCGGCCATTATCTGGCTCGATCAGCGCGTGGTATCCCAGCTCCCTCCTCTGGGTCTCGCCGGCAAGGCGCTCTTCGGCGCAGCCGGCCTGCTCGACGCCATCCGGTATGCGCAGAAGCACTCCAAGTTTCTGTGGATCCAGCAGAACGAGCCCTGGATTTACGAGAAGACACACAAGTTCGTCCAGGCGTCCGGGTTCTTCGTCCGGAAGCTCACCGGCGAGTTTCACGACTCCACGGGCATGGTCACCGGGATCTGGCCCTTCGACTACAAGAAGCTGAAGTGGTATCCCATAAGCATTGCCTATAGCCCGCTGGGAATCACCCAGGACCAGTGCGTCAGCCTGTTTTCTCCGGACGAGGTCCTGGGGCGGGTCACCAGACAGGCGGCGCAGGAGACCGGGCTGCCGGAAGGGCTGCCCGTGGTGGTGGGCGCAGGCGACAAGCAGAGCGAACTCCTGGGAGCGGGCGCGCTCGACCCGCATGTCGCGGAGATCAGCTTCGGAACCGCCACGGCAATGCATGTCATGACCCGGAAATATATCAAGGAAAAAGACATGAAGTTCTTCACCTGGCCTGCGGCCATCCCCAACACCTGGGACATCGAGATGTTCATATTCAGGGGTTTCTGGATGGTCACCTGGTTCAAGCAGGAGTTCGGCCACCGGGAGGCCCTCGAGGCAAAAGAGCGCGGTATCGCGCCCGAGGTGATATTCGACGAGGTGGTGAGGAACATACCCGCGGGGTCCATGGGGCTCATGCTCCAGCCCTACTGGTCTCCCATGGTCTACAACAAATATGCAAAGGGCTCCATCATCGGTTTCAGCGACGTGCATACCCGCGCCCACATCTACCGCGCCATCCTCGAGGGGATCGGGTTCGAGCTGAGGAGGCTCTCGGAGATCGTCCAGCGCAAGACCGGAATCCCCTTCCGCGAGATCCGGGTCGGCGGAGGGGGTTCAAAGAGCGATGTGGCGGTCCAGGTGGCTGCCGACATGTTCAGCCTTCCGGTCTCGCGCATGGCCACCTCCGAGATCTCGGCCTTGGGCGCCGCCATCGACGCGGCCATCGCCACCGGGATGCACGCAAACTTCGAAGATGCAGTCAAGGCTATGGTCAAGAAGGGCAGGACCTTCGAGCCGCATACGCCGAACTGCAGAATCTACAGCGATCTGTACAACGACGTGTACCTGAAGACCTACAAGACCATCGAGCCGCTGAACCGAAGGATCGCGCAGATCATCGGATATCCGGCTGAAGACTAGAGACTCCTTTGCCGTGCAGGGGTACCCCTGCACGGCGTTTCCGCAGCATTCCCGCCCTCTCCCTGGCAGGGAGGGATTATTGCTATGGGGCGGGAGAATATCCGCAAGCGAGGGAACGGGAGGCGCCGGATTCTTCCCGGGCAAAGGGACCGGGCAGTGATCGACGAAATGCGTCCGGCCCGGATTCAATTTTTTCAGCCTGTTTTCCGAAATAGCAGAAAATATGACACACTATGCTCAAAAGAGCCATTTATCACTTGACATAATGCGATATTTCAAGCACAAGAGAAAAAACTTACGGTGTTGTGCTAATTTTATAATGAGAAGGCCTATTGGGGCATTAATTACCATACTGGTGCTGTATCTCTTCTGTATTCCAGGGCTTCTGTGTGCCGCGACCCTGGAGATCTCCTGGAATCACAATACGGAAAGCGATTTGAGCGGCTACCGTATATATTACGGAAACGTCCCGGGCAGCTATCAGTGCACCCTCGATGTCGGAAACACCAACAGCGTGAGAGTCGGCGGTTTTCTGGAGGGGCAGGTCTATTATATCGCAGTCACTGCCTATGATTATGCGGGTAATGAGAGTCCCTTCTCCCGCGAGGTGAGCGTCGCCGTTCCGCTGGAGCAGGGGGGAGGGATCCTCACTTCACTCATGGACTGGCTCTTCGATATCATCGGCGGGACAGGCGGCAACCAGGAAATATTTCAATACGACATCTGGGATTTCTCGGCAGCCGGGCCGGCGGATATTGCCGGTTCCGTGGCCGTGGTTCGGCTCGGTACCCTCGAAGGTTCCGGGCCAACGGATGCTTACGATGACGGCATGGGTGATCCGGCCGGTTGTGAGATCCGGGATGTCATCACCGAGGTGGGCCGGCAGGTGGATCTGTTTTCCCTCTATCCGCAAGGGATCTACTATTTTCTCCCACTCACCGGAAACACCGCGGTTATCGAGAACGGATATCTCTCCTGCCGGGAGGCGGGTGTATATCTCTTCATGGTGGCGGATGCCTCGGGTGACCTGATCCATATTCTGAGGGTTTCAGCGCTTGACGTTCTCACCCTCTCCGCCGAGTACGTCAGCGGCGGGAGCACAGTGTTCGAAGATCAGGGGCTCGGTATAACCCTCGAGCTGTCTTCCTGGGCTACGGAAGCAGGGTTCCCCATCGGCATCGGATGGAGCACCTCCGGGCCCAACGGCGCAAGCCTCGTTTTCATTGACACCACCCATCTCGTGGAGTTCGCCATAGCCCCCTTCGGACTCGTCCTCTCGGAGCCGGCAGAGGTGAGGGTGCTCTATGACGGGCCCGACAATGCCGTTGTAGAATATTTCGACGAAGGCATGAAGCAGTGGGTGCCCGTCGAAGACGTCCGGGTTGAAGGTGGAACGGTGGTCTTCTCGGCCCAGTCTCTGGGACGCTTCAAGGTCTACCCCCAGTCGGATGGTGCCATGGAGAGCGACTCTGCCTCGTCTTCATCAGGGGGATGCTTTATTTCCGCCTGTGCCCCGTGACCTCATGCAAAGCTTGCAAACCATGAAGAGCTCTGATATTGAAAAATCACTGCCGGAGTGGTGGAAGTGGTAGACGCGTCGGACTCAAAATCCGATGAGCGCAAGCTCGTGGGGGTTCAAGTCCCTTCTCCGGCACCATCTTTTTAAGCCAATCTACAGATAGCCAGCTTCCCCCAATGAATAATCGTTATATAATGCTATAAAATACTCTCCCCACCCTCTCCCCACATGAAAAAATCATTATGAAGTCCCACCTCCCTGCGACTTGAAGTGACATAACATGATGATAAAAAAGAATAAATTGACAAGTTACTTGCCCTTTTGCGTACGAAAAAACATATAAAGAAAAAGCTCAACTGGAGGTCAGGGCATGAACAAGGCATCTGAGATAAACCTCGTTCCAAGGCTCCTGGAAGGGATTCGACAGCAGGAAGCCTTGGTGCGGAGATTATTGGAGAAAGGTGATGTTACGCAAGCCTCAGAAATTGCAGGGTTATTGCTTCGGAAGCGTGAACTGCTGAGAATTGCCCTGGCCGAGAACGACCATCCCGGGCCGATTTCCAGATACGCAGAGAAGCGCATAAATGCGTAGGGTTGTGCAAAATAATCAATGAATAAAAGTACTTGCAAATGAGTCTTTTTTCGGCAAGGGTGGTTGGAAAGAAATTGAAACGGGAGGATGTTTCATGAAGAAACGTGACCTTGGGCAGATCGCAATGAGCGGCATTGATTTTGTCCCGCGCAAGGCGGTAGGGCGATTTACGAATGGTTTGTTGAGCCCTCGAACGCTGGCAAATCTGGATTGCGTGGGCAAGGGACCAAGGGGCCGTGTAAGGATCGGAAATCAAATAGCTTACCCGGTCACTGAGCTCATGGAATGGCTTGAGGCGCGGACGCAGCGGATCGACTAGGTGAAGGACCAAGAGAACACATGAGTGTCCTTCTGAGCCAAGCTTTGCGGTACCTCGAACGGGGTCTCTCCATCATCCCGATCCGGCCAAGGGACAAGAAGCCATTGATCGCATGGGAGAGATACCAGAAAGAGCGAGCCAATGAAGAGCAGGTTGAACGATGGCTTGCCCAGTGGCCGGATGCAAATGTGGGCATCGTGACCGGGGCGGTCTCCGGCGTCGACGTGATAGACGTCGACTCTTCGAAGGGAGCCCAGGCCCTCACCGAATACTTGCCGGAGACCTTCGAGACACCCACATGCCAGACTCCCCGTGGGGGAAGCCATATCTATGTGGCCCACCGTGACGTCCTCGGGAATGCTGTTCGATTCATCGAGGATTGCGATTACAGAGGCCAGGGTGGATTTGTGGTTGCACCGCCATCGATCGGCAAGAACGGCAGGCCTTACTCGTGGGCACCCTACCTGAGCATTTTTGATGCAACTCCCGCCGCACTGCCCGAGCCTATATATTATTTACTAAAAAATGCATTTGGGGGGAGCATGAGGGGGGTGCACCCCAACCGCAACAAAGCGCAACAATCCGCAACAAACGCAACATTGAACTTCGAGCAGGGGCACCGGGACGATACCCTCTTCCACATTGCCCATTCTCTTATCAAAGGGGGAATGACCCCTGATAATGCATTGATATGCTTGAAGGTTATTGCATTACAATGCAATCCTCCATTTCCAGAGAAAGAGGTTCAAGCAAAAATCGAGTCCGTTTTAAAGCGAATTTCTACCAAGGAAAGAAACCTCACTGCAGAGATTCGAGAGATCATAAGCGCAACATGGGGCAACATAAGCGCAACATTTATATACGAAAGTGCAACAATCGCAACATCGGAGGATAAGCACAAGGCCCGGACCATACTAGGTAGACTCGTTCAAGAAGGGCTCCTTGAGCGGGTTCCCGGGAAAAATGGATGGTATCGGCGGGTAGAGACAGAGTGCGAGGAAATAAACTTCCTCGATGCCGAGACGGAATCCGTCAACATCGTGCTGCCCTTTGGAATCCATAACATGATCGAGGTCATGCCCGGGAACATTATCTTGATTGCCGGAGAGCCAAACAGCGGGAAGACCGCATTGTTCCTGAACATCATATACAACAACATGCATTCACAGGAGGTCCATTATTTCAACTCAGAAATGGGTTCCGGTGAGCTTAAAAAACGACTCTCAAAGTTTGAGAACCTCAGCTTGAAGGAGTGGAAATTTAAGGCATATGAGCGCTCGGGAAACTTTGGGGATGTAATCAAGCCCGGCAATGGCAAGGTCAATATAATCGACTACCTGGAGATCCACGAGAATTTCTATGAGATCGGCGGGAAGTTGGCCGAGATCCATCAGAAGCTGAACGGGGCCATTGCCATTGTTGCCCTGCAAAAAAACCGAGGCACGGATATGGGGCTTGGGGGTTTCCGAACCCTGGAAAAACCCAGGCTTGCCCTGGCGATGGAACCGGGAACTCTCAAAATCGTAAAAGCCAAAAACTGGAAGACCTCGGATAACCCAAACGGGAAGCAGATTGATTTCAAGATCATAAATGGTTGTACGTTCATCCCCACTGGAGGGTGGAAGCGTTAAGTATGACCAGTGTTAAGCATCTTAAAGGACCCGGTATAAGTGGCACGTAGAAATATATAGGTGACACCCCGGCCCCTCGTTGTCTAGCGGCGGGACCCCGGGCAGCAATAAAGGGTAATATATGCTTATAACAGCAGAAATAAAGATGAATTGATGAGTAAAACCAACATGATAGGCAAGCAGAGGCGTGTTGACCCGGTTGAGGTCGCTCGAATGTTGAAGGCGGGTCAGTCTCAGGCAGACGCGGCCCGTCATTTCGGGGTCACGAGGGCAGCGATAAACCAAGTCGTGAAAAAGCTCAGTCATGCAAAAACCTCGGAAGTAGCTCTCCGGGCCGCTCCACAGGTGATAGCGATGGATTTGAAGGCAATAGAGCAGTTTACGACAATCAACAAGGAGACACAGACTCTGTTGTATGATCTCAGGAACCACCTGGACGGCAATAGAAAGTTGAAGATCTCCGATGGAGTAGCTTTGAGTCTTCTTCTGCGGACAATTGGTGAGCTCCGCAATCAGCTCTCTACACAGCAAAAAATGCTTGAAGTTCTCGTGAACTTCGATGAGATCCAGTCCTTCCAAAAGACAGTCATTTCAGTGCTTTACGATGTTTGCAGTGTGCAACAGCGGAAAGAAATCGTATCCAGACTTCAGCAGAACCGGTTGGTGCGCAAGTCTCTGAAATTCGAACGATCCTAGGAGATATGCAATGAATAATCCTGAAAATATAAGATCACTGAGCGGAAACCTCCTCGATGACCTCTTGCGGGATCTGGCAGAAGAAGAGACTCAGGAAAACAGTTTTGAGAGCCGGTTCAGCGCCGCCCTGCAGGAGATCCTTATGCGAATGAGCCCACGAGGTCGGGAGATCATGCAAGAGTTGATTGTGCAGACTGCCGAAGACACTCAAGGGCGATTGCCGGGGCTTTATCGCCATATCTGCACCATGGCCCTGCTCTCTGCAAGCGGTCAGAGCAGTGCTCCTCTTCGGTTGCCGAATTCTGTTGTTGACTTCTACTTGGAACACGGAGACCGGCCAGGGAGCCTCATTCACACCGATACATGCAGGAGATGCGGGGCCATGGTACCGTTTCTGAATTACTTTCGTGAAAACAAGCTCGTAAGGCCCTTTGAGAACTGCCCGGTCTGCGGGAAAAAAATACAATGATCATTCAACAAGCCCTTGAGGTATGCCCGGAGAAGCGCATTAAAACAGGCTTTGCGGACATGGAAAAGAAAAAAGCATCGTGAAAACGCCTGCAAACCCTCTCACAGCCATGCTTTGCCAAGGGTGCGATTGGACAAAGACTGGATTTCATGATAGGTTTTTATTCGAAAAACCATGTTATTTCGAGGAGGTGTGATATGAAAAAGGCAATCGGATATTGCAGGGTGAGCACTCAGGGCCAGGTTGATGATGGAGTTTCCCTGGAAGCACAGGAATCGAAGATCCGCTCCTGGTGCGAACTTAACGGATATGAACTCGCGGATATATGTGTTGATGCCGGGCTCTCCGGGAAGAAGGCTGAAAACAGGCCGGGGCTTCAGCAGGCTCTTCAGGCTGTTGCTGATGGTGATGCGATCTGCGTTTATTCGCTCTCGCGGCTTGCCAGGAGCACACGCGATACCCTGGAGATAAGCGACTACTTGACCAGGAGGGGCGCCGACCTTGTCAGCTTATCGGAGAGAATCGATACGACAACTGCTGCCGGTAAGATGATTTTTCGTATGCTTGCCGTTCTCAGCGAATTTGAAAGAGATCAAGTTTCGGAGCGGACCCGGTGTGCGCTTCAGCATATCAGAAGCCAGGGCAAAAAGACTGGTGGCGACGTGCCTCTTGGTTTTAACCTTAATGATGTCGGCGAGCTTATCGAGAATAGCGAAGAGCAGGAAATTATTAACCTAATTAAGAGCTTGAGGGCACAGGGGCATTCGTACAGGGCCATTGCCTGCAATCTTGAAGCACACGGATTCAGAACAAAACGAGGGAATGCCGTGTGGCACCCACAAACGATTAAGCAAATTTTGAGGGCGGCAGCATGAGCGGGAAGCCTCGTGTCATACTACGACCGAAGTATGACAACTGGATTGAAGAGTCTCCCGATTTCAAAAGGTTGCTGGAGCTGCTCGGAACAGGACAAGCGGATCCTGCCCGTGTTCTGGATTATCTACATGCGCAGGCCGACGACGATGAACACTCCCGGGAGAACGCACAGGAAGAGCCCGGTCCGGCTCTCCAGGGTGGCCAGCACGAGCAAGACGGCAGGGAACAGGGCATGAGCCTGCCGGACAGACAGGAAGCCCGTGCTGAGGCTCCTGGAGGCCGGGAGAGGGGTGCCGAGCCCGGTATCCCCCCTTTTTCTATTTCAAAATTGCCCGGTTGAGGTCGGCATAATGGTGTAAACTCATCACAAATGCAATGAGATAGGCAACCCCCGGGATAGTCCCGGGAAAAAATAAAACGACCCGTAGAGCCCCGTGATTCCTAAGAGGGCCAGGGAACACGAAAGGAGCTCTACGCTATGAAACCAGCAACTAACAGTTTCGCGGTTCTTCTCATCCCGTTCATCGGCTCTGCCATGGATAATCTCAATGATCCGGCATTTCTACCCGGCTTGGAGCGTACCCGGGATCTTCTCATCGGGATCGCGGATTCCTTCGAGGCGAAGAGGGAAGAACTTGAGTCGGATCTTGACCTGACAATTCAGGCCCGTCAGAGACGCGTCCAAGATGTCCGCGAAGCGGCTCTTGAACAGGTTGAGAATGTCAAGGATTTGAGCGACCAGGAGCAGAGGCTCAGGGCGAAGATCTTTGCTCCCGGTCCGGAGAAATCCGAAATCCTGCAGCTTCTCGATTTCCTGAAGGGGCAGGAGATCAGGCAGTCCCTCGGGCATCTCGATTCCCTTCAGTTGACGGCCCGTCTCGAAAAAGCGCTTTCCGGGGGCGAGGATTTCATAATCGATGCCGTTGCAGCATCGCCGGTCCCTTTGGTGGATTCTGAGATCTTGACCGGGATATTGGAGAGAAGGGCATTTTCCCGGCTGGAGGCCGAGAACCCTGCTCTCCTTCAAGAGTTCGAGGATGTGAAGCTCATCAACGGGCTTATTCTTGGCATGAAAAACGTCACCCGGCAGCACTTTCGGCAGTAGAAGGAAAATGGCCCCTCATAAAGAGGGGCCTGATTCAATCCAGGACGGACAGGCTAGGTCAGAGGCGGCTTTGCTCTTTCCCTCTTCTCTATACATATGCAGGAGCCCGAGAATGCCAAGTAAAATTTTCAATGATGAAATAGAGAAGTATTTGCCAATAGTTAAAGTCTATGCGAACACCCTGCAATTACGCTGCAGGGGATTGTCCTGTGAAAGGGGAGATCTCATTTCATGGGGTATGGTTGGGCTTTTGTCCGCTCTCAGGGAATTCGATCCGGACAATGCCAAAGGCGCATCACTCCGGACATACGTTTCAAGGCGGGTTTCATGGTCGATGATGGACGGGGTAAATCAGTGGCGCCGATCATCGGCTGAACCTGGGTCCGGAACTGGCTTTATCGAGGATGAAAGTATTCCCGAACCTGCCGAGGAGCCTGGACAGGAGAGAGAGTTCCTGAGGTCGAGAATTGCCGAGGCTGTGGAGACCTTGCCGGGTGATTTGAGAGAGCTCGTGAATCTACATTTTTATGAAGGGCATACGATATCCGAGATCGCACGCAGCCGCGGGCTTTCTCACCAGAGGATTGCTGATCGCGTTCAATCCGCGATTTTCGAGCTGCAGACTGAGCTATTATGCAAGGAGGAGCATATGATGTGTGGAAAAGATGTCCATGCTGTTCGGTCCGAGGTAGGAACAACTACAGCGAGACCGCCGATTTGCCCGGGGTGCGGTCAGGAGATCGGCCGAGGAGAGCCTTGTATACTGGTGGGTGGACTCGGGTACACACCGAAGAAATACCACGCTGCCTGTCTGCGTAAAGTTGCCGCTGCCTTGCAGGAGTTTACTACTGAATGACGCCTAGCCAACTAACAACTATGCTTTTCGTATTCCTGCAGCATCTTGTAAGCGTCTGATGCAGCTGAACGCGCCAGATCGATTGTTACATGGCGTTTTAGTTCATTGATACGCGAAGCGCACTCTTCAATGTCAAAGATGTTATCTTTCTTGCACACGTATAAGGCGGTTGAGATGCGCTCTAGCTCGGTGACCCCTTTTGCTCCAAGATTTGTTGCAATGAAATCAATATTGGGATCGTACTGGCTGACATTCTCACGATATTTATCATATAATCTCTGTCCTGATTCAGAAATTGCCAGACTCGGACCATATGGAGACGGATTTATCTCAATAGAAAGAAAGCCGTCTGCCCGCATTTCCGTCAGCTCATCTCGTAAGTCATACGAAAAAGCCCCGTGCTTATATAAAATGAAATCATAATCGATGGGGGTATTGGTGATCGTCTTAAGGGAATACATGGCCTTTTGGATATGAGTTTCCCCGCACCAACTCTTATTATCCTTCAAGGACTTGATCATGCCTAGCAAGATGGTTCTCTGGTTATTACGCTCCATCTATCCCTCCCCCTTCAAGACATAATAATATCATCTTTATTGTTCGAAAGCCATAGAGATGCTTCTTTCTCCAGTTCCCTCTTTATAAATACGTACTCAGTTTTAACCACCGGAATCTCATTCAATGTCTTAGATAATGAACTGGCGGATTCTATACTTCCGTCCTTCAGCTGAACAGGGAAATCGATAGATTCCCCTTTTTGAAAGGGACTGTCGAATCTAATGTTTTCTGCGCCATATTTGTCTTCCAATGCTTGCTTGATCAAGAGAGCTGCCTGTTCGTTTTTCTGAAAGTCGGTCGGCTTACGTTCATATAACCTTTTAAAATGCTGCCTCTTAATGATTCTCCCGGCAAGCTCTGATGTTGAAAGGCTGTTGTCAGAACAAGCCCTTCGGAGTTCGACAAGGATTTCGTTGTCGGTAAACGAAAGATGGCCTTCTACATCTGTCGGGAATTTGCCCCCCTGGAGCATTGCACAGAGGAAGTCCTTGAGATGGATATCATATATTCTTCTCACAGGATGGAAGTATACCTGTGAAAACATGAAGTATCGTGCTAAGAGAAGGGCTTCGGCCGATTGAAGTCCTCCAGCTTCCACGCCTAGAGTTGGCTCTCTCGACTGTTCGCCTTTGCTGTCCAAAGGCGGAGCTTGCAGTATTCGTAATGTATCTATCAATCGGTAATGATCAAACCTTCCATATGCCACTCCTATATGATGTGAATCACGAAGGAGATAATCCATTCTGTCCACTCCAAAAGCACCACTTGTAATGATCTCAGAGAGGATTGTACTCCAGTCATCAAATTCAAGCTCAGGAGCCTCCTTTGGCCCAACCGCAAGCTTTGCGATATCGGCAGCCCTAAGAGGAGGAGTCATATTGCTCCAGATCTCCTGCATCTCATCGCTCAAGATATGATGTTTTGTTATCTTTTCATGAGTCCATTCATCGGGAAGGAGCTCTTTCTCGGCAGCGTGTGAAAAAGGCAAATGCCCGACATCATGAAATAACGCCGCCATTCTGAGCACCTTTTTCCAGTACGAGCGCTTTTCATCTGTATCTAATTGGGAAAACAACTCTCGTATTTCTGGAGAAAGGTGATGGGGGTGAGTAACAACATCGAATACTCTCCCGGCCAACTCCATTACCCCGAGCGAATGCTCAAACCTCTTATGTGATGCCCCTGGGTACACAAGAAAGGTGAGCGCTAACTGATGTATGCAACGTAAACGCTGAAACTGACGTGAACTTATAACGACCTTCTCGTCATTGTCCAGCCGAATAAAGGTATGGATCGGATCTCTTATTTCATGAAAAACCTTGCCCACTAATTTCTCCACAATATCAAATAAGACAAATTATCAGTACCATTCAGGTCATGTATATATCATATGTGATCACTATTTATCAATCTTTGTTTATACTTACGTCTTAGAAACTTCTATTTGGTAGTTTGCTCAAAGACTCACAACATTATGATATATTGCGCAATTATATAATATAATCAATTACATAAAAATTTTTTCTCTTGCACCCCTTTGCACGCTCGTATATTCTTAACGTTGAGAGTCCGGACCTCCATCATTAAAAGGAGGTACTGTATGAAGAAAGAATACAGGAAAGGTTCGCGGTTTATCGGGGGTTTCTGGTCTGGAGTCTTCCATGATGATTACGAGTCTCCTCCAGGTGTCCTGAACCTTCGCCAGGAGCTCTTTCAGGGGGAAGACGGTTGTTTCTATCTTCGACAGGTATGGCCCTATGATTTTCCGGAAGGCAGGGTTACGACTGAGCCGGTATCCATGGCGGAGCTTCCGTTTGTCCTCTCGATGTGCGATGATTTCGGGGAGAAAGCACGGGACCTTCAGATTAATGTAATCCTCTCTCTTATAATGGACGGATACGACATTAGCAAGATCGCCGATATCCTGCACACGACGCAGGCCGCTATCAGGAGTAGGATGCCGTTACTGAAGGGGATCCTGGTGGGGGATATATCAGTTCTCAATATCTAAATCCCAGCAACAATACCTGGATTCTAGCCAATAGAAAGGAGCAGGGATAGTTTTCCTGTTCCTTTCTTATTGACAGACTATATGTCACAATAGTTAATAAAGATAGGCTATTTTAGCATCTTTGATTATGGAATTAATATCAAGAGGAGGCCAATTATGATAACGAAGGAATATTGTCGATTCTCAAGAGCGTTTATTATCCTTGCCATGATATCTATGACCATTAGCAGCTGCAGCGGCAGCAGTAGCGGGGGAGACGACGGTAGTACAGTTGCAGAAAGCAATGTTGAGTCTACTGAACCATTGGAAGCATGGATTGTTTCTGATGACTTGGAGCGATACACGATTTCTGGCAATTATTATCCTCATATATCAGTAAACGAAGGAACATGGATAAATCTTCAGGCAGAAGCTTATGGGGGTAAACCCCCTTATACCTTTCACTGGAATATGGATGGTGTTTTGCCAGATCAGGATGTGGAAGATATTGGCGAGATAAAACTTGACGTTGCAGGGTCAAAGTATGGATCCCGTTTCCACATTGAATTGATAGTAACAGACAGCGATGGCGAAGAAGTTGTCGATTCTTTCACGCTTGTAATCTACGATAGTTGATTAGTTCCAAATACATATAGCTAAATTAAGCACAACCCGGGTCAAGCATTGAGCTCGGCCCGGGGATCCCTGATCATGGATGCGTCATGAATCAACGATTAGCAGCTTTCGTTGTCTCCTTCTTGGAGATTTCTTCGCTTCTCGCCTTCACCATGGCGTCGAATTTTTTGATAGCATCTTGCATAGAACTATCTCCAAGGTGGGAGTACCTTTCTGTAAGGCTGATAGTGCTGTGACCTAGAAGAGTCTTTATAGTGTAAAGGTCAACGCCTGATTCTGCAAGGCGAGAGGCAAAGGTATGACGACATGTATGAAAGCAGACACGTTGCCTTTGGTCGCCTATGCCCTCATTCAGATTGAGTTCATCGATGGTTTTTCTGAAAAGCCAAGGGATCTCTGATAGCTTCTCACCATCAAGGTTAAACACATAATCACCTGGAGCATCTGTGATTGGCTTCATCATCTCAAACATGGCCTTAACATCATCGGTCATGAATGCGGCACGGCTCTTGTCCCCTTTGGCGTCCATGATGAGGATCCGGCCATTATGCAAATCCACATGGCTCCATCTCAGATTGAGAATTTCCCCGGCTCTCATGCCTGTACGTAAGGACAAGAGGGTGATATCATGCACCAGGCGAGATTTTTTCAACAGGGCCTTGAGGAGATTATCTTCCTCATTGAGGTTTAGAAATCGCTGCCGCTTGTTATCAAATTTGGGGACCTTCACCTTCTTCGTGGGGGAATCATCAATCACAAGACCGTCTCTCCTGGCCATGTTCCATACTTGTCTGAAGGTTGCAAAGACGTATTGAACTGTACGGGGGGATTTCCCCTTGTCGAGGAGCTTCTTTTTAATCCTCTCGAGATCAAATGGCTTTATTGCTTTCAGAAGCTTTTCTCCAATGACAGGTTTCAGCCACAGCCTAAAATGAAGCTCTTCCATGATGTACGTTTTCCGCTTCTTGTGCCTTTTTGAAATCGGGTAGAAAGTCTTTTCAAAGTAGTGGCCGAAAGTGACATTTTCTTTCTGCTGTCGAATCTTCTCCTGTTTCTCTGCTTCTTTCCTGGCTTTCTCCTTCTCGCGCTTCTCCTTTAATCTGGTTGGTCCCTCTCCGGTAGTGTGGGCTTTCCTGAGCTCAGCAAGAGTGAGTGCTGCTTTTTCTGCAGTCCATTTGTCTGATTCCCAGCCAAGGCCTTCTTCTCTCCGTTCTCTCTTGCCGGTTTCCTTATCAGTGGTTTGGTAACGAATAGCATAATATCGATCCTTCCTCTTTCCGTTCTTGCGAGTATCGCTTTCGTAGTATCTGACGCCTTTGAATTCTGTGCTTATCCATTTGACCGGCATTGATTTAACCCCCTTATTTTATTATTCCCATTAACGAATCCGATGAGAGCCTCTCCCCACTCTCTCCCCACAAATATCATGAAAGTAAGGTATTTGTTATGATAGAATATGACACTACTATACTATAAAGCAAGCATTAAACAAGCCTTTTGTGATAGATCATGAAAAGAAGTGATCGTGAATAATCGGACTCAAAATCCGATGAACGCAAGTTCGTGGGGGTTCAAGTCCCTTCTCCGGCACCATGTTTTTATTAGGTTTTTTCCAGAAGAAGTTCATCTCTTAAACCCGTTGATCACAGTAAGTGTGCCCAAATTGTGCCCATCGCCCGACCGGGAGAGAGTATCGTTGTTCTCCTGGTACATGCTGGAGACCTTCTCACAGGCAAGCCGGATATCATCTTCACTGGTGATATTATACCGGTCAAATACGCTCCGCGTCTTGTGACCCGATATTCTCATGGCTACCACCTCAGACACCCCTGAACGAACCATGTTTCTCACCGCTGTTCTTCTCAAGTCGTGGAATAGACGACCCTCAAGCTTGGTCTGCTTGAGTGCTCTCTCCCACACTGAGCGGAGACTTTTACTTAGAGGCTCACTCATCTCGTGATTGTAGAAAACGTATGGACATTCAGGGTCTTTTGCATCACGGATCTTCTTCTGTGCAAGGATAGTATCGAATAGTTCACCGTACATATAAACCACCCTGCCTTCACCGTTTTTTGTCGATCCCGGTTCCTGGACTATTCGATGAGCCCAGATATCCACCTGAGGCCATTGGAGGTCCAGGAGTTCCCCTCGCCTCATGCCCGTGTGATAGGCTGCAATCAGCAACGGCCTGGCGTAAGAGGGCAGGGCATCACGGAGCTTCACGTATTCGTCAAACTCAAAGAAGCCTGTTCTCGCATTGCTTTCTTTCAGCTTGGGGATATGCGGCACCATCATCACCTTTGGCGGTGTATGTCTTGAGCCAATAATGAAAGCCCTATGAAGTGCGCTCAGTTCGCGATTGATAGTGCCATTCTTCGCTCCTGCTTCCCTGCGGGTCAGAATGTATTGCTGAACACTGTTTGTTGTGACCCGGCAAGCCCTGGCATCTCCGAAGAATTCCTTGAGATGATTAACGCTCGATTCTAGCCGCACCAGAGATTTCCTCTCCATAAGGCGATATTCGGAGATTGTATCCTCCAAGAGTTCGTTCAGCGTTGTGCGTTCTACTTGAAGCCCTTGGAAGGTTCCTTGCGCAATGGAGCCTTCCCTGAGCTTCAGGAGCTTTTCAGCCACAGTCTTTTTCTCCGAATGTGATGATTCCCGATATGGTTTCCCATCGCGATAGTATTTGATCCACCAGACATTGCCTCGCTGAAAAACGCTTCCCATTTCAAACCACCTTAACCTTTCTTGCCGTGGGTACTGTCTTTGTGCACGCCTCCTTTCTCTCCATGGACTCGAAACAGAACAGGTGAATTTTTTTTGGCTTCCTGTTCTGGCTCTGTCCTAATTGTAATCTTATCTTCATGGTAATGTAAGCCTCAAAAAGGATAGGTTGTCTTGCTCTTTTCAATCCACTTGTCCATATCGTTCACATCAAGAAGCACGCGCCGCCCATCACGGACACAGGGAATCTTGCCCGCCCAGACCATTTCACGGATTGCCCAGGGAGTCCGTCCGAGGTAGATTGCGGACTCCTTTATGGAATACAATCTCTTTAATGGTCTTGGCTTTTCCCTCATGTAGGCTACCCTATTGCGCGCTCACACGTTCCTGTTACCAAACAGCGTATGTAATTGATTCAGGATTGACCGCACTTCATCTCCCCATTGACTACCAGGGCCTTCCTCAATCTCCAGGGCAAGGTTCTGATACGATGCCGCCGGGGTCATTTCCTCACCCGCCCATCAAATGATCTCTTTATTTCGTGGACCTGAAACAGATTGTCCTTGCCCGGTCGTGCCCGATGAAGCTCCAGCAGTTCATTTGGCAGGTAGACCACGAGTCCTGTATCACTGACCATTTGTTTCGCCCTCTCGTCTGAACACAGGAAGATGTCTTCTCCCAGGACTCTTGAGAATACCTTCACTGCCAGTGCTGCACCGGCAAACTCATCGAGTGTCATGTTTTCAACCCCTGTCCTGATCTCTGAGATTATCTCCGGCTTGTGTGCCTTGACGATCTCTACAATGTCAGGAGTGACAAGCTCGGCAGGAGACAGCACCACTCTTTCACCGGATACCTCAACCCTGAGCCCTCTTTCCCTGAGCAACTTAGAATATGACATGGTGGCCCTCCCTGACCGGCTCACCGGCTTCGATATTTATATTTTGCTCAGAACAATGGTCACTATGTTCAACATGTTCACAAACCTTGTCAGTGCCGTGCTCTGTGGGTGTGAACATTGGTTCTTGCATGTTCACGATGTTCAACCGAACGGTTTCGTTTGTTGAAGGTGTTGAACTTGTGCTCTCAATGTTCAACATGCCTGGACCCTCATGAACACTATCTTTGTGAGCATAGTGAACTTGTTGAACATCTTTCAGGAGTGTTTCTGTTCTTTCATCCCAGGCAAGGCAATGAGCCCCTACTTTTGAATTGCATCTGTACCTGCCGTTCAGGATGGTGAGTCTGCATGATCTCAGGAGAGCCCCCATCGCTCGCGCACTGGTGATTCTTGTTTCAGGCTTGCAGTCCTGGTTGAATCGTTCATGGATGTACCCCACTGCCAGCCGCCCGGAGTCAAGCTCGGGTTTCAGAGATTCAAGCGTGTGGGCAAGATGTGCCACCTGTTCATTGATCTCTGCCTCTGTACTGATCTCTTCAGCACACAAAGCCTCTGCCGCGTGGACGATATGCCCCAGGTAAAACAGGGAAGCCTCTATGCCTTTCTTGATATCACCACAGGTAAGAATTGTTTCCGGTATCAATCCCCTTGAGAACCTATCCATGCAGTAGAGTATCCCGGACAGCCTCAGAGCATACCCCACAATCTTGGGGATGAATCCTTGGAGAATACCCGGAAGACCGGTCTTGTATCCATAGATATCATTCCTCCAGTCAAAGAAATACTGCCTGGCTTTATCGTCAAGACAGAGGTTCTTGGTCTTCCATTCGGGCTCTGATGTATGCTCGTCTGCCCATCGCATGGCCGCGGTTAAGGTGCGCTCCCATACCACCCGGTTATCTTCGGCCCAGGTTTCCTGTGTCAGTTCGTGGAACCGAGAGCCCTCATACGTTGCAAGGAAACGAAATACCGTTCCATCGAATGTATAAAGCCCATCATCCCCACCGAAAACCTTGCGCCATACTTCAGGCTGCACACCACCAAAGACACTCACCCGCGCCCCTGTGACGGAATACGTCTTGCTTGAGCGAACAATTCTGAACGGATTACCATCGTGCAGGGCAAGCCATGACTCGCGGTCGGTGCCTTTCGATTTGTACTGATTCTGAGAGCCTAGGAGAGATGATATTTCATCCATCACGGCCACTGTGCCGCCATGACCGCTGAGGTCATCCCGGAGACCTTCAAGAGTCAGGTCGGTAATGAAATACCCCCGTGCTCTCTTCGGCTCGGCTCCGCGGTCCTTCTTTGATGTTGCCTCCCATTCATCGTGTTCTTTCTGATACTCGGTGTCTGCTTTCTTCTGTGCGGTATACAGTGGTCGGCAGAGTGCCCGCGCTGCGGGTGTTTTCCCATCTCCTGAGCCTCGGATATCTGCCACCCAGATTATCAGGGGCTCCACCCAGGAAGACTTGGGGGATACCGATATGGTTGAGCCCAGGGTACTGGCAAGAATGGCAAATGATGCTCCTGGAAGTGCTACCGGACTGGTAGCGCAAGCCCTGGCAAGCTGCCGAAGGCTCTCGGATATGGAAGCAGGCATGACGTGCCAAGGGAAGGGATGCTTTGGAAAGAGTGTGCGGGCTTTCTCCCATGGGTGAGGTAGTCTTGTGCTTGCTTCACTGTCCGCTGCCGGTGACCCGTTTCTCACCAGCAGGTTAATCGGGCACTTTACTCCGCAGTCCTGGCCGCAGTCATAACCGTTCTCATTAATGTACTTGCATGTGTGAGGTCCTGCGCTGTTCAGTGCATGAAGTATCTTCTGATCTGTTTCTTTCCTGGAGTATCCTGGATATCTGCGTGATAGTCCATGCACGAGATCCGGCCCGCCGGGAGATACCCGCGCCACATTGGACACCATCGCATACCATAGGGGCTCTGATACCGCTTCGGGCTTGTCGCTGCACCACTTGATGAAACTGCACTCAAAGAGTTTTTCAATATCAGGGTCCTGCCCTCGGTTTTCATCATCTTGGTTTTCAGGCACCTCAGGGAGAAAATCAAACTCATCCAGGTTATACCGTGCTCCGGTATAGTCCTTTATCGTCACGGTCCGTGCAGGATTATATTTGTGGTTGAGTGTTCCCGGTATCCTCAGAATGTGAGATGCATCACAGACACCGAAATCAGCCTCCAGGAAGGATGCCAGCTTCCTGTTGACAGCCTCAACCATGGGGATGTCCTCTGCGCCTGCGGGTTCCTTGAAAAACCAGTAAACATGATATCCGCCACCTGATTCGACGATAACCGAAGGCTTGACCGGAAGTTCACTGAGAAGTCTATTAGCCTTCTCCTGTGGCGTCTTCTTAAAGTCGATGTCTGCCCAGACTGAGGGCATGTGGATGATTCCCTCCTTCTTCCCGTTACCGCGCTCTCGTGTCGCAGCCCCGAAATAGAGATCGTGTTCACGGTACTTGTCAATGACACCAGGCAACCACTGGAGGCTATCTATTGGATGGAATTCACTCTTGGGATTCTCACCGCTTCGGAGTGCTCTCACATTGATATAGCCCTGACACTCATCAAAGAGTGGTGAAAACAAGTCTTCTCTGTTGACAGTGCCACCATGCTCTGATAATGTATCACCATTCCCGTAAGCCGCTTCACACTCCCCGTAGCCTTGCCCGGCTAGGGGTTCATATTCATGGCCCATATAGGCGGTCATTATTGCACCCCCTGACTTTGGGTAGTGTGATTGTATGGGTTGCTCTCTTCGACCGTCTGAATACCACCGTATATGGTTTTTTTCTGCAAAAGAGAGGCATTCTGGTGATTCTTTCCAGGCAATCTGAAAGGGTGAAGAGGGCAATCGACACTTGGGCATAAACGAACCTCTTTTATTTGATTTCCGCTACACCATAAACGACAGTATGACATGATGGCCTTATTTCGATCCTTCGGGTTCTGCTTGCCCCTGCCCATCCTGAGTGGATACAAAGGGCAATCCGTCATTGGACATTCGGCCACGTCCTTGGTGCTCCCTGCAGAACAGTTCAGGCACCTCTCACGGATAGCTTGTCTTCTGTTGAGCTTTACTTCAGACGTATGTTGTTTTTTGCCAATCTTTCCTGGTTTCCCTCCCTCTTCGTGTGCATCTGTGTTTGGGAACTCTCTGTTATCAGGAAACATCATAACTGCTCTCCCTTATTCCCCACCATATCAGACCTTGCCTCAAGCCATTCAATGAGCGCATCTACGGGATAAGCGATCTTCTTGCCATTTACTCGGATTCTACCCTTCGGACCTGCTCCCGATGCATCTATGTTGGCCAGTGTTCGGGGATGAAGAATGCCTCCGCTGAATTCACCAACTTTGTCACGAGAAACATAGGGAGATGGCCATTTGTCCTTGAGGTTCGATAAATCTGGATGAGTCTTTTTCATGATTTTCCTCCATGCGATGTATTTTGTTATCATGCATGAAGGATAGAATGAGTTGATTCAGATGTATCCCTTCCGCAAATGTCATTTATGAAAGGGTTCGTGTCAATCAGAGCATTTTCTTTATTTGTGCTTTGAGTTCCCGCAATCTATATTTACATTGAAATATGTCTAGGAAATATTCATTGGCAATTTTAGCAAGTAATTCAGTATGATCGTCTTGGCGAATATGATTCCACTCAATCCCCCGAACATATTTGGATTCTATTAGATTTAACCCTAGCTTGCTTATAGCCGACTCCAAGGAAATTGACCAATTATCGTCTGAATCAATTTCATCATCTCTGATGCATACAATATTCTCTGGGAGTGGCCATAAGTTATTTTTGATCGACCTCAGATCATCAGTTATTTCTTTAAGCGCCTGAAGCGCTTTTTCGTCCAACCTGCTCCTGGTTCGGTCATGGCCTTTGACGATACCATAGTGTTTGCTAAAAGCACGGTTAAGCGCTTTGGTAATGTCGCTCGTTCTCTTATCTGCAACCTTCTCCTCAGTCATATGGGGTACCTGGCATGCTGTAGCACGTAGGTCTCCATCATTGAAGAATGCTTCGGGATATTCATGTACTTTAAGAAGGATCGCACTGTAAAAAAATTCATCAATATCTGAGGGCTTCATTTTTCCCCCAGACCTCATTTTGTCCCACAGCTTTTTGTTGGCCTCCATATAGTGATTAATGAACCACTCATAGAACATCATGCAATAAAAGCTATTTCCTATTATCCTTGGGACATCTCTGTAATTGGATCTCATGGTTATTTCGAAGCCATTGTCCGTCATGAGCAAACTTACTTCAAAAGGAAATTTCTCCTGATATTTCATAAATGTCTCATTAATTTTGATGTTTTGAGGTGAATTAAACTCCGGATAATCTTTATGAGAGATGGGGAAGAATTTTGCCAGCGATGATTCTTTCACGTTTTCTGCAGCACTTACGAAGTGCTTAATCCATTCCCATTCATATTCTGAGAAAATATCAATAGCTTTGCGTATAGATGAGGCTGAATGATATTCAGTATCCCCATTATCATACCGGCGTCCATATCCTAGGAAAGAGTCGGGTGGGTTAATGAAACTGGGGCGATACTCGATAGTCCCGTCCTGCTTTCTGCAAGAAAAGACAGAGTTAAAGAGCAATTCCACATCATCAATCTTGGGTGCCCATATGTGTATTTTCCACAGGAGAAGAATGTAAAGGCTCATGTACGGCACCAATAACGCGAAACCTTGATGATATGGATTGCAGCCCCGTAAAAGAAAATCTTCTAAAAATAGCTCTCCTTCAGGCATCCCCGGCGATCCCAAATCGATCAATTCTTCGGTGACTTTCCTTATAAATTCATGCCCCGTACTACATACATATGCCCCCAATGAAGGATCTCGCGGTAACCCACGTTTAGTCTGCATTAACCTTTTGTAGAATTCATATGTATAGGGTTCTGTCTTAAATAACTCGTCTTGATCAGATATGTTCATTCCAATTCACCCCACCATATCAGTGTTTAAAATGCTCCATGCTTCGACCATGGAATTACTCTCTAAAAACATTACTTGGATTGTATTCCCTCTCATCAGCTTCACTCCAAGCAGTTTATAAAAACAGTATTACCATCGCTCAAATACTAGAGATCCAAGCATTCTGGTGAAGGTTTTTTCCCAATGGTTATAGCTCTCCATGGCTTCAGCTTTTGAATTACCCTTCGCTCCACAGCTGAAAATCCACACATAACCCGGTGTGTATGTAATTAGCCACATTCCCTTTAGAAAGGTCTTCCTGTCTAGTGTCTCATGACTGTGTTCAGTTATCGCAAAATAAGCTGGATGATTATTTACCATCGCGGTTTTCGTCTCAATAACTCGAAAGTCAGGAAATGCAGAACCTAGCATCATTCTCAAATCATCAGCAGCTAGTGGACAGTTTCTGATTTCATTATCAAGCGTATCTTGGCTTTCATCGGCTATTTCGGAAGCAGCTCGGATCACCATGTTGCAATTTGCCCTAGGAGAACCTTTCGGAGCAAATAAAGTTACGACAACGTGTTCACCCCGTGGTGCCCCTTTAATCCAATTAGGTGGATAAAGGAAGCGGAATTTATACGCACTGTTTCTGTGTGTAATCCAATCAGGCTGAGCTAAAACAGCGGTTGCTGGAATAACAAAAACTAGTAGGCCAAGAAACAGAATAAATCTCTTATGGACCAAAATATTCATCTACCCCCCCCATCATTATGAAAAGCTCATATAATATCGATGCTGACAATACTTGTTCATCGCTAATGAACTGAAAGTTTAAATCCTGCACCGCGTAAGATATTATATTATATGTATTAGAATCAATGGAGAATTGGTCTTCGTGAAACATGTTAATACTTGACCATGCACGAGTGTTATTACTTACTAAGCCTCATTCTCGCCTAAAAAGGCCATGTTATCTGGCTGTTCCTTATTCAAAGATTTCTCCAATGTCTTAACAGCATCACGCATACTATTCTGTCCGATATGGCTATACCGTTTCGCTCATAGCTGTTGACTGGTGTCCTAACATTTCCTTGACAACATAGATGCTTACTCCGGACTCAACCAGCCAGGAAGCATAGGTGTGTCGTAATCCATGGAAGGTAAGTTTCTGTCGAGGATCAGTGATGCCATTATTTAAGCCCGTTGCTGAATAACTCCGCTTTAGGTGCTGAAATTTAAGTTTTCTAAAACTCTTGGTATGCTATTCCATTGCCGCTAGATTCCTTAACCAGGTCATGATTTTTTACACACCGGACGGTATGTAAAAACCAAAGGTTGACTATGGATGATAATTGTATTAGAATGATTGGTGATAATTGATATATGGAGGTGAGGGCTATGAGATATGTTATTTATCTGAGGGTAAGCACGGATGAGCAGGCAGACAGCAAGGCAGGGCTCAATGCTCAGTTGGATTCCTGCAGGGCGCACATTAAACGAAATAGTGGTGAATGCCTTGATGTCTTTTCAGACGAGGGAATCAGCGGAGCGGCAGGCTTGGAGAAAAGGCCCGGATTGCTCCAAGCCATTGCTTCACTCGACAAGGGTGACACCCTATTGGTTGCCAAACGGGACCGGCTCGGAAGAGATCCTATCGTAACGGCCATGATTGAGAGCGCCATTGCCCGGAAGAAGGCAAGGGTAGTTTCAGCGGCGGGGGAAGGCACGGATGGTGATAGCCCTTCCGATGTTCTCATGAGAAGGATGATAGATGCCTTTGCGGAATACGAACGATTAATCATCAAGGCCCGGACATCGAGTGCATTGCAGGCCAAGAAGACGCGAAATGAGCGTGTGGGCTCCATTCCTTACGGCTTCAGGCTTTCTGGTGACGGCGTACACATTAAAGAGAACCCGGCAGAGCAGGAGGTTATAACCGAGATCAGGAGACTTGGAACGGCAGGACTTAACCTTCCGGCCATATGCAGAGAGCTTGAGCGAAAGGGATTCACCACCAGGACGGGCAAGGCATTCCTGCCCGTACAGGTTCAGAGGGTATTGAAAGCGGCATGAGCAAGAAGGCAATCAACATGGATATGGTGCGGGAAGCCAGGGCAAACCTTGAGCGTATCGCCAGGGAGCACCCGGAGCTTACTAACCTGTCCGGTGATGATGCAGAACGATTATTACAGGGAGTGTTCAACGAAATGGTAGACAAAGACAAACTGACCTTCTCTCTTGGAGAGGCAGCGGAGATCCTGGGGCTTCACAAGGAATACCTGAGGCGTAAAATCAAAGACGGTTCTCTCAAGGCCATGAAGACCGGGAAGCAGTATATCATCTCACGGGCAGACCTGCAGGCTTACTATTCAACGCATGGCGGCGGCAAGCTGTTCGATGAATGATTTCGACAATAGAGACTTGCATCGCTGCCCTCTGCGGTCAAGTGCCAAAGATGTTAGCAAATATTAGCATCAAAGGAGCCCTCGATAATAAGTAACAAGACGGGAAATCATCGGGGTCCGAGATTGTTGACAAATGTTCACATTCAGGAAGCCCTTGAGTATAAGAGACCGGATACATTGAGAAGACAGCCAAGGCTAAAGGCTTTGAAGACTTGACCAAACCTGACATTCAGGAAGTCCTGAGAGAACTCCGTGAAGAATTGGCTCAGAAAACCGCATTGAATTCCGAGAAGACCGCTTAAGATCTTGCATTCCAGATGAAGAAATAGACAAAACATGGCATTTGAGGTGGTTATGGGCTCAAATGCCTGTTAGCCCTTTCTTTCACGTCCCATACCCGGCAATGGCTGGTACATTCTCGAATATTCTCTGTGCATCCTCCCGGGTGATCACCGTGTCATAAAGACCAATGTCTTCATCTTGATGCTTGTCAATCCCGGTGTAGCTTAGGCTGGAATCCTCGTAGCGCTTGAACTTGTAAATCGCGTCGTTCATCAGTGCGCTGTTAAAAACCCCAAGGCTTACCAGCAACTCGAAGTCTTTCACCTTCAGGCCTGTAACCTTCTTGAAAAGTGCTGGTTCCAGTTGCGTGATTACGTCCTTTAGTGTCCGTTCTCTGTAATCAGTTAAATACATAAAGATAGGAACCCGTGTGGCAAACTTGACGAGTTTCTCCTGAATCTGCTTCCGCAGACTCTTATACTCCTTTTCCTCCTCGGAAAGCTCTTTTTTCTTCTTCGCGGAAAGTTCCTTGTCGTTGGCCTCCTTGCGGGCTTTCTTTACGGCTTCCGACTTGTTGATGATCGTTTCGATGTCTTGATTCAGATTACGGAAACCTTCGATGCTCATGAGGGCATCCATCGCCTTCTTGTCGGTCATGAGACGGCGTAAGGTGTCGTTATCCACATTCACCAGCAGGGCGCTTTCCCAGCGCCGTGCTAGAAGGGTTGCAGTCGTTCCGCTCATCGCCATGTCGAGAATGCCTGCGGCGTCAATCTGCTTCATGGAACTGCCATCATAGGCAAGAACCGGCAGGAAGCTGATGAATTCCTCCACCTTTTTTTCCGGGTTCGCCTCATTGATATTCAACCTGCAACTGTAGTCGGCGATCTGTCGCAATGCCCGGTCTGGGGCGAAATCGAAAACGTAGCACTCTTCCTTGATGATCTGTTCCTCGTTCGGAGAAGCGCCATCCGGGTTCCTTACCGTCCAGGGTGATTGCACCCTGAAGGCAGCTTGAAAGTACATCTCTGGACTGGAGGAGTTGCGCAGCATGAGAATGCCTGTCCACGGTCTCACTGTTACGCCCGTTGTCAGTTTTCCACACGACAGAGTGATGGTTTTCGTCGCGAGGGGGCCGTCCATTGCATCAAGAACCGGGGTCAAAGCTTCCACACCGATTCCGGCGGAGCTTCCCGCCGCCACGATGACCTTATAGTCCTGGTAGAAGCGGTTCTGCTTCTTCGCCAATAGATTACGCATGGCGTGACAGGCCGCCACACTTGGAAGGAACCAGAAGGAATGGGAAAGTACGCCTAGGAGCCGAGTATCCGAGAACGGCATCGGCGGTTTCTGTGCTCCGAGTTTCAGGTTGTCCACGCTGGTTGGCGTGAATGCGCCGCGAATCAGGTTCAGCCATTTTTGGACCTCGTCCTCATACTTGAATCTTGCCTGCTTGCCTATGCCTTCGGCAGAAAAGAAGACGTTTAAGTCGAACTCGTTGAACTCGCCCTGCATTGCGATTTCCCGAATCGCATCAGGGAGTTGGTAGGTAAGCAGTACCATCCGGGGTAACGCGACATAGGGGTTGCCGAAACCTTTCCATTCTTGCTTCGCCCTCTGTTCATCGGAATACGTCCAGTTGTAGATCTGTTCTTCGATGAACTCACCGGATGCGATGGCCCGGAAGGGCGTGCCGGATAGATAAAGATAACCGTCCGTGGTGATCGGCATGATATCTCCTATCTCTTCATCCCTTTCTATTAGAAATTCAGCGCCCTGCCCCTTGCCGAACGCGACCTCCTTCTCATCCTCCGCCTCAAACAACTCCTTCGCATTCTCCCGCCATGCACCGTAATGGTATTCGTCAAGAATCACACAATCCCAGTTTGTGGTGTGAACCCACTGGTTCTTCGGTTTGATGCCACCAGCCGAGTTTCGGCCTAAATAGTCTTGAAACGACCCGAAACAGACGAACGGCTTTTTCTTATCCGCTTGTTCATAATTCAGTCCACCGGGTTTGATGAACTGCCACCCTTGGAAGTCTACATGGCACTTCAGGTCTTCCTCCCAGGCGCTTTGCACCGCCGGTTTGAAGGTCAGAACCAAGACCTTCCGCCAGCCCATCTTCTTCGCCAACTGATAGGCAGCAAAGGTCTTCCCGAAACGCATCTTGGCGTTCCAGAGGAAGTGCGGCGGCTTGTAGCGGTTGCCCTTCTCCGTGCGCCAACTGGCGAAGTATGCTGCCGTCTTCTCGACCGCCTCTTCCTGTTCGGGGCGCATTTTGAAATCCAGCGATCGGTTTTCCTCGTTCAGTTGGCCTGTCCGCACGGCTATGAGGGCTGCCTTGACCTGGTCCACTGTGCAGCGAAACCATTCACCTTCCGGGTTCTTGACGCCGTTGATCCTGAGCATATGGTGTACGTCATGATCGGTGAACGCCGTCCCGTCATTTCGCATGGCGGATTCTTCGAGAACAATCCTGAATGTCGGTTTGCCGGGCGTCTTGATTGGATAAATCTCTTCGAGACGCTTTTTGGCAGTCCGTGTGGTATACCCGACCTTGAGCAGACCGACATACTGCAGGTTCGTATCCTCGTATGCGTAGATCGTAGGCCGCAATGCTGGGCGCGGTGGAAAGAAACCGTTATTCATCATTCACCTCAGAGTCTCCGCTGAGGTCCATCGGTCGGACAACCTTTTCGATGAACGCAATTTCACTAGCGGAGATGCCATATTTCGCGTAGAGATCCTCGTCCGTCCACCGCTTCGTCCACTTCTGGGTTGGCACGAAGGAGTAGACCTTGCGAGTCGTGTCTTGGGATGGCTTATGCAGAAGAATCAGGAGGCGAGTTAGCCGACAAGTGAGGTAGGACAACACACTTTCAGCCTGATTCTTGGTGTCGAACGGGCCAATACAGAGATATGTCTCTGAAGAGATGGTGCCCGGTTCTCCGAGAAACGGAGTGCTTATGATCTTGTGCGGGTAGGTATCTCTGTTCCCGGTCCCTGGAGCAGCTCGGCCTATGAACACCTTCCACTTATTGATGAGGTGGGCGCCAGTCGAAATCGAGTTTCTGGAGATGTATGCAGTGCCGCCATGCTGATAGACTAGGATGTCACCGGTGCCCTTGGCAACCTTGCCCTTGAAAGTTGTCTCTAACCCGAACGGCTTTCTGGAGCTGACCAATCGGTCGAAACGTTTACTTCCAGGTAGCGAAAGCGAGTCGGGTTTTCCATTCTCAACGGCAGCGACCTTCTTGAGGATCGACAGGCCTTCATTGAAGCGGATGAACACGTCAACGCCCCTTTCAAGAAGCGGACGGCTGGCGGTCGAGACAGGCCAGTCCTTGAAATGAGTGGTGACTTGGCAGATTCCGGGATTGTCACGGTCCCAGAGGAAGTAGCAAACGCCGCCCTTGAGGCCCACGCCCGGAAAGACTTCCGATGCACTGAGATAGTCGTCAATTGACCGCAAACGGTCGTCGGCGAGCATCGACTCTCGGAACTCATCTAAGCCCTTTCCGCCCGCAAACCAACGAGAGGGAATAATCATAGTCAGGAATCGCGGGTTCAGTTTCTTTGCCTGTTCAACGAACAGGTGGTAGATCGGACGGGCGCTCTCTCCAAAACCTGCATCACTCAACTGGTAAGGCGGGTTGCCGATAATTACGTCGAATTTCATTTTGAATAGTCCCCTCGGCTTGTCGGTGTGAATGAATTTATAGGCGTGACTTTCCAGTTCGCTGCCCCGTTCATAGTTAACCTTGCTGGCTCCGCAGTGAACGCAACGGCCACCCTCCCAAATGTGTTCCACCCGCCCGAAACGGATGTTACCCTCTGGGGTGTTGAAGGATTCGCAGACGGAATACCTGCCGTTGGCACTCTTGGAACAGTACACGGATCGCCGAGAGAGCAGGGCGGTCAACTCGGTGATAGCAAGGCCATAAAGTTGGTTCATGAAGATGTGATTCATCCGCTCCTGGCGGTCGGGGATTTGCGACTCCAGTCCTTTGTTCAGCCGCTTGGCGATCTCGCGCAGGAATACCCCCGACTTGCATCCGGGATCGAGGAATGTGGCCTTCTCGTCGCTCCACAATTCCACCGGCAGAAGGTCAAGAATTCGGTTCACCAGTTGCGGCGGAGTAAAGACCTCATCGCTGCTCAGATTGGCGATGCATGAGAGCACATCAGGATTGTAGCCGCTACTGTTGGACATGGGCAATCTCCATGAAGTGAACTGGGGGATATTCTTTAACTGGTTCATTAATATCAGCGATATCACCCTGGTCGCTGAAGAGTGAGGCTTGACGAGGCTTCTTTAAGAGATACGACAACATGAAATCTCGTCGCTTGAGCATGCTACCGTTCACAGGAGACCACTCTGAGAAGACGATAGAGCGTTGAGGGACGTCGCAAGTTTTAAGTTCCAGGGCGTCTCCCCAGATAATGTTCCGCTCCAGAATAAACCGAACTGCCTCGCGGCACTTGTCCTTTGCGTTACCCTTGAACAGGCGGGAATAGGCAGAGTCGAATATACCGAACAGCCTGGCGCGGCAATCCCGGACGTTATCTTCAAGAATGTCAATGCCATAGATCGAAGAGATGGCCAAAATGGCATAACGCTCGAAGTCCAATTGCGATCTTCTGTAGCGTTTTTCTACAACTGCCAGCTTTCGTTCCAGAATCTCGGTAAGGAAGTTGCCTGTGCCGCAAGCTGGTTCGAGGAAGCGGGATTCAATCCGTTCCGTTTCCTTCTTCACCAGATCGAGCATAGCGTTGACTTCGCGTTTCCCTGTCAACACCTCGCCATGATCGGCCACCCGCTGTTTAGATACGACCTGTTCTTCCATCGGCTCTTTGTCTGTCATCTGCGGGCGGATAACTAACATTTACAAGGTCTCAATAATAAAACCACTGTATGATCTTCCTTCCAGATAACACGTGCCTCAAAGGAGGTGATGTGGGCTATATACTCACAATACTTGAGTTTTTGTCAATGTGTTTAACAGCCGACATCGACCAACTAAAGGATTTACCTACATACCCAGCAAATTGAATGTTTCTAAGTGATACCAAAGTCCAATGAAGATAGCGGCTGAGTGTAGACAGCCATAAGATATTAGCCTTCAAGACTCAGGATAATATCATACCTTCATAAGATGCTTTGTAAAGTCAGGTCTCAGCTCTCAAAATCATTCCTTATTCGCTTAAGTGCCCTTATACTTGCTTCAGATAATTCTTGTTTTTCACCCGGCTTACTCTTTCTGAGCTCATTTCTAAGGCAAGTTAGGTCCTTAGCATATGAACGCAACATTTCCATCCTGGCTTTTCGTTCCTCTGGTGTAAGCTTTCCACCATATATGATTTTCAGTCTATCATCAGGCATGGCAAAAGACCTCCTTACAAACGAATAGCAATTAACCTATAAGATATACCAATGACCTTAAAAATACAATTTGGACTTACTGATATGATGTAAATATTTCAAGGTCATACAACAAGTTTTCTCTTGTTTCAGCGCCCTCATTTATGTCTTGTTGGCCTTGCTTGTACACAATATCCCTTGCAAGAGAGACTTCTCTTATTTATTAATAATACATTGATATTTATGTTTAGGAGGGCTGAAATGAAATATTTGATAGTCATTATCTGCATTCTCCACCTGTCCGGGTGCGCCATAAACGCAACCGGCGTTAACCGTGATACCGGAGAGAGAATGGTTCTTCATTGCCAGGGTGTCCCCATAACTTACAGTCTCTCTACCGAGGTCAATGGGGAAACATTCAAGGGAAAACTGGTTTCCACGAGAAACGCCACTGTGCGCGATGATTATGGCAACACTATAATGGTTTCCGGCAACACATACAGGGCCGTTCTCTTCGGAGACAGAAACAGAACGATGAGGTGTGAGCTGTGCGGCAACCTTGCAAACGGTGTCGGCTCCTGCATTACCTCGGACGGAAGGGAATTTGATGTCCAGTGGTAAGATGATATGATAAGCACTTGAAAAAGAACTTAATTATAACTCTAATCATTGTCATACTTCTACTTGTCTGGTTTGATGTGAGAAGTTTATTTAAGGGCTTACATGTTAAACTACTTGGACCCTGAATTAAGCATGGAGTATACTACCGGCCTTGTAAGGACAGAATTTCTTAGTATGTCTGGTCTTTTTACGTAATAATTAGTGCTAGTTTTCCTTATTGTTTCCGGCACTTGATTTTTTACGGAAAAGCTTTTTTTGTCGAATGCGCCCTTACGATACTCAGCAGTTAAATATCTATTGCTCCCATTACCATTTACCAGCAATAAATCGAAGAGGACCTTACCCTCATATTTTATTTTATCCAACCTTCTCTCTATACTTGAAAGATAATCAATGGGGCTATAATAGTTCACGGAGAAAATAATATAACCATAAGTTTGATTATCAATTTTCTGTAGATCAAATTTCTTCATATTTTATCCGTTATGTTTTGATGGGCAAGTGCTTTCTATTATTCTTAATATGCTATCTACAATAATATCGGCCTCAGCTTGACTTTCAATTAACCGAGTTGAGCTGACTATTCCTTCAGCGTGGAATAACGAATGTCTTTCTTTGTGATATAATTGATATGCTTTTTCGATTGCAGCCCTAGTTAGATCGCACGGGATTCTTTTTTTAGCTTCTAATTTCAAGACAAATGAATCTCCGGAAGGAGCCATATGCTCACCAAAACCATCTTGCTTGGTAATGATAATCTCATGGTCCAAGAAGAGCTGTTTCAAATAACATTCTAATCCCTTTAATGCAGGGAACGCTAATGATGAGTAATCATCAATAGGAATTGAGACTTTTTTGAAGGTAATTGCAGTTCGTAAAAATATTTTGGTGATTTCGTCTAAGTAATCACAAGACCTAGGATATAGACTTTCAAATTCATCATGAATAGCTTGCTTATCAATATCTACCCCTAGAGTCTTAATCTGCTCTTCAATAATGCCCTCATATTGCAGAATGACAGATAAATAGCTTCTGGCTTCGTTGAATAAATGCAGAGGACGCCCTTGCAAAAGGAACGTGCCGTTTTTATAGTGAGTCAAGGTAATCGTATCCTTGTATGGCCCTTGAAGGGTAACCTTTGATAGACTCTCATCCGCAACAGTATTTTTAATTAATGCGCCAATATCATCACATAAGTAATGAATAAGCTCATCACAATGTGCTCTCGGAAAAGCTTTTAGAGAGATAGGTTGGTTTTCCCGCAGTCGAACCAGGCACTTCTCTTTGACATAGGAGGCTATTTCTTTAGATAATTGTTGGCACGTACCTACTTGCCAATTAATTGTCGTGAGTCCATCGCCACGGAAATAGAAATCAATTGTAGCATAATTCCCATCCCTTGTTGCTACATATCTGTGGTAGCCCCCCTTCATTTTTCTTGGACCATCTATTTCACAATCTGGGTATTTTTTTATGACCTTGTCTATTTTACTGATCTCAAGAGGTATTTTTGCAAATATGTCACCCACGTTTGTTCTCCACTATTTCAATTGAATTGCAGTTCAGTTTATTGAAAGACCTTTAGCACAAACGGAAACATCAAATCCATAATCACTTTTAATGAATAGAATATATGCCGCATTTATACATAGCTTTTTTACATTTGTGGCATACCTGTATCTTTTTGCTATGGAGAGAAGGAGTGTGCCTAATTTGTGCCCACGACGGCTAAATTCTTCCCAAATTCTACCAACTCCTACCAACTTGCCGAATTGCTTAACTTGCTGAAATCATTTGCCAGTGCGCCTTTGCAGGCTAGTAATATCAAACGGTTAATGCTCTCAAAATCCGATGAGCGCAAGCTCGTGGGGGTTCAAGTCCCTTCTCCGGCACCATCCTTTCCAAGCCGGTCCGAGCTCATCCTATCCTGAGTGATCAGAAAGGCGAACTTCTGGGGAATGCATGCCCATGCATCACTGAACGAGAGGCAGCGCAAGGTCATCAACAAGCTTCTCGACGCAGACCCGGATGGTTTTTCAAGGAGGTCTCGCCACAAGGAAGTACACTCCCATGGTCAAAGTGATCAAGCCCACAGCCTTCCGCGCGATCAATCGTCTCCTCGGACTGGGCATCATACGCCGGAATCCGGGCAAGGGGAGAATTGTGAGCTATGGTCTGATCTTGCCCTGATATTTGCGTTGCGGGGATCTGTTCTAAGGATATCTCACCAGGAGAGCTGTTGATACCCCGGAGCTTGTTCGATGGGTGGTCCATGTCGGGCTGGGGCATTTTCGGAGCGTTCCAGTGCCATCCGGAATCTCTTTGACGAAGCCGGAGCCCGTTCCCCAAATTGGCTAGGATACACTTTCGGCGCTGTAGCGGGCAATGAGGCCGGTACGCACGGCGTGACGAAAGGTTCGGGTAAAGAACATGCCTGCGAGCAGGATATACAGCACGGCAAGGCCCGCGCTCATGAGCAGGACCGAGACGGAGGCCGACCCGCCTGATATGATCGAGCGCATGCCTTCGAACACATATGCAGGAGGGAGGAGATGCGATAGGAACTGCATCCACTCGGGCAGCGTGGAGAGCGGGTAGAACACCCCGGCAAAGGGTGAGAGGAGCGCGGGCACCGGCCACACGAACCACTCTGCCGAGGGGCCGAGCCTGAGCACCATGGCACTCGCAAAAATGCCGAGCGCGATCCCGAACAGAAAGAGCACCAGGAGAAAGGGGAAGATCGCGATGCCGAAGATGAAGAAGGAGAGCCCGAACACGAGCGTGGCGAGCACGAGCATCACGGCGAGCCCGATCGAGCTCGTGATGATGCTGGAGAACACGAGGCCCCCCAAGTATTCAGCAATGGACAGAGGCGTGGCGAAGAAGTTGAGGAAGTTCCTGGACCAGACATCCTCGAAAAAGGCCATGGTCACCCCCTGCATGACCCGGATGAAGAAATCCCAGAGCAGGACTGCGCCCAGGAGGATGGGCACGAAGTTGAGTCCGCTGGCCGTGACGGTATTGAGGTATTTCGTGATGAAGCCCCAGAGCACGATATCGATGGCGACCCAGGCAAAGAGCGGCACCACGCGCGAGAAGCTCCCGCTTATGAGATAGAACTGGCGCAGCACCACAGCCGAGATGCGGACCAGGTTCACGGCAGCCCCCTGTCCCCGAGCGCGAGGGGCTCGCGAGCAACCGTGATGAAAAGCTCTTCGAGGTTCTCCTTGCCGTGCTTTGCAGGCAGGGACTTCGGGTCGCCTTCGAGCAGAATCTTGCCGTGAGAGAGAAAGAGCACCCGGTTGCACACCTCTTCGACCTCGTACATGTTGTGTGAGGTCCACAGCACGCCTCCGGTGCTCTCCGAAACGAACATGCGGATCTTCCGGCGGATATCGCGGGCCGTCGCAGGGTCGAGCGACGCTGTCGGCTCGTCGAGCAGAAGGAGGTCGGGCCGGTTGAGCATGGCTTTGGCAAGGCTTGCGCGCGTCTGCTCGCCCGAAGAGAGCACGCCGCATTTCACGTCGCGAAACGCGGTGAGATCGAACTGTGCGAGGAGCTCTTCGATCCTGGACGAGAGGTTATTCACTGCATAGATCAGCCCGAAGACGCGCAGGTTCTGATACACGGTCAGGTTGCCCGGAAGCGGAGCGTAGACGGCCGCAAAATTTGTGTGCTCGAGCGCCTGTGACCGGCGAGTGCGGATATCCGACCCTTCGATGAGTATGGTGCCGCAACTCGGCTCGAGAACGCCCAGGATCATGTTGATGGTCGTGGTCTTTCCCGCCCCGTTGGGCCCCAGCAGCCCGACGATCTCATTCGCGCCCACCTCGAAAGAGACATCGTCCACGGCGAGCGTGTCCCCGAACCGCTTGCACAGCCCGCTCACTGAAAGCACGTTCATTGTCCGATACGCCTCTGTCTTCTCCATGCACCTTTATGATATGATGATTTTTTCTCTTCTCGACGCCTTCTCGAGCAACCCGCTGAGGACAGCCGGACAGGGGCGGCACTGTGGACAGTTCTCACGGATCATGGGGCATCCGCTCACCACGACGGATAAATCCAGGGGAGCACCCATATCCCGAGGTTCGCGGCCGCGTGGACCGTATAGGGAGCCCAGACGTTGCCGCGCCACTCGTAGAGCCCGGCGAAGATCAGGCCTCCGGCAAGCTGCACCGGTGCAATGAAACCGTGCATTCCCGCGAAAAACAGGGCCGAGACGACGATGGAGACGATCACGGGCATTCTTTGCCTGAGCCATGAATAGAGGAGCCCGCGGAAAAAGAGTTCTTCTGCAAAGGGGGCGATCACGCACCCGACCAGAAAGAACAGGGCGGGATCGGCCACCTCCTGCCTTCCGATGAGGAATCTCAAGACTTCGCCTTCGAGCAGCGCCCGGGAGACGGCGTCTCCCAGGACGACCACGGCGCCGAAGACAGCGGCGACCCCCGCGCCGATGAGGATCTCGCGCAGTATGGACCGGGCGCGGACCCCGCTGAGATGAAACGCGAGCCCGAGGATGATGAGCGTTTCCACCAGCCGGACCAGCAGGGTGAAGAGCAGAGGGTTCACCGGGATCGAAACAGTGCTGTAGATGAGCCTGAACACAAGCTCCGCGAAAATGACGATCAAGATTACGCCGATGCGCCTGTCCATATGTGGCTTATCGTTATACGTTCGCCCGCAGGGAATCACAAGCCCAAACTCCGGGCGCACCCGGTCTGCAGGTTCCTGCGTGGGCCATGTGCCCCTGCCCCGATCGCAGCCCCTGTGGCTTGCCGCTCTATAGTCGAAGGCATAGCATGTGGGAATTGACGATATGCAGGGAATCTGATTTAACCGTAACCATTATGAAGAGAATCGTCATCGGCACCGCAGGACACGTGGACCACGGCAAGACATCGCTCATCAAGGCGATGACCGGCGTGGACTGCGACCGGCTGAAAGAGGAAAAGCAGCGCGGTCTGACCATCGAGCTCGGGTTCACCTCGCTGGAACTGCCTTCCGGAGAGAAGGTCGGCGTGGTGGACGTGCCCGGCCACGTGAGGTTCATCCGGCACATGCTCTCCGGGGCGTCGGGAATCGACCTGGTCATGCTGGTGGTCGCCGCGGACGAGGGAGTGATGCCCCAGACCGTCGAGCACATCCAGATCTGCAGCCTTCTGGGCATCCAGCGGGGTGTGGTCGTGCTCACCAAAACCGATATGGTGGACGACGACCTCCTGGAGCTGGCGTATGCGGACATTCAGGATTTCATGTCGCGCACCTTTCTCAAGGATGCGCCTATCGTGGCCGTGAGCTCGGCGACCGGCAAGGGGATCGACGAGCTCAAGCAAATCCTCGACGAGCAGGTCCGCTCTCTGGAAGAGCGGCGGATCACCGGCATCCCGGTTCTGCCCGTCGACCGGGTGTTCACGATCAAGGGCTTCGGGACCGTGGTCACCGGGACCATGAAGCAGGGGGTGTTCGAGGAGGATCAGGAGGTCGAGGTCCTGCCTGCCGGTCGCAAGGCCAGGGTGCGCAATATCCAGGTCCACGGACATGATGCGGACAGGGCGATGGCCGGCATGCGCACGGCGATCAACCTCCAGGGCTTTTCCCGGGAAGACATCGAACGGGGCCAGTGGGTGGTGCCGGCCGGTGTGTTCAAACCCACGAGGCTCCTGGACGCCCGCCTGGATCTGATGGCCAAGCCCAGGAAGGGCGAGGTCAAGATCCACTTCGGTACGTCCGAGCTCACCGGCGAGATGAGCCTCCACGACGTGGACGGGCTCGATGTGGCGAGGATACGGCTCAAGGAGCCGGTCATCGCGGCGTTCGGCGACCGGTTCATCATCCGGAGCATCTCCCCCTCCCACACACTCGCAGGGGGCACGGTGCTCAATCCCTCGCCCCACCGGAGGTTTTCCGAGGAAATCGCCCGGGATCTGCTGAGCGCGGACAGGCTCCGTCAGGTCGCGGGTGTTGTCAGGGATGCGGGGGTCCGGGGCATATCGAAGAAGGAGCTTGCCGCGGTCTTTGCCGACGGAGGCTCGTCCCTGGACAAGGCTTTGGCCGAGCTTCTGTCATCCGGGCAGATCGTCCGCTTCGATCCCAACAACGATCTCTATGTTTTCGAGGCTTATGCGGACTCGCTCAAAGATCTCATCCTGGAGAAGGTGCAGGAATACCATAAGGACCACGCCTCCTCCTCCGGCATCTCCCGCGAGCACCTGCGCTCGGCGCTCAAGGGGAGTGTCGATCCCAAGCTCTTTCACAAGCTGCTGACCGACCTCATGAAAAGGGGTGAAATCGAGGAAGCCGGCCCCGATATCAGAGAGAAGGGCTTCAGCCCCTCGCTCGGCGACGCCATGGGCGCCGTGGGGGAGAAGGCCTATGCCGTGCTTTCCGCGAGCGGCTTCGAGCCGCCGCGCGTTCAGGAGCTTGCGGAGCGCCTCTCCATAGACGTAAAGCAGATGGAGGAGGTGCTCGGTTTCCTCACCCGGCAGGGGAGGCTCACCAAGATCAAGGATGATGTGTATCTCACCGAAGCCGCAGTCACCCGGCTCAAGGAAAAGGTCCGCCTGTTCATTCGCGAGCATGATTCGCTTGCGCCCGGGGACATGAAGCAGATCATCGGCGTCAGCCGCAAGTATGCCATTCCCTTTCTTGAGTACCTCGACCGCGTCCGTTTCACGGTACGCGTGGACAACGTCCGCAAGCTGGGCATGGGGGGGTGAGCAGGGCCCAGGCCCCCGATTGCGTCAGTGTGTCGGTCTCAACGCACGAATAAGCTTCACCCGTTCCGTGAGCTTGAGGCTGAAGTAAAGCGGGCTCAAGATAAGCACTCGAATGATCTCTCTCTTTGTCATATGCCGCGTCCTTGCCACAGATTATGACTGCCGGGAGATGCTATAAGCATGCCATATCGATAAAGGGAAGCGATACCCATAGCTTGCGAAAAAGACCGCATGGGCATCTCCGGGCGGGGCCGGGGGAGACTGTTGCGTTATGTGACAGGGTGTGAAGGAAAAGTGCAACAGACGCGATCCATACCCGGGAAACCGCAGTATTAGCATATTAGGTGGGGTCAGGTCTCATATAGTTAGTGGGGTCAGGTCTCAACATATGACACTCCAAGTGTCATATGTTGAGACCTGACCCCATGACTGATTACCACTGTAGTATTAGATAGGACGTGGTTACTGGTTTGCCTGCTCCGGGGTTTGGCACGAACGGGAAATGAGCTCGTCCAGGTCGTCGTCCAGGGGCACATCGGGATAATGCTCCCGCACATACTGGAAGCGTTTGCACGCGGCCCCGTACTCTTTTTTCTTCAGATAGAACTTCCCGATATACACATAGTGTTTTGCCAGCACGCTCTTTGCCTCGGCCAGCCGCGTCTTCGCATCTTCCGCATGCGGCGAATCCGGGTAGGACGAGAGGAAGCTCTCAAAGGTCTGGATCGTGCGGACGGTCTCGGTCTGGTCCCTGTCGAGGGTGCCGATCTGGTTGAAATGGGTCATGGCGATCCGATAGAGGCTGTACCCGGCCTCGAAATCGGTGGGGTAGAGCAGCCGGAATTCCTCGTAGCTCTGGAGCGCCGAGGCGTAGTCCTCCTCGTCATAATGGAGGTCGGCCGTGGCCAGGAGAGCCTTTCTGGCAAGCTCATGGCCGGGATAGTAGGTGCGGACCTCCATGAACTTCTCGGCGGCCTTTTCCACCTTCCCCTTCTCGGCAAGCTCGGCGGCCTCCTGGTATAGCTCCTGGGCCGAACGGATTTTTGTCTCATCGTGGGCGCAACCCCCCACGATGAGCACCAGGACCAATAAGAGAAAGACGCTTGCGGCATTCTTCATAGCAGGTGATCCTTATGACAAAACAGCGCGAACATCAAGGGGCGATCTCGTATACGGCCGAGTTCTTGACGCTCAGAACATAAATGATCTTTTCCACCGACCCGTCAGGGGAAAAGGAGGTGGAGCCGGTGAGCCCGGGATAGTCCTGAAGCGAGGCGATGAGACCCTGCAGGGCTTCCCGCGAGGCAGGGGACCCGCTCAGGAGGTTCTGCAGAATCGTTGCCGTGTCATATGCGCTCGCCTCCCATACGGAAGGATTGTAGCCGAACGTGTAGTAGAACTGGTCGTTGAACTCCTGCACATACTCCAACTGCGAGTTGGCGAAGAAGCCGCTCACGAACACCGAGTCATCGACGTACCTGCCTCCCACCCGGATGAAGTCGGGAGAGTCCCAGAGGGTGGGCCCGAACAGCCGCACGCCCTCAATGTTGAGATAGGGAAGGTACGAGGCGACCATGGCGGCGTTGATGGCCGTGTCCGGGATGAGGAGCGCGTCGAAATCAGGGGGATCGTCTTCGGAAAGATGCTCGACGAGTTTCTTGACCGCTCCCTTGAAATCGACCAGGTCCGACGAATAACTGACCGTGCGGACCACGCTGATGCCGAACTCGGGCGCCTTGTCGCTGAAGATCCGGGAAAAGGAGTTCCCGAAATGATCGCTGGGAGAGAAGATGGCGAAGCGCGATATGTTCATGTCGGCAGCCGCCCTGAGAAGGGCCTCGGCTTGGACGTCGATGGATATGAAATTGCTGAAGCAATAGGATGCCTGGTTCGAAACCACATCGGCGCGGGTGAAGAGAAAGGACGGGATACCTCTTTTGCGCGCCTCTGCGCAGGCAATGCTGCCGGCGGTCTCGCCCACCGGGCCGATGAGCGCGATGATGTCTTCCCTGGTGTCGAGCTCCTCGATGATGGACGGGATCGACTGCTCGTCGTTGCCGTAGTCGCGGATGAGATATTCCACCTGCGGTGAGTCGTCCGTGCTGAACACCCGGGAGGCGAACTGGATGCCCTTGAGCACCTTCTGCCCCACCGTCTCCCATTTGCCGCTCAAGGGGACGAGCACGCCGATGGTTTTCCTGGCTCCGGGAGAGTCGCTCTGAGTCCACCGGGAAAGGCCCTTTCCGGGTCCGAGCCGGGATATGATGCTGCGGGCCATGTCGTTTTTGCCCTGCTCGATGTAGAGATCCACCTGTCGGGCAAGGAGCACGTTCAGCAGGCGATCGTCGTGGACACCCTGCTCGATCTTCTGGAGCTGATCCACCCGGTCCGTATTCTCCACGCCGGTTTTCCAGTAGGGGAGGAGCGATTCTTGGGAGGGTTTGTCCACATAGGGGAACATCATGCTGATGAGTTCGAGGGATTCCTGGTACCTCCGCGCACCGGAGAGCTCACGGGCGAGCCTGATGCCCGGCTGAACGAGCTCGGGTTCGTGACTCTCGTCATAGAACTCGGTAAAGAGATCGAGTGACTGCGAAAATCGCCCGAGCCGGACCTCTGCCTCCAGAAGGTCTCCGAGGACCTGCGGCTTCAGGGGGGAACGCGCGTACGATCCCAGAAACGCCCGGTACAGTTCGCTCGCCTTTGAGGGATTGCCGGCCGAGATGAGGGAGCCTGCCCGGTAGAGGGCCTGGGGGGCGAGCTCGTGATGGGGAAAGAGCTTCCATATCGAGATGTACGACTGGTACGCATTCTGGGCGTTGCCGGACTTTTCCTGGACCAGTGCCTTGTCGTACAACGACTTCGGATCCTGGGGCGCCGAGGCCTTCTGTATCGGCGCCGCGCAGGCGAACGCCAGAAAACAGGCGCCGAAAAGGAGCATGACCTTTAGCGGCGGAAAATGCTTCATACTACCACTCATTCTATCGTTCTCTCTCTCGCAAGTCAACAACTAGTAGAAATCATTGAACGAATAAAGCCTCTCGCTATGGTTTTTTGTCTTGACAAACCAATGGACACTGCTGAACTATACAGGGAAAATTTTGTGAGAGTAAAGGAGATATTTGGTGGCAGATTTAGGGAAACGATATAAGTGCTACAAATGCGGCACCAAATTCTATGATTTGAACAAGCCCGCTCCGGTGTGTCCTTCCTGTGGAGAGGATCAAAATAACGAAGAAACCAAAAAAATGCTCAAGCGCAAGAAGCGCAGGCCCATCGCCAAGGCGAAGTCCGATGCCAGGACCGTTCCCGAAGAGATGGAAGGAAACGCCGAGGGCGATGAGGATGTCGAGGAGTACGTGCTCGATGTGGAGGATATCGTCCTGGAGGAGAACTCCGACTATAAGGAAAAGGACGAATAGCCTTTTCGCCCGGTGACGAGCGTCCCCGGGTCATCGGCAGCCGGCAGAACCCGATGGAGCGATGCCCCGGAAAATGAGCGTCAGGTCCTTCCGATGTGCCGGTATACGTCGCCGGGCAGGAGTCCCCTTGCCGAGGAAACGATTTTGTTCGAGTAGGGGAGGATCTCCGAGTTCTTCAGGATTGCCGAGTCCCTGGGCAGTGCCAGCTGCAGGATCGTGCAGGCAAAAACCGTGATGACAACCCCCTTGGCAAGCCCGAGAACGGCGCCGAACGCCCTGTCGAGAACCGAGATGCCCGACGCCTTGAGCAGCTTCTGCAGGAAGAACAGGATTATCTTGATGGTGAAAAAAATGCAGAAGAAAATGAGGAGATAGCCCAGTACCCCCCGGGGATTCGGGACATGTATCGCCGCCAGCAGCTTCGAAAACAGCGGCTCGATCTTTTTTGCCGAGTACAGACCAGTCAGGAGCGCAGCCAGTGACGAGACGCTCCTGATCAGGCCCTGATACGCCCCCAGAGCCAGGAACGCCGCGCAGAGGAGTATGGAGACGTAGTCCAGCGCGTTCACTGCTTTGCGCTGGAGAACTCTATCCAGGCCACGTCCTTCAGGGAAATCTGGTAGGTTCCGAACGGGGTGTTTCCGTATACCCTGGAGAGCTGGTTGATTTTCAGGTCGCACATGTCCTTGGAGCCCTTGAGGGTGACGCAGGCACTCTTGTCCTTGATGGTGACCCGGGAGATGTTCTCGAAGGGGATTCTCACCTTGCCTTTTCCCAGGGATGCCTGAAACAGGGGTTTCCCGTCGATGGTCACCGAGCTGATCTCCACCTCGTTGTTCGCCGTGTCCATGATCCTTGCGTTGAATGAAGAAGCAGCGCCGTTCTGGGGGGCGACCGTTCCCAGGCCCGACATGCCCATGAGTACCAGTGAACAGGCAATAATCACCACCGCAGAGCCGATACCGTGCTGTCTCAGCATTCCATATCCTCCTTTACCACGCCTTCCCGGTGCAGCGCATGAATCAGCCGTGCAAACAGCGCCTTTCTGCTCAACGGGTAGGTTATTACTACCTGTGCGGCAGCAGGGTCCCTGGTCGATACGATGCCGAGCCCGTCATAACCCTCGAAGATGAATCGTAAGTACGATATGTCGTCCCGGTTCACCCGCACCTCTATCTGCCCTGTTTCCCACATGTCTAGAAAAAATGAATATCATACAAGATTCCCGGGTGCAAGGAGGTGATCCATCCCGATGGGCGGGTGGGATGGAAAAGGAGGGTTTGAAAATGCCTCCCTTCTGTTGTATAGGAACTGTGTGCCGCGAGCGGTGCCATTGGAACGGGGCACGGAACAACGTTATAAGGATATGCGAAGAGCTCTTTATTTCGATCCCGGTTCAGGGTACAATCTCGCAAAGGCCACCGGAAAACGTGTTTCGTCAATAGGAATACCGGTTATGTCAGGGGGAGAGTCGGCAATGGGATTTCTCTACAGCCCGGGAATAAAAAATGTTGACACCCCATGACTGGAAGTGCTAGGGAAAAGGACAATTAATGAGTGAACCGCCATTCATTAAAAGGCCGAGAAGGGGGATCTTTAAAAGATCCCAGAACGATACACAGCTCGTAAAAGACCTTGCCATCGTAACCCAGCTGGGTTTCGTCATGGCAGGATCCATAGGCCTGGGTTTCTGGCTGGGTTATGAGTTGGACGAGCGGCTGAATGCGCACGGTATCGTGCTTGTCATCTTTATCCTTCTGGGGATCTTTGGCGGTGGCTGGACGGTATACAGGCAGATTCAGGATATGTATAAGACGGACACCAGGAAGAGAAACAAGAAGAGAACATAGGATGAATATTTTCAGCTATGTGAAAAACACCATCAGCTTGACTGTCCCGGTTGCCGTAGCGGCTGGTGTTCTGTCGTATGTGCTGGGGTATTCCGAGGTGAGCATAGGGATCCTTATCGGGGCTGCCGGCGGCATGGCAAAGGCGCTCATGCTGACAAACTCCGTGCTTCACGGCTCGGGGCCGGTGAAGACCTTTCTGGCGCGGTACGCGCTCATCGGCTGCATATTTGCCGCAGGGGCGATGATTTCTCTGCACGCCTTCTTTGCAGCATCCGCAGCGGTTTTATTCACGCATGTACTCTTCATCATGGATCAGCTAAGGGCTGATAAGGCAGGAGAGATTGGATAATGAACGAAATCGGTGTAATTTCTCAATGGGCATTCAATCTGTTCGGCACGCAGTTCGTGCTCAACAAGGACACGCTCATCATGACCTGGATCGTGATGGTGGTCCTGATTCTCTTTGCGCTTCTCGCATCACGGCAGACGAAAATCATTCCCAACCCTCTCCAGAGCACGGCAGAGCTCATGGTCGGCACGTGGGCCGATCTGGTCGACGACAGCCTGGCCGTCAAGGAGAGCAGAAAGTATTTCCCGTTCGTCTGCACGGTTTTTCTGCTTGTCTGGATATCGAACATGCTGGGCATCGTCCCCTTCCTCTCGGAGCCGACCGCGGACCTCAACACCACGCTCAGCCTGGGGCTGGTGGGATTTCTCGTCGCCCATTACTCGGGCATCAAGTTCAAGGGCTTCAAGGCCTATGCAAAGGGCTATTTCGAGCCCATCTTCTTCATGATGCCGCTCAACCTCATCGGCGAGCTCGCCAAGATCATCTCCATCTCGTTCCGTCTGTTCGGGAACATCATGGGAGGCTCAATCATCATCCTGGTGGTCAGCTACCTGGTGTACTCACTGGTGCTGCCGCCGGTTCTCTACGGATTTTTCGGGCTGTTTGTGGGCACGGTGCAGGCATTCGTGTTTGCGATGCTCACGCTTGTGTATATCGTTGTTCAGATTAAATAGGATAGGGTCATGGAAGCTGAATTCATTGTTCATGCGGGGCAGTATTTAGGGGCGGGACTCTGTATAGGCCTGGGCGCCATCGGCGCGGCGCTCGGTGAAGGGTATACCGGCGGTCTGGCGAATACCTCCATCTCACGGAGGCCTGCAATGGCGCCCACCTACACCAGGACCATGCTCGTGGCGCAGGCGGTTGCGGAAACCTCGGCCATTTTCGCCCTCATGGTTTCTGTTCTGCTGCTTTTCACCGACCTCTCCGGAATGGGGGTCTGCCAGTGGGCGGCCGCCATTGGGGCGGGGTTGAGCATGGGGCTCGGTGCCTTCGGGTCAGGCATCGGTGCTGGATTGCCCGGCGGCCAGGCGATATGGGGCCTATCCCGGCAGCCGCAGACAGCCAGCCACATGACCACCACCATGCTGGTGAGTCAGGCCATCTGCCAGACTCCGGCCATTTTTTCCCTGGTGGTCGCCTTCCTGCTCATCTTCAAGGATGCATCGGGGTATCCTTTGTGGCCGTACAGCGCGAGTTTCCTGGCCGCCGGTCTGGCCATGGGCCTGGGTGCAATCGGCTCCGGATGGGGCGGAGGCATGACAGGCGGTGCGTGCTGTGAAGGGTTTGCCAGGCAGCCCAGGCTGCGGTCCCAGCTCATGACCATGAACCTGGTGGGCCAGGCGGTTTCCCAGACTCCTGCCATTTTCGCCCTGCTTATTGCCATCATGCTGGTGGTGGGCGGCAAGACCGAAGGCAACATCCTCACGGTCGCCACCACGCTGGGTGCAGGGCTCGCCATCGGGTTCGGGGCCATCGGCTCAGGCCTCGGCAACGGTGCGAACGCGCAGGGGGCCTGCGAGGCGGTCACCATGAATTCCGGCACCTCGAAAGACATGATGACCTTCATGCTGGTCGGCCAGGCCATCGGTCAGACCCCGGTGATCTTTGCCCTGGTGGTGTCTCTCATGCTGATATTCATCCCGTTCAGCGGCATGCCGGCCAATCTCGTCGGTTTCAGCGCCCTGGTCGGCGCAGGCCTCTCGGTCGGTATCGCCGGGATCGGGTCGGGATTCGGGAACGGCCTCAACGGTGCATCCGCATGCAGGGGCGTGGCGCTTGCTCCAGCCGAGCGGGGGTCCATGCTCACCCTCATGCTGGTGGGCCAGGCCGTTGCCCAGACACCAGCGATCTTCGGCCTGCTGGTTGCGTTCATCCTCATGTTCAAAGGCTATCCAGGGCCGGCGACCCTTCCTGCCGCAATGGCGCTGCTCTCGGCAGGGCTGTGCATGGGGTTCGGCGGACTGGGGCCGGGCGTGGGGAACGGGTTCACGGGAGCCGCCGCCTGCGAGGCGGCCGGTCACCGTCCCGATCAACGAGGACTCATCATGAGGACCATGCTGGTGGCCCAGGCGGTTGCGCAGTCCACTGCCATCTACGCCCTGGTCATCGCCTTTGTCCTCATTTTTGTTGTATAAAAAAGAGAAGAAAAGACAGGAGGAGCAAGCGATTATGGAAAATATATCCGGTGCGGATCTGGTGAGGGCAGCTGCTTTTATTGGTGCAGGAATTGCGATGGGGCTCGGTGCCATCGGCCCCGGGGTCGGAGAGGGTTTTGCCGGCGGCAAGGCGTGCGAGGCAATCGGACGGAATCCGGACGAGGCCGGCCTGCTGACGAGGACGATGCTCGTGGCGCAGGCAGTTGCAGAGTCCACCGGCATCTATTCGCTGGTCGTGGCGCTGCTCCTGATCTTCGTCGTATAAGGAGGGTTGTTTTGATAGAACTCAACTGGACCTTTTTTGTGCAGATCTTCAACTTCCTGCTCCTCATGTTCATCCTGAACAAGATTCTCTACAAGCCTATCCTGAAGGTGCTTGACGAGCGGGAAGCGAGGATCGTCGGCGGGCAGGAAAAGGCCAAGAAGCTCGTGGATGAAAGCCAGAGCATCCTGAAGAGCTACAACGAAAAGCTCTACAGTGCCAAGATCGATGCAATGACTGTGAAGAATTCTTCCCGCAAGCAGGCGGTTGACGAGGCCAACGTGATCATCGAGGACGCAAGGCGCAATGCCGAGACCATCGTTCTCGATGTCCAGAAGGAGATGGCCGAGGAGATCGCGCGGGTAAAGAGTGAGCTGGAGCCGGAGATCGGCGTCATGGCCGGAACGATTGCCCAGCAGATTCTGGGGAGGAAGATTGCGTGATGAAGAGACTGTACAGGATTGTACCTCTCCTGGCGGTCCTGATACTTACCGTCGCCACGGCCTGTATGGCCGCGGAAGGCGGTGAGGGGGGAGGCCGCCAGATCTGGGATATGGTGTGGAGGATCGTCAACTTCCTCATTCTCGTTGCGATTCTCTGGAAGCTTCTCGCAGACAAGATCAAGACGTATTTCAGTGACCGCCGCATTGAAATCGCCGAGATGATCGATACCGCGGACAAGGCCCGGACCGAAGCCGAAAAGCAGTTTGCCGACTACGAGTCGAGGCTCAAGAACATCGACAGGGACATTCAGGAAATACGCGATGCGATCATGGGCGAGCTCGAGGGCGAGAAGCAGCGCATCATCGAGGAAGGCAAGGTCGTGGCCGAGCGGATCATCGAGCAGGCGAAGTGGTCTGCCGAGCAGGAGATCGTCAAGGCCAAGAATTCCTTGAGAAACCAGGTGGTGGACATGGCCGGAGACATGGCCTCGGGTCTGGTCACCAATTCGATGACCCCGGAAGACCAGAAACGGCTGATCGAGGAATATCTGGATAAAGTGGGGAAAGAGCAGTGAAAAGCGACGTTGTGGCAAAAAGATATGCGAGGGCCCTGTTCGATCTGGGCCAGGAAGAGGGCAAGGAGAAGCAGTTTCTTGAGGAATTGCAGAATATTGCTCAGCTCGTGCAAACCAGTGACGACTTCAGGTCGTTGCTCGAAAGTCCGCTGTACGATATCACCCTGAAACGGCGTGTCCTCAAGGAAGTTGCGTCCAAGATATCTCTATCGCAGTACCTGTCCAACTTTTTGAATATTCTGCTGGATAAAGAGAGATTTGCGGTCTTGGGTGAGATTCTGGATGCGTACAAAGAGATCCTCGACAAGCTGACGGGAAGGGTCAGGGCGCGGGTCACCTGTGCCGCGTCTTTGGGCGAGGATCAGTTGAAGCAGATCGCACAGACGCTCTCCAAGGTGGTGAAGAAGGAGGTCGACGTCGATGTCGTGGTTGAGCCTTCTCTGATCGGCGGCGTGATCGCCGAGGTAGAGGGGATGATCTATGACGGAAGCGTGAAGACACAGATAACGAAATTAAAACAGAGCTTAAAAGGGGAGATCTAGGATGCAGATAAGGGCAGAAGAGATAAGTAAGATCATTAAGGACCAGATCAAGGGTTACGAGAAAGAGATCGATGTCGCCGAGACCGGGACCATCCTGAGCGTCGGCGACGGTATTGCCCGTATTTATGGTCTCAGAAACGTCATGGCCAGCGAGCTCATCGAGTTTCCGCACAATGTCATGGGAATGGCCCTGAATCTGGAAGAGGATAACGTGGGCTGCGTGCTCTTCGGCGAAAGCGTGGGCATCAAGGAGGGCGATCAGGTCCGCAGGACCAAGAGGATCGTGGAGATTCCCGTGGGCGAGGGCACCCTCGGCCGGGTCGTCAACGCGATCGGCGAGCCCATCGACGGCAAGGGGCCCATCGAGTCATCCGAAACCCGGACCGTGGACATCAAGGCCCCTGGCATCGTCAAGAGACAGCCGGTGAAAGAGCCGCTCCAGACGGGCCTGAAGTCCATCGACGCCATGACCCCCATCGGACGCGGCCAGCGCGAGCTCATCATCGGCGACCGCCAGACCGGAAAGACCGCTCTGGCCATCGACACCATCATCAACCAGAAGGGTACCGGGGTCATCTGCATCTATGTGGCCATCGGGCAGAAAAAGTCCACGGTGGCCCAGGTGGTGGCGACGCTCGAGCAGTTCGGCGCCATGGAATACACCGTGGTGGTGGCGGCAACCGCTTCCGACCCGGCACCGTTGCAGTACATCGCACCCTACTGCGGTGCGGCCATCGGCGAGTTCTACATGAACAAGGGCGGCCACGCGCTGTGCATCTATGACGACCTCACCAAGCAGGCCCAGGCATACCGGCAGCTTTCCCTGCTTCTGAGAAGGCCTCCGGGACGTGAGGCGTTCCCCGGCGACGTGTTCTACCTCCACTCCCGGCTCTTGGAGCGCGCTGCGAAGTACAGCGACGCCATGGGCGGCGGATCGCTGACCGCACTGCCCATCGTCGAGACCCAGGCAGGAGACGTGTCCGCATACATTCCCACGAACGTCATCTCGATTACCGACGGCCAGATCTTCCTGGACACCGACCTGTTCTACTCTGGCTTCCGTCCCGCCATCAACGTGGGCATCTCGGTGTCCCGCGTGGGCGGCAACGCCCAGATCAAGGCCATGAAGAAGGTCGCCGGTACGCTTCGTCTCGACCTGGCACAGTACCGCGAGCTGGCGGCGTTCTCCCAGTTCGGCTCCGACCTCGACAAGGCCACCCAGGCGCAGCTCAACCGGGGCGAGCGGCTCATGGAGATGCTCAAGCAGCCACAGTATACCCCGTTGCCAGTCGAGAAGCAGGTCGCCATGATCTATGTCGGCACTAATGGATTCCTGGACGAGTATCCTACTTCCGCCATCAAGAGCTTCGAAGAGCAGTTCTATGCCTTCCTGGAAAACAAGCACGCCGATATTCTCCAGGCTGTGAGGGAATCGGGCCAGATGGATGCGGAGACGGAAAAGAAACTCAAGGATGCAATAGCCGAGTTCAAGAAAATCTTCGTCGTAGAAGAGTAAGGTGCTGGCATGGCTAGTCTCAAGGACTTAAAAAACCGGATCGGCTCGGTCCAGAAGACGGAGCAGATAACCTCGGCCATGCGCATGGTCGCGGCTGCAAAGCTCAGGAGAGCCCAGAGCGATATCACCGCGGCCCGTCCCTATGCCATCAAGACCAACGAGGTTCTGGTCTCTCTGGTGACGAGGACAAACCCGGACATGCACCCGCTTCTGCGGATACGCGAACCGAAAAAGTGCGTACTCGTGGTGGTGGCTTCCGACCGGGGGCTGTGCGGATCGTTCAACCAGAACGTCTTCAGAAGGGCGGATGCCTTCATCAGGGAAAACAAGGACAAGTATGAGGAGCTTTCCCTGGTCCTCATCGGGAAGAGGTCGAGAGACTTTTTCAAACGCAAACCGGTGAAGATCAGAAAATCCGTAGTGATCGGCAATCCTTCTTACGAACTTGCATCAGAGATCGGGGACGACCTCATTGAAGGATACATCAACGGAGATTTCGATGAGCTCTACATCATCTTCAACGAGTTCAAGTCGGCCATGACCCAGATCCTCCACGAGGACCGGATTCTGCCCGTGGAGCGGATCGAGTCGGACGACGAGATGGTGAAGGTGGAGTATCTCTGCGAGCCCACGGAGGACGTGCTCCTGGATGCACTGCTGCCCATGAGCCTGAAGATATTCTTCTACAGGGCCCTGCTGGAGTCCGCAGCCTCTGAACACGGGGCGCGCATGACCGCAATGGAGAGCGCGTCGGGCAATGCTGCGGACATGATCGAGAAGTTGAGCATTAAGTATAACCGGGCCAGACAGGCCGCCATCACCACCGAGCTCATGGAGGTCGTGGGCGGCGCAGAGGCCTTGAAGGGTTAACAGATTATCATTCAGAAGGAGTGAACCTATGGATATGGGAAGAGTGTCACAGGTTATTGGCGCAGTTGTCGACGTCACCTTTGATCAGGGTGACATGCCTGACATATATAATGCCTTGTACGTAACGAATCCATTCCTCTCCGAGGAGGAAGACAACCTCGTGCTCGAGGTGGCGCAGCATCTCGGCGACAGGACCGTGCGCTGCATCGCCATGGACTCCACCGACGGTCTGGTCAGAGGCATGCCGGTCAAGGATACCGGTGCCCCGATCACCGTTCCGGTGGGCGACGCGGTTCTCGGCCGGATCCTCAACGTGGTGGGCAAGCCCGTGGACGAGGGCGGCCCGGTTTCGGCCGACAAGCGCTACCCCATTCACCGCGAGCCCCCGAAGTTCACTGAGCAGAGCACCTCGATCGAATCGTTCGAGACCGGCATCAAGGTCATCGACCTGCTCACCCCCTACATGAGGGGCGGCAAGATCGGCCTGTTCGGCGGAGCCGGTGTGGGCAAGACCGTGTTCATCATGGAGCTCATCCACAATGTGGCCATGAAGCACGGCGGCTACTCGGTCTTCTGCGGCGTGGGCGAGCGCACCAGGGAAGGGAACGACCTCTGGCTCGAAATGAAGGATTCCGGGGTTATCAACAAGGCCGCCCTTATTTACGGCCAGATGAACGAGCCTCCGGGAGCCCGTGCACGCGTGGGACTCTCCGGACTGGCGACCGCGGAATACTTCCGTGACGAGCAGAATCAGGATGTGCTGCTCTTCATCGACAACATCTTCCGGTTCACCCAGGCAGGTATGGAGGTTTCCGCTCTGCTGGGTCGCATGCCCTCTGCCGTGGGATATCAGCCCACGCTCGGAACCGACATGGGCGAGCTGCAGGAGCGCATCACCACCACCACCAAGGGGTCGATCACCTCGGTTCAGGCCATCTACGTGCCCGCCGACGACCTCACCGACCCTGCTCCGGCCACCACCTTCAGCCACTTGGACGCCACCACGGTGCTTTCCCGTCAGATCGTTGAGCTGGGAATCTACCCCGCAGTGGACCCGCTCGACTCAACCTCCAGAATTCTCGACCCAAAGATCGTGGGTGAAGAGCACTATATGGTAGCGCGGAACGTGCAGCAGATCCTGCAGAAGTACAAGGAGCTCCAGGACATCATCGCCATTCTCGGTATGGACGAGCTCTCCGAAGACGACAAGCTCACGGTTTCCCGCGCACGGAAGATCCAGAGGTTCCTGTCGCAGTCGTTCAGCGTTGCCGAGCAGTTCACCGGTATGCCGGGCAAGTATGTCGAGCTCAAGGACACCATCGAAGGTTTCAAGAAGATCGTCGACGGCGAGATGGATGACCTGCCCGAGCAGGCATTCTACATGGTGGGGAGCATCGAAGAGGCAATCGAGAAGGCGAAGAAGCTCGCTGAAGACTAAGGGAGTCGATAATCATGTCTGACGAACTGTACATGCAGCTCGATGTCGTCACACCGGAGAAGTCGGTGCTCAGCCGCAAGGTGACCGAGGTTATTGCCCCGGGGAGCGCCGGCGAGTTCGGGGTGCTGATCGGGCACACGCCGTTCCTCACGACGCTCAAATCCGGCCAGGTCGTCGCCAAGGCAGAGGACAGAGACATCTTCCTGGCGGTGGGCGGCGGATTTGCCGAGGTGACCTCGGACCGCGTGATCATCCTCGCCGAGTCGGCCGTGCTCGCCGACGACATCGACGAGAAGATGGTCAAGGCCGACCTTGACCAGGCCCAGGACAAGCTCAAGGGCCTGAACAAGGAAGACCCTGATTTCCCCAGGTGGGAAGGCAAGGCCAGGGATGCCGAGCTCAAGCTCAAGGTCGTGGAGAACTGGCGGAACAAGTCTTAAAAGCAGAAAAAAGGTTCACTCTTTTAGATAAAACGAAAAGGGGGGCTTCAAAACGAGTCCCCCTTTTTCTTGCTCTGCGATATTGACTCGGGAACCAAATCACTCTATAAACACACAAACATTCTCATGCGCCCATAGCTCAGTTGGATAGAGCGTTGGACTACGAATCCAAAGGTCGCAGGTTCGAATCCTGCTGGGCGCAAGCCAATTTGCAAGGTTCAGGGACTATCCCGGAAATCACATGGGTAATCCCCTTGTGAGAACCTCTGCTCCTTCAATCCGCATCATTATCAAAAGGACCGGATGAAATCTCTCTTGTGACACGGACGCGGAGATATCTGTCGAAGCAGGGTCATGGCGCTTTATCGAAGCGCAGCTTCTCTTCCAGCAGCAGCCCCGTTGCGAGGATGACCAGCAGGACATGCCGGTGCCACCCGGTCCAGGATCTCCCCTCGTGGTGCAGGAGGCCGAGATCGCTGATCATGAGGTTCTTGCAGGCAAGCGCCTGCCGTCGGGCTTGTTCGATACGGGAAACGTCCCGAGCGCCGATTTCCCCGGGGCAGTTGCCCAGGTAATACCGGCAGGCTTCTCCGGGTGACGGAGAGCGCCTGGCTGCGAGCCATACCGGCCGGTGCAGGATCCCATCACGATATCCTTCGGCCGGCCACACCCTTTCCTGGTATGACAGAACTGTCGTATCTGCGGCGTCGTCCGGAACGGATTCACGGGCCCCGGGTTTCAGGCGATGAGCCCCTGTGAAAAGAGAGGACACGGGAAGAGGAGGAATCCCTTCATTCACAAAGCGGCTCCTTTTCCTCGGCCTTCCCCTGCGCCGTGTTTTCGGGATGTCTTCCCTCAGCGTGGGCTTGTGCGGAAAAACCTCTGTTTCAGGCGGTGTCTCCACAATATAGTGCCGGCCGCGGTCATCGAGAATGTCACAAAACGATGCCTCCCCACCCATAATGCTGCCGGCGGTCACCATGGATACATTCAGTCCTTGCCGGAAGGCCATGTCCGCCTGCTCGGCACCCATCTCCCACAGCGGATGGTGACGGACATGCCGGGGCATTCCGGCCCGGTTTCTCCGCATACGGTACGCAGGGTCCACCGGGCGGCCCCAGAACCGCGGGACATAGAGGTCCATGGCCCAGGGAACTGCTGCATTTCCACAAACGAACACCGCATCCGCAGCAGTCTGACAGTGCACCATGCGCCCGAGCTCATGAATGTACTGCCGTGCCACGCACACACTGTGGCTTCCCCGTTTGGGAAAAACGGTCCGGCCCAATACCAGGATTCCCTCTCTGCCGGAAAGCAGGCTCATCATGCGCCGGCGGTAGGCCTGCAGCACCCCGGCATGGTCCCAGCTCGCCTGAGTGAGCAGGCGCTGGAACGACCGCGGCGCCACACTCATGCGATGCGCCAAAGGTTCCGCAGACTTCCGTTCTCCCTGTGTGAGAAGACCCAGCACATACCTGACGGCGAGCATGCGCACCTCGGCTCGGCTGAAAAACCCATGGTACGGGATCATGTACTCTTCAACATGGGAAAGGGAGAGAGCACCTTCCATACCCCTGTATGTATCACGTGCAAAGAAAAATATCATTATCTATGTGTCGCAGTATCAATTGTTTGAAAATATGTTAAAATATAAATGTTAATCAAATAAGTTACAGCTTGACATTTTAACATTACCTACTATTGTAGGACTGATGGATATTGACACAGACGGCACCATTATGCTTGGAGTTGAACAGTTCCCAGCTGTTTTAAGCAACAGAAGAGAACAATCCACCCAAGAGGAAGTTCACACATGAGGATGTTCGTAGCATTTGATGACACCGACAACATCGACTCTGATTTCGGAACAGGAAAACTGACCCGCTGGTTCGAGAACGAACTGCCCGAAGGATGCCGTCTGTGGGGCGTTGTGAGGCAGCAGCTGCCGGTTATGGAAGAGATCCCCTACACATCCCACAATTCATCGGCGTGTGCCATTATTGATGTCCCGGACCACTCGGTTCTCACCGGACTGATAGACCGCGCCGTAGATCACGTGGAAAGGCACAGTGCTCCCGGAAGCGATCCCGGAGTCTGTGTCGCGTGCGAAGACAACCCTGCTCTAGCCCGGCTCAAGGATTTCGGGCTGAAGTGCTCGCGGCAGGTGGTGACGCAGAAGGAAGCGCTGAGCGCCTGTGCAGGGATCCATCTCTCCGGGCACGGCGGGACCAACGACGGCATCATCGGAGCAGCCGCTGCGGTAGGCTTATGCGCATACGGCAGGAGCGGCCGGTTCATCGAGTACGGCAGGCTGCGCGACTTTCCCCCGCAGGTGCGGGTTTCCGAACTGGAAGCCCATGGTATTCTGGTGATCTCGACCGACCGGGAAGCCCTCACTCCAGCGCCTGAAGACATGATCGACAGCCAGGGATGGCTCAGACCCCGATTGTGGGACGGCAAGGTGGTGCTGCCGGTATGCAGAAACGGCGGCCAGAGCTGGGAAACACTGGCAAAAAAGCACAGAAAAAAGGAGGCATAACCCATGTCAGGAGTAATCTTTTACCGCGAACGCAGAAAGGTGGCCCAAGGAGAGAAGAAGCCCCGGTATCACCTGGTGGCTTCGTCCGGAGCCGATCTGAAGATCCATGCAAAGCACGTGCGCAAGAGCGAGCTCGAGCAGATGGCCAGAAAGATGGACGCGGAGCTCGTGGAGCTCACCGGCGGTGAAAAGCAGATGAAGTAATCCGGCCCTTTGGTTCAGAGAACCGGACCGTCAAGACCTTCCGCGTGGAAGCACACCATGCGGAAGGTTTTCTTTTTCAATGATTGCAGGCGCTTAAACTCAATCCTGCAGATAAAGAAGAGAGAGGCTGAGGACGACACTCACCGGTTCCTGCCCCGTGTGATTCGGCAGAAACACGGGGTCTTATGAAGGTACAGACGGAAATGAGATCTTAAAGCAGGCCTCTTCCGCTGCACATTACCGCACTGCTTCATTAATCCGAGGCACCATGTCGGGAGTCACTTCAGCTGCGCGAGGCGGCAGCGGTTCGTTTCCTCTCTCGCCGTTTCGCTGGATGTCTTCAATCAGCAGTTTCATCACGGCGATCTCGCGCACCTGGGATGCTATTATCTCGTCCGCCAGCTCCCTAACGCGCGGGTCACTGATATCCGCCTTCCGCGCATTGTTGATTGCAATGGAATGATGAGGGATCATCGCCTTCATGAAACGAACATCGTTATTGAGGGCCTGGCTCCTGTTCAGGAACAGAAGCGCAACAAAGGCAAGCGCAGCCAGAATAAGGACGGCCGTCTTCGTCAGGCTGCCCTTGTACATCGACCACATGAAGCTGAGCATCACACCGGTCATCACGCATCCCATAACCAGCGAGGCGACAAACCGGTTGGTGCTGAACATTGCATGATCCAGGGTGTAGATCAGCTGATACGTCAGGAAGAACATGAAGAATGTCGAAGTCCCGATCATCGCAAAGAACCTGCCCCAGCTCATTTTCATTGCTTTGTTTTGATTCCGCATTCTAAAAACCCCCTTGTTCGGGTGATGAACCCGCAACGCCTTTTGCTCTAGAGATTTGCCGATAACATAAAATGTCTTCCGCATTTCCGGAAAATCAATTGAAGCGGTCTCCCGCTTCGGAGAGATGAAATTCACTGCAGTGCCTGCTCGATAAGAGAACGACAAGTTACCTTAAATCCTGTCGTCGTTTGACAAACGGGACGTGCGGGCTATAGTTATCTTGAATCACCATGGAAGAAACAACCACCCTGTTTTAAGAGAAAAAATCAAAGGAGGGGCCTTAAGCCATGGCAGGAAAGATCTTTTATCGTGAGCGGCAGAAGGTGAAGGAAGGGGTGAAGATGCCTCGGTTCATTCTGGTGGCGGCTGCAGGGGTGGATCTGAAAATCTTTGCCAGGCACCTGCGCAAGAGCGAGCTCGAGCATATTGCATCCGATGTCGGAGCCGAGCTGATCGAGCTCAAACGCGGCGAGAAGCAGGACGAGGAAGTAGAAGTCTAGCACGACACAGCCACGGATAACCATCCAAGGAGCGCTTATGGCACTGATACGCGAAAAGAACGGAAAAAGACTGCATGTGAAGAGCAAGCTCATGGGGGAGAGCCTCATCAGCAAGGATCTGCTCGATAAAATGAATCTGGCCCCGCAGGCCAGGCTGTTTCCCGAGGTCGATATCCTCAAGATCGGCGGTCAGTCCATCTGCGACAGGGGCATCAAGGCTCTGCCGGCCATTGTCAAAGAGATCGCGGCGAACAAAGATAAATACAAGATCCTCATCACCGCCGGGGGAGGAACCAGGAGCCGTCACATCTACAGTATCGGCCTCGAGCTGGGTATGCCGACGGGCATCATTGCCAAGTTCGGCAGCAGCATATCAGAGCAGAACGCACTGCTGATCGCCACCCTGCTCTCTCCCTGGGGAGGGGTGAAGATCGGGCACGACGACGTGGTCAAGCTGCGCACCTATTTTGCCACGGGGTGCATCCCGATCGTGCACGGGATGCCGCCATACGACTATTTCGCCGTACCGGTCAAGGGGCGGATCCCCCCGCACCGGACCGATGTGGGCACCATCATCCTGGCAGACCTGATCGGCGCCCGGTCGTGCATCTTCGTCAAGGACGAAAAGGGACTCTTCACGGACGATCCGAAGAAGAATCCGGATGCGGAGTTCATCGGTGAGATCGGTGCAAAGGAGCTGATGGAGAAGGATCTTGTCGATCTGATCATCGAACGGCCGTGCCTGGAGATTCTTCAGACCAGTGAGGTGATCGACAAGATCCAGATCATCAACGGGCTTCAAGAGGGCAACATCACCAAAGCCCTGGCCGGGGAGAACGTGGGAACCATAATCCATAAGGAATGATGCGGCTTGTGACATTCCTGGTGCGCTGATCCTGAAGCGGGCTGTCCTCGGTGCCGTCAGCCTGCTTATCGATCCCACAGGAGTATCCGGTTTTGTCGAGAGGAGATCCTCACCCGACGTGTATCTCGGATTCCACCTGACGGTGGGCTTGTTTGTAAGCATCCTGTTCGTCTTCCGCTTCTGGATGGGTATCGTCGCTGAATCGATAAACTGTGCTGCCTGTGCGGTTAATTGCTCTGTCCAAGACCAGGGCCTGAAGCCCGGCAAAGCGCAATCGTGATACAATGAAATTCTTCTGGATTTAATTTTGAGAGGATGTTATCGTGCGCTTGTCGCTGATTAACAGATTGTATTACCATCTTACATTATATCTTATGTGGAACGATTTGGGGAGGAATCTGCTCCGGTATTCTCTTACACCCGCAACAGACGGTCCTTGTCCCGGAAGTGCTGTTGCAGAGGAATAGGGGAGCGGCGGGCAGACATGCTGCATATGGTGCGCGGACCGAGGCGCCGTGTTCATGGATATCCCCCTTTTAGGAAGCATTTCATCTGGTGAGCAAGCCCCTCATCCGCAGCCCTGTATACCGGGGCCGTGGCGCCGAAGCCCCTTGCAATAACGGAACCGTTCGGCGCAGAGGTGTCGAGGTGAAACAGAGGAAGAGGGCGGTTTTCTAAGATAGAGTTTACTTGAAGGGGGTATATAGCATGATTCTGGCATCACAGGAGGCGATCAAGTACTGGACTGAGAAGGGGGCATGGGGGCATAAAACCTTTATCGACTACTTTCAGGAAAATGCGGCCGCAAACCCTGACAAGGAATGCCTTATCGACCCGCTCAACAAGGAGGCCCTGCTGGGTCTGAAGCCTGAGCGTCTTACCTTCAGGCAGTTGGAGGAGGCCGTCGATGCCACGGCCGAGGGCCTGGTCGGCCGGGGCATCAAAAAGGACGACATTGTCGTGGTGCAGCTTCCGAACTGCTGGGAACTGGCCATGCTTTACCTCGCCATCACCAGGGCGGGCGGTCTGATATCACCGGTTCCCATGCAGTGGCGCAAAAAGGAACTTGAGTACATTCTGAGGAAAACCGAAGCAAAAGCCTACATCACTGTCAAAGAGTTCAATAAGTTCCCTCACGCGGATATGGGCAAAGAGCTCCAGTCGGGCTCGCCGACGCTCCGGCAGATTATCACTCTGGACGAGGTCCGGGAGATGTCGCAGGGCGATATCACCGGAAGGCTGGAGTCAATACACGTCGACCCCAACGATATCTTTACGCTCTGCTGGTCTTCAGGAACCGAGGCGGAACCGAAAGGCTGCCCTTTAAGCCACAATAACTGGCTCTATCAGGTCTCGCTCTGCTATGAAACCGCCCCCATCCGGAAAGGGGACAACCTGATCACGGCAGGACCCCTGGTAAACATGGCTTCAATCGGGACCGTGTTCGTGGAGTGGCTCAGGTACGGCGGCAAGTTCGTGCTGCACCACCCGTTCGACGGCCCCACTTTCATCATGCAGCTCATCTCCGAGGAGATCCATTACACCCTGCTTGTGCCGGCCGTAGTAAACGGCCTTCTCAAGCATCCGCTCGTAGATCAGTTCGACTTGAGCAAGATCAACGCCATCACGATCGGCGCCGCGCCTCCGTCGTTATGGTCTGTTCAGGAGCTGAAACGGCGCTGGGGGATCGAGTTCGGTAATATCTGGGGCATGAACGAGGGCCCGGCGAATCTCTCGGGACCGAGCAACATGCCCGAAGTGGAGATGCGCGTCGACCATTTTCCGCATTTCGGCAAGCCGGGGTCGAAGTGGTCGAAAGGCGCTACGGCCTTTCTCGAACTCAAGGTAGCCGACACCGCCACCGGAAGAGAGCTCACCAGTAAAGGAGACGTGGGCGAGCTCCTGTACCGGGGGCCGAACGTCATCCCCGGTTATTTCAGAAGCCCGGAGCTGAACGAGAAGGCCTTTGACACAGACGGGTTCTTCCACACCGGCGATCTGTTCCAGATCAAAGACAGAGACTGCATCGGATTCTTCGACCGCACCAAGGACATCATTATCAGGGGCGGTTTCAATATCAGTGCCCAGGAAGTGGAGAACATGCTGCTCGGCCACCCCAAGATCCAGGATGTGGCTGTGGTCGCCATGGATGACGCCGTTCTGGGGGAGAAGGTGTGTGCGTACGCGGTTCCGCGAGACGGTCAGCCACTGAGCCTCGAAGAGGTCACCTCGTTCATGAAGGGGCTGGGGGTGGCGGTCTACAAGTTTCCCGAGCGGCTTGAGGTCATCGAAGCCATCCCGAGGAACCCGGTGGGCAAGATCCTCAAGAACGTGCTTCGGGAAGACATCAGGAAAAAAACGAAGGTAGCCTGACCATCGCTGCGGCATGCCTTGCTTTATGTTTGATCCGCCTCTTTGAGCGCTTACAGGAAGGTCTCGGGCAGGGATTGGCTTGAGGAGGGTGAGAATGATTCCGTCGATATGCCCGGGAGAGGCCAATCAGCCTTCACCGGCTATCCTTCTTAAAAATATATCCCCATTTTGCCCAGATCCGAGTGTGGTTGTAAAAGCCGATAGCTGCGATTGATACGAACCGATGCATGTGTATTGGTATACTAGAAAGCCATTCATGTTTCGGGGCGAGAGGTCTTCACTATCAGGAATTTGCATTTCAATCTAAGAGTCGGAAATGGGGCTTGTTTCGGGAGGTCGGCTCATGTTCGATCAGATGGAATCGGTGACCTTGGCTTTTCTCACTACGTGTCCACCACAGGATCACGTGTATACCGCAGTAATATGTTTCATGCTTCTGGCGGCAGGAACGAGGGAAGGGCGGTTTCTTCCCGCAAAGGCGAAACAACTGGTGGAGGTTGTTTATGCCTGGATTGAGGGTATAAGATCCTCCCCTGCAGTGGAGCGCTTCCGGCAGCGTCACCCCGGAATGTCCGGATTTATCGAAAGAAGATTCTCCCCCGATGTGTACCTGGGACTCCATCTGACGGCGGGGCTTCTTGCGAGCATCTTCTTCATCTGGATATTCGGGAGCATCACCGAGGAGGTGCTGGAATATGACACGCTGGTGACGGTCGATCACTGGATAACCGGGCATATCAGCTCCATACGCTCTCCCTTGGCAGACCGTGCGATGGTGGTCGTGACTCAATTCGGCGGCAGGAACGTGCTCCCCCTTGGTACTGTGGCTGTGATGGGCTTGTCTCTGGCAATGAAGAGGTATGTTCTGGCTGCGGGGTTTCTCATCGCCAATGCGGGCGGCTATCTCCTGGTGGTCATTCTGAAGATGACGATCCAGCGCGAAAGGCCTTTTACGGAATACACTCATCTCGAGGTTGCAGGGTTCAGCTACCCGAGCGGGCACGCCATGATGGCGGTCATTTTCTACGGCATGCTGGCCTATTTTCTCATCAGGGCCGTGCAATCAAGGATGATGCGGGTTTTCATTGTTTGTATCGCAGCTCTGGTCATCACGATGATCGGATTCAGCCGGATTTATCTGGGGGTCCACTACATCAGCGATGTAGCGGCTGGTTTTGCGGGGGGCCTGTTCTGGCTGAGTGTCTGTATTACCGGGATCGAGGTTTATTGCATCAAAACGGCATCGATGGAGAATGCCCCATAAGACAGATCCTATCTTCACAGAGACTCCTTGCCGGTTGGTATTCTGGAGAATAAGACACGAAGAATATTGACTTGATCGATCAATTTTTTAATAGTATTCCTCTGAATATTGAAGGGGGATTTACCGGAAGGCATCTGATCCCCGGGCCGGGGTTGATCCCGTTTAAGGGCCTATGGGCCCATGGAAGGAGGTTGTATGGTGCAGATCATCTGGTCAAACCGCTTGCGCTTTGCTTTCATCCTGATTCTCTGCATGTTCGTTCTGGTATCCTGCAGTAGAGATGATGACGATGATGCACCCGTTGCGGTGGGCGACAATGTGCTGGATGCAGAATCGCTCACCTTCAGTCTGGGCATGATCGAAGACGATCCTCTGGAGATCACGATCGAGAGGTCCTCAAAGAAGTATACCGCCACGCTGGAAACCGTGAACGAGGTGAGGGGTACATATGAATTATCTGACAGGTCCTGGACGTTGGACCCGTATCCCTCGTTAAACGTGACCTCTGAGGATGCGTTTTCCGACTCCTTCATCCTCCAGATCATCGATCCGCTCAAGATTGCTGAAACCGGCAATCCCTCTTCGGGCAGAATAAAGATCCTCTCGCCCAAGTTGGGGACCATCTCCATTGTATTCAGAGACTCTCAGAACTTGGATATCAGGCTCGACGGCGGCAGTGATGTGCCGGTTGCCTGGAGCGGCCTGATGGATCTGCTCGGCTCGACCGATGCACCGGACTGGAAAAAGGAGGCCGCTCTTGCCTGTTCTCTGATGCACTATCTGATCACAGAAACCGACTATGTTCTCGGCACGATTTTCCTGATCGAACAGAACGGGGATTCGATCACAAACAAAGGCTCGCTCACCTTTGCAGGCGATGAATTTCCGGATACACCGCCGGCCGGAGTGCCGGAAAAAGGGAGCTCCATTCTGAGCTTCACGGATATAAGCGGAGATTCCAATGCCGGCCCGGGAGACGACTTCACGTGGACATACTACAACGTGTGGGATGCCTCTTCAGGCATGCTCTCCGTGGGCACGGTGTACCTGGTAGACTACCTCAGGAACCTAGAGACCACGAGTGGAAAAGGGGATATCACCAGTGTCGGCTTCCCGCCGTCGAAATGCGGGGGTGTAGTCTATGATTATGTGACCAGGCACAAGATCGGCTCAGGCTCGCCTCGCCTCATTGAATACACGATCACCCTGAACGGGGGATTTACGGTTGTATTCGAAAAGTGATCTGCTGCGGCGGGCGGTATGAATAAGGGGAAGACGGCACCACCCCTTACCGGCCGCGCCTGTTCCGGCATCCGCATGACAGACCGGCAGTCCGCTACCCCCTTCGTTCGATCCCTGCCCAGTACCTGTCCTCGATGTCCTTCTTTCGCATTTTACCGTCGATGTGGCGGGGGAGGGACTCGACGATCTCCACATAGCGGGGGATCTTGAAACCCTGGAGGCTCTGCTGCCTGCAGAAGTCTATGATCTCGCCGGAGCTCAGGGTCTGGCCATCCTTTGGCTGCACGATCGCCGCGGGGACCTCGCCCAGCTCCCTGTCAGGGTATCTGATCACCGCTACATCCAGCACCCTTGCATGGCGCTTGATGGCTGCCTCGATCTCGTTGGGGAAGATATTGACCCCGCCGGTGATGATCATCTCCTTGTTTCTCCCCGTGAGGTAGAGGAACCCGTCCTCGTCCATATGGCCCATGAGGCCGTCGTCGAACCATGCAAGCCCGTCGATGATCTGAAAGGCCCTGCCCGCCTGCTCGGATGATCCCACATAATTGAGGTTAAGCGTGGTCAGACTCCGGGTCATGACCTGGCCGTCCTTCCCGGGAGCGCACCAGCACCCGGCATTCTTGTCGTAAATCCTTGTCTGCGCACAACGCATCTTTCCCACGCTTTCATAACGCACAGGATTTTCCTCGTAGTCCTGGGGGAGAAGCACGGTGGCCACCGCGGTCTCCGAAGAGCCGTAGAACTCGGTAAACACGTTTTTCCTTGAACCGCAGGCGCGGAAGAATTCGTTCGTGGCCTTCTTGAGTTCGGGTGTAGCAGGCGCGGCCGCACAAATGAGGGTGTGCATGGTGCTCAGGTCATAACGCTGTCTCGCATCATCGGGCAGGCTCAAGACCTTCTCCAGCATGGCGGGCACGACAAACACCCAGTTGATGCGTTCGGCCTCGATGAGGCGGAGGAACTCAAGCGGGTCGAACTTTTTCATGATCACGCCCGTGCCGCCCAGCAGGATGAATGGCACCCAGGCAGCGATGGTCCCTGCATGATAGAGGGGCCCGGGGATGAGGCAGCGCATGTTTTTGGTGACAGGGTCCGAGATCTCGGTGCCGCCGAAATAATACATGAAGCTGAACTGGAGAAACAAGAACCGCAGGTACTCGACCAGGGGGACATCCGGAGGGGTGGCGAGGTCGCTGAATGCATAGCCGATGCTGTCGAAGTAGTTCACGTTCTTGGGTGTTCCCGTGGTGCCCCCGGTGTAGGGGTTGAGCGCTACGATGAAATGGACATCGGGCATGTCCCCGGACGACTGCCCGAGCAGGGCTTCATACGGTATCATTCCTTCGAGAGGGATGTCTCCCGTAACGATGTAGTGCTTCACCGTGGGTATGAGATCTCTGATGGCAAGCACCTCGGGGACAAACTCGCTGCTGAGAATCAGCGCCTTGGCCTGAGTTGCATTGATGGCATGAACGAGGTCCTCGCGCCCCATGTGCCAGTTGAGAAAGGGCATAGGGCACCCGATCAGTGAACAGGCAAAGAATGCCTCGAAAAACTCGTTTCCGTTGTAGAGCAGTTCGGCGCAGCGATCTCTCGGCCTAAGCCCGAGCGACTGCAGGCCGTTTGCCAGCCGCATGATCCTGGCCTTCATGTCTGCATAGGTAGACCTTCTTGCCCCCGAGATGAGGGCCTCCCGGTCTCCGAACACCTCCCACAGCGAGACGAGAAGGTGGGGCACGAGGTTCTCGAGCCTGAAGGAGAGCAGGGATCTCAATGCGGTCAGATGCCCTGCCTTGCGTCCGGTGCTCAGGATGATACGCAACGTGTTCAGGCCGCCCCATTGCTTGAAGAATGTACGCAAGAGGCCCCGCGTCTGTTCCATGGAGGCAAGTGAGGGCAGGGCTTTGATTACTTGTCTGAATCCCTTTTCCTGCATGAGATAAACCTCCCCTGTGAAGCAAGAGCAATATCGGGAACGGGCGGCAGCACATCCGAGAAAAAACCGGCAGTCCCCTTAAGCAAAGCAGAGCTTCAACTTCTGACACCCGGATGACCATCCCTTATGCACAGGATGCACAGATCCACCGGAGTAACCCGGCAGATGAGATATCCATATCCTGTCCGGATGCGGCCTCGGGTACATCCCTGGTTCACGGGAGCACCAATTGAATAACAAAATAATATAGTACTATTATATTACAATAATATAAATATCAATGGAAAACGCAGAAACGTTCTCGCCATGGAAAAGCGTGAAATCGTACAGGGGAGGGTCAGTGCGTAAAGGGGCGGGGACACGCATCCGATTGATGCGGTGCCCCCGCTCCACGGGTGGGGATATTACCCCTGCATTCTATTTGGAGGCATATGCAGGATTTTCATGCTGATACTTTTTGCGCAGCGCTTTCTTGTCGATCTTGCCTACGCTGGTTTTGGGGATGGAGTCTACGATCTCGTAGGAATCAGGAATACCGTATCTGGGGATTCTTCCATCCAGGGCACATTTTTTCATAAAGCTCCGCAGGACTTCTTCATTGACCCCATCGCCGATGAACTCGGGTTTCAGGGTCACGAGCATCATGGGCCGTTCCCCCCACTTGGGGTCGGGGACTCCGATAGCGGCAGCCTCTGACACGGCTTCGTGCATACTCATGGTATTCTCCAGGTCGAGTGAGGAGATCCACTCGCCGCCGGTCTTGATAACGTCCTTGAGCCGGTCGGTGATCTGGATGTAGCCCTGCGTGTCGATATGTGCCACGTCTCCGGTGTGGAGCCAGCCGTCCCGCCAGAGCTCCTTCGAGCGCTCGGGGTCCTTGAAGTAGCCTTCGGTGGCCCATGGTGACCTTATGACGATTTCACCGGTGCTTTCACCGTCATGGGGAAGGAACGTTCCCTCTGAGTCGGCGATCTCTACCTGGACAAGCGGTATGGGAAGACCGGTTCTGATAATGACTTCGCTCTTTTTCTCGTTGTCCCAGGAAAGCATGTGAGGCTTGAGATTTGCTACGCTGATGACCGGGCAGGTCTCCGACATACCGTAACCTGCCATCACCTGGATTCCCAGATCGAGCGCCGATCTGGCAAGTCCTCTGGATAGCCGTGCTCCCCCGATGATGACCTTCCAGCTCGTGAGGTCGATCTTCTTTGCCACCGGGCTCTCCACCAGCATCTGGAGGATCGTGGGCACGCAGTGCGAGATGGTGACTTTTTCACCGAGGATGAGCTTCAACAGCATCTCGGGCTCATACTTGCCCGGATAGACCTGCTTCACCCCCATCATGGTGGCGAGATAGGGGAAACCCCAGGCATGGACATGGAACATCGGGGTAATGGGCATGTAGACATCGATTGAGGAAAACCGCATGGGCGTCTCATGGCAGCCGAGCATAATGCCAATGCTCATGGTATGGAGTACCAGTTGCCGGTGTGTGAAAACCACTCCCTTGGGCAGGCCGGTCGTCCCGGTCGTGTAGAAGGTGGTGGCCTTTGTATCTTCCGGGACTTCCGGGAATTCATACAGGGGAGATGCCTTGCTCAGCAGATCCTCGTACTCGCCGTCGATCCCGGCGCCGGTCATGGGCCGGACACTGTCTTCCGTGATGAGGACAACCTTGCGCACATTCTTGAGCCGGTCTCTCATCGGCTGCAGCAGCGGCATGAAATCCTCATGGACGATGACCACGCTCGCCTCTGAATGATTGATGGTGTACTCGATCTGCTCTGGCGAGAGCCGCCAGTTCACCGTGAACAGCACAGCGCCCATCATGGGTATGGAGAAGTAGCACTCAAGGTAGCGATGTGAGTCGTAGTCTAGGACACTGACCGTGTCACCAGTTTTCACCCCCAGAGATGACAGGGCGCCGCCGAGCCGGTTGATGCGGGTCGTGAGCTCACGATAGGTGTAGCGCACCTTGTCCCGGTAGACGATCTCCTGATCCGGTGCGGCACCGCGGGCCGAGGAAAGCAGATGTCGTATGTTCAGCTGATACCGGTATACCTCTTTGGTAAGATGGACAGTTGTGCTCATGGTTCCCTCCTTTTCTATGGAATCGTATCATGCATACTCCATAGATCGTTCAAAGGGCTTCAATGCACAATCGGGAACCGGCTGGTTCTATTGTACCGGAATCATGGAATATTATGTAGGGAAATGACCTACTGCGAGGTTTTATCTCGGGGTATCTGGTCGTTTTCCACCCATTTGATGGCGTTGCGGAGAAGCCCGGTCGCGTTCTTTATCCCCAGTTTTTCCTTAATGCGCTCCCGGTAGGTGCCGATGGTCTTCACGCTCAAGTTGAGCCTGTCTGCGATTTCACTCAGGCCCAGCCCCTCGCCGATGAGCCGGAATACCTCCAGCTCGCGGTCGGTCAGTGCATGGACGGGTGACTCCATGGCGGTGTGCTGGCCATCCACAAAACGCGTCAGCAGGCTGTCGGTCACGTCTCTGCTTGCGTAGATCCTGCCCTGGAGTACCTGGCGTATGGCATCGATAACCGATTCGGACGCCTCCTGCTTCATGATGTATCCTCTGGCGCCTGCCCGCAGGGAGCGCTCGGCATAGAGCGACTCCTCGTGCATGGAGATCACGAGCATCGGAAGTGTGCGGTACCGTCTGTGAAGATCCTTGATGAGGTCGATGCCACTCATGTTTTTCAAAGTGATGTCCACGATCACCAGGTCTGGGTCCAGGCTCTCAACGCATTTGAGTGCGCCGTGATAATCCTCCGCCTCCCCGCAGACCTCAAGATCGTTCACCTGGTTGATGAGCTGGGCCAGACCATGCCGGAAAATGGGGTGATCATCAACGATGAGGATGGTGCGGCGGGTTCTCACTGTCCGTCCTGTGCCCCCGGGAAGCTGCCTGTGCCGTCAGCGTCAAAGAGGCAAGTGACGACCGTGCCGCCCTGCTCTGAAGGGTATACCCTCAGGTTCGCGCCGATCATGCGCGCACGGTAGCTCATGATGCGAAGCCCCATGCCCTGGGATGAGGCGCACGGGCACATACCCCGGCCGTTGTCGTGCACGTTCATCCGTATGAAGCCCTGCTCTTCAACGAGCTCCACGTCGATCCGGTCGGCGTGTCCGTGCTCCACGGCATTATGTATGGATTCCTTGGCGATATAATACAGATTGGTGGCCCTCGTGTTGTCGGTTACCGGAACCGTTGCCGGACAGGTGAAGGTACAGGTGATCCCGAACATGGATGCCGCAGACGAGGCCAGTTCGGCCAAGGCGTGCTCGAACCCGTTGGCAACGAGGTGAACCGGACAGAGACCCCGGGCGAGCCGTCTCGTCTTGACGATGGCCTCCTTCACCAGGGTATAGATCTCTCCTGCATATCGGGCATCCTCGGGCGAGCGGTTTTCCAGGTTTTTTCTGAGCACCTTGGTCATGACCTCGATGCCCACCAGGTGCTGCCCGAGGTCGTCGTGCAGTTCCTGGCCGATCTTCTGGCGTTCACGCTCGGAAATGTTGAGGATCTCTTTTTCGAGCTGCTTGCGCTCGGTGATATCCAGCATGGACGCCACACTGAGCTTGGTATCCGGAATAACGGCGATAGTCATAAAGATGTCCCTAAGCTCCCCGGTTTTCGTGATGATCCTGAACTCGTAGTTCCGCGGGGCCGATTCCGGATCTTTTCTCCGTTCGCGATGGTACTTCAAGAGCCTGGCGATGTCCTCTTCGGCCACATAGTGCGTCCAGGACCTGCCCACGATCTCTTCCCGCGAATAGCCGGTCACCATCTCGAACTCCACATTGAGCATGGATATGGTCGTGTCCTCTTCGATGATGATGGTTGCCGTTCCGGTGTTTTCAAAGAAGGTCTGATAAAAGGCATCCGACTGCCTCAGTGCCTCTTCCGCACGCCGGTAATCCGGCTGGTGGGCCTCAAGATCCCGGATGCGAGACTTGAGCGCCCTGATCTCATCTGTCATCCGCATTTGTGTTTTGCGTCCCTCGGTCATAACTCCTTCCTGCCGGAGAAAATACATGTCAACGAGTAGCATACTACCGCAGGACAAAGGGCTCGTCCATGAAAATCATCTTTTTTTCAAAAGGCTTAAGCCTCACGGCCGCCAGGAATTGGGGACGGGTTCACATTTCTCTTGTCCATGCAGAAATGCGTGGGGATGAGGGCAAATTCACAATGCTTCTGCCTGGCTGAAACCGGTGGAACGGATAAAGGTTCTCATTCACGATTCACACATTGGCCGAGGCAACGAGGGAGTCCGCATTTCACCATCTCAGTACAGGGTAGATCCGTCTTGAAACGGATAACACGTGAATGCTCGACCGGGAGACCAGCCCCCTTTCCCTGCCGGTGAGGGAGGGGAGGAGAGAAGACACAATCAGAGGGGAGGAGTAAAAACTCCCCGCTGATTGCGCCGGGCATGGGCTTTTATGTTATCAGGCAAAGCTCTCCGCATCGATCTCCATGATCGAGAGGTCTTCGCTCTTGATCGCCTTGACCGTGCCCTCGATCTCGGGGAGCACGTTTTTGATGAAGTAGCGGGCGCCCTTGATCTTGCCGTCGTAGAAGGCGGCTTCCCTGTTTTCTTTTACCAGCGAACTCAGGGCCGTCTGGTCGGCGATGTCCACTCCCTTTTCTCTGCCCAGGGAAGCGAGCTTCTGCGAGGCCACGTCCGCCTGCCACAGGAGCATCCAGGCCGACACCACCTTGCCCATCATCATGAGGAAAGGATAGGCATTGCCCACCGGGATGAGAAATTTTCCCGCCTTTGCGCTCGACGCGAAGAAGAGGCTCATCTCGGTCAAGGAGTTGACCGCTGCCTGCACGTCATCGGAGAGGGCCTTGGTCTGCGGGTTTTCCCTGGCATCGGCGATGGTCGTGTTCATCTCGCCCAGGAGATGCATGAAATAGGCGCCCTTCTTCATGCCCAGCTTCCTGCCGATGAGGTCGAGGGCCTGAATGCCGTTGGTTCCCTCGTAGATGCTGGCGATCTTTTCGTCGCGCATGAACTGCTCGACCGGATAATCGCTGCAGTATCCGTACCCGCCGTAGCACTGCATGGCCGTCTCCGTAACCCTGAACCCGATATCGGTGGAGTAGGCCTTGATGATGGGGGTGAGCACCTCGAAGATCCCCAGCCGCTTGTCGAGCTCTGCCTCGTCCGTGGTGTTCATGGCGATGTCCCCGCACAGGGTGGCGTAGTACATCAGGGCCCGCATGCTGTCCACGTTGGACTTCATCCACAGGAGCATCCGGCGCACGTCAGGGTGCTCGATGATGGGCACCCGCGGCGCCTCGGGGTTCTTGAACTCCATGAGGGACGAGCCCTGGAGCCGCTCCTTGGTGTACTGGAGCGCGTGCAGATAGGCGATACTGGCGCTCGTGACGCCCTGCAGGCCGGTTGCCACCCGGGCCTCGTTCATCATCTGGAACATGATTTTCATGCCCTCGCGCTCGTTGCCCAGCAGTTCGCCATAGCACTCGCCGTTGTCGCCGAAGTTGATCACGCAGGTGGAGCTGCCGTGGATCCCCATCTTCTCCTCGATCTTGGCGATCTCGAAATCGTTACGCTTGCCCAGGGAGCCGTCTCCGTTGACGACGAACTTGGGCACGATAAAGATGGAGATTCCCTTGGTGCCGGCCGGGTCCCCCTCGATACGGGCAAGCACGGGGTGGATGATGTTCTCGGTGAGGTCCTGATCGCCGCCGGTGATGAACATCTTGGTGCCCTTGATCCGGAAGGTGCCGTCGGGCTGGCGGATCGCTTTTGTGCTTAAGTTGCCCACATCGGTGCCCGCGCCCGGCTCGGTCAGGCACATGCTTCCGCCCCACTGCCCGCTGTTCATCATGGGCAGGTATTTCTGTTTCTGCTCCTCGGTGCCGTAGACATGGATCAGGTGAGCGGCCCCCTCGCCCAGGCCTGGGTAAGAGGAAAACGCGAAGTTGTGCATGAACCACTCGTGAGAGGCGATCCTCATGATGAACGGCAGACCCTGGCCGCCGAACTCGGGCGGAGACGAGATGCAGTTCCACCCGGCCTCGCAGAAGAGCTTGTAGGGGCGGTGGAAGCACTCGGGGACATGAACCTGTCCGTCGACGAGTGTGCAGCCCTGCTTGTCCGATTCCTCCAGGGTAGGGAAGATCTCTTCTACGGCGAACTTCTGCGCCTCGCTCAGGATCATCTCGAACATATCCTGGGAGAATTCAGCAAACTTGGGAAAGTCGCAGAGCTTCTGCGCCTGGAGCATCTCGAACAGAACGAACGTCTGATCCCTCTCGTCAAGGATAAGATTGGCCATGATTGCCTCCTCTTTGTATTGGAATATATCAGCGCCGCCGTTGCACGCTCAGGATATGACACCCGCCGGCGCCAAGGTATATGCCAAGAGAAACATTCACATTGTATGACAATATGACTCTCACGCTTCTATACGAATCATGGATAACACCTGTTGTCAAGCGGATTTCTTTTCCGAGAGCGTCTTGCGGCCTTCGGGAGAGTCGTGGGATTTTTGTGGGAGGGCCGAGAAAACCCGAGAGATGGCCTTGCGGCTCTGGAGAACGTCCCTGCGAAGGAGATTGACCTGTGATGCGAGAAAGCCGAACGAGAGGATCTGAATGCCGCCCAGAATGAACAGGATCATCAGGGTGATCAGCGGCCGGTTGGGGTTTAAGGCCTCGGCATAATACAGGGCTACGATGTAGATCCCGAGCCCAATCCCGATCAGCGTGAGGGCAAGACCCAGGAAGCCGAACAGGAGACTCGGACGCTGGAAAATCGTGAACACGATGTGTGACAGGGCCGTGGCCCTGAAGGCGAATTTCGACGCCCCCCTTTTTCTCGAGGTCAGGACGGCGGGGATCTCCTTTACCCGGAATCCCATGGCAAGGACCTTGGAGAGGATCTCCAGGTGGATCTCTTTGCCGTCGGATTCCAGATCGAGGCTCTCGATCACGTCCCGGCGGTAGCATCGCACGATGCAGGTGAGCGTGTGAATCTCCTCGGGGACCGCCATCTGGAGGATTCTGTTCCCGAGACGGGAGATGAAAAGCCTGTCGCGGGCAACGCCCCGGGCGCTGCCCCCCTTCATGTAGGGGCTTGCGAGGACCACGTCCACGTCCTGCTCCTGGTCGAGGACCCGGGCCATTTGCGTTATGTATGTGGGATCATAGGAGAGGTCGGCGTCTATGGTGGCGACGTAGCGGCCCCGGGCCGCTTCCAGCCCGTACCTTAAGGCCTTGCCCCTGCCGCCGTTCGTGTCGTACGATACGATCCTGACACGACCGTCGCCTGAGGCAATCCGGTGCAGAACCGCAAGGGTTTCGTCGGTGCTCCCGTCGTTGACCGGGACAATCTCAAAGCTCTTACCGGAAAGGGCAATGGTGTCGGCGACACGCTGGATCGTGTCTGCGGCGTTCTCCTGCTCGTTGTACATGGGTATGATGACGCTGATGTCCGGGGGCGGAACCTCCGGGCACTGACTGTCTGTGTTTCCCATGGACTGCATCATAGTGAATAGTTCGGAGATTGTATAGAATATCTTTATTGCCGGGGCAAAGAGAAAGGTCTCCCTCATTCAAAGATGAGCCCCTTTCTCCTCGGCAGGAAAACAAATCCCCGATAAGGGAAAGGCTCTCTCTTTTCAGATCAGACTCGTGCTGAAATACCGCTCAGCCCTGTCCGGAAGCACCGTGGCGATAATCTTGTCGCTTCCGAATTTCCTGGCCATCTGGATGCAGGCCCACACGTTCGCACCCGACGAGGTTCCCACCAGGAGACCGGCCTTGCGCGCTAGCAGCCGCGAGGTCTCCACCGCGTCTTCATCGCTGACCTCGATGACCTCGTCGATCAGCGAGGTGTCGAGAACCGGGGGAATAAAGCCGTCTCCGATGCCCTCTATCCGGTGCAGCCCGGGCTCATGACCCAGCAGGGCGGACACGTTCTTCGGTTCCACGGCCGCGATGATGGTATCCTTGTTGCGCTCCTTGAGGAACCTTCCGGCTCCTCCCAGGGTCCCGCCCGAACCGAGGCCCGACACGAATACGTCGATATGATGGCGGAGCTGGGTCCAGATCTCCGGACCGGTGGTCAGGTAATGGGCAAGGGGATTGTCCGGGTTCTCGAACTGCTGCGGGATATAGACATCGGAACGGTTTTTCTGCAATTCTCTCACCGCGTTGATGGCCCCTTCCACGCTCTGCTTCGCCGGGGTGAGGATGAGGTCGGCACCGAGCGCCCGGATGATCTTCTTGCGCTCTTCACTCATGTTCTCCGGCATGGCAATGGTCACCTTATGGCCCATCAGACCGCCCACGAGCGCGATCCCGATGCCGGTGTTGCCGGACGTGGGCTCCGCGATGGTGTCTCCGGGCTTGAGCTTCCCCTTCTTCACCGCCTCCTCGAGCATGAACCGCGCCACCCGGTCTTTGATGCTCCCGCCGGGGTTCAGGTGCTCGGCCTTGGCAAAGATATTCGCTTCCAGAACGGATTTCAGACACACAATGGGGGTATTCCCCACCTGGTCAAGGACGTTTTTCGAAAACATTGGCTTTCTCCTGGCGGCGTATCCTTCCTCTATCATGCTGGGTGATTTCATGTTGCCCGTGGGGGGGTGTGTTATCTCCCTGCATGTTCGCCACTTTTCCAGATAGTCAACAGGCTGGTGCCTGTCAAGAGAGAAAAGGACGGTCCATCTTTTCAGGGGCCGGAAACGTCCGGTTCGGGAGAAGGGGTTTCCCGAGCGCAACCTCTTCACGAGCCTGCCCGGGACGATGTGTGGCTATCCGGAAGAGGGCCTCTGGTAAAGCCTTTCCCGGAAGACCCGCAAGCCTTCCGCGTCGAGGCCGCAGGCGCCGATCGTCAGGCCGCCCGGGCCGGGGCCGTGATAGTCGGTGCCCCCGGTGGCGAGCAGGCCGTGCTCCAGTGCAATCTGCGTAAAGAGTCTTTTCTGGGACCGCGTGTGCTCGGGATAGGATATCTCGATGCCCATGAGCCCGAAGCCGGCGAGTTCGCGTATGAACCGGCGGAGCCCGGACCTTTCAAGCTCCAGGGTAAAGGGATGGGCGAGAACCGGGATGCCTTTGTACGCGAGGATGGTCCGGATTGCCTCTCCCGGGGTCATCTTCTCCTTCTCGACGTATGCGGGCCTGCCCTTTGCCAGATAGCGTGAGAACGCCTCTTCGAAATCCCTGACAAATCCCTTGCCGATAAGGGCCTTTGCAATATGGGGCCGTCCGATCTGGGCCTTGCCCGCGATCTTCAGGACATCTTCGAGCGAAACGCCGATTCCCAGTTCGTTCAGCCTTTCGATCATCCTGGGAAATCTGAGTTTTCTTGCCTCCTGCAGGGGCTCCAATGCCTGTTCGAAATCATGTGGATACGAAGGGAAATACCCGAGGATATGCAGGGTCCCCGGCTCGAAGATCGCACTGATCTCCACGCCGGCGATCACCTCGACGCCGTGCTTTTGCGCCGAATCCAGGGCCTCCTGCGTGCCTGCCACGGTGTCGTGGTCGGTGACGGCCACCGCGTCGAGACCGCTGTAGCGCGCCTGGGAAACGACCTGCTCCGGGTCGAGATCGCCGTCGGATGCCCGGGTATGTACGTGAAGATCCGCTCTGATATGCAAACCGCTACTCTTTTCCGGGCACCGAAGCCTCCAGCACCTGGGCTATCTTGTTCTTCAGCTCCGTCAGATCGGAGGACTTGACCACGTATGCGTCGGCCGCGATGGATTTGATATCCACCTTGTAGCTTCCATACGCGCTGCAGAGAATGACGGGCAGGTTGTAATACTTGTTCCGGATCTCCTGCAGAACATCGAGACCGTTTGTCGAGACCATTTTTATATCCAGGACGATCACGTCGGGTTTTTCCCGTTCGATACGGGGCAGGATGTCCTTGCCGTCGGCTGCCAGCGCCACGTCATACCCTTCTTCCTTCAGCTCTTCGGAATACAGCAGCCTGATATGTTTTTCATCGTCAACGATCAATACCTTTGCCATGAGCTACTCCTTTCCTGTTAGGTCCACCTGTCTATGAGGTATGGTTTCGTCTGTTCAAAAACCAGGCACATGTCTTCGAGAAACTCCTCTGCCTGCTGTATGGACATGCCCTGGGTCTTGTTGACGAACGACAGGGTCATTCCATAGTACAGGGGAATGAGCACCTCGATCACCTTGGTTCGCTCCAGGCTCTGCTGGTGGTAGGCCAGCGCGAAGTCGAAGAGTACCTTGGCCCATACCGTGACCGGCATCTCGAAATGGTCCATGCTCAAGGACGCAACTTCCCGCACCTTCTGGAGATTCTCGAAAGAGAAGATGGAGCGGTACACGTCCCAATTGGTATGGAACCCCTCACGGAACCTCTGGTAGAGCTTTTCTTTATTCACCGCGACCGCCGGAGGCATCTCCACCTCTCCCAGGCCGAACCCATAGATGGCCGTCGGCTTGCTCCACTTGGTGGACCTCCACTTGTCACGGTACGCGACCATAAGATTAAAGATGGTGCCGATTACCTGTCTGAACATGGGTCCGAGGTCCGCAGCGGGATCCTTGGGCTTGTGTACCTTGGGCCTGCCCATGAATGCCTGGCAGATGGGCACGCCCTCGTTCATGGCGATGGTCGTCATCCAGGCGTCGATGCCAAACTGGCTCACGTCCTCGTCCCACAGGCCGCTTTGCAGATAGATGCCGGCCATGGTACCGGAGAAGCCGAAGTCTCCACCGATAGGCTGCCGGACCCGTCTGCCGTAGAGGCATCGGGTCAGGGGGTAGGCGATATTGTTCGTGATGGTCCCGTCGTATTTATGTCTCACGTACAGCGGGGCAACGAACCCGAAGTCGTTGAAGAGGGGCTCGCCCAGGTTCTTTATCCATCGGGGAGTGATGCTCTTGAGGTCGGCGTCCACCACCACCACGGCCTTGGCGTCGAGCTCGAGCACCTTTCTGAACAGATTTTTGAAATTGTTTCCCTTCCCCTTCACCCCCTTGGGTGTGGAGAGATAGATTTTGGGAATCCCCTGGGTGTCCGTATTCAGGAAGACATTGCCCGTCCCGTCGGTGCTGCTGTTGTCGCAATTGATAATGACCGGGCTCAAGTGGCTGAAGTGTTCCTTGAGCCCCAGGGCCGCCTGGAGGGTCGGAAAGCTGATGGTCGCCGCCTCGTTGTAAGAGGGAATCCCCACGATGATATCTGCCTGCGTAATGTTCATCGGATTGTCTTCTAGGGCCTTCATGCATTCATCTCCTAGAAATCATGGTATCCATCTATTGTCTGTCATTTGAAACTGATTGGCAACAGAAAATTCCCTGATGTCCGGCCGTCAGGCAGGCTTTCCCGGAAGAAGATGTACGGGGTGATCCCTCCTTTTCATAAACCCGTGCATCCGCCGGAAATCCCCGCAGAACCACAGGTGAAATGCGCCCTTGCCTTTTGCCGACATCTGTGTGAATCTATTTTATTCCGATGACGACGCAAGAAAAACCCATTATCGTACAGAGCGACGGGAGCATTCTTCTCGAGGTGCAGTCTCCCGGGTTCGAGGATGCCCGGGACGCCATTCTGCCGTTCGCGGAGCTGATAAAGTCGCCCGAGTACGTCCACACCTACCGGGTGACGCCGCTGAGCGTCTGGAACGCGGCGGCCCTGGGGATTTCCCGCGAGGAAGTCTTTCAGGCCCTCAGGCGCTATTCACGGTATGAAATCCCGGAAGGGGTTCTCTTCAGGATCCGGGATGCATTCGATCGCTGGGATGCCGTCCGGCTGACGAAGCACGACGGCCGGGGGCTGCTGCTGGAGGCCAGATCCTCGGAGGTTCTGGAGGAGATCCTGGGGAAGCCGGGCATCCGGGAGACGATCCGGGAACAGGTGTCCCCCCGTGCGTGCGTCATCGATGCCCAGGTGCGCGGGCGGTTCAAGCACATGCTCATCAAGGCGGGGTTTCCCGTGCACGACCTGGTGGGGTATGATCCCGGGGAACATCTCGATATCCAGGTGAGAGGCAGTACCCTCTCAGGGCGCGAATTCGCGTTCCGCCAGTACCAGAAGGAGGCGTGCGACCACTTCTGGGCAGGGGGCAGCGCCAGGGGGGGGCAGGGCATCGTGGTGCTTCCCTGCGGGGCGGGCAAGACCATCGTGGGCATCGAGGTCATGGCGCAGGCAAAGACCCAGACCCTGATCATGTGCACCAATGTGTCCGCGGTGCGCCAGTGGATCGCCGAGCTCCTGGACAAGACCAGTTTGCGCCCTGAGGAGATCGGCGAGTATTCGGGCCAGAAAAAAGAGATCCGTCCGGTCACCGTCACCACCTACCAGATCCTCACCTACCGGAAGAGCAGGCAGGGGCCCTTCGAGCACATGCAGCTCATGAATGCCAGGAACTGGGGTCTTCTCGTGTACGACGAGGTGCACGTGGTGCCTGCGCCGGTGTTCCGGGCCACCACGGAGATCCAGGCGAAAAGGCGTCTCGGCCTCACGGCCACCCTCATCCGGGAGGACGGCCTGGAAGAGGACGCCTTCTCGCTCGTGGGGCCCAAGTGCTACGACGTGCCCTGGAAGGAGCTCGAGCACAAGGGCTTTATCGCACAGGCGTGCTGCTACGAGATCCGCCTGCCCCTTCCCGCGGAAAAGCAGCGGGAGTACGTGATATCCGGAGACCGGGACCAGTTCAGGATCGCATCCGAGAACGTGCTGAAAGACCGGGTGGCGCAACGCATCATAAAGAAACATGCCGACGAGCCGGTGCTGGTCATCGGCCAGTATGTAAGCCAGCTCAGGAGGATAGCCGACACGCTTCGCGCCCCCCTGATCACGGGTTCTACGCCCAACACAAGGCGGGACGACCTCTACGCCGCCTTCAGGAGGGGAGAGGTTCCGGTGCTGGTGGTTTCCAAGGTGGCCAACTTCGCCATCGATCTGCCGGATGCATCCGTGGCCGTCCAGGTCTCGGGTACCTTCGGATCAAGGCAGGAAGAGGCCCAGAGACTGGGAAGGATACTCAGGCCCAAAGACCGGATTTCCACGTTTTATACCCTGGTGAGCAGGAGGACCTCTGAAGAGGATTTCGCCCACAAGCGGCAGATTTTCCTCGCAGAGCAGGGCTACAAATACACCATCGAGGAGTGGGAGCACCGTGACATCGACCTATGAACTCGTTTCCCGTATCCCGGCCTACATGGTGGAGATCCTCTCCACCCGCATACTCGGGAAGCCGGCCGACTACCGCAGGCTCGCAGAGGAGCTGAGCGAGGAGACAAGGCTCAGGAGCATACTCGATGAGCTCACCGAAAGGCAGCTCACCCTGCTCCTCGACCTCTACGAGCTCGGAGGGAGCATTCCCTGGGACGTGCTCACGGCCGTCCATCTCGCCGGACACGACGAGCTCAGAGAAGACCTCTCCGTGCTCGGCGCCAGGGGTGTCGTGTTTCAGGGAGGGCTTTCGGGGAGGGATCCGATCATCCTCATCCCGTCGCTCTATCCCCTCCTGGAGGAGGTGCGCAGGCGGCATCTCGCAGGCGTGAACGAAATCGCCTGGACCGAGCCGCGGCGGGCGAGCATCCGGGGGCATGTCGCCCTGCTCAACGCGCTCCGTATTTCGCGGATACGCTGCAGGTCGGGGATGGAGCCCTTCAAACGGGGCTGGCAATTCCTGGAGGAGCGGCTGGGCCCGCTGCCGGACTGTGAGCGCGTGTACTGGGAGCTCGTGGAGCTCGGCTGCATCGAGGAGAAGGAGGGAGTCTTGAGTGTCTCTCCGGAGGCGGCCAGAGAGTTCGCCGCCGAGGGTGACGCGCGGTATCCCGTGTGGAGATTCATCCGCTCGTGCAGGATCTACCCCGGCCTCGATCACAAGGTCTTCACCCTGATGGGGGACAGGGCCCTCCAGATGGACTACCTCGTCAGGTCCCTGAAGAACTTCATCATCAGCAGGAATCCGGACGAGGTCGGTGCACAGGACGTGGTTCGCGGGCTTATCGGGCAGTGGATCGACCTGGGGATCATGCAGTCAGACCGTGCAAACCGGTGGCTTAAGTTCACGGAGCCGGTCTATCCGGCGTTGAAGACCGGCAGGGTGGAGATTTCTTTGCAGGCTTATTGTGAAGAGGTCGTGGTACAGCCGAATATGGAGGTGCTGGTGCCCGGGGAGTTCGATCCCGTTGATTTGCTGGATCTCGGCGAGATTGCGGATATCCTGCGCACCGATGTGGTCAGCATCTATCAGATCACCAAGCGGTCCATATCCCGGGCCCTTCGTCGGGGCTGGGACGCCGGAAAGATCGGCGCCTTTCTCGAGAGGGTCTCGCGTCATGAGCTCCCCGACAACGTGAGCAAGACCATCCGGGGCTGGGTTCTCGCGCACACCGAGGCCCGTATTCTCCGCGGGACCTTCCTCGTCCTGGCCGATGCGGGCGGCGCGCTGCCGCGGGGGCTGGACGAAGTGCTCCCCGGGGTCTACCGGGTTCCGGAAAATCGCGAGGATGAGGTCTTGGCCTCACTGGCCAAAAACGACGTGATCGTGCGGGGAACCACGCCTTCGTGGGAGGGCGGCCAGGGAGCGACCTGGGGAACGATGGTCCCCGTGAAGCTCACGCAGAAGAAGCAGTGGAAAGAGGCCCGGAAGGAGGGGATCTTCCCCTTCGGCATGGTGACCCCGCTTCCCTACGGGGCAAAGGGCGAGGGTGTCTTTGAAAAGGCCCTTCTCGACGGCAGATCGGTCGTGATCTTTTATCCCAGGCAGGGATACGGGGAGATCCAGGTGAAAAAGATCAGCCCCGTGTATCTGTTCCGCAAAGGGGGTATTCCTTTTGTGGAGGCCTTCTGCGAGGACACCGGCGAAGGCGAGATGTTCGACATCACCAAGATCAGGGCCATGCTGTTGAACTGCTAAGGAGATCACGAAACCCTGATCTTTTCGATGAGTTCCTTCATCTCCTTGATTTCTTCGGCCACCGAGGGCTCCAGCTCCTTGTCCCGCGTAAGGGCCCTTTCGATGTGATACAGGCTTGCCTTGTACTTGCCCGTCTTGAAGAAGTACCGGGCGAATGAAACGTGGGACATGGCCTCGTTCGACGACTTCTGGTAGAGGATGCCCAGCTTGTAGTCCACCTGTATGTTCTGCTTCTGGTATGGCGAGAGGATGGCGATCGCCTCGTCGAATTCCCCCCGCTCCTCCATGATCTCGGCCAGCGGAACTCTGGTCCTCGCCGAGGCGCCGTAGCTTCTGAGATAGGGATAGGCCTCGTCCTTCTTCCCAGCCATGGCGAGGTTGAGCCCCTTGTATGCATACGCCATGGGGATGTCCAGGCCGTCCAGGAGCCTCAGCGCCTCCTCGTGCCGTCCCCTCCTCGTTTCGAGCAGGCCGAGTGCGAGTCTGCGATAGGGGTCGGGAATGCCCTGTGCCCTCTGCCTGGCCTCTTCTTCAGGGAGGATCAGGCCGATGACACTGGCGTGCAGCATCCAGTAATGCTCGTCCGGGTCCGGGTTCGGCTCGTCCGGCGATTTCCCGGAGATGCGGTTGGTTATGTGGGGGTGGGTAAGCAGGTATTCCGGGATGTTCGCCCCGCCCGAGAAGGGGCCCAGCCTCACGAGGAACCGGTTCATGGCGGCCGGGCTGAAGCCCGATGCCCTCATGAGATTGTTCCCGAACTCGTCCGCCTCGTTCTCGAAGCGGCGGGAATACGCGAGCTTGATGCTCTCTCCCCCTCCGATCGATGAAAAGATCATGGCCGAGCCGATCTGGGGGTTTTTTGCCGAAAGAAGGGTCCCCAGGAGCATGCCCGCGATGCTCACGGCCGTCACCTTTTTCTGCTCCTCGATGGTATGAGGGATGTGCCTCATCTGCGCATGCCCCATTTCGTGACCGATGACCGCAGCAAGCTCGTCAAGGTCCCGCACGAACAGGAGGGTGCCGGTATTGACGAAGATGTGTCCGTCGGGGATGGCGAACGCATTGATCGACCTGTCTGCGATGACGTGGATTTTGAAGGAATAGATGGGGTCTTTCACGTGGTCGGCCAGCTTGTCGGCCACCAGCTTGACCGGCCAGGTGATCTCCTGGTCGTAGACGATCAGCCCCTGGGCGTCCAGAACCGTGACGATCTCGTTTGCGATCTTGCGCTCTTCCTCAAAGCTCATGGCCGCGGCCTTTGCGGAACCGCAGGCGAGTATCAGGAATAGCGCTGCGCAAAGCGTTCTTCTCATATGCGCGAGCATGACATACTCTCCTTGGGTATTTCAAGCAGATCATCTCCCCCGGCATCGTAAGTGTCGGAGGCCTGCCTTTTCATGGTATAGGTGCAGTATACGGACAGATAAAGGGTGATCGCATTCTCATGAATGCAAACAGCCTCTGGCCGGAGGGTCGTCCTTTGTTTCCGGGGGAAAGGGGATACCCTTGTCAGTCCGGCTTGAAAGGGATATCTTCCCGGTCCTTAAAAAACAGTAATGAGGGGGTGGCCCGTGGTTTTCAAGATCCGTAAACATGCGTCCAGGCCGGGAATTGTCGGGGTGGTGGGGGGAGGCTCGGCAGGCCCGGGCACATTGGCTCTCGCCGAGGAGCTGGGGGCCGGGATTGCCGGTCTCGGCTGCATTCTCGTCACCGGCGGAGGAGGCGGGGCCATGGCTGCGGCATCGAAAGGCGCGGCTCTCGCCGGCGGTCTCGTGATCGGAATACTCCCTCAGAAGAAAGGCGGGCATTTGCCGGGATATCCCAATGAATACGTGCACGTGCCCATCTATACGGGCATGTGTGATGCCCGGAATGTCATCGTGGCCCAGACCCCGGATGTGATCGTCGCCCTGGAAGGGTCCTTCGGCACCATCTCCGAGATAGCCCTTGCCCGCAAGGCGGGCGTGCCGGTCATATCGCTGGCCTGCCCGGCCTTCGATGCCGTTGCGCCGGACCCCGGATACTTCTCGGTGGAGACCGTTCCGGAGGCGCTGGCTGCGGTCCGGACCCAGGTGAGCCTGATTACGAAACAGTAACGATGACCTACGAAAGTGTTGCCCGCAGGAATTGATGGATTCTGTAACAGAACAGAATAATTAACCAAACTTTCTTGGCCCTCATATTGCCTCGCGAATCTTCGAATAATCGGAACTACTGGAGGTGTTTTTATGAGGGCATTACGTGGTTTTTTCTGTTTATTTCTTTTTCTGGCCTGCACGCCTGCTCTTGGATCCGCAGCATCGGTTCTGGTGAGCTGGAATGCCAACACCGAGGACGATCTTGCCGGGTATAAGATTTATTACGGCACTGCATCGAGGAGCTACGGCACCGGGTTGGACGTGGGCAATGTCACGAGCTACCAGTTCAATGACGTCCCGCTCGGGAGAACCTATTACGTGGCGGTCACTGCCTACGACACGTCGAACAATGAGTCCGGTTATTCTCAGGAGGCGAGCATCACTACCGGCTCGGCCGACGTGACCCCGCCCACCGGAACGGTCGTGATCAACGGCGGCAGCGGCACGACCCCCAGCAGGGCGGTCAACCTGACCCTGTCCGCTTCCGATTCGGGAAGCAGCGTGGCAGGAATGCGTTTCAGCAACGACGGCAGCAGCTGGTCGAGCGAGGTTGCCTATGCAACTACCCATCAGTGGACCCTGACTGCCGGGGACGGCACAAAGACCGTGTATGCGAACTTCAGGGACGCTTCCGGCAACTGGATGAGCACCCCGGCCTCGGACACCATCACCTTGAGGCTCGACACCGACGGGGACGGAATGCCGGACTCCTGGGAGGTCGCTTATGGCCTGGATCCCAACAATCCGGCGGATGCCTCGGGAGATTTTGACGGGGACGGCATCTCCAACCTGGAAGAGTACCACAATAACTCCAGTCCCACTGAACCGGCCGATAACCGGCCGGTTGCCGATGCGGGCGACAATCGAACCGTGAACCCCACCAGGGTGTACCTCGACGGATCGCAATCCCGGGATCCCAACGGAGACACCCTGCAGTATACCTGGTCTCAGGTGTCGGGACCGGTTTCGGTGCAGATCGAGAACGCCAACCGGGCCACTGCCAGCTTCATGGGCTCGAAGGCGGGTGTCTACCGGTTCATGCTCAGGTGCTTCGACGGCAAGTCATCGGACACCGATACCGTTGACATCACCATCAGGAACGTGGCGCCCAGCGTCAGTGCAGGCAGCGACATGACCATCGAGGTGCAGACCCCGGTCACCCTCCATGCTACGGGATCCGACCCCAATGGCGATGCGCTTACCTACCAATGGCAGCTGGTCTCGGGAACCGGAGTGCAGCTCCCCGATATGAAGCGGCAGGATATATCCGTCACCTTCCCCTCGGAGGGCCAGTACCGCTTCTCGGTGACCTGCTCGGACGGCTCCCTTGCAAGCCCTGCAGACGAGATCACCGTCACGGTCAACGCGGCGGCGAACCAGGCCCCGACAGCCAATGCAGGCGGAGATCAGGACGTTCAGGTGGGACAGCGGGTAACGCTTGACGGCAGCGCCTCGTCGGATCCGGACGGAGACGCCCTGAGCTATGCATGGCGGCAGACAGCCGGCATCCAGGTGGATCTCCGGGGAGCACAGACCGCATCCCCGTATTTCGACGCGGGCTCCGAGGGTACCCGGGAGTTCGAGCTGGTGGTCTCCGATGGCAGAGTTGAGTCGACCCCGGACCGGGTGGTCGTCAGGGTGCTGACCCTGAACAATGCCCCGGTTGCCGATGCCGGCGATGATGCCCTGGTGTATGTGGGTGAAACGGTAACCTTAAGTGCTGCGGCCTCCTACGACGCGGACGGCGATACGCTCACCTATGCCTGGACGCAGAGTTCGGGCGCAAGCGTGGACCTTGCCGGAGCGAATACGGTGAGTCCGAGCTTCACCCCCACCACCTCGGGCGTGCTGACCTTCACGGTGAGGGTCTCGGACGGCCAGGCGGTTTCCGAAGCCGGCGTAACCGTGACCGTTGATGCTCTCAACCAGGTGCCTGTCGCCGATGCGGGAGACAACCAGACCGCGAACATCGGGGAGAAGGTGACCCTGGACGGCCGCGCCAGCTTCGATCCCGACGGCGATACCATTTCCTATATATGGTCCCAGGTTTCGGGCACCAGGGTGTCGATCAGCGGTTCCAACACGGCCACCCCGTCGTTTACCCCAACCGAGCAGGGCACGTATGTGTTCGAGCTCAAGGTGTACGATGGAGCCGACACCAGCAGCCCGGACAGCATTACCGTGACCGTGCAGGAGGACGAGATCGTCATCGAGCCGGTCAGCCCTGCGACAGGCGCCGTGATGAGGGACAATCCCGTCTTCTCGTGGAGAGCCGAAGGCATGGTGAAGTTCAAGGTATATGCCTCGCTCGACAAGAAGCACCTCACGAACATCTATACGGGCAGCAGCACCTCCTGCAGCATGCACCCGGTGCTCTGGTACTGGTTCATCCCGTCCGGAACGACGGTGTACTGGGCCGTGGTCGGGTATGATGCCAACGGTCAGAGCTACACGAGCAGCATATCCAGTGTGATCAAGCGTTAAAACAAACTGCCCTTCTTATAGGGGCAGAAAAGGGGAACGGCCGTACAAGCCGTTCCCCTTTTCAGTTCGGTGTCCTTATTTCGTGTGCCGGAATTCATTTAAGGCGAATCCTCCTCGAAATAGTCTGCCGAGGAGAACTGTAGAAGGGGGATTCAATAGAACGCACCCACAGCAACTCCCGCGAATCAAGCAGGTCTCTTATTAAAGAAGGCCTATGGAAAAACTCAACCAATCCCTTACCAAAGATTCTCCACGTGACACGGACCGCGCCTGGGAAATAAGACGAATAACGGACACAGAGGCTACGTCCGAACTAACAGATCACCCCTCTGGAGAGGAGACCGGATGGTTTCAAAGGCTCTCGGGGGATGGGATCGTATTCCCGGCAGCTTGCGGTGGAATCGGGGCCGGGATTTGCCGTTAATAGGTACATGCCATTGATAACAAAACAGGAGGCGGACCTTTTCAAGGCCCGCCTCCCGTGAAAGAGTCTTGTATTATAGGTGAAGATGGTCAGCGGGACTGCCGCACCCTCCCGGCATCCACCACTCCGGCAGAAGCAGCCTTCTGCGGCGGCTTGTTGACCAGGGTGATCACCGCGCCCACCAGACATCCGATGGCCGCGATGAGGAACGGGGTCACCCAGGCGTCGACTCCTGCTCCGGACTGAACGGCCGCGTCCTTGAAGTAGCCCGCGATCTGGGGGCCTGCGATCCCTGCAAGGCCGTATGAGAGGAACACCCAACCGTAGTTCTTCCCCACCGTGGTGTTGCCGAAATAGTCGGCCGTGACCGCGGCGAACAGGGCGAAGTTGCCGCCGAAATTGAACCCGATGATGCAGGCGCTCGCGATGAGGCCGACCTGGGTCCCGCCCAGCTTGAAGAACAGGAACATGATGATGGACTGGAGGAGGCACATCAGGAATATGGACACCCGCCTGCCGATCTTGTCGGACAGCGAACCCCAGATGATCCTGCCCAGCCCGTTGAAAATGGCGTAGAATCCCATGGCGGTTCCTGCGATGGCCGAGGCGGCGGCTGTGTCGATGCCGTTTGCCGAGAGCGCATCGATGCCGAAGAGCTTGATGATGCCGATGACCATCAGGCCGGCCATGGCGCTCAGGAAGAAGGTGAGGAACGTCATGTAGAACTGGGGTGTTTTCAGCATCTCGCCCGTCTCGAAGGCGACTGCGCCGTTCTGCGACCCGGCGCCCGCGTTCGGTGCGGGTGGTGTGTACCCGGCCGGGAGCCAGCCGCTGGGAGGATCGACCATGACGATGCTGCCGAGCAGGACGACGACGAGGAAGATGATCCCGTAGACGATGAATACGCTCTGTACGCCGCCGAGTCCGAAGAGGTTCAGCGCATTGAGGAGATTGAACCACTCACCGGCGGCCTTGACCCAGATCAGCGCGCCGAACCCGAAGCCGGCGACCGCCAGGCCGGTGATGAGGCCTTTCTTGTCAGGGAACCACTTGACGCCGATTGCGATGGGGACCACATAGGCGAGTCCGATGCCCGCTCCGCCCATGAACCCGATGAAGATCATCTGCATGGCAAAGGTGCTCCCGAAGAAGCCGCCCAGGATATAACCGGCACCGAGCACGATGCCGCCGATGGACGCCAGGGCCCGGGCTGAGATCTTCCCCAGCATGCGGCCGGCAATGATCATGACCACCGCGAAGCTCAAGAGCCCGAGCGAGAACACCCACTGGGTCTCTTTGACGGAGAAGGCGTAGGGCCCCGCAGGGTCTGCGAGCTTCGGCGTGAAGACCGACCATGCATAGATGGCCCCCAGGCACAACTGAATGGCTACTGCCCCGATGACGACAATCCACCTGTTCATAACTTTGCTATTATCTGACACGAAATCCTCCCTCTTAAAAAATTAACGCAAGAAATTAGGGGTTCATTATACGGGCCGCGAGGCGGGATGTCAACGGAGAAATGAATACCGATTCACTTTTTCGGCATCGAGTCAGGGAAGGTTGTGGGAGTAGGTGCGCGGAACCCTCCTGCTCATGTTGCAGGTGATCTCGTAGGGGATCGTGTTGTTCCAGGCGGCCAGCGTTTCTGCGGTGATGGAGCCACGGCCGAAGATCTCCACCTCTTCGCCGATGGGATAGAGATCGTCGCACAGGTCGATGAGGGTCTGGTCCATACAGACCCTTCCGACCACGGGGTAGGTCTTGTCCCGGATGGTCACCCGTGCGATGTTCGACAGCGAGCGGGCGAATCCGTCGGCATACCCGACGGGTATCGTTGCTATATAGGTGTCTCTCGAGGTGCGGTGGGTGAGCCCGTACGACAGGCCGGTCCCTTTCCTGACCCGCTTGACAAACATGATGGCGGACTTGAGCGTCATGGCGGGGACCACCTCGAGCGTCCTGGGCAGCTCATGCGAGGGATAGAGCCCATAACAGAGGATGCCCGGCCGTACAACGTCCAGATACGACTCGGGATGGTTGAGGATGGCGCCCGAGTTCGCACAATGCCGGATGCCCGCTGGGATATCCAGCGACTTCAGCCGGCCGGCGAACCCGTTGAACGCCGCCAGCTGGGAGGAGGTGAAGGGGTGTCCGGGCATATCGGAGACGGGGAAATGGGTGTAGACGCCCGATATCGTGATTTCCGGAACTCCGGAGAGATACCGGGCCAGCTCGACGGCTTCCTCGGGATCGAAGCCGAGCCTGCCCATGCCGGTATCCGTCTTGATGTGCACACCGATGGGGCGGTTCCATTTCCTGGCCCCTGCGATGAGGCTTTCCACCGGGGCACGATCCACCAGGGTGGGGGTGATCCGGTGGGAGAAAATGGTGTCGCAGTCTTCCTGTGAGCTGCTGATGAGGCCGAAGTTGAGAATGGGCAGGGACACGCCCGCTTCCCTGAGATGGACGCCTTCCTCGATGCAGCTCACCCCAAGCATGTCGGCGGCGCGCTGCTCCTGGACGAACCTCCCCACCACGTGGGCACCGTGGCCGTATGCGTCGGCCTTGATGGCCATCATGATCCTGGTCTTCGTCCATGCGCGGATGGCATCGAGGTTGCCCTTGATGGCGCACAGATCGATCTCGACCCGTGTCGGTCTCATCGACGATTCCCTAGTCGGCCTTTTTTCTTAAGAAAGTCGGTACATTGTAGGTGTCTTCGTCGAGAATGCTGTCGTCCACGACCATGCCCAGCCTGACCACCTCTTTCTCGCCGCCCAGCTCCTTCTTCCGCATGAACGCCGGCCGGTTGTAGTCGATGACCGTGGCGGTCTGCTTTTCACGGGTGTGCTGGATCACCGGTTCCTCGGTGGTGCTGGAGAGCACGACCGGCTTGCTGGAAAAACCGGTGGCCACGACCGTGATGGCCATCTGTTCGTGCATGTTCTCGTCGATGACCACGCCCCAGATGATGTTTGCGTCCTCATGGGCGGCAGACTGGATGAGGGTGGAGGCCTCGTGGATCTCGTCCATGGTGATGTCCTGGCCGCTGGTGATATTGATCAGGAGTCCCTTAGCACCCTGGATGTCCATGTCTTCCAGCAAAGGGGACGAGATCGCCGCCTGCGCCGCTTCCTGGGACCGGCTCTCGCCCGATCCGTACCCGATGCCCATGAGCGCCTTGCCCTTTTCCTCCATGACGGCGCGCACGTCGTTGAAGTCAACGTTGACCAGGCCGGTGTTGTTGATCAGGTCGGAGATGCCCCTGACCGCATTGGTGAGGATGTCGTCCGCCATCCGGAAGGCCTGGAGCATGGGCACGTTCTTGCCCGCCATGCTGAGCAGCCGGTTGTTGGGAATGACGATCAGGGCGTCCACGTGCTCGGAGAGCTCTTTCTCTCCGGACTCGGCCTGCTTCATCTTGCGCTTTCCCTCAAAGGGGAAGGGCTTGGTGACCACACCCACGGTGAGCGCGCCCATGTCTCGGGCGATCCGCGCCACGATGGGGGATGCGCCGGTGCCGGTTCCGCCGCCCATGCCAGCGGTGATGAACACCATATCGGCGCCTTCCAGGGAGCTTCGGATTTCCTGCTCGCTCTCTTGGGCCGCGCTCTTGCCCATCTCCGGGTCTCCTCCTGCCCCGAGGCCCCGGGTGAGCTTGGTTCCGATCTGCACCCTGTTGGGAGAGAGGGAGGATTTCAATGTCTGGATATCAGTGTTGCAGGCCAGGAAGTCCACGCCCTTGAGATTGGCTGCGATCATGTTGTTGACCGCGTTGCAACCGCATCCCCCGACACCGATCACCTTGATCTTCGCTCCGGTATTTTCTACTTTTTCCAACTCAAACATGGTCTCCTCCTCTGTCTAAAAGACCTCTTTAAACCACCGGATCATGCGATCCAGCACCCGCTCGAACATTGATGTGCCCTTCTTTGCCTTAAAGCCGTTGCTGGGTTTGCTGGCCCCGTAGATGCACAGGCCCACCGCCGTTGCATAGGCGGGGCTGTTCACCAGCTCCACCAGCCCCTTGATTCCGCGGGGATAACCCACACGGACGGGCAGGTGCATGATGCTCTCGGCGAGTTGGGCCACGCCTTCCAGGGATGAAGCCCCTCCGGTGAGGACGAGGCCTGCCGACATGGTCTCGGCCAGTCCTGTGTTGCGTATCTCCGTGTATGCCAGCTTAAAGAGTTCTTCTACCCGTGATTCGATGATTTCCGCAAGGACTCTCCTTGGTACCGTGTTTATCGTGTCACCCCCGATGGAGGGCACCTCGATCTGCTCGTCCGAGGATACCCTGGCGGCGATAGCATGTCCGTATTTGATCTTCAGGCGCTCCGCCTCGGAGATCGGGGTCCGGATGCCTACGGCAATATCATTGGTGATGTGGTCCCCCCCCAGGGCGAGAACCGCGGTGTGGCGGATAGCCCCTTCGCTGAACAGCGCGATGTCCGTGGTTCCTCCGCCGATATCCATGAGGATGACGCCCAGCTGCATCTCGTCGGGGGTGAGGATCGCCGCCGCCGAAGCGATCTGCTGGAGGACGATGTCCTGCAGCCCGAGCCCGGCCTTCTGAGCGCATTTCGTGATATTGCTCACCGCTGATATGGAACCGGTGACGATGTGAACGTGCGCCTGAAGTTTCGATCCTGCCATGCCCACCGGATCGGATATGCCGCTGATGTCGTCCACGCAGAATTCCTGGGGAAGCACATGGATGACCTCTACGCCCACGGGCTTGGCAAACTCCCGGGCCTGGTCCACCACACGTTTCTTGTCCGCAGGGGTAATGTCCTCGCCCTTGACCGAGATGACCGCACTGGTGGTGATCCCCTGTATGTGACCCCCCGCAATGCCGGTGAACACCTCGTCCACCCGGATTCCGGCCATCCGCTCGGCATCCTCCACCGCGCACCCGATGGCCTCGACCGTATGCTCCATGTTCACCACCAACCCTCTGCGGAGGCCCTTTGACTCCGAGATGCCGAATCCGATCACCTCGAGATCTCCGTTCTCCTTGAGCTCGGTGATGATGCAGCAGATCTTGGTGGTCCCGATGTCAAGCCCGACAATGATCCTATCCCTCGCCGCCATAACCCCCTCGATTCCGTAAAACGATTTTGTCCTCGCATGTCAGATCCATGACAGTCCCGCATGTCGGTTTGATCTCACGCATGGCCTTCAGGGCCATGTCCACCTTCAGCGGAGTCATTTCTCCAAGAATGACAAGGGTTATGCCTTTGTCAAGCCTGATGTTCATGACTCCGCCCGCCTCGATGACCAAGTCCCTGACCTTAAGCCCTTTCGATTCCACGATGGAGACCGCGCGGATGGCCGCCTTGAGCACGTCGTGGAGGTCTTCCTCACCCCGGGACGGTGCATACTCCCGCGCCTGGATCATGAGCCCGTAATTGTCCTCCGGGGCGGACGCGAATACCACCCCATCCTCAGAGATCAGGTAGGGTTTGTCCTTGAGGATGAGGGTGGCTGTAGGCCGGTGCTCCACGATGCGGACCCCGACCCCGGTGGGAATGAAGCTCCGGGTGATGCCCACATCCTTGATCCAGGGGTGGGTCAGCAGTCTCTGGCGCGCCGCATCCATGTCCCATCCCAGGATATTGTCTCCCTCCTCGATATCGAGCAGGGCCAGCACCTCATCATTGTCCATGTGCTCGTTGCCCTTGATCGTGATTTCGCGCACCTTGAACAGCTCGGAGTTGACCACGTACGCTGTCCCGCAGAATACGATCAGTGCGCCGGAAACACTGAGACAGAGCCAGATGGACACCCGGATGGCAAGGTTGATCTTGGAGAGTGTTTTCTTCTTGGAGGCGATCTTTTTTGTTTCTTTATAATCGTTCATCAATGATTTTTACCTCCTCCTGCAATTCGATCCCAAACCTCTCTTTGACCCGCTCCTTGATCGTATGGAGAAGAGACCTGATGTCGGCGGTGGTCGCATTCCCATCATTGATGATGAAATTCGCGTGAATCTCGGATATCTTTGCGCCGCCGATTCGCAAGCCCTTGAGTCCTGCCTGCTCGATGAGGCGTCCGGCGGCTAAGCCCGGGGGGTTTCTGAACATGGACCCGCTGCTGAACCCCTTGGGCTGGTTCTTTTTCTTGAGGAGATAGGGCTGCATGGCCGCGGCGACCTCCTCGGGGGTGAGCGGCTCAACGCGAAGACGGGCAGAGATAACGACCGCACGGGAGTCGAACCCGCCCCGGCGGTAACCATAGGAAATCGCATCCCTCTTCACCACGTGGATGCCCGTGCCGTCCACATACTCCACCTCGAGGACCGCGTCCATGATGCCTTTATCCGGCGTGCCTGCGTTCATGGCGAGAGCTCCGCCCACGGTGCCCGGGATTCCCGCCATGAATTCGAGGCCGGACAGGCCGTTGTCGATGCAGTACTGAAGCAGGGTCTTCAGTGGTGTCGCCGCTTGCGCATGCAGGGCGCCGCCCTCGATGCTCAGCGAGGAGAAGTCCTTTCCGAGCCTGATCACAGGTGTTGCGATGAGACCATCGGAGAAGATCATATTGGAGCCGCCCCCGATCACGACAAAACTGTCGAGACGGCCGAGGAGGGATGCGAGCTCCTCTTTTGTCTCGGGCTCGTACAGGGTGGCGATGGTGCCGCCGCAGTGCATGGTCGTCAGGTCGCATGCATTGACGGTCGCGTATTCCTTCATCCGATCATCTCCAGAACCTTCAATCCCTGTCTCCAGACGTCGCCTGCCCCCAGGAAGACCACCAGGTCTCCCTCCCGGAGGTGTTCCTTCAGCCTCTGCGGGATATCGTTCTTGTCCTCCACATAGTGGGCGTCCCGGTGCCCGTGTGCCTGAATGCTCTCCCAGAGCATCTTGCCCGACACCCCTTCGATGGGCTTTTCCGACGCGGGGTAGATCTCGGTGATGAGCAGCTTGGATGCGTCGTAGAACGCGGTGACGAAGTCATCGAAGAGGTCCCTGGTCCGCGTGTAGCGATGGGGCTGGAAAACCGCGATGATTCGCCGACTTGGAAAGCCGTTCTTCAAAGCCTTCAGTGTTGCCTTGATCTCCGTGGGGTGGTGGCCGTAGTCATCCATGACCGTGATGCCGGCCCTCTCTCCCCTGATGTGTGCCCTTCGCTGGACGCCCTTGTATGCTGCAAGGCCCTTTCTGATCACCTCGAAATCAAGTCCGAGCTCCATGCACGTGCCTATGGTCGCCAAGGCGTTGAGGCAGTTGTGGACCCCGGGCACGGACAGTTTCACCTCGCCCAGAGTACCGCCGTTTCGATGGGCGGTGAATCGCGAAGAGAGTCCCTCGAACACGGGGTCTGTATACCGGTACATGGCCTGAGTGTGGGAGCCGTAGGTCACGACCTTTCTTTCCAGCCGGGGCAGGATCTGCTGGACGTGCTCGTTATCCAGGCAGACCATGTTGAACCCGAAGAAGGGGACCTTGTTCAGAAACTGGACATAGGTGTTCAGGATATCGTCAAGATCGCGGTAGCAGTCCATGTGTTCCCTCTCGATGTTGGTCACCACGGCCACTATGGGCGCCAGCTTGAGGAACGAGCGGTCGCTCTCGTCCGCCTCGGCCACCAGCAGGTCACCGTCGCCCAGGCATGCATTGGAGCCGAACATGTCGAGCTTGCCGCCGATGATCGCGGTGGGGTCCAGGTCAGCCACCGCGAGGATGGTTGCGAGCATCGAGGTAGTGGTTGTTTTGCCGTGTGTGCCGGCGATGGCGATGGAGTGCTTCATCCGCATGATCTCCGCGAGCATCTCGGCCCTGGGGATCACCGGCAGGCCCTTTGCCTTTGCAGCGGCGCACTCGGGGTTGTCAAGGCCAACTGCCGAAGAATACACCACCACCTGGGCGTCGCCCAGGTTGCCGGCATTGTGGCCGATCTCGATCCGGGCGCCCAGGGAGCGCAGCCGGGCCACGGTATCCGAGTCGGACACATCCGATCCGGACACAGAGAAACGTAGGTTGATGAGCAGCTCGGCGATGCCGCTCATGCCGATGCCGCCGATGCCGACGAAGTGTATTCTGCTTATGCCCCTGAACATCGAAGTATCTCCTGCGCAATAAACTGTGATCCCTGCCCGAGCCCGAGCCCTGCGATGCAGGAAGCTGCTTTCTCCAGCGTATCCCTCTCGAAGAACCGCGCCTTGATTTCGCCTGCGAGCCTCTGGGGGCTCAGCTCCCTGTCCGGGATGATCCACCCGCCTCCATGAGATTCCACGTACCGGGCATTGGCTGTCTGATGGTCATCGGCTGCATGGGGGTAGGGGACCATGATTGCGGGGATGCCCATGGCGGAGAGCTCGGCAAGGGTGAGCCCGCCGCACCGGCATATTGCCATGGATGCCCGGTTGTAGACCGGCGCCATATCGTCGATGAAGGCGTGCACCTCTGCGGTGAGCCCCATGTCGCGATAGGCGCTTACGACCCGGTCGTAGTCCCTCGGCCCGCACTGATGGACGACATCCGGGACAAGGCCTTCCTGTTTCAGGATACGTAAGGCCTCGACCGCGGCCTCGTTGATGCTCCCGGCGCCCAGCGATCCGCCCAGGATGAGGAGGCTCCGCCCGCGCTCCGCCTTTTTGCCCTGGATGATGCCCGCGCGCACGGGGTTGCCCGAGACCACGGATTTCCGTTGGGGAAACACCTTTCGGGTATCCGGGAACGCCAGGAAGATCCGGCTTGCGAATCGAGACAGGATCTGGTTGGTCAGGCCCGGGATGCTGTTCTGTTCCTGGATCGCGCAGGCGGCTCCCTGGAGGTAGCCTGCAAGCACCACCATGCCGGTGATGTACCCGCCCGTGCCCACGACCCAGTCGGGCCGGTACGCACGGACGATCTTCAGGGCCTTGAAGAAGGCCGCCGTGTTCGTCGCCGCTGCTCTTCCCACCTGGACCGGCGACTTGCCCTTGATGCCGAGCGCCCTGATTGCCGTGAAATCAAGGCTGTAAAGGCCTGCAATCCTCTCCTCCATGCCCCGGTCCGTTCCTACGAACAGGATCCTGGTCCCGGGAGAAAGCTCCCTTATCGCCTCGGCAATGGCCACGGCCGGCATGATGTGCCCCCCGGTCCCCCCTGCGGTGATGATCATCCTCATAACCGGGCCCTCCGCGATACCGAGAGCACGATGCCCGACGCCACCATGGCGGTCACCAGGCTTGATCCTCCGTAGCTGAAGAAGGGAAGGGCGATGCCTGTCGTAGGGAAGACGGACATTGCCACTCCCATGTTCACGATGGCCTGCAATCCAATGAGCGAGACGGCGGAGACGACCAGGAGAAACCCGAAGCCGTCGTTCGTGGCCATGGCGATGGTGTATCCCCTCCAGATCCAGAACCCGAAGAGCGCCACGATAAACAGGACGCCGATGAATCCGAGCTCTTCGCCCAGGACCGACAGAATGAAGTCGGTGTGAGGGGCGGGGAGGAAGAAGAGCTTCTGGGTGCCTTCGCCCAGACCCGAACCGAAGATGCCTCCGCTGGCAAGGGCCACCATGGACTGCACGGTCTGATACCCGATGCCGTACATGTCCTCCCACGGATTCATGAAGGCGAGCAGCCTGGCCTTGCGGTAGGGCTCCAGGAGCATCGTGATGATCCCGATCGGCAGGATGATCAGCAGGGTGAGGATCAGGTGCTTGATCCGCATGCCGGCAATGAAGAGGATGAAGAACAACCATATCCCGATGGTGGCGGCGGTGCCGAAGTCGGGCTCGATGAGGATGAGCAGGGCGCTTACGCCCACGACCGCCAGAATGGGCAGAACACCGTACCGGTAGTCATGGATGTTCTTGGTTTTCTTGCACAGGGAATAGGAGAGATAGAAGATGAGGGCGATCTTCATGATCTCTGAGGCCTGCACCGTGAGAAAGGGGACCCTGATCCATCTCCGGGCATGGCCTCCCATGACGCCGATTCCCGGGACGAAGCACAGGATACATGCGATGATCCCGGCACCCAGCGCGAAGAGCACAAAGAAGCGGGTGTTGAACCTCCGGTAGTCCACACGGATGAGACACCCCATCGCAACGATGCCCACCCCCAGGTGGAAGAGGTGCCTTCCGATCATGGCAAAGCTGTCGTTGTACATCTCCTTGGATATGAAATAGCTCGAGGAAAAGATCATGACCGTCCCCATGACCAGCAGCATGAGCGTGGCCATGAGGAAGACCATGTCGAAATCCATCTCGGGCATTATCTGATCGAGTACACGCATTGCCGGAACACATCTCCCCTGTGGGCATAACTGTTGAACATGTCGAAGCTGGCGCACCCCGGGCTTAAGAGCACCGTGTCGCCGCTTTCCGCCTTTTCGAATGCCGTCCTCACCGCCTGCTGCATGTCCGTTGCAGCTTCAGTTTCCACGAAATCCTCAATCTCTTGCCTGATCCTGCCGGCGGCCTCGCCCAGCACGACGGCCAGGCGGATCTTTTCTCTGAAGCGCATCGCGATGTGCGAGAAGTCGCCTCCCTTGTCCTTGCCTCCGAGGATGAGGATCACCCGCGACTGCATCCCGGAGAGCGCCGTTTCCAGTGCACCCACATTGGTCGCCTTGGAGTCGTCCACAAAGGTCACGCCGTCGATGGTCGCCACGTGCTCGAACCGGTGGTGGATCCCCGGAAAAGCGGCGAACACCTCCTGGGCCGCCTCGGAGTCGATGTCCAGCAGCCGCGCCACCAGGGCCGAGGCGAGCATGTCTTCCTTCAAGCCGTTGCCGAGCTCCCTGTCTTGAGGAAGCAAAGGCCCCGGCCCTTCGATGCTTCCCTTGAAGAAGATGCGCGATCCCCGAATGAATGCGCCGTCTTGCGAGGAAGGGCTGGAAAACGAAAAGCCCGCCCGGCGCGCGCGGCCGCCCACGTCCTTCAGATACGGATCGTCGTCGTTGAGCACCGCGATGTCGCCTTCTTCCTGGTTCTTGAACATGATCTTCTTGTACAGCACGTACTCGTCCATGTCCCGGTAGCGGTCCAGATGGTCAGGGGTGATGTTTAGGCACACGCCGATGTGCGGCCTGAATCGCTCGATCCATTCCATCTGGAAGGTGCTGATTTCGGCGACCACATAGCGGGGGTTCCGCTCGACGAGCGAGATGAGCGGGGGCGAGATGTTTCCCCCGATGCCCGCGTCGAGACCCGCCCGGCAGAGGATCTGGTGGATGAGCGTGGTTGTTGTCGTCTTGCCGTTGGTGCCCGTGATGGCGATGAGGGTCCCCGTCAGGAGCGAAGACGCGACCTCCACCTCGGAGAGCACCTTTTTCGCCAGGCCGAGCATGGGGTGGTGTTTCGGGATCCCGGGGCTCGGGATCACGAGGTCGGCCCAGAGCATATCGTCTTTGCTGAGCAGGGTGACCGGCAGGTCCAGGCCTGCCTGTGCAGGCTTCTCGTCCACAAGGCGTACCTCGTGGCCCTGTTTGATCATCTCCCGCGCCGTGTTCAGGCCCGTCTGGCCCGTGCCCCATACAACTACGCGCAAGCCCGCATCCTTTCTAGACTCTCGCTGATCCTCATGAGGAGTGCGACAATGTTCTTGTCCTCATGATCCATGTAAAAATCGACGATCATCTGCAGATAATGGAGTTCCCGTTCATTCTTTCCCATAGCCTTTACCTCAGTTTCAGGGTCGAGATGGCCACCAGCGCCAACAGGAGCGAGATGATCCAGAACCGCACGATGATCTTGGGTTCCGGCCATCCCTTGAGCTCGAAATGATGGTGAATGGGGGCCATCCGGAATATGCGTCTGCCCTTCGTATACTTGAAGAAGCTCACCTGCAGGATGACAGACACCACCTCCATCACGAATATCCCTCCGACCACCACCAGCAGCACCTCTTGTTTGGTAATCAGTGCCACTGTTCCCAGGATTCCTCCCAGGCTCAACGAACCCACATCGCCCATGAACACCTGGGCGGGGTAGGCGTTGTACCAGAGGAACCCCATGCCTGCGCCCACCAGGGCGCCGAGAAAGATCGAGAGCTCTCCGACACCGGATATGAAGGGGAACTGGAGGTATGAAGCCGCTTTGATGTTGCCTGTCACATAGGCGAAGATGAGATAGGTCGCTGCTGCGATCGTGCAGGGCCCGATCGCCAGCCCGTCGAGTCCATCGGTGAGATTGACGGCGTTCGCACTCCCCACGATCACCAGCATGGCAAAGGGAACGTAGAAGACGCCCAAGTCGATGGATATATTTTTAAAGAAGGGGATCACGATGGACCGGTCGAAGCCGGGTATATTGATAAGGATATACCCGATCAGCGCGGCGACGGCGAACTCCACCGCGAGCCGGAACCGTCCCGGCAAGCCCTTCATGTTTCCCTTGATGGTTTTGAGATAATCATCCACGAATCCCAAAAGCCCGAAGCTCAGCAGGATGATCATACCCATCCAGATGTAGAGGTTCTCCAGGTCAACCCACAGAAGTGTGGACAGGACCACGGCCGAGATGATCAGGATGCCCCCCATGGTGGGTGTTCCGGACTTCCCCTGGTGAGTCTTGGGGGTATGGCCGTTGATCCGCTCCCTGAGTTTGAGCTCGGTGAGCTTCCTGATAAACCACGGGCCCAGCCACAGGCAGATGATAAGGGCGGTGATGGTGGCGTAGATCGACCGGAAGGTGATGTACTTGAATACGTTGAAGATCGCGAAGTCCGTGTGGAGTGGGTAGAGGATATGATACAGCATGATCAGCCCACCGCCTTGAGCCTGGTCACCACATCGTCGAGATGCAGGCCCCGGGATGCCTTGACCAGCACGGCGGCATCCCTGTCCAGCACATCGAGAAGGTGCCCAAGGATTTCTTCATGGTTCAGTGCAATGCGGACCGAGTGAGGGTCCATTCCCTGCCGGAGCGCTTCATCCGCTACGGTCCGGGCCATTTCCCCGGTGACGACGAGCCGGTCGACCCCTGCCTTGGCCACCCATTTCCCCAGCTCCGCATGCCAGTGCTCAGCCTCTTTGCCCAGCTCCAGCATATCGCCCAGTACGGCCACCCGGTATGTATTCGGCGATTCAACGAGCACCTCAAGTGCCGCCTTCATGGAGGCCGGGTTGGCGTTGTAGGAGTCGTTGATAATGGAAACCCCCCGGTGCACGATGACCTCCGAGCGCATGCCCGGAAACCGCGCGTCCGCGATGCCGCGGGAGATCTTCTCAGGGTCGATGCCCAAAGCCAGGGCGCATGCCGCCGCGGCCAGGGCGTTGACGACATTGTGCATCCCCGGCAGCGGGACTTTCGTCCTGATCTCCCTGCCCGCCGCAGCCATCACGATCTCGGTGCCGTCCAGGCCCTGGTGGAGCACCTCCTTCAGGGTCACATCCGCCTTGCCCAGGCGGGAGTAGGTGAACCGGGCAAGGTGTGAAGGGATAACCACCTTGTCCATGTGCTCCTGGTGCGGATCAATCACGGCGAAGCCGTTTTGAGCCGTATGCGAGAAAATGGCCTGCTTCTCCCTGATGACTCCAGCGATGCTCCTGAACCCGCTTAAGTGAACCGGATTGATATTGGTGAGGATGGACGCCCGGGGGCGGACAATGGACGCAAGGCGGTCGATCTCCCCGAATCGATTCGTTCCCATCTCGATGACCGCGAAGCGGTGCTCGTCTGAGAGACCGAGCACACTCAACGGCACGCCGATGAGATTGTTGTAGTTCTTCTCGGTCTTCAGGCAGGTTCCTTCGAGAGAGAGTATCGAGGCGCACAGCTCCTTGGTGGTGGTCTTGCCCGCCGATCCGGTGATGCCCACCACGACGGGATGATACTGGTTTCTGATGAACGCGGCGATGTCTCCCAGGGCCGCGAGCGTGTCGTCCACGGAGATGACCGTTCCCGGGCCGCGGAACCCGTCCTGCATGACCACCGCGCCGGCGGCGCCCCGCGAGAAGGCCTCGTTCACGAACGCATGTCCGTCAAATCGCTCGCCGGCAAGCGCCACGAACAGATCCCCTCGCCGGATGGTCCGTGTGTCTGTGGACACCCCGGTGAAAACGGTCTCGGGGCTTCCGTACGCGACGGTCCCGCCGGTGCATTCGGCTGCGTCATAGGCAGCGAGCCTCATGGTCTGCTCACCTCCTCCAGACACTGCGCAGCGCAGACCCTGTCGTCGAAAGACAGCCTTTGCGAGCCGATGATCTGATAGGTCTCGTGGCCTTTGCCTGCAATGAGCAGACAGTCGCCGCTTTTCATCAGGCCGATCCCGAGCCGTATGGCCTTGCATCGGTCAGGCTCGACCATCAGCCTGCTCCGGTCGTCGATCCCGGCGACGATATCCTCGATGATGGCGGCCGGATCTTCGCTTCGGGGGTTGTCCGAGGTCACGATCACGACATCCGAGGCTGCAGCGGCAATGGCGCCCATCAAGGGCCTCTTTGTCCGGTCGCGATCGCCCCCGCAGCCGAATACGGAGATGAGCCTGCCCTTCGTGAACGACCTGGCCGAGGCAAGTGCATGCTGGAGGGCGTCCGGGGTGTGTGCGAAATCTACGAGAACGGTCAGCCCCAGGCGGTTTCTCACCGGCTCCATCCTGCCCGGGACCTCCTGGAGGGCTTCGATACCGGAGACGACGGCGCTCTTGTCAATTCCCGAGGCGATGGATGCGCCTACGCAGGCCATGATGTTGTATGCGTTGACCTCCCCCATGAGCCGGCTATTGAGGTGCAGATCCCCTGCCGGGCTCGACAGGGTGAGGTGCAGGCCCTCGCTGTCGGCCCTGCATAAGCGGAGATGGATCAGGGCGCCTGCCTGTCTGCCGTAGGTGATGGCATCGGGGAGATCCCTGACGAGCCGCTTCCCGAAGGCATCGTCGATATTGATGACCGCGGCGCCCTTCAGATAGACATCGAAGAGTCTTTTCTTGGCGAGGAAATACGCCTCCATGTCCGGGTGATAGTCGAGGTGATCCTGGCTCAGGTTCGTGAATATGCCGCAGTCGAACTTGAGCCCCATGACCCTGTCCTGATCGAGGGAATGGGAGCTCACCTCCATCACGCAGGTATCCACGCCGGCACGTGCCATGGAGTCGAGCTGCTCGAAGAGGTCGAGCGGCCCCGGCGTCGTGATCGACGAAGTGATGCTGACGTTATGATGGCGCATGTTGATGGTGCCGATCACCCCCGGCTCTTTGCCCGCCGCCTTTAAGACCGATTCCAGGAGATAGGTGGTAGTGGTCTTGCCGTTGGTGCCGGTGATCCCGATGAGACCCAATCTCTCCGCTTCGGGGTACAGCGCGGGCAGGAGCCTCCGCAGGGCCTCCCGGGTGTCCGGGACCTCGATGGCGGTGACGGCGTGAGAATTGGCCGTGCAGGTCCCGGGGTTGCAGAAGACCACCCTCGCGCCTGCCTTGATGGCATCTTCGATATACCGGTGGCCGTCGTCGGCGCTTCCCTTCACTGCGATGAACGCATCACCGGGCCGGATGGACCGGGAGTTCGCCCGCAGGCGGGAAAACTCGTTGTCCGTCCCTGTGATCCGCGCTCCATCGAGGATGGCGGCTGCCTCAGATGCCTTCATTACCCGTTCCCCCTTTGCTGGCCACCGTGATGCTCGGGCTGATGTCCATAATGCTGGCGCTCTTCTGGACTATCCTTTTGAACACGGGGCAAGCCACGATGCTCGCATAATAGTGGGGCCTGGGCTCGTTGATGGACACGATCACGCTCAGCCTCGGCTTCCCGCTCGCATCGATGATGCCTCCAATGAAGGTGGTAACATAGTCGCTCTTGGAATAGGCCCCGGTCAGCCGGTCGATCTTCTGGGCCGTGCCGGTCTTTCCAAAGACCCGGTAGGTGCTCAAACTCGCAGCCTCCGCCGTGCCGCCCTTGGAGACCACGGACGAAAGGATGTCAACGATCTCCCGGGACACGGCCGGTGAGATGACCTTGCGGACAATGACGGGCCGGGAATGCTGGACTTCGGTACCCTTGGCATCGGCCACGCGATCCACGAGGTAGGGTTTCAGGAGCATGCCGCCGTTGATCATGGCGTTGAATGCTGTGATGAGCTGGATGCCGGTCACGGCAAAGCCGTGGCCGAAGGAAATGGCGGCCTTGTCCACACTGGTCCATGTCCTTGGCTCACTGACCAGCCCGCCGGGCTCGCCCGGGAACTCGATGCCCGTGGGGCTTAAGAGACCGAAGAGATCCATGCATGCATACATGTCGGCCGCCCTGACCGGGTCGAGGAGTTTTACCATGCCGATATTGCTCGAGAACTTGATGATATCCCTGACCGGAAGCCACCCGTACTTTTCGTGATCATTGAAGACGACCCGGTGATAGGTGAATCTGCCTTCTTCGCAGAAAACCCTCTGGCCCGGATTCATGAGGCCGTTTTCCATTCCCCAGCCGACCCACATGGGTTTGATGACCGATCCGGGCTCGAAGCGGTCCACCACGGCCCGGTTCTTGTGACCCTGCAGGTTTTTGTACGAGCCCGTGTTGGGATTGAAGCTCGGATAGGAGGCCATGGCGTAGATTTCCCCGGTGGTGGGGTTGGTGATGATGACGAAGCCCGAGGCGGCCTTGTTTTCCTTGACTGCGCGCTCGAGCTCGGAAAAGGCGATGTACTGGAGCCTGCGGTCGATGGTGAGCCAGATCGTGGAGCCGTCCTTGGCCTCGTCGGGAGAGAGCCCGCGGGCGTAGATAATCCTTCCGAACCCGTCCTTGCGGACATCAATGTGCCTGGGTTTGCCCTGGAGGATCCCGTCGTAGAGAAGTTCAAGGCCTTCGAGGCCCTGGCCGTCTATGCCGACCAGTCCCAGTACGTTCGCCATGGATTCGCCTTCGGGGTAGAATCGCTTGGGCTCGTTGTAGTAGCCGATGCCTTTTATGTTCAGCGCCTCCACCTTCGCCACTTCATCAGGCGAAACATGGCGTTTGATCCAGACGAAATACTTCTCGGACTGAAGCTTTTTTTTCAGGGAGTGCTCGTTGATTTTCAGCGCTCGTGCCAGCTTTGCGGCAGCCGATGCGGGGTTGTCGATGAGCCGTGGGTTCGCTGCGATGGACTTCACCTCCAGGCTGATGGCCAGCGGCTGCCCGCTCTTGTCATATACCGTGCCCCGGTATGAGCTCAGCTTGACGTCGTGGTCGAATTTCTTGTGGGCGCGGGATATGATGGTATCGGGGTTGACGATCTGGAGATAGAAGGCCCGCGACCCTATGGCCGCCAGAAGAACGATGATCAGGATCCGCACAGCCTTTACTCGTCCAGCCATAGGTACACCACCTGTTCGGGGCTGGGCGATTTCATCCCCAGTTTGTTTTTCGCGATCTCTTCGAGCCTCCGGGAGCTCTTGAGGGTGGATATCTCCAGTTTCAGCGATTTGTTCTCGCTCAGGAGATGCTCCTGCTCTGTCTGCTCGGCCGTTATGGCGTAGCCGAGCTCCGTGGCAATGTGCCGGGTCCAGATGTGGAAGAACGCCCATGCCGTGAAAAAGGAGAGCATGATGAGAAAGGCGGGCAGGATGTCCACAATGTCGCGGGCTTTCATGAGAGCCTCCTGGCCGCTCGCAGGCGGGCGCTCCGAGACCGCGGGTTGTTCCTGACCTCTTCTTCTGAAGGGGTGATGGACTTGCGGGTGATAGGCTTGAGCAGGCGCGGCTCTTCAGGCGCGGGGGCGGGCAACCCCCGGGGATAGACAAAGCGTTCCGGCGTGCCGGCAAAAAAGCGCTTCACGATGCGGTCTTCGAGCGAGTGGAAGGATATGATCGCGATCACGCCGCCTGGGGCCAGCAGCGATGCCGCCTTGGGGAGAAAGCTCTGAAGGTTTTCGATTTCCTGATTGACCTCCATGCGGATAGCCTGGAAGGTCTTGGTGGCCGGGTGGATCTTCTTCGGCCAGAAGCGCCTGGGGATGGCCGATGACACAATCTCTGCGAGCTCAGTGGTGGATTTCACCGGGCGCGACTCCACGATGCGCCGGGCGATACGCGGAGCGAAGCGCTCTTCGCCGTAGGTATGGATCAGGGAGGCGAGCCGGTGCTCGTCATAGGTGTTCACCACCGTATCCGCACTCAGCGTATTCTCGGTGGAAAACCTCATGTCCAGAGGTCCCTGTCTCAAAAAAGAAAACCCTCGATCAGGATCATCGAGGGCGGTCGATGACATCCCCAGATCCAGCAGGACCCCATCGAGATTTTCCCATCCCAGCATTGCGCATATCCTGTCAATTTCAGTGAAATTGCCCTGAAAGATAAAAACCCTGCCCGTATAATCAGCCAGCGACTGCTGAAGCCTTAAGACGGCAGCCCCATCGAGATCGACGCCTGCGAGCAGACCGCCGGGCGCGCTCTTTTCGAGAATCGCCCGCGCGTGACCGCCATATCCCAGGGTGCCGTCAAAGTATCGACCGCCACTATGCGGCATCATCACCTCCAGGACCTCGCTGAGGAGTACGGGCACGTGCTGCATAGGCCTACAGACCCAGCTCGGCGAGTTCCGTCCTCAAGCTCTCGGGATCTTTCAGGGCCTCCTTCATGTATGCGTCGTATATCTCGATGTCCCAGATCTCAAAGCGGTCTACGATGCCCACGATAAGGCACTTTTTTTTGAGATCGGCATAGTCGCGCAGGCTGGCGGGGATAAGGATCCGGCCCTGTGAATCGATCTGGCACTCCTCGGCGGAACCCATGACATGCCGTTTGAAGATGATATCCGCTTTCCTGACCGCGGAAAGGGAGGAGGCCTTTCTCTCCATTTTTTCCCAATCTTCGAAGGCAAAGGCCATGAGGCATTTATCGAGGCTTTTCGTGATGATGAGATGGTCGGTGTTCCACTGGCTCAGCACATCCCGGAACTTTGATGGAATGCTCAACCGCCCCTTCTCGTTTATGGAATTTATGTAATGCCCTTTAAACACCTTCGCCCCCAAGGTCCACTGACACCAAATGGCACTTTTTGACTTATATATGAAGGACCTGCTGGTGTCAATATCTTCTTCGGGAAAGTTTGTTATAAGATTTAGTAGAAAAAACTCATTATTACCGATATAATTTATCGAGGCAAAAAGTGCCATAGGGTGGTTAAATTCTTCTGGAGGTTTTCGGGGTTGTCGGCTACTATGGATAACATGCTTGATGCGCATGCAGCCGAGGTGCTCGAGGTTTTGCCCGTGGGGATCATGCTGGCAGATGAGGCCGGAGCCGTTTCCTATGCGAACAGGACCGCCCTGGAGTTCTTAGGCATCGAACGCGAGGGCCTGAAGGAGATCAACATCAGGGGCATGTTCCGGCAGAACACAGGGAAGAAGGACATCATGCTCCGCACCAAAGGGAAAGATCGGATAACCGTCAGGCTGAACAGGATAGCCCTCTCAGGCGGATGTTCCGCCGTTGTCATGACCGATATCACCGAGATCCAACAGCTCGAGCAGGAGCTCCTGAAGATGGACAAGCTCGCCACCGTGGGCGAGCTGACCTCGGGCATCGCCCACGAGATACGCAACCCCCTTGCCGGCATCAAGACTACGGCTCAGGCCTTGAAGGGGGAGATACCGGACAACGATCACCGCGTCGCCTACATATCCCGGATCATCGCCGAGATCGACCGGCTCAACAAGCTGCTGCTCAATTTCTTCGACTTCGCCAAGCCCAAGGATCTGAATGTGCGGGCATGCGATCTCAAGAAGGTGATCGAGGACACCGTGTTTTTAATGCAGGACGAGGCCCGGCAGAACCGCGTCCAGGTCATGGAATTCTATCCGCCGGAGCAGGTCAGGATCCGGGCCGATTCGGACCTGCTGCAGCAGGTGTTCATGAACGTGTTCATCAATGCCGTACAGGCCATGCACTCAGGCGGCAGGATGGAGGTCCATCTGGCGGATAAGGGCTCACAGGTCGAGATAACCGTGAAGGATACCGGCAAGGGTATCCCGGAGAACATCCGCAACCGGATCTTCGATCCCTTCTTCACCACCAAACCCAAGGGGATCGGGCTCGGTCTGTCCATCTCGTACCGGCTCGTCAAGATGCACTCGGGAAACATCACGTTCGCCACCGGGCCCCGGGGGACCACCTTCACCATCACCCTGCCGAAAGAGGTGGCAATGTGAGGGGGAGAGATGATACTAAGGGCGGCAAGTGTTTTTCTTGTGAAGGGCGGATGGCTGCGGTGCGTTTTCTCCCATAGAGGAGAAGAGACAGGGGATATCACGGTCATCCGGCGGACAGGGAGGGAATCGTAATCCGGAGCACAGAGAAGGAACAGGGGCGAGAGAGGGGATGCGCCCCTTACCCGATATTCAAGATCAGGAGGACAGTAAATGCCGTTTTTCCCATCGACAGCCTATGCGGCCACAACTCAGTTCAGAGGCGACATCGGCGCCATGATCGTGGACTCCGATCCCGTCGTGAAGCTGGTGCTGCTCGTACTGTTTATCTTCTCCATATTTTCCTGGGGGATCATCGTTCAGAAGTGGGTCGCCCTCTCCCGGGCGCGCAAGAGGGGCCAGCTCATTCTGGACAGCCTCCTGAAAGGCACAGGTATGGTGGAGATCCTGGACAAGGTGGACAATGCCGGAGACTGTCCGATCAAAAACCTGTTTCACGGAGCTCAGGACGAGCTGAGGAAGATCACCTCCAAGAACAACACCATCCCGGTATCCATGCTCGCCAATGTAGAGAACAGGATACGGAGCGCACAGACGCATGAGGCCATGGAGCTTTCCCACGGGTTGGGCTTTCTCGCCAGCATCAGCAACTCCAGCCCGTTCATTGGCCTGTTCGGCACGGTCTGGGGCATCATGGACTCGTTCAGGGAGATCGGGCTCAGGGGTTCGGCGAACCTCGCCACCGTGGCTCCCGGCATCTCCGAGGCACTTATCGCCACGGCTGCAGGACTCTTTGTTGCCATACCGGCGGCGCTCTTCTATAATTACTTCACCGGGACGATCAATCAGGCAATGACCCAGATGGAGAGGTTCCAGATCGATTTCATGAACTGGGTGCGCAGAGGTCTTATCCATGGTGGCGAATAGACCGGGACACGGCAAGCCCGTATCAGAGATCAACGTCACCCCGCTGGTCGACGTGATGCTCGTGCTCCTGATCATCTTCATGGTTTCGGCACCTATGATGAAGGAGGGCATGAAGGTGGATCTGCCCGAGGCCGAGGCCAGGGCGCTCCAGACCCAGACTCAGGACCTCACGATCACGATCAACCAGGACAGGACCCTTGATATCAACGGATCGCCCATCGACCTGGCCAGGCTCGATGTGATCCTGGAGCAGATACGGGAGCAGCGCGGGGTGGAGAGCGTCTATCTCCAGGCCGACAAATCCATTCCCTATGGCTACGTAGTGGAGGTCATGTCGCTGATCCGCTCCACCGGGCTCACCAAGATCGGGCTGGTGACGCAACCTCCGACAAAGAAGTAGCATGAAGAGACTGAGCGGATACACCGGGATTTCACTCCTGGCCCATTTCCTTTTTATCCTGGCGCTGGTGGATGTGAGCTTTTCACCCCGGGACGATCTGTCCGCCTTCGATGTCTACGAGGTGGACATCGTGACCTCGGTCCCTTCGGCAGGGAAGGCCGCCCTTTCCCGTGGAAAGGCGTCATCCACTCAGTCCTCGACCAGAAAATATGTCTATCACAAAGGGAGCGAGCAGAGCAGCATCAGCGGCATCAGGAAGGAACAGGGGCCGAAAGAGAAAGCGCCGGAGCTCTCCGCCAAGGATCTGGAGCCCCTGGAGGTGAAGGAGCAGGACAGGACGTGGGACGATACGGCGTATGAAGATGCTACGGGCGAGACCCCTCCCGATACCGGAGGGACCTCACCGGGCAGGCTCGGCAGAGGCCCCGGCGAGTCGTCGAATCTGGTGGCTGTATGGAAAGCCCAGGTGAAGATGGTGGTGGACAGCGTGTGGAAGACCCCTCCAGAGATTTCGGTAATGGACACCTCTCTCAAGACCACCTATCTCCTGAAGATATCCCGCAGCGGTGAGCTGCTGGACAAGAAGCTCCTCATCTCGTCGGGAAACAGCCCCTTCGACCGCTCTGTGCACCTGGCGCTCAACAGCGTGACCACGCTTCCGCCGCCGCCTCTTGTCCTCATAGCCGGACAGAGCAGCGTGGAGGTTACCATGTCGTTCACCCCGCCTAAAGGAGTCAGATAGATGAAGAAGATTCTCAGCCTCATGATAGTCCTTGCCGTGGTTTTCCCCTCTGTTCTCGGTGCCCAGCGCCTTCACATCGACATCGAGGCCCGGGGCTTCAAACGGATGAAGGTCGCCATGCCTGCTTTTGCCGGTCCTAAAGAGCTGGCGGATTCCGTGTGGTCCCAGTGCGCCAAAGATCTGGAGATAACCGGCGCATTCAGCCTCCTGGACCCGAAAGGATATATCAATCCGGGCCCCATGAGCTTTATCGAGCCGGGGACCCTCAAGGACTGGGCCCTCATCGGCGCTGATTATGTTGTTGCGGCGCGGGTCGAGCGCCGGGGTGACCAGGTGAATCTCGTGGTGCAGGTCGTGGAGGTCTCGACCGCCCGGGCCGTGCTCAGCACTGTTTACACCACCAAGGCCGACGCCGTGCACCGGGGGGTCCATGCCTTTATGGACGCCCTGATGCAGAAGACCCTGGGACTTGAGCCCATCTTTTCCTCCAAGATCGTGGCCGTTCAAAAGGTTGGCAAGAAGAAACAACTCTACACCATGTGGTGCGACGGAACCGGCGGGGCTGCGATCAAGGGTGGTGGCGATCTCGTTCTGAACCCTGCCTGGTCTTTCGACGGCAAGAAGATCGCATTCGTCTCCTACTGGAGAAACAATCCCGATCTCTATATCCTGGACTTGCGGACCTACAAGGTAGATCTGTTCTCTTCGCACAAGGGCATCAACGTCACCCCGTGCTTTGACCCCACGGGAACGAAGATCGCCTGCACGCTCTCCAAAGACGGCGACCCCGAGATCTATCTCGTGCCGCTGGGAGGCGGCGGAGCACCTGAGCGGCTCACCAGAAGCTGGGCAACAGACACCTCCCCGTCGATCTCTCCGGACGGGCGGAAGCTCGCCTTCTGCTCATCGCGTGCCGGCACGCCCCAGATCTATGTCATGGATCTGGTGACCAGGAAGGTGGAGCGGCTCACCTTTCAGGGAAGCTATAACTCCGAGCCCGTGTTCTCGCCCAAAGGAGACGTGATCGCGTTCATCCATCTGGCGGAGGACCGGCGCTTCCATATTGCGCTCATCAAGACCGACGGCACGAGGATGAAGGTGCTCCCCGGCACCGGGAGAGGAGACGAGTCTCCCACCTTCTCGCCCGACGGGAGGCTCGTGGCCTTCAGTTCTTCAGATGGAAACATCTATGTCACGGATTTCATGGGGACCTCTGTGGTACGGGTGACCGATACCGGGGGATTCACCGAACCCTGCTGGTCTCCTCTGATAGAATAGGGTATAAGGATTGGTTGAAAAACCAGGGCATTCGCATGCGGCATGATCAGGTTTCAGGCTCGTACGGGCTGGAAAAAAGCCGGTTCCCTTCGGTGTGAACGGTAGCCGGTTTTCCCCAGCCGCGGGACCATGGTATGGTCGTAAATCGGCATGTTGCCCGATATTTTCTGCTTGACCTGGTTCAGGTTTAAGGTAATTTATGGACAGGCTGGAGGAGTCGCGAATTGCTGATTTCCTCGGCACAAAGTAGGGAACTACCAAGGAGGATGAAATGAGGAACGCAGAACGAGTGGTTGGGCTGATAGCGTTGGTATCACTGATATTTTTTATTTCCGGTTGTGCAAAGCGCGGGGTTCAGCAGGTGGAAGGGCCGACTCCCCCTTCACAGGAAGAGGTAATCACCGGCACGCCCGATATGGAGCTCGATATGCCCGGATCTGAAGGGGACGTGTCCGCTGCACCGCAGGCCATGGAAGAAGAGATCGCGAAGTTCGAGCAGGATAAAATCTACTTCGATTTCGACAAGTTCAATCTCACGGCTGATGCGAGAAAGGTCCTTGCCGAGAAGGCCAGTTTCCTCAACGCCCACCCCAACCTGAATGTGCGCATCGAAGGGCATTGCGACGAGCGGGGCACCCGTGAGTACAACCTGGCGCTGGGCGAGCGCAGGGCCAAATCCGCCCAGGATTATCTCGTATTCCTCGGCATCAATCCGGAGAGGATATCTATCATCAGCTACGGTGAGGAGAGGCCGCTTGAAACGGGCAGCGGCGAGGAAGCGTGGAAGCTGAACAGAAGGGCAGAGTTCCGCATTCTGGGGAACTGAGCTGCTGGCGGTATGACAGCATGAAAAGGTTGCTTCCCTTTTTCTTTCTTCTTTTGCTCCTGACGGGATGCGCATCCCAGCAGGATCTCCAGGCGGTACGGTGGGAGGTCGAATCGATCAAGACGCGGCTCGTCAAAGCGGAAGCGAAGATCAAGGAGAAGGACCGTCTCGTGGAACAGGGTCTGGGGCAGCAGGCAGAGCTCCAGGCCCGCATCAACGAGCTCCATGAGCAGATGTTCGCGCTCCAGGGGAGCATTGAGGAGATCCGAAACGCCTCGGGCAAAGGGATGGCCGGCAAGGCCAGTGAAGGGCGGTTGAGCGCGATAGAGAAGGAGCTGGAAGATCTCAGGGTCCTCCTCCTGGAGCAGGCTCAGCCGCAGAAGTCCCTCTTCGAAACCGGCGTGGAGAAGTACCGGGCCGGCAAGTTCGCGGATGCGTTGAGCGATTTCAGCTCGTTCCTCTCCTCGAATCCCGAGCCGGCGCTTGCAGCCGAGACCCATTTCTGGATAGGCGAAACGCTCTACGCTCAAGGCAAGTACGAGGATGCGGTACTGAAGTACGATCTCGTGGCCAAGAAGTACGCGAAGAGCCAGAAGGTGCCCGACTGCCTCCTCAAGCAGGGCATGGCGTTTCATAAGATGGGCGACAGCGAGACCGGGAATATCATTCTGAAGAAGCTTATCGAAGGATATCCCGCAACCGAGGCGGCGGCAAAGGCGAAAAAGATCGTGAAGGATGGTCTCTAACCTCAACATGAGGAAATCGGTTGCGGTATCCCGGGAACATGATTGCAGCGGTTTTAAGCTGGCAAGGGCGCTGGCCGGGAGTCTCGGGTGCGAGCATATAAAGCCATCGTGGTGGATCCGGCAAAGAAGATGAAAAACATCCCCGGGAATGGTGAGCTCTCTTGAAGACGGGAGGCCGAGGTCATCATAAAGGCTAAGGATGAAGAACGGCGCAATTATCACGATGATGATGTTCAATCAGGATAACAGCGATCCGAAGCTCTGCCACGCGGTTATCAATCCAGGCATGGTAACGCGGCCCGCTGCCGTTTGGTAATGATAAAGAAACTTTTGTAATTTGCACCACTCACGTTTCTCATTCACCGATATATTTTTTTCGCAGGCCCTGATGAGGGTTATGCATGGGTTTTGTTTGGTATGAGGGGAGACAATCCACCTCACGAAAGGTGATTTCATGAAGATAAAGTCATTTCGCGTAGTGCCCACCCTTCCCGAAACCTTAAGACCGATCCTCGACCTTGCCTACAATGTGTGGTTCAGCTGGAATCAGCAGGGCCTGAGGCTCTTCCGGCACATGGACAGGGACCTCTGGGAGAAGACCGGGCACAATCCCGTGGATATGCTCTCCAGCATCTCACAGGGAAGAATCATGGACCTCATGGAGGACGACGGCTTCCTCTCTCAGATGAAGAGGACGGCCGATGCGTTCGAAGACTACATGTCGGAGAAGGGGGTGTACTCCTTCCTCCTGTCCCAGCCCATCGATTTCACCATCGCCTATTTCTCCATGGAATTCGGCCTTACCGAGAGTATTCCCATCTACTCCGGGGGCCTGGGCATCCTTGCCGGCGACCATCTCAAGAGTTCAAGCGACCTGAGACTGCCCCTGTGCGGTGTAGGGCTGCTGTACCGGCACGGGTACTTCACCCAGTACCTGAGCTGGGACGGCTGGCAGCAGGAAGAATCGACCAACAACGATTTCTACCACATGGCGCTCATCCTGGAGACCGGCAAAGACGGCAAGCCCGTGAAGATTTCCGTCGATCTCGGGGGGAGAACGTGCTTCGCCCAGATCTGGAGATGCCAGGTGGGAAGGATTCCGCTCTATCTCCTGGACACGAACCTGGAAGAAAATCATCCGGACGACCGCAACATCACCGGCGGGCTCTACGCCGGAAACATGGAAGACAGGCTCCGCCAGGAGATCATCCTGGGAGTGGGCGGCATGAGGGCCCTGCAGGCGCTGGAGATCGACCCCATGGTCTATCACATGAACGAGGGTCATTCCTTCCTGGTTGGGCTTGAGCGAATCGGAATGCTCATGCGGGACCATAGGCTCGATTTTGCCACGGCACGTGAGGTGGTGAGGGCGTCACTCGTATTCACGACCCACACCCCGGTGCCGGCAGGCAACGATGTGTTCGAAATCAGCCTCATGGAAAAATACCTGAAGGGATATGTCGAGAGCCTGGGCATCGGGTGGCGGGACTTTCTGGCCCTGGGCAGAAAGAACCCCTTCGACGACAAGGAGAACTTCGGGGCCACGGTCTTCGCGCTCAAGAACTCCGCCTATCGCAACGGCGTGAGCAAGCTGCACGGCAAGGTGTCGCGGGATATGTGGAAGGAGATCTGGTCTAACGTCGGCGCAGAGGACATCCCCATCTCCTCCATCACCAACGGGATTCACATCCCCTCGTGGATATCCGCTGAAATGGCCGACCTCTTCGAGCGGTATCTGGGCCCGAAGTGGAAAGAGGACCCGGACAACCAGAAGGTGTGGGAGCGGATCGACGACATCCCGGATGCCGAGCTCTGGTCCACGCACCAGCGCAGACGCGAACGCCTGGTGGCGTTCTCCCGCAAGCGTCTGGCAAGGCAGATCGAGGCGCGGGGCGGCAAGCCCGATGACATCAGGCGGGCCATGGAGACCCTGCACCCCGATGCCCTGACCATCGGATTTGCAAAAAGGTTTGCGGCCTACAAGCGCGGGCTCCTGCTGTTCCACGATATCGAGCGTCTCAAGAAGATCATCTCCAACAAGGATCTGCCGGTGCAGATCATCATCTCGGGCAAGGCCCACCCGCGGGATCACGAGGGCAAGGCCATCATCCAGCGCATCACCCACATCGCCCGGGAAGAACCCTTCCGCAGCCGGGTGGTCTTCATCGAAGACTATAACATGAACATCGCCCGGTATCTCGTGGAGGGCGTGGACATCTGGCTGAACAATCCTCGCAGGCCGCTGGAGGCCTGCGGCACATCGGGCATGAAGGCCACGGCCAACGGCGCCCTGAACTTGAGCGTGCAGGACGGCTGGTGGGTCGAGGGCTATGCCCCGGATCTCGGCTGGTCAATCGGCAACGGCGAGGTGTACGAGGATCACCAGTACCAGGACGAGGTAGAGAGCAAGGCCATCTACGACCTCCTGGAACAGGAGATCATCCCGCTGTTCTACGACCGCGGGCTCGACGGCCTGCCGCGCGGCTGGATCGCCATGATGAAGCGGTCAATGAGAACCCTGTGTCCGCAGTTCAACTCCAACCGCATGGTCGAAGAATACACCGACAGGTGCTATGTGGAGGCCGGACTGAACTCCCGGAAGCTCAGCGCCGACGGCTACCGGAATGCCAAGGAGCTGGTCTCCTGGCTGGGCAACCTGAGGAAGAACTGGAATCAGGTGAGGATTACCGACATCGGCCATTCCGACGGCGACGAGGTCGAGGTCCACAGCGAGATCGTCATCAAGGCGACCGTGCACCTGGGGCCGGTCAAGCCTTCCGATGTGAGCGTCCAGACATATTACGGCCGTATCGACGACGGCGGCAACCTCTGCGAGATCAGCAAGGTCACCATGGAGCACGGCGGCGAACTGGGCAAGGGAGAGCATGTTTTCCAGACGCGCATCCAGTGCGAAAAAACCGGAAGGTTCGGATACACGGTGCGGATTCTGCCCAGCCACTCGAACCTCGTCTGCCCGATCGATTCAGGGCTCATCAGCTGGGCATAGCCATATCCCATCAGGTACAAGCCGCGGCCCGGCATAGGATGCCGGGCCGCTTGTCATCCCCTTCGGCTTTGATGACCCGCCGCCGCATCCCGAATATTCTTGACAAAGCGCATGACAATTTCCATAGATTACCCATGCGAGAGTGGCGGAATTGGCAGACGCGCTGGACTTAGGATCCAGTGGAGCGATCCGTGGGGGTTCGAGTCCCTTCTCTCGCACCAATAAAGGAAATTTTATGGCGGGCCGGTTTGTTTTAAGTGAGTGAACTGTAAGTGTTTCATCCGATTGATAAAGCGCCCGATATGATTTCTGAGTTTGGAGATGTAAGGATACTGACTGTCTGATTGGGACCCGGCTATTACAGCATATCCAGCGTCAGTTTGTAAATGCCCGGCGTACAGCATCTTTGATATCTTTGCTGCCAGCTGGTTTCAGGAGCAATTCCTTTATTCCAAAAGACTTAGCTTCCTGCTGGCTTATGACATCATTGAAACCGGTGCAGAGTATTATAGGAAGGTCAGGGCGTTTTTCTTGGAGCTTCCGGGAGAGCTCCAAGCCCGTCATACCGGGCATGGTAAGATCGGTGATGACAAAATCAAATTTATCGGGATTCTCACTGAACTCTTCGAGCGCTTCTTGTCCATTCTGGAGCGCTGTCACCCGATAGCCGGACAACTTCAGTGCTCTTTGCAGGCTTGAAAGGATTAACTCTTCATCGTCGATAAGCAGAATGCTCTTCTTATCCTGCACTGTCGGTGTGCTTTCAACATCAGAAGCTTGAGCAGGAAGTTCTCCGTGACTTATAGGGAGATAGACCGTAAAGAGAGAGCCCTTTCCCTCCTCGCTTTCGACTGTAACGGTCCCGCCGTGGCTCTTTACTATGCCATGAACGACAGCGAGCCCTAGACCGGTGCCTTTCCCGATATCCTTTTTCGTAAAGAAGGGCTCAAAAACCCGATTCAACACTTCAGGGCTCATTCCCATGCCCGTGTCTTTGACCGTGAGCTTCAGATAGTCTCTTGCCTTCGTATCCTGATGATTATAAAAAGGCTCCATACGGACGTTCGTAAGCCCTATCTCTATGGAGCCCATCTCTGTCCCCATGGCATCAGCTGCATTCTTGCACAAGTTCATGATCACCTGCTGGATCTGTATTGGATCACCCATGATGATATCGTCCTGCACATGAATGTTCTCTTGTATGTTGATCGTACTGGGGAGAGAGGAGCGCAGGAAAGAAAGCGTTTCTTCAAGAAGAGCTCTGAGGCTTACCGGCTGGTTGGCCCGCTCACTCCTTCTGCTGAAGGAGAGGATCTTTTTGACGAGATCCCTCTGGCGATAAGCCGCCTTCAGGGTTTGAAAAAGTATCTCATAGCGATTGGATCCCTCCTGCTCCTCCTCAAGGAGTTCCTCTAAATTGATGATTATGGGATAGAGGATGTTGTTCAGATCGTGCGCAATGCCGCCTGCAAATCTGTCGAGAGCTTCAATCCTCTGAGCCTGTGCTAGCTGGGCTTCAACCTTGCGCTTCTCTGCTTCAGCCTTTTCACGCTCGGCAATCTCTTTCTGAAGGAGGATATTTCTCGTCTCCAACTCATTGAGGGATTCGAGAAGGGCCTGTTGTGCCTGTCGTAACTCGCTGATGTCCCGGGCTGCTGCAAAAACACCCTGTATCTCACCGTTCTCGTTGCGGTAAGTAGTTGCGTTGTATAGCACTTGGGTTACCTTTCCCGACGTGTGCTGTATGGCAAGCGGGTAGTCCTTGACGAACCCTTCGCGAAAAACTTTCTCATAACCGGTCCGGGCCTTGGCGGGCTCGGTGAAGTAGTCCGAGAAGTCCGTCCCGATGAGATCTTTTCTGTGCACGCCAGTGATATCTTCGGTCGCCTTGTTCACATCCATGATCTTGCCGTCGGGACTGATCGTGACCAGTGGGTCCGGGCTTGCTTCGATGAGCCTGCGTGCGTACATCGATGCGGAGCGCAGCTCGCGCTCGGCCCGCTTGCGCTCAGAGATATCACGGGTTATACCTAGGATGCCTTTGAGATTGCCCGTATCATCACGTAAAAAAGAAAACGTGGTTTCTGTCCAAATAGTTGAGCCATCCTTACATGTCTCCTCAAGCTCAATAGTATGAGCTATCGATGTATCTTGCGAGCCCTTGAGCGCGGAGTCCAATTCTTTGGTGAAGACACTCATAGCAACTTCCAGGGATTCAGGGGTCAGAGCTTCTGCAATAGTCTGTGACATAGCCTCTTGGACGGTGAAGCCTCTGATTTTCGATACAGATGGGCTGATGAACGTGAATCGAAGATCGAGATCCATGGTAAAGATGATGTCGTTAGCGTTTATTGCCAGGAGCCGGTAAAGGGCCTCGCTCTCTCTGAGCGAATTCTCTACTTTCTTTCGCTCTTCGATCTCCTTTTCCAGTTGGCAATTTCTTTCGGCCAGTTCAAGCGTGCGCGCTTTTACCATCTCTTCAAGTTTATTATAGTGATTTCGCAGCTTCTCTTCAGCTCTCCTGCGTCCAGTGATATCCCGGACCAAGATAATGCGTGTTCTTTGTCCATGTATATTCAAAGGCTTGCCATGGGATTCCACAAAAATGATGGAGCCGTCTTTCCTGATCATTCGATGCTCGGTTATCTGCTCCCGGCAAGCCAGGAAACCGGGAAGCACTTTGGACAAGTCATCAGGATGTATAAAGGGCAGAATATCCGCTCCTATTACCTCGTCTCTTGAGCAGCCTATCAGTTTGAGCAAATAGTCGTTAATATCGATTATGGTCCGATCTTTAGCGAGAACTACGCCCTCAAACATTGATTCAGAGAATATCCGGAACCTCATCATGCTGATTTCCAGGGCCTCTTTTGTCAACTTGCACTGAGTCGCATACTCTTCCAACTCGGCAATGCGCTTGTTGGCATCTGCCAAATCCTGGACAAGCTGTTCTTTCGATTTGCTCATATCCCCCATTCCTAAGGGCTCCTCCAATCAAAAATGTATAATTCTACACGATATTTTAAGAATACTATAATACAGATTAAATTACAATCAGGCTAAATTTGCTGGATTGCGAGTGCTTATTAGCAGGCTTTAATCTATTTCCCGACGCAGAGAACCACTGGTCGGGAATATTTTCCCTTTGCACTTGCAGAGGACTTCGGGCACATTGCAATGGTAATCGGGAATTCTGCCGAGTATCGCAGGGGTACTTCGATATGTCTTTCAAGACCGCTGGTTCCCGTTTGACTCATCCTTCTTGCTCCTGTTCACAACGGAGGCATTTGCGGGAAATCGTGCCGGTGCCGTGACGGTGAGTCCGTTTTTCGGCAGATTTATCTTCGACAGTGATCTGAATTACAACAACGATACCATTGTGGGACTGGGTCTCGGATATCATCTTTCCCGAGACCTGGCGGTCGAGCTTTCCTACGGCCGCATCGACGCCACCCGCGACACTCCGGCCGGCAGGGTGGAAGGTCCTGTTGATCTGTATCGTCTTGAAGGACTCTATCACCTGGGCGGCATTACGCCGTGTGAGAATGTAGTCCCATACCTTGCCGCAGGACTCGGATTGATGTCCTTCGACAGCAAGCCTGAGGGCGGCGGACGCGACAATGATTTCGCGGCAGATTACGGAGTCGGTCTGAAATATTTTGTGAACCCTGACGTAGCCTTCCGTGCTGATATCAGGCATGTAGTGAATTTCAGGGGAGAGGGCGATACCTCGAACCATAACCTGCTCTATACCTTCGGCATCGCTCTCCTCTTCGGCGGCGGAGAAAAGGCCGCTGCAGCCGAACCTGAAGCCGTACCCGCCCCCCAGCCGGCTCCGGCCCCCCCTGCAGACAGCGACGGTGACGGCGTGCCGGACAGCAGGGATGCATGTCCCAGAACACCCATGGGTGTGTCAGTTGACAAGAACGGCTGCCCTCTCGACAGTGACGGAGACGGCGTCTATGATTATCTTGACAAGTGTCCCGGCACTCCGGCGGGCGCCAAGGTCGATGAAGGCGGCTGTCCGGTGCCTGAAAAGGCGGAGCCGACACAACGAGGCACCTACAGTTTCGGAAACATCTACTTCGACACCGGCAAATCAGCGATCAAACCTGACAGTCGGCCGGTGCTCGACGAAGCGGTCAAGTACATGAAGGAGAATCCCGGGGTGAGGCTCGAGATCCAGGGCCATACCGACAACGTGGGCTCTGAGGAGTTCAATCAGAAGCTTTCCGATGCACGGGCCGAGGCCGTACGGGCATATATGATCGAAAAAGGCATCGCCGCCGAAAGGCTCACGGCAAAGGGCTACAGCATGTCGGTACCCGCTGCACCCAATGACACGAAGGAAGGACGGGCGAAAAACCGGAGGATCGAGTTCAAGCCCATCCGATAAGGGCTGATCCGATCTCAAGGCCCTGTCTCCACCGGGGAGCGGACAGGGTCCGACGGGAAGAGTTCAAGGTGTTTGACGGGCAGACATCTTGGCGGATCAGGATTCACAATTCATACGGCGTCATTGCTTCAACGCATGATGTTCCAGACAAGGAGATGGAATATGCTTAAGGAATTCAAAGAATTCGCTATGAAGGGCAATGTGGTGGACATGGCTGTAGGCATTATCATCGGTGCAGCCTTCGGAGCAATTGTCAAGTCCCTGGTTGATGACATCATCATGCCGCCCATCGGGCTCCTTCTGGGCAACGTGGACTTTTCAGACCTCTTCCTCGTGATCAAGGAAGGCAGTGTTGCCGGCCCTTATTTCACCCTGGCCCAGGCCAAGGCGGCCGCTGCCGTGACGCTGAACTACGGGCAGTTCATCAATGTAGTGGTTTCCTTTCTGATCGTTGCCTTTGCCGTGTTCCTTCTCGTCAAGGGCATCAACAAATTCAGAAAAGCGGCCGAGGCCAAGACCAAAGACTGCCCCTACTGCCTTTCCCAGATTCCCGTAAAGGCAGTCCGCTGCGGCCATTGTACATCCGATTTGCCGCAGGGCTGATCGCGTTCCAAATACGCCGGTAGGCCGTACAGGGGTGAGCCGCCGGACATTTAAGGGGGGTGGAAGAAGTTCCCCGGAAGCCTGCGGATGCCCCTTTTTAAGGGTTTGTATGCCTGTGTGCAGCAAGCCTTCCATTATCACTTACATTCTTGACAATCCATATGGTCTTCCTATATACATTCTATCTCTTGAAAAACACTTTCACCACAGAGGGGGGGTGTACATAAACGGATGCCTGGCATAAAAGTTCGGGATACCGAGCCTTTTGAGGGTGCACTCAAGCGCTTCAAAAAGCAGGTTGAAAAGGCGGGTGTTCTCTCAGAGGTCCGCAAGCGCGAGTTCTACGAGAAGCCGAGTGTGAAGAAAAAGAGAAAGGCGATCGCCGCTCGCAAAAGAGCCTTGAAGAGAATGCACAAGATGAGGTCATACTACTGATGCTCGTTGATACCATCAAGTCTGACTTGGGAAAAGCCATGAAGGCGGGAGACAAACAGAAAGTCTCCTGCCTTCGTATGATTATGTCTGCCTTCAAATACAAGCAGGTCGAGTTGAAGCACGAATTGAGCGAGCAGGATCAGGTCCAGATTCTACGCACCCAGATAAAGCAGGTGAGAGAATCCCTCGATCAATACAAACAGGGCGGCCGAGAGGATCTTGCATCCGTTGAGGAACAGAATCTCGCCATCCTGAAGTCATACCTGCCCGAGCAGCTCAGCGACGAGGCGATCGCAGCAATCGTAAAGCGGATCATTTCCGAGACCTCTGCCACGAAAAAGGACTTCGGCATGGTCATGAAAAAGACCATGGCAGAGGTGGGCGCTCAGGCTGACGGCAAAAAGGTGAACAGCATAGTTTCGCAGTTACTGCACTGATTCCTTTTATTAGATTCTAACAAACGATACCGGCTCGGCCGCCGGTGCACCTGTGTGCTCATGGGAGAAGATCTGCTCGAGTTTTCTGCGCTGAAAAGCTACATTCGGTCGTTCGTGGCGTCCGACATGGGTTTGAGCGCCATGGACAAGCTGCATCCGCTCGACTCCTGGGACGAGGTGCGCGGGCGATGGGCCCTGCTCGATGAGATGATGTCCCTGGTGGTGTCAGGGGAAGATGCCGGATTTTCGGCGGTCCCGGACATCAGGGAGCTTCTGGATATTCGTGAGGGCGCCATACTCGAAGGGAAGGATATCGTCATGGTGGCCGGGGTGATCACCGATATCGCGCGCGTCAAGCGCAGCATGGAGAAGGCAGGGAGCGCCCTGGCATCGCTGGCTGCTTCAATTGATCCGCTTGAGGAATTGCCCTTCGAGATCAACTCCACGCTCCTTCCCACCGGAGAGATCTCTGATTCCGCGAGCCCTGTCCTGCGAAGGCTCCGCAAGCAGGCGCGGACGTTGAGGGCCGCCATCCTCGAAAAACTCTCGGGCATCATGGATGGCCTGAAGAAGCAGTCCATGGTCATGGAAGACCTCATCACGATCCGCAACGAGCGGTATGTCATCCCCTTGAGGCACGACTATAGCAGCCATATCAAAGGCATCACCCACGACTACTCCCGCAGCAACAAGACCGCCTATGTCGAGCCCCTGGCCGTGGTGGACGAGAACAACACCCTGAACCAGATACGATCCGACATCAAAGAAGAAGAGATCGGGATCTTGAGGGACCTGACCTCGCAGATTCTCGCGCACGGCGCGGCCATTCGGAAAAACCTCGAGATTTACGGCCGGCTCGATCTGATCCATGCGAGCGCCTGCTGGGCGGTCAAACACGGTGCGGTCATACCGGGGCTCTCCGAAGAAGGGTTCGAGATCGAGGGCGCGCGGCACCCCGTGCTGCTGGAGCGGCTGGGAAGGAAGCGGACCGTGCCGCTCGACATCCGGATGCCCCGCGACAAGGATTGTCTCATCATCTCAGGCCCGAACGCGGGCGGCAAAACCGTGGCCCTGAAGACACTGGGTCTTCTGATGCTCATGGCCAAGAGCGGGCTTGCCATACCGGCAAAGGAAAACTCGGTGATCTATCCGGTCGGCACGATCTGGGTGGAGATGGACACGAATCAGGACATTCAGCACGATCTCTCGTCTTTTACCGCCCATGCGCTCTCGCTCAAAAGGATCTACGAAGGGCTTGCCGAAGGGGACCTCGTGCTTCTGGACGAGCCGGGCACAGGCACTGATCCCGCACAGGGCGCGGCCATTGCGGTGAGCTGCATCGACGCATACCGGAAGAAAGGTGCTCGGGTGGTCGTGACCTCGCACGCAGACCTGATCAAGCTCTACGGGCTCTCCAGCCCGGGGGTGGAGAACGCGGCCACCGCCTTCGACGACTCGGGGCTCAGGCCGCTGTACCGGCTCCAGTATGGTGTGATCGGCCAGAGCAGGGCGTTTGACATCCTCGCCTCCATCGATTTCCCCCGGGAGATCCTTCGCGAGGCTGAAGGCATTGCATCCCGCGAGGGCAGCACAGCGCTGGCAAAGGCCATGGAGGACATGGCCCACACCGCTTCATTGAAAGAACAGGCGGCCCGCGAGGCCGAGCAGGCTGAGATCTTGAGGAAAAAGGCGGAGCAGGCCTATCAGGAGATGGAGCGCGAGAAGGTCGAGCTCTCGCTCAGGTACAGGCGGCTCATGGAGCAGGTGGAAGAGCTCACCCGCAAACCCCAGCCCAGAGAGCGGATCGAACGGGTCAGGGAGTCGAATGAGGCCAGGGAGATCGAGGCCGTGCTTCAGAACGTGGAGCCTGCCCGGGTGCTCGAGGTGCAGCCGGGTTCTTCGGTCATCCTCAAAGGGACCGGCGCCCGGGGCAGGGTGGTGGATGTCTCCCGCGATCAGGCCGAGGTAATCATGGGAGACAAACGCCTGAAGGTGGGCCTGGACCAGATCGAGGCAACGGCGGCCGATGAAGACCGGAAACCGGAGCGGGTGCGGGTGAGGTCCCGGGTTGATTCCGGGTATGTATTCCCGGTAAAGGTCGTGGGCATGCGGGTGGAAGAGGCCCTGCCGATCGTCGAGAAGGCGGTGGATCAGGCCCTCATCTCGGGCCAGCCGCAGATCGAGATCATCCACGGTTCGGGCACAGGCCGGTTGAAGAATGCAATCAGGGAGTATCTGAAGGGACTTGGCGTCGTGAAGGGAATATCGGACAGCCCCATGAGCGAAGGGGGCGGGAACAAAACCATTGTCATGTTTGAAGCGGGCTGATGGACAGGGCTGATGTTGAAAAGATAAAGGGCTCCATCGACATCGTCCCGGTGATCTCAGGATATGTGAACCTGAAGAAGAGGGGGCGCACGTACGTGGGCTTGTGTCCGTTCCATATCGAGAAGACACCCTCGTTCCATGTCGACTCCGCGAGGCAGACCTACAAGTGCTTCGGGTGCGGCAAGGGAGGCGATGTCTTCAGCTTTCTCATGGAGATCAAGGGCATAAGCTTTCCCGACGCGCTCCAGGAGCTGGCCCTTAAGGCCGGCATCACCCTGGAGAAACCGGGCAGGCAGCAGAGCTCGGAGAAGAGGAAGCTCTACGAGGCCAACCGTCTGGCACTCATGTTCTACCGTGACATGCTGAGCTCCTCGCGGGGCGAGGGCGCCATGTCGTATCTGAAGGAACGGGGCCTGTCGCAGGAGACCATCGACGCCTTCGAGCTGGGCTATGCCCCGGACTCGTGGGACTCCCTGCTGCGGTTCTTCAGGTCCCGGGGTGTCTCGCCCGAGGTGGGGGCCAGATGCGGGCTCTTCATCGAGCGGGACTCGGGCGGACATTACGACCGGTTCCGCAACCGGGTCATCTTCCCCATCCGGGACATCTCGTCGGAGGTGATCGGATTCGGCGCCCGGATACTCGGCCCCGGGGAGCCCAAGTATCTCAACACCCCCGAGTCGGCCATATTCAAGAAGCGCAAGGTCCTCTACAACCTCCACCGGGTCAAGGGGCTGATCCGGAATACCGGCGCGGCAGTGGTGGAGGGTTACATGGACGTGGTCTCTCTGAGCAATGCAGGGTTCCGGGAGGCGGTGGCCACCCTGGGCACCGCACTGAGCGAAGACCATGTTCAGCTTCTGAGCAGATTTACCGACAAGATTCACCTGGTGTTCGACGGCGACGCCGCGGGCAGGAACGCCATGGTGCGAGCCGTGGAACCGTTTCTCGGCTTCGATCTCGTCCCCCGGGCCGTGCTGCTGCCCGATGGAAAAGATCCCGACGATGTCGTGCGGACCGACAGGGAATTGTGGGGCGAGCTCTTGGCCGGAGCGCCTTCGCTGTGGGATTTTATTTTTGATGAATCCTTTTCCACCCGTGATTCATCGAAACTTGAAGATAAAAAGAGCCTTATGAAGGAACTTGTTCCCGTCATCTCCCGTGTCCGGGATCCGCTCTTCCGGGAACTCCTGGTTCAGAGACTCTCTTTGAGGCTTGGTGTCTCTCAGGAGGTCGTTGCCCGGGAGATGAAACAGGGTGAGGGTGACGGGAGATCCGCTGCTCCTTCCCGAAACACGTCCGGTGGGCGCCGGACGGTGGAAGAACTCATGATGCGGCTCATGCTTTTCGACGACCGTGCGATAAGAATGGTAAAGCTGTTTGGCTTTGCAGGGGAGTTCAAAGACAACGATCTTTCCGCTCTTGTCCGATACCTGATAGATCACGGCAAAGAGGGGCTGGATGCACCCGAGTGTCCGGACCGCATCAGGCACATGGCTTCCCGCATCATGGCCGACGGCGAATTCCCCGGAGACCCGACCAAGGCCCTGATCGACATGGGCTGCCGGTTCAAGAGCCGGGCCATCGACGCGGACATAGAGAGGATACAGCAGGAACTGATTCAGGCTGAGGAAAACGGCGACCGGGCAAAGAGAAACAGTCTGCTCGTGGAGCGTCAGAACAAAGTCAACGAGAGAAAACACATACGAGCGTATGTGATGGAGGTGCTACAAAGGATATGAGCGAGAAAAAGGCCTATACCAAAGAAGTGAAAAAACTGCTTGCCATGGGGAAGTCCAAGGGTTACCTCACCTACGACGAGGTAAACGATGCCCTCCCCGATGACATGATCACCCCTGATGATCTTGAAGATGTCATGGACCTTTTCTCCGAAAAGGATATCCAGCTTGTGGATAACGACGAAGATTACGAGGATGCCGATGACGGGGTGGATTTTCAGGAAGATGGAGCTCTGCGGTCGCCGGACCCCGTAAAGATGTATCTGCACGAGATGGGTTCCGTATCCCTGCTGTCCCGGGAAGATGAGACCGAGATCGCCAAGAGAATCGAAGCAGGACAGCGCCAGATCTTAAACGTCATCATCAATTCCCCGGTAACGGTAAAAGAGGTCATCCAGATCGGGGCTGCCCTGAAGGCCGGCGAGCTCAGGCTCAAGGATGTGGTGGATATCGACGACATGTTTGATGTCGATGAAGAGAACGCCGGTAGAAAGATCCTGGAGATCATCGATGAGATAGAGGCCAGGCAGGCCGACCTCAAGAACCTGAAGGTGCAGTTTTTCCATGCCTCCACCCCTGCCCGGAAGGACAAGATCAAGCACGAGATGGCAACCGTGAGCCGGGACATCGTGCGGCTCATCCACGACATTCATTTCCTGCCCGAGCAGATCGAGCTGTTCGGCAACCGGCTCAAGGAGCTCAAGCGTCAGATCGAGACCAAGGAAGGCATCCTGTCTCTCTACGAGCAGCGCTTTGCCCGCGACATCGACGAGATCAGGGAGCTCCACGATCTGATCTGCCTGGGCGGCGAGAATGCCGAGGCGTGCGCCTTCCTGGAAAAGCATGCCCTCTCCCCCGAGGAGCTCGCGGTCATCACCGAGGAGATGGAAAGGATCATCAGGGATATCAAGGCCCTCGAGATCGAGGGCGGGCTCACGGTGCACGGGATCAAGAAGGCCGTGCGGATCCTGGAGGAAGCCGAGGCCAGGACGAACGCCGCGAAGACCGAGCTCATCCAGGCGAACTTGAGGCTGGTGGTGAGCATCGCCAAGAAGTATGTGAACCGGGGATTGCAGTTCCTGGACCTCATCCAGGAAGGAAACATCGGGCTCATGAAGGCGGTGGAAAAGTTCGAGTATCGCAGGGGTTACAAGTTTTCCACCTACGCGACCTGGTGGATCAGGCAGGCCATCACCCGGGCCATCGCGGACCAGGCCAGGACCATCAGGATCCCGGTGCACATGATCGAGACCATCAACAAGCTCATCCGGACCTCCCGGGCCCTCGTCCAGGAGCTGGGCAGGGAGCCCACG
>JAHDQN010000090.1 GCA_018433775.1 Deltaproteobacteria bacterium
AGGCTCAAGCAGAAAAAATCCCTGCAATTCCGGTCAAGGGCATGGTGACCATGGTGGACCTCGGCGCCGGGTCCTGCATCCCGTGCAAGATGATGGAGCCGATCCTGAAAAAGGTGGAAGAGCGCTACAAAGACAAGGCCGTCATTGTATTCATCGATCTGCGATACCACCGGGACCAGGCGGCGCGGTTCCAGGTGCGGGCCATTCCCACCCAGGTCTTTTTCGACCGTGAGGGCAAGGAGGTCTACCGGCACGTGGGCTTCATGTCGGAAGATGCGATCGTCGAACAGCTGGGGAAAATGGGGGTGCAGGGGTGAAGAAGCGGCCGGGAAGGATCCGGCCGTTCGACCCCGGAGAGGTATCGCTCGGGGCCGCGGCGAGTTCTTGCACGAAGAGCCGGTTGAATCATCCTCCTGAGTTCTATTTTTTTAAGGAATTTCCACACACGCTGAACGTGGTGCCCGTTCACGGGAGAGGAGCCAACAGGGCATGTTCGAGCAATTTCTCATAACCATCAATCAGTGGATGACAGGGGGCCTTCTGGTCGCCGCGGCAGGGTGCTTTGCCTGGGGAGCGGTCAGCGTGCTGCTGAGCCCGTGCCACCTCGCCTCCATCCCCCTGGTCGTGGCCTATGTCGCAGGCCAGCGCAGCGAGGTGAAGACATCCTCGGCAGCCGGCTATTCCGTGGCCTTCACGGTAGGGCTTTTTATCACCATCGCCCTGGTGGGCGTGATCTGCGCGCTGCTCGGGCGGATGCTCGGCGATGTCGGCAACTTCTGGAAAGTCTTGGTGGGCGTGGTTCTCATCTGGGTGGCCCTGGGCATACTCGGGGTGGAGAAGTGCTCCATGTCGGGAAGCCTGCTCTACCGCCTCAACTTCCGGGGCATCGCGGGGGCCTTCGGCCTGGGCCTGGCCTATGGGGTGTTATCGGGGACCTGCACCTTCGGGTTTATCGCCCCCATCCTGGCCATCATCACCATCCAGGAGAGAATTCTCACCGGGGTGATCCTGATCGTGCTCTTCGCCGTGGGCCATTGCCTTCCCATCATGGCTGCCGGCAGCTCCACGGCCGCGGTGAAGCGCCTCCTGGAGAACAGCGCATGGAACAGCGCGGCAACCGTGTTCCGGAAAGGCGCGGGCGCCCTGATCGTTCTGCTGGGCCTCTACTTCATCATCGATCCGTTCATCACGCGTTGAAGAGAACGATTGAGGTTTGATATGATGGAAAACTTAAAGGGGAAAACATGAAACCTCCATTTGAGGGCATCATCGAGATCAGGGCCGTGCGGCAGGCCCTGTGGCAGACCCTGGTGATCATAGTCCTGGCCGTATCTCTCGGCGCCGGGACGAACGCCCTGCGCTCGGACGGCATTCCGCTCTTTCAGGACTGGTCTCCGGAAGCACTGTTGAGAGACGGACAGGGCAACCGGACGGATATCTCCCTTGAGGAAGCGGCCCGGCTCTTCCATGAAGGCGGCGCAGTGTTTTTCGATGCGCGCTCCGGGGAGGAGTACCTGAGCGGGCACATCAGAGGCGCCCGCAGCCTTCCCCTGGACGATGCGGATCTCGTGTTCGAAGAGGCGGCCGGAGACATATCACCGGACACGCCGCTGATCACCTACTGTGACGGGGAGGCCTGCAGCCTGAGCCACGACCTTGCCGGGATTCTCAAAGAGCTCGGTTTCGAAGAGGTCAGGGTGCTCGTGAATGGATGGACTCTCTGGCTGGAAAACGGCCTGCCGGTGGAGCAGGGGCTTAAGCCCGATGAACGTGAGAGGAGCTCAGGTGGATCATAACCACGAAAAAGACCGCGGTAAGATCGTAAGCGCATGCGAGGACCCGGAGCGGCCTCATCCTCAGGGGTGCCGCGGGCACCACGAGAGCCACGGGCACCACGTACCTGCGTTTTCCGATGAGGACGGCACGGGAAAGAGGCTTCTGGCCACTCTTGCGCTCAATCTCTTCATACCCCTGGTCCAGATCGCAGGGGGGCTCTTCGCCCACAGCATGGCCCTGGTCTCCGATGCGCTGCATAACCTGAGCGATTTCACCGCCGTGCTCATCTCGTACATCGCTTACAGGATCGGCAGACGCGGGGCCTCGACCCACAACACCTTCGGATACCGGAGGGCCGAGGTCATTGCCGCCCTGGTGAACGGTGCGATCCTGGCTGCGGCGTCGGCATTCATCGTTTACCATGCCGTCAAAAGGATGTACCATCCCGAGGCAGTCCTGGGGCAGATCGTCATCCTCGCCGCCATGGCCGGAATCGTGGGCAACGGCCTTTCGGCATGGCTCCTCCACCGGGATGCGGGCCATAATATCAACATCCGGGGGGCCTTTCTGCACATGATGGGAGATCTCATGACCTCTGTTGCGGTGCTTGCGAGCGGAATCGTTCTCACATGGAGGCCCTGGTACTGGCTTGACCCGGTGCTGTCTCTGCTCATCGTCGCCTATATCCTGGTAAACTGCTGGAAAATCCTGAAAGAGTCGGTGTCCATACTCATGAACGCTACGCCCGAGCGTCTGGATCTTCATGAGGTGCGCCGCACCCTGTGCGGGGTGCCGGGGGTGTCCGGAATCCACTATGTCCATGCCTGGCCCCTGGATGCCTCGGGCGTAGCCTTTTCCTGCCACGTGGTGGTGCCTGACCAGGCCCTGAGTCAGACCGAAAGGACGGCAGAGCGCATCCGGACCGTGCTGAGCCGTTCCTTCGGGATCGATCACCCGGTTCTCCAGTTCGAAACCAGGGACTGCGGCGACGGGGGCATGCTCTGCGGGATTTCCTGCAGCACCGCAGGTCAAAGCGTTCCCGACGGTTCCGGCGGCACTGCCGGCAGGCCGGGCGGCATCGTCCGCGCCGCATACCATGCCCTGCGCATCGTCCTGGGGGTGACGTTCGTCTACGCGAGCATTCACAAGATACTCGATCCCGCCGCATTCGCCGCTACCGTCTACAACTACCAGATCCTGCCGGGCAGCCTCGTCAACATCACCGCGCTCGTATTGCCCTGGCTGGAGCTCATCGCCGGGGCCATGCTCATCCTGAACGTCTGGATGCCCGGTGCGGTCTCGGCGGTCACCGGCCTGCTGGCCGTTTTTGCGGGCGCGCTGGCATTCAACATGGCGCGAGGTCTCGACATCGGCTGCGGATGCTTCACCGCTGCTTCAGCGGAAAACGACATGACCCTGCTGACGGTCTTGAGAGACTGCGCGTTTCTCGTGCTGTCCTTGTTCCTTCTCTTCCTGACCCTGAGAAAGGAGGGACTGGATTCAGCCCCGGAAGACCGTACTTCGCGTGACGCAGAGCCCTGTCCGGCTGACGATGCGTCCGCCGGCGGCATTGGGCGGTGATCTCGATGGAGATACAAGAGATGGCAAAACGGTTTTTGTATGGAATTCCGAAAGCGGGCAAGCACAGCGCCGAACCTTCAGTGCAGTCAACGAGAAGAACGTTTTTCGGATGGACGGCCATCGTGCTTGCCTTGAGCTTCTTCTCCGGGGCTCACGCGGCAGAGAGCAAGCCCCGGGCGGTTCTCGAAAAGAGCGTGTACGAATTTCCCGCCGTGGTGGAGGGCGTGGACGTGGAGCACGATTTTATCCTGAAAAACACCGGCACTGCAACGCTCGATATCGTCAAGCTCGACGCCGGTTGAGGGTGCACGGCTGCTTCCAGCGTGAAGCAGATCCCCGCCGGCGGCGAGGGAAAGATAGCCGTGAAGGTTTCCACCGAGGGTTACGGCGGAGAGGTGATCCGCGAGACCGTGCGGATCATCACCAATGACCAGGCCCGGCCGGGTCTGAGCGTGACCGTTACCGGGCCGGTCGAGAAGTTTGCCGGGATCGAACCCGGGCGGGTGCGGCTTACCGGCAGGGTCGGGGAGACAACAGAGGCGGCCGTGAACATCCTCCCAAGAGAAGGGTTTCCCTTCCGTATCCAAAGCGTCCGGGCAATGATCGGGAAACACATAGAACTTCATCTGGAAGAGAAGAAGATCGGAGGGAGGAGGGCATACCTGCTGACCGTCAGGAATACGAAAAAGACCGCCGGGCAGTACACCGACAGGATCATTCTGGAAACGGACAGCCCGATTCGCCCGAAGCTGCAGATTTCCGTGTTCGCGAGGATAGAGAATTGAGCGGCGGGATGCGGCACCGGACAAGAACCTAAAAAAATAGTGAAAGAATAGGATGTCTTGTGATGAGTGACAGGATCTTTATCTACGGCACCGATACCTGACCCTATGTCCGGCAGGCCAGGTCGGTCTATGGAGACAAGGCGGTCTATGTGAACGTGGAAGAAGATCCGGAGAGGCTCGAGGAGATGCTCGCATACTCCGGAGGGAAAAGGCAGGTTCCTGTCATCGTCGAGGGTGAGAGAGTCAGGATCGGGTTTGCGGGCAATTCAACTCTCCCCCGGGAGCTCCCGCTCTTCGGGGGGACATGACCGGTCGACTAAGCCCCTCGTCGAGGGGCAGGAACAGAAAGCGGCCAGTAAGGAGCATCAAGCGGCAGGCATTGTTTGCGCTTGAAAACGCAAGGATGGTTCGACACTATATATTCCGTTATATCGCCAAATATAACAATGAAGGAGCGCTCATGAACGTGACACTCAATATAACAAAGGCCCTTTCGGACGGCAACCGCCTGCGCGCGGTCGCGGCGCTCATGGAGCACGACGAGCTCTGCGTGTGCCAGATCACCGAGATGCTCGGGCTGGCCCCGGCAACGGTCTCGCGGCACATGAGCGTGCTCCAGAACGCGCGCCTGGTGGAATCCCGCAAGGAGGGCAGATGGGTGCACTACCGCCTTTCCGGATCGTTTCCCGTTCTGTTAAGACAGTGGCTCGTCCAGGAGTTTCCGCAGGCCGGCGTGATTGCGGAAGACCGCATGAAGCTCGATGCCGTCATCGCAGCCGACCGGGAGGACCTGTGCAGGTCTCAGAGAATGAAGAAATGCCACGGCGGGTAAGGTGATCGAACACGTACTGAGCTGAACAGGAGACGCATATGGGTAATGAGGCGCATCGGTACGGCGACCGGAGAATGAAGAGCGTGTTCGAGCGGAATCTGACCCTGTGGGTGGGGCTGTGCATCATAGCGGGCATCATCCTGGGAAAGATCGCCCCCGGGCTGGCGAAAGAGCTCGACAGCATGTCCATCTTCGTGGGCGAGGCCCCGGTAGTGTCGATCCCGATCGCCATCGCGCTCTTTCTCATGATGTATCCCATCATGGTCAAGATCGACTTCGGCTCGGTCATCCGGGCTGGCAGGAGCGGCAAGCCGGTCCTGCTGACGCTGTTCATCAACTGGGCGATCAAGCCGTTTTCCATGTATGCCATCGCCATGCTGTTTCTGGGGGTCCTGTTCCGGGGCTTTATCGGGCCTGAGGCCACGGACCTCGTCAGGATGCCCTTCGGACTGGACCTGCCGGTCGGGGCTGCGCACGGGGCCGGTGTGGTGGTGCTGAGCGAGGGCGTCAAGATGCTCCAGATCCCCCTGTGGAGGAGCTACTTTGCCGGGTGCGTGCTGCTGGGCATCGCCCCGTGCACGGCCATGGTGCTCGTCTGGGGGTATCTGGCCCGCGGCAACGACGGCCTGACGCTCGTGATGGTAGCCATCAACTCGCTCACCATGCTCGTGCTCTACGGCCTGCTGGGAGGATTTCTGCTCGGCGTTGGCAGGCTCCCCGTGCCCTGGCAGGCCCTGGCGCTCTCCATCGGCATCTATGTGGCCCTGCCGCTGGTGCTGGGCTATTTTTCACGGAAATGGATCATCGCCACCAAAGGTCTCGTATGGTTCGAGGAGAAGTTCCTGCACGTGCTCACCCCGATCACGATCATCGCGCTGCTGGCCACCCTGGTCCTGCTGTTTTCATTCAAGGGCGACGTGATCGTCGCGAACCCGCTCACGATCCTGTGGATTGCGATCCCGCTTTTCATCCAGACCAACCTGATTTTCTGGTTCGGGTATATCCTGGCAAAGCGGTTCAGGTTCTCCTATGCCGACGCGGCGCCTGCGGCCATGATCGGGGCGTCGAACCATTTCGAGGTGGCCATCGCGACCGCGACCATGCTGTTCGGCCTGTCGTCGGGCGCGGCCCTGGCGACCGTGGTGGGCGTGCTCATCGAGGTCCCGGTCATGCTCATGCTGGTGAACATCTGCCTGGGGACTCAAGGATGGTTTGAATCCGGGAATTGAGGAGCGTAATCCAATAGAAAGGAGTACAGGCCATGTTCTCGAAGATTCTCGTGGCAACCGACCTGACCGAGGCGTCCGATGCGGTGATCTGCACCCTGGGCGCATTGAAAGGCTTGGGCACCCGCGAGGCGGTGCTGGTCCACTGCTTCAATATCCGCGACGTGGGCACGCTCGGCAACGAGATCATGGAGCTCTCCAGGCCCCTGTTCGAAAAGCAGAAAAAGACGCTCGAAGGTTTGGGCCTCAGGACAGAGGGCATGATGGTCCTGGGCCTGCCGCACATCGAGATCAACCGCATCGCTGAAGAAAAGAACTGCTCCATGATCGTGGTCGGATCGCAGAGCCGGACCTTGGCGGGCGAGCTGCTGCTGGGCGGAACCGCGTCATCGGTGATGCACAGCGCAACGAGGCCGGTTCTGATCCTGTATCTGAGAATGCGGTGCCAAGAGGGGCGGACCGTGTGCGTCGAGACCGAGTGCAGGCCGCTCGATCACGTGCTCTTCCCCACCGATTTTTCGGACAACGCCGAGCTCGCCTTCGACTACGTGAAGGAGATCGGCAGATCCGGGGCGCGGAGCATCACCCTGTTCCATGTGCAGGACAGGGCGAAGATCTCCCCGCATCTGCAAAACCGTCTCGAAGAGTTCAACCGGATCGACACCGGGCGGATGGAGCGGCTCAAGACAGAGCTCGAAGAAGCAGGGGTGCGCGATGTAAGG
>JAHDQN010000002.1 GCA_018433775.1 Deltaproteobacteria bacterium
GTCTGTGTGCGTGTATGGTAGTGGTAGAGTCGTCTGCCTGTGGAGAGGACGAAGGGGAACTGGTCGTCGGGGACTTCTGCGGGTGGTGTCCAGTCCACGGCATTGAACACGCCCAGGCCGCAGGTGAACTTGCCTTCCTTGTGCAGGAAGGGGGTGCCGGGGTGGTCTTCGTTCGGGCAGGGCCACTGGAGGCCGTCATGTACGATGCGGCTGTACTTGATGCCCACCATGGAGGGCGCCAGCACGGATACCTCGTTGTCCCAGATCTCCTGACCGCTGCTCGATGCCCAGTCATGGCCGAAGCGTTTGGCGATCTGCTGGAAGATCCACCAGTTGGGCCTGGCAATGCCGGGGGCCTCGCTTACCTTGCGGATGCGGTTCACGCGGCGCTCGCTGCTGGTGGTGGTTCCGTTATCTTCGCTCCAGGCAGCCGCCGGGAAGATCACATCGGCAAACCGGGTGGTCTCGGTGGGGAAGATGTCGTTGCAGACCAGGAACTCGGCAGAGGCCAGCTCGTGCTCGACCTTGGCGATGTCGGGCTCGGAGTTGGCCAGGTTCTCGCCGAAGATCCAAAAAGCCTTGACCGCTCCGCTGACCAGCCCCTCCATCATCTGGGGGATCATCAGTCCGGGTTTGTCGGGCAGGCCGGTCACGCCCCAGGCCTTTTCGAACTTGGCGCGTGCATCGGGGTTGGCCACCTGCTGGTAGCCGGGGAAGACGTTGGGCAGCGCCCCCATGTCGCAGGCGCCCTGTACGTTGTTCTGGCCGCGCAAGGGGTTGACCCCGCCGCTCTCCAGGCCCATGTTGCCCAGGAGCATCTGGAGGTTGGCGGTGCTCATGACGTTGTTCTTGCCGCAGGTGTGCTCGGTGATGCCCAAGGTGTAGCAGAGCATGCAGGGTTTGACCGATGCCAGGAGCCTTGCGGTCTCGCGGATCTTCTCCGGGCTGACGCCGCAGGTCTCGCTCACCTTCTCGGGGGGGTACTCCATGACCTTTGCCTTGAGCTCGTCGAAGCCGGTGGTGCAGGACTGAACGAACTTCTTGTCGTAGAGGTCTTCGGTGATGAGCACGTTCATCAAGGCGTTGATAAATGCGATGTCGCTGCCGACCTTGATCTGGACGAAGAGGTCGGCGAAGTCGGCCAGGGGCTGACGCCTGGGGTCGACCACGATGAGCTTGGCGCCCTTCATGACGGCGTTTTTCAGGAAGGTGGCCGCCACGGGATGGGCCTCGGTCATGTTGGTGCCGATGCAGAAGAACATCTTGGCCTTTTCGAACTCGGCAAAGGAGTTGGTCATTGCGCCGGAGCCGAAGGATGTCGCCAGACCGGCGACGGTGGGGGCGTGTCAAGTACGCGCGCAGTGATCGATGTTGTTGGTCTTGAAGACCCCCCGGAAGAGCTTCTGCATCTGGTAGGAGTCTTCGTTGATGCTCCTGGCGCAGCTCACGCCCGCCACGGCGTCCGGGCCGTGCTTGGCGATGATGTCCTTGAACCTGCTTGCGACCAGGTCGAGGGCCTCGTCCCAGGAGGCCTCGCGGAACTCGCCGTTTTCCTTGATGAGCGGGGTTTTGAGCCGGTCTTTTGAGTAGATGAAGTCATAGCCGAAGCGGCCCTTGACACAGAGCCTGCCCCTGTTCGGCGCCGCATCCTCCACTGCGTTGACCTTCACGATCCGGCCGTCCTTGACCTGGAGATCCAGCTGGCACCCGACACCGCAGTACGGACACGTCGTGCGCACCTTCTCCA
>JAHDQN010000058.1 GCA_018433775.1 Deltaproteobacteria bacterium
CTCCCTGGACACCCTGGAGGTTCAGGTCGAGGTGAGCGAAAAGATCTTCTCGGATGAAATTCGCGAGTTGCAGAACATGGAGAAACGCATTACAAAGGATATCAAGGACTATCTTGGCGTGACCGCCAAGGTGAAGCTGGTGGAGCCGAATTCCCTCCAGAGGATCGAGGGCAAGGCTCAGCGGGTGCTCGACAAGCGGAATATCTAGGAGGTCTTTGATGAAGGTAGAGCAGATATCGATTTTTCTCGAGAACAAGCCGGGAGGGCTTTCCAGCGTCACCAAGGCCCTGAGCGACGCAAAGATCAACATCCGGGCCCTTTCTCTTGCCGACACGTCGGATTTCGGCATCCTGAGGCTCATCGTGGACGATGTGGCAAAGGCCAAGGAGATGCTGAACAACCAGGGCTTCGCCGTGGGCAAGACCCACGTGGTGGCCGTCGAGGTTCCCGACAGGCCGGGAGGGCTCAACAGCATCCTCGAGCTGCTCACGGGCAAGGGGATCAATGTCGAGTACATGTACGCCTTTGTGGAGCGCAGCGGCGAGAACGCGGTGATCATCTTCCGGTTCGACTCCACGGACGAGGCCATCGAGGCCCTGCAGCAAAACGGGTTTCATGTGCTCATGGGCGAGCAGGTCTACGGCCTCTGAAGGGAGTTGGGTCCTTTCCCTGCAACGTCGAAGATACGTTGGTGAATCTGTCTCGTTGAGGATGCGTCGTTCAAGACGCGATCATGGAGGCGTCCCTTTTCGGGCATCGTTGCGAATCGGCTTGCCCGTCCTCCTCTTCTGAAAAAGGGGCGCCCGTACGAGTGGACCGGGGGGCTCAGGGGTCCGGAAGCCTGTCCCTGCCCGGGATTCATAAGAACCCCATCGTCGGGCAGAGCCCGGGAGCAAGTCCGGGGAAACGGTCGGGGCGGAAAGATCAGGCCAAAGACAGGATGAAAAGGCCAAAGGCCGGGTAAAGAATACGTGAAGGCGCAGATCATTCAGAAGCATTACCGGGATACCCAGGGCAAAGAGCGCGGGCTGCTGGTGGCATCACGGTCGTTCCTCGCGGCCGGGATCATCGCCTGCCTGGGCGGCGTAGCGGCGGCCATTACGGCAGGGTCCTTTCTGTGGCTCGCCGCCGGGGTCATGTGCGCCCTGGCGGGCGGCGTGCTCTTTCTGCTCTTCGGGGCGCTCTCCGAGATCATCATCCTGCTCAAGAAGCTCCTCGGCCTGCCCGTAAAGGGCGCGGTCTCGGGCACGCAGGCCGGAACGGTGCATCTCTGCTCCGCATGCGGCAGCCTGGTCTGGCCTGACAGCGAAAAGTGCGACTCGTGCGGCGCTGATCTCGAGGCCTGAGAGCCGCAGAGGACCTTCCTGGGGAAACAGACGCCCGTGCCTGCGCGTCCCGGACCCGCCAACGCCTCGCGTATCCGCCACACGCGGCAGGCAGGCCGGATGCCCGCATCTCACCCGTGCTGCAAGACGCACGCAGTCTCCCTGCGATGCCTATCCTTGCTCCCTCACTGCACAGCACCGGTATACCTCCCGCACCGGGAGGTGCCTGTACGGGCGCGCACGGAACGACTGCTGACCGTGCCCTGCGCGGCGGGGAATAATTTCCTTGATTTTCACCCTGATCCTACTAAAATATGTGCTCTTCCCTTAAAACAGGGCAACAGACGCTGGGTTTCGTTGTCCGGGGTGCTGATGTAATGTCTTACAGGGTTTGCGAGTGGCGTTTTTTATCAAGAGAACACGAAGGGGGAGGTTTCATGAAAAGATTCATCTGTAGTCTGGTTTGTGGTCTTCTCGTGCTGATGCTCTGCATCTCGTGCACCAGGAAGGCTGAGGAGGAGGCCGCGTCCGCAGAAGGGGCAGCGGTTTCCGATGGTGGCGCCGCACCCAGGAGCGAGGTGGTGGAGCTGTCCTACAGCATTTTCTTTCCGCCCACCCATGCCCAGTGCAAGGCCGGTGAGGCATGGGCGCGCGAGATCGAGAAGCGCACCGAGGGGCAGGTGAAGATCAACGTGTTCCCGGGCGGCACGCTCACCAGCGCGGGCGAATGCTATGACGGCGTGGTGAGGGGGATCTCGGATATCGGGATGTCCTGCTTCGCCTATACCCGTGGCCGTTTCCCTGTCATGGAGGCTGTGGACCTGCCCATGGGCTATCCCAGCGGGATGGTGGCCACCCGGGTGGCGAACGATTACTATGCCCAGGTGAAGCCCCAGGAACTCGATGATGTCCACGTGCTCTACATCCACGCCCACGGGCCGGGCCTGCTGCACACCAAGAAGCCGGTGGCCGCGCTCGAAGACCTCAAGGGGATGAAGATCCGGTCCACGGGCCTGAGCGCCAAGCTCGTGGAGGCACTGGGCGGAGTGCCGGTGGCCATGCCGCAGCCCGGCACCTACGAGGCCCTTCAGAAGGGCGTGGTGGAAGGAACCTTCGCGCCCATGGAAACGCTCAAGGGCTGGAAGCAGGGTGAGGTCATCGACTATACCACCGACTGCCAGGGCATTGGTTATACCACTGCCATGTTCGTGGTCATGAACAAGGACAAGTGGAACGCCATGTCCGCTGACATCCAGCAGATATTCACGGATGTGAGCACCGAATACATCATGGTGCACGGACAGGTCTGGGACGAGGCCGACGCAGAGGGCAAGGCCTTCAACGAGGATCAGCAGAACGCCCTCATCGCCCTGTCCGAAGACGAGGGCCCGAGGTGGAAGGCTGCCGTGAAGCCCGTGATCGACGATTATATCGCGGCGGCGCAGGCCCAGGGTCTCGATGCCGCGAAGAACATCGCGATCCTGCAGGCGAGCATCGAGAAAAACAGCGAATAGCGGATGCTCCATCGGCTATGGCCCGGGGCGGCCCGTCCGAAGGGGTGCCGCCCCGGATTTTTATGGGGAGATTCTGATGATATCCTTTCTGCGCATCGAGAGGTTTGTGGCAAACCTTGCAGACAAGGTAAACTGGGTGTCCGCCGCAGGGGTTGCCTTCATGATGCTCCTCACCACCGCGGATGTCATCCTGCGTTTTTTCAAGAGCCCCATCCCCGGTACCTATGAGATCGTCAGCTTCACGGGCGCGGTGATCATCTCGTTCGCGCTCCCCTATACCTCGGTCCAGAAGGGCCATATCGCCGTGGACTTTCTCGTGATGCGGCTTCCCTGGACTGTGCGGATCATCGTCAATGCCGTTAACGCCTTCATCGCCATGATCTTTTTCGCCGTGGTCTCGTGGCAGAGCGTCGAGTATGCGCAGAGCTTACAGCGCTCGGGCCAGGTCTCGGACACGCTGCAGATGCCTACCTATCCCTTTGTCTACGGGGTGGCGTTCGGCACCGCCATGCTGGTGGCGGTGCTGTTCGTTGAGTTTCTGAGGCAGCTGAAGGGGGCTGAGGTCGAATGAGCCCCACCGCGATCGGCATCATCGGCATCGTCGCCCTGTTCGCGCTCATCTTTTCCCGGATGCCCGTGGGCTTTCTCATGGCCATCATCGGGTTTCTGGGCTTTGCCTCCATCGTCTCGGTGGACGCGTCGCTGAACCTGCTGGCCAAGGACATGTTCTCCGTGTTCGGCTCCTACAACCTCACGGTGATCCCCCTGTTCGTGCTCATGGGGCAGATCGCCTTTCACTCAGGGATCTCCAAGCGCCTGTTCGACACGGCCTACACCTTTATCGGCCATCTCCCAGGCGGGCTCGCCATAGCCACCGTGGGGGCCTGCGCCGCCTTTTCCGCCATCTGCGGCTCCACCAATGCCACCGCCGCCACCATGGCCGCGGCCACCCTGCCCGAGATGAAGCGGTACAACTACAAGCCCGAGCTGGCCACCGGCGTGGTTGCCGCGGGGGGAAGCCTCGGTATCCTGATCCCGCCGAGCGTGATCTTCATCGTGTACGGGATCCTCACCGAGCAGTCCATCGGCGAGCTCTTTCTCGCGGGCATTCTTCCGGGCGTCCTGCTCACCCTGTTTTTCGTGGGCACCATAATCATCTGGGCCACGCTCAGGCCCGAACTCGGACCCAAGGGCCCGAAGAGCACCTGGAGAGAGCGGGCCGCGTCCCTTCCGGGCACCATCGAGACGCTGATCATCTTCGTCATCGTGATGGGCGGGCTCTTCATGGGTATTTTCACCCCCACCGAGGCCGGGGCCACCGGGGCCTTTGCCACGCTTGTGGTCGCTATCATCCAGCGCAACATCACCTGGGAGGGATTCGTCCAGGCACTGTTCGAGACCACGCGGATCAGCGCCATGATCCTGATCATCGTTGCGGGTGCCACCGTGTTCGGCCATTTTCTGGCCGTTTCGCGCATCCCCTACGACATCGCGAGCTGGATCTCGTCGTTTCAGTTCCATCCGGCGATCATCATGAGCTTTATCGTGCTGATCTATCTCCTGGGGGGGTGCTTCATCGACTCATTGGCGCTGATCATGCTCACCATCCCGATCTTCTACCCCGTGGTGATCGACTACGGATTCAACCCCATCTGGTTCGGCGTGGTGATCGTGCTCGTCACCCAGATCGGGGTCATCACCCCGCCGGTGGGCGTGAACGTCTACGTGGTGAGCGGGGTGGCCAGGGACGTGCCTCTGAGCGTAATCTTCAAAGGCGTCGTGCCCCTGCTGCTCGCGATTATCCTCCTCACCTTCCTCCTGATTCCCTTCCCCCAGATCGCGACCTTCCTGCCTGGCCTGCTCAGGTAGGCCGGAGAACTCGCCTTCCTGTCTCTCCGGGAATAAGGCTCCTCCAGAACTTGACGGAAAAGGCTCTGTTTATGCCGGGAAGTCTCTTGATGTTCCGCTGGCAGGAAACGAGGCAGCCCGTGGTGAGATCGGGAAGAAAGTGGGAGGAAAAGGCGCAGTGGAGAGGATACGGCCTTGTCCGACACGGCCGGCATGGAGGGCTCGACCGCTGCGAACCGGGAAAGGGCCGGCGCCGGTATTCGCCCGGCACCAGTGATTTGCGCTGCTGCGCGCTGCTTCAGTATTTCATGTAGTGGAACGGCTCGATGGTGGCCAGGGCCTCGGGCGTCAGGGTCTTGAACCTGTGCTCCTTGAGCACCTTCTGCGCCTTATCCGGATCGGACACGTCCACCACGAACACGGCGGTTTTGTTGCTTTCGAGCACGAACCCGTAGGCATTTTCGATATTGATGCCTTCCCTGGCCAGGATCTGGACAAGCTTGTCCATCCCGCCCGGCCTGTCGTCGATGACCACGGCGATCACCTCCTTGAGGCGGGCGTCGATGCCCTCCCGGGTGAGGGCCTTCTGGGCCGGCTTGGGGTCGTCCACCAGGATGTTGAAAAAGCCCCTATCACCATACGACGATATGGTGACGGCCCTGATGTTGATCTTTTCCCTGGCGAGGATGCCGGACACCATGGCGAGCTTGCCCGGGGTGTTCTCCGTCGGTACGGTCAGTTGATATGCGATCATCGTGCACCTGCCTTGCCCATAATAATCTCACGTGATGGAACAATTCATTTCAAGATGACACCCCTCGAAACCGGCTCAGGGGATATCTTGTCACAGAAGGTTCATTGCTATCATTTCATAAGGAATCCATGAAGAAAGTCAAGGGGTTTATCGGGTTCCCGCCGGGGCGAGCACGCGGAGATGAAGCAGTGGTCGTCCCACCACTCCTTCCATGCGCTGTCTTCCTCTTCAGCGTACTCGGGGGCGCCTGCATCTTCGGAAAAGCCGTTGATGCCGCCTCCCCAGTTGAACGAGCTCGCAAGGATGCCGGAGCCGGGCGCCAGGTATTCGGTGACGCTCTCCGAGGGCGCGTGGGGCAGGGAGTCGAACACGAGGGTGGTGCACCCGCGGATGTCGCCGACCGATACGCCTGTGGCCGCGACCGTGCCGAAGACCACCTCCTGGCCCGGACTGGGATCGGCGGGGTACTTCACGGTCGTGGTGCCCTCAGGCAGCTCTCCGTAGCTCCAGGACGCCCCTTGTCCCTTATTGGGGATGAAGTAGTACTCGAGGAGATGGATATTGTCCTCTGTATCCTTTGCATAGTAGTGGTAGGCCGTGTAGTAGATCATCTCGGCATAGCCCGAGGAAAAATCGGGGAAATATCCCCGCTCGAGGATCACGTTGCAGGATATGCCCTCCAGCTCGTAATTCTGGTGGTGACTCTGAATGACCTCATACCCGGCAAAGTCCCCGTACCCGTACAGGGTAGTAATGAAATCCCCGGGCCGGCTGTGGTCGCTGAAATAAGGGTTCAGATACAGATCGATGCTGTCGTCGGCAAAGATATACCCGCCCAGCTCGGCAGAGCTGCACGGAAAGGCCGCCCCCAGAATGACCGCCAGCACAACGCATGTCAAAAAAGCACGTATCCCCTTCACAACGCACGTCCACGGATGCATTTGATCTCTTCTTCATACACGAATCCCTCCATCCTGGCAATTACATCCTGTTTTAAGCCTATTCGGTATTCGGCGGTATTCGGGGACGGGTTCACATTACATCTGCCCGATTTCATCCATTCAGCATCTGTTCAGACACAGGGCAACCTTTCTTTCTGATTTTGCTCCCGGCATCTCCCGAAGATGAATCTCTTTCAACATGCAAGGATTCAAGCGTCTTCGAAGTGGAACAGATCAATCATCCAGATGGGCCTTTGTGACAGTCCCTCGATATTTCTTCTGATATTGACAGGCGATAGTGATAATGTGTTTCGATTAGGGTCCTTGGAGATGCTTATACAACCGAAACATTCACCGTCATGTCTTCTGACGCAGATGGCAACATGCTCACCATGACCGATCTGCTGGGTGGTACCACGCAGTACTTCTACGACAGGCGGGCCTCAAGGCGCGTCCGGCGGTAGTCCGCCGCCAAGGGGGTCGAGAACAGGGTACTCGAACAGCTCGGTAAAAAGTGCCCTCACCAATAAAACCTCAATATATCAATGGTTTCTTAGCCCTCATTTTCTGGTTGACTTGCCGACTATAGGATGTCCCTTATCTCCCCCTTTCTACGCGGCCATGTCGTCTTCATTCGGAGAGCAAAGTGTGCTAAACGATATGAAGATATTAACAGGGAAGGTATTGAAGCAGGCATGGGAAAACACATGGACGGCAAATCCAAGGGCGCCCGCGGAAGGGACAAGACCACTTCGCGCGACACGATCGAAGAATGTGCGGTCGGGCTGTTCCGATCCAACGGCGTGGAAAAAACATCGATCAGCGAGATCGTGAAAAAGGCGGGGATCGCCAAGGGAACGTTCTATCTGTATTTCAAGGACAAGGACGATCTCGTGGACACCATCATCAGCCGGTACACCAGAGAATTCCTCGACCAGGTCATCATCCCCTTCCAGAACGTGCCCAAGATCATCATCCTTTCGGATGCAATCATCGACTATTTTTCCCGGAACAGAATGCTGCTCGTCGAGCTGAGGAAGAACCTCCACAGCGGCAGGACATATCCCTCGACGCGCCGGACCATCCAGGGCTTTTCCGAGATCATCCTCAATTATCTGAATCAGTACGAAGACTATAAGATCGGCGACTTCGAGCTCTATACCAAGGTTGTCCTGGGGATTATCCTGGATGTCTGCTACAAGGCCCTGATCGAGGAAAACTTCGCTTCTCCCCAGGAGGCGAAAAATATGCTGAGCGATCTCCTGAAGCGTTTCTTCAGCTGCGACTGATTTTTACTTGCTATTTATGACCGATGGTCATATTATTGACTGAGCCAACCGGCACACTTCCCGGCGTACACATGGAGAAGGGTGTTTGCCACAATTATTATGACCTGCGGTCATAAAGCAAAGGAGGCGCTCTATGAAGGCAACGTGGGATGTACCTGAAGAGATGCTGGATAATCGAAACGAGTTCCGAAACGATTTTTATCAGCGCTTCACCCTCCGCAAGGCGCGGCAGCCTCTGGAGATGACCGGCGGGGTGACCAAGGATTATCTGTTCCCCACATTCTACGGCGACGTGTCCTGCGCCATGGCCGTGTTCATGTGCTCCTATGCGAAAGCCGCGGCCCTGGTGAGAGAGCAGCTGAGCCCTGAGATCGTACCCGTACGAATGCCGAAGGGGCGCGCCCTGGTGGCCTTTTCCTGCTACGAGTATAAAAAGGTCATGGGCGTGCGGCCGTACAACGAGATCGCCATCGCCATCCCGATCATGGTCGATCCGGCCTTCAATGTCCCTGTTCTGCCCATGATCACCAATTTCTTCAGCCGGTTCGGGTACTATATCGCAGGGATGCCGGTCACCTCGAAGGAGAACACCATCCGGGGCAGAAAGATCTGGGGCCTGCCCAAGGTGACGCAGGATATCGACATATATCGCGAGGCAGGGAACTGCATCGTGAAGGCCATGGACACCGGCGGCGATGTGTACCTGTCTCTTCGCATCCCCACAGAGGGCGACCCCACCGAGTTCGATGTCAGCTCCTACCTGTACTCTCAGCTCGACGGACGCTTGCTCCAGAGCAGGACAGACTTCAAGGCGACCTTCAACGTAAAGAAAAACATGCAGCTTCTTCTGAAAAAGAGCGCGAAGCCGGATGCTCCCTATATCGAGCTGGGCGACACCTCGTTCGCCCCGATGCTCAGAAGGCTCGAGATCGAAGAAATCCCCTTCCAGACGCGCTATGCCGAGCACATGTCGTCATGCTTCGATCTGCCCAACGAGCAGGCGCAGAACTGGGCGCGGACGGTTCGCGTGAGCGGCTACACCCTGGATGACGAGGCCAGTGTGAAGATCGAGGCCAAAGATCTGAAGATTGCGTTCTTCGGGGCCGGCGCCATCGGCGCTTCCGTAGGCGGCTGGGTCGCCCCCTTCCATGAAGAGACATACTTCATCGACCAGGGGAAAATACTCGAGGCGCTGAAATCGGACGGCATAACACTCTATCAGGGAGACAGGAAGGAAGAGACGACAGCGAACGTCCGGGTCAAGGTGATCGAAGACCTCTCGGACCTGAAACAGATGGATGTGGTCGTCGTCGGCGTGAAGAACTACAGCCTCGAATCGGTTGCCAGGCTGATCAAGGCCAACACGAAAGACGAAGTCATCATCGTATCCATGGCAAACGGGATAGACAATCAGTCGATCCTGCCCAAGTACTTCTCCCGGGTGATCTACTGCATCGTCAGCTACAATGCGTGGATGGACCGGCCGGTAGTCGTAGGATACCAGAAGCGGGGGCCGCTGGTTCTGGGAACACCCGATAACTCCCTCCAGACCGAGATGAACGCCGTTGCCGAAATCTTCGGCCGGGGCGTGGAAACCGTGATCACCGATCATCTCCAGGATGCAGCGCATTCGAAGATCGTGGTCAATCTCACCAATCCCGTGACGACCCTGGTAGGCCACGGTTTCAGGGAAATCTCGGATTTCGACACCTTCCAGAAAATTCTCAGCAACACCCTCTACGAGGGGGTCCGGATCGTGAAGGCCGCCGGGTTCAGAGAGTGCAAGCTGGGCGGCATGCCCCCGTGGTTCCTTCTGAAGGCCTCCGCCCTTCTTCCGAGGGCTCTCACCAGGCCCCTGTTCAGAAAGAATGTGGCGAAGATGGTCATGTCCAGCATGAGCCAGGACATCATCCAGCGCGGGGGAACCGACTCCGAGCTCGATTCGCTGACCGGATACATCCTCAAGCTTGCCCGGCAGAACCGGATAAGGGCCCCGTATAATGAAACCATATACGAGCTCGGCAAAGAGCTCTTCGGCAAGCCCGGGTTCGTCCCCATGGATGTGCGGGAGGTATGGGCGAGGGTTCAGCAGAAGCTGTGACCCGAAAAGAGGGGGGGCGGATTCAATACTGTTCGGCTGAGAAATGCGTGAGAATTCTGATCTGGCCGATGGAATCTCAAGGGGAATAGATCAAGAGAGGGAGCGAGCAAAGGAACCTGGAGCGATACGGGATAAGGGCGTCCCCCCTATCCCTCTATCCATCGAGAACGGCCCGGATCTTCTCGGACAGGGTCTGGATGTCGAAGGGTTTCTGGATGAACCCGTTGCACCCGCGTTTCATGATCTTATCGGCGTCGCCGTTCATGCTGTAGCCGCTGGAGAGGAGGACCTTGACCCCGGAGGCTTCGGCCCTGATCCGGTCGAAGACCTCTGCGCCGCTGATCTCGGGCATGATCATGTCCAGAATCACCAGGTCGATGCTGTCCCTGTGCTCGTGAAACAGCCGCAGGGCCTCATCGCCGCTTCCCGCCTTCAAGACCGTATAGCCGAGCTCTTTAAGGATCTCACACCCGACATCGAGGATCATTCCTTCATCATCGATGAGCAGCACACATTCAGTGCCGGTGATGACCTCGGCCCGCTTCGTGTCTTCATGCTCCGCTACCGACTTGTCCGATGCCGGCAGGTAGATATTGAAGGTGGACCCTATGCCCATCTCGCTGTATACGTTGATGAAACCTCCGTGATTGCGGACGATCCCGTAGGCCGAGGCGAGCCCGAGGCCGGAGCCGCGCGACTTGTCCCTGGTGGTGAAAAAGGGTTCGAACACCCGCTGGAGGATCGCCTCGTCCATCCCCACCCCGGTATCAGTGATCGAGACCCGCACGTATCTGCCTGGCCGGGCATCGTAGGCCCGGACATAGGCCTCGTCGAGGTGTAGATTCTCCGACTTCAACCGAAGCTCCCCGCCACCCGGCATGGCGTGCCACGCGTTCACGTACAGGTTGAGCAGGACCTGCTCGATTTGCCCCTTGTCCACCTCCACGCACCAGAGGTCACCCTGCAGATCCGTATGCACGGAGACCTCCTTTTTGGCGTGACCGAACATGTCCGATGTCGTGAGGACGAGTTTGTTCAGGTCAGTGGGCGCCACCTCGTACTTGCCGCCCCGGGCGAATCCGAGGAGTTGTCTGGTGAGGTCGGATCCACTTCGTATGCATTGCTCGATGTTTTCGATCCTCTTGGGGTCGAAACTTGACGTATGCAGGTTAAGGCCCAGGAGGGACACGTTCCCCTGGATGGCCATGAGAAGGTTGTTGAAGTCATGGGCGAGGCCTCCGGCAAGGGTCCCGATGGCCTCCATCTTCTGAGCCTGCAGGAGCTGCGCCTCAAGCCGCTTGCGTTCCGTCACGTCCCGGGCGATCCCCCTGAAGCCGATGATCTCGCCTGTGGAATCACGGATCGCAGACATGGTCATTGCAATGGTCCCCCTGACTCCGTTCCCCTTGCTGATGTCGAGGTCGATGATCTCCTCCGACAGGCCGGTCTGCCTGATCTGCTCAGTCACACGGTCGATTGTCCTTTTGGACTTCGGGGGGATGAGATCGCGAACATCGGTCCCCAGGAGCTTGTCCCTCGTGTATCCGAAGATCGCGCACAGGGAATCGTTGAAGAAGGTGAGGGCGCCCGTGAGGTCGAGCTCGAAATACCCCTCCCTGATGTTCTCGAGGATGGAACGGTATTTGGCCTCGCTCTCACGGAGGGCCTCCTCGGCGATCTTGCGGTCGGTGATGTCCATGACCGAGATGATCCCTGCCGGGTTTCCGCCCAGCATGGTGAAGGCACCGGAGAGGTCCACCCAGATCTCTCTTCCCTGCTTGGAGATGATCTTGAACTCATAGCGCCGGAGGGTGTCCTCGCCCTGCTGGCGCTTCTGACCTCGCTGCTGGACCAGGTGCCGATAGTCGGGATGCACGATGTCCCAGAAGTTCATGTTCCTGAGCTCATAGGCGCTGTATCCGCTGATTCTCTCGGCAGCCGGGTTTGCATAGGTCCACTTGTCGTTCTGGTAGAGCATGATGGCCGTGGGTGTGGAATCCGCCAGCACCCTGAACTTTTCCTCGCTCTCGCGCAGGGCCGCCTCCACCTCCATGCGCTGGGTAAGGTCCCGGCCTACGCCGATCCTGCCGATGGGCCTGCCTGCGCTGTCCCACACGGTCCTGGCATTGATTTCGACAGGGATTCTCCTTCCGTCCGCTGCCATGATGTCCATACGGTACATGGGCACATCCTTCCCGGACAGTCCCTGCTGGAACATGTCCGTGGTGCGCTCATGGTATGCGGGGTCGATGATATCCGTGTAGGGACGACCGTAGAGGTCTTTGATCCGGTACCCGGTGATCTTTTCGAATTGGGGGCTGAGGTAGGTGATCCTGCCTTGGGTGTCCAGGGAGAAGACCACATCCGTGAGGGTCTCGAAGATGAGCCGGTACTTGCGCTCGCTTTCTTCGAGGAACTTCTCCGCCTCCCTTCTTTTTGCCACAAGGGCCTGTGCCAGGAAACCGGTACGAACCACGATCTCATGGATGTCCGGCGACAGGATTTCCTCGATGAGGTTCTTGTTGTGGGAGAAATACACATGGATCAGGGCCTCACCGATCCAGAAGAGGAGCCCGATAAGCACGCCCAGGAGCCCGAGATGCTCTGTGATCCGCAATCGAGTGTTGTATGCCGTCATGCCACACCCTCAAGATGTCAGTCTCACTTCAATCCTCCTCTTTTCGTCATTTGATGGAAAATAATTGAACTGGGCTTCTCTATGCCTCTCAAGAGGGGCGTGCCTTCATAACGGGGGCGTATAAAGGAGCCCCGGTCTCGATGTATGAGGTTTCAACTGAAGATCCCCTTTGATGCTACAATGGTAATCAGTCATGGGGTCACAGAGCCATGGGGTCAGGTCTCAACACAGAGCCATGGGGTCAGGTCTCAACATATGACATTGGAAATGTCATATGTTGAGACCTGACCCCTGGGATGGCCTGACCCCTGGGATGGCCCTTGGGAGTTCCCCAAAGAATACTGAATGTTTTCAGCCGGATGGAGAGATCCTGCTGGCGATGGCGGAGCGCACTTCCGAGCAGATCTGATCGTAGTCCTTGCCTTGAGGATACACCGGGTCGCACACGGTTATGCCGATGCTCCCCGACCGGGGCAGCACGGCGCCCGGGGGCATGGCCTGGTACGAGCCCCGGATGGCCAGCGGCACGACCGGGACGCCCAGCTCCCGGCTCAGGATCGCGAAGAGCTTCTTGAATGGCGCGATCTGCCCGTCCCTGGTTCGGGTGCCCTCGGGAAAGATCACCATGTTCTTCCCGCCCCTGATCACCGCTGCGATCTTCTGCAGCGAGGATTTCAGGTCGCGGTCGATGTCCACGACAATGAGCTGCGAACCCTGGACGAGCCGGGAGCCCAGGCGTGAACGGTACAGGGGCTTCTCTTTCGCCACGAAGCAGGTGTGGGCCATGACCTGTTCGGGCAGCTTCGCGACCAGCAGGGGGGCATCGAGATAGCTCTGATGGTTCGGCGCCATGATGAAGGGCTTCTCGGGGAGCTTTTCCAGACCCTCCACCCTGGTGCGGAACATCACCCGGACAAAAAACGCGATTGCGGACCTCAGCAGGCGCATGCCGGAGGAGGCCTTCGGCAGGGGCAGATCGATCTCAGCGCTCAGGATCTCTTCCCAGCTTGCCGGGGAGCTTTCCATGCGGGTCTTCCCGTCCCGGATAAAGCCGGCCAGGGCTTCCACCGTGGTATAGCCGGACAGCTCGTTGTCGGAGAGCACCAGGCCGAAGGTGTTTTCAACGGAAACGGCCAGCTCGACCTTGCCCAGTGAATCGAGGCCGATGTCCAGGTCGAGGTGGTCGTCCGGGTGGACGCGTCTGCCGGTCATCTCCTCGAGCAGTGATTTGAGGAGCGCATACTCGGGGTAGTCGGGGCCGGGCACATCCCGGGGCGTGTCCTGTCCATGGATTTTCACCGTGTCCAGGAGAAACCGCTGGAGCTTGCCGAGGTTGGTCTTGGGCAGGGGGCTCCGTACGACCGAGACATCGGCGATCTTTTTATAGACCGGGACCGAGCTGTTGTACAGGCCGATCACCTTCCCTTTGACGGTCTCCATGATATTGCTGATATTCATTTTCCTGAGGAGCTCGTAGTTGGGGTGGACGAGCGCGGTGAGCCTGCCTCCGCGCAGGAGCACGCCCACCTCCTCCACCAGGGGCGAAAGGGAGAGAATGTGGTTTTCGATCTCTTCGGGGTTGATGTTCTTGCCGCTCGGCAGCACGATCATATCGTCCATGCGGCCGGTCACGTGCACGTACCCGTCACTGTCGATGTAGCCTGCATCGCCGGTGTGGAACCACCCGTCGACGATTCTTCGGGCCGTTTCTTCGGGGTTGTTATAATACCCCTTCATCACGTGCGGGCCCTTCGTGGCGATCTCTCCGTCCACGATCTTTATCTCCGTTCCCGGAAGCGGCAGGCCGGCGGCGCCCAGCCTGATCCGGTTGAAGGGGTTGAACGCGATGATGGGGGCCGTCTCGGTCAGGCCGTACCCCTCGTCCAGGACGAATCCCAGGGCGCGCATGTCCCTGGCCAGGCCGCCGTCGAGCTTTGATCCTCCGGATGCGTACAGTCTCGTGTGCCCGCCGAAGTTTGCGTGAATCTTTGCAAAGAGCTTTCTGCTCAAACCCACGGAGTCTGCCTTGCGGGCGAGGAACACGAGGAGCCGCAGCGCCGGGTTTTTGTTGATCCGGCTGAATATGGTCTTGTGGAAGAGCTCGTAGATCCTCGGCACGCCGATGAAAAAGGTGATCTTGTGCTCCTGCATGGCCTTCAGGATTGCCGCGGCGTTGAGGGTGCGGACATACACCACGGTGGCCCCGACGTGCAGGGGCAGAAAGATGGTGCCCTGCATGGGGTAGATATGGTGGAAGGGGAGCAGCCCGATCACCCGGTCTTCTTCCCGCATGATATCGAAATCGATGAGGCCCCGGATCGTGGCCATGAGGTTTCGATACGAGAGCATGACCCCCTTGGGCGCGCCGGTGGTGCCGGACGTATAGACAATGAGGGCCGTGTCCTCCTCGTCGAACTCCCGGCGGAGCTCGGGCGGGTCTCCGGCCGGGATGGTCATCTCTTCGAACACGATGATTTCCGGGTCATGTTCGAGCAGCCCGGAAATGCGTGAGAGATTCTGCGCGCCCTTTTCAGAGGTAAAGACCGCAGAGGGCCTGCAGTCGTTCAGGACACGGGCAAGGGTGTCGTCCGCCATCAGAAAATCGAGGGGGACGACGATTCCGCCGTGGTTCCATATGCCGTAGCATGCGTAAATCCACTCGAGCCGGTTTTCGGCGTAGAGCGCCACCCGGTCTCCGTGCTCTATGGAGAGAACCGATGCGAATTCCCTGACATGGCCCATGAGCTCTCGGTAGGAGACCGTGGAGGGACCATCGATCAGGGCGGTCTTGTTGTAGTCTTTCAGAATCACCGTTGTCTCGTGTGTTTTGCCGTGTCTGGATTCTGCCGGTTCGAATATGTATATCTTTAATAACACCTAGGAGATGATCATACAAGACCAGATTCGGGGACGGGTTCACATTAAAAGCCGTTCAATCCTCCTTCGCGTTCGCTTTTTAGGGATTCAGAAGGGTGGGATTTGACCCCATGTTCAAGTTTGCTGGCGGAAATGGTCGAAGGGCTTGCCGTTGAAGGTTCACACCGTTGATCAACATTGGTGATATGAAGCTGTCAGCACTTTACAACCAGTGCCGCAATAAAAAGGCCTCATGACAATCGGAATGGACCAAAAGGTAAATGGGTAGCTTTTGCCGGACCCGGTTGCTATAATAAAGCAGATTGCATTTTTATGGCATAGGAGGTCGTTATGGGGAGGTATGCGAGGAACTCGAGTGAGGGGATACCGTATCATGTGATCAACAGGGGGAACAATCACCAGCCGATATTCTTCCGGAAAGACGATTACCTGTTTTTTCACGAAGCCCTCGATCAGGCCAGAAAGAAATATCCGTGCAACATATACAGCTATGTCCTGATGACAAACCATTTTCACCTGATACTCGAGGCACAGGAGCAGGCAGAGAACCTTGCAGGTTTCATGAAGTACGTCTGCCAGCGGCACGGCCAGTATATCAACAAGCGCTACAAGCGAAGCGGGAGCCTGTGGGAGGGGCGGTTCAGAAGCAGTCCGATCTCAAAGGACCGGTACATGCTTGCGTGCAGCCGGTACATCGAGATGAACCCGGTGCGGGCCTTCCTTGTGGGTGAGCCGGGTGAATACCGGCACAGCAGCTATCGTCCGAAGGTGGGCATGAGTGCTCCCGGATATGTGTCCTTTGACCCGTGCTACCTGTCTCTGGGAGAAACGGAAGAATCGAGACAGCGCGAGTACAGGAGGCTCTTTGAAGTCGGCATCCCCGAAGACGAATGGGCCAGCATCCGGGAAGCCGTTCAGAGAAACTGGGCATATGGAGACAACCGTTTCCGCAGACAGATGGAAGCAGCGCTCGGCAGAAAATTCGAGCTCGGAAGGCCGGGTAGAAAGGCACGGGAAAACCGGGTGGATGGAATGTGAATCCGTCCCCGGGAAAATGGGCGGGGGGAAATGTGAACCCGTCCCCGAATAGGGGGGCAAGGCATTGACAACTCTTCTTTTCATGGGATAGAGTCTCTGCTCGTGAACGCACAAGGAGGAAGGAAAGGAATGGATTACAAGGATACGTTGTGCCTGCCCAAGACAGAGTTTCCCATGAAGGCATCGCTCGTGAAAAAAGAGCCCGACGTGCTCAAGCGCTGGGAGGATGAAGACCTCTACGGCAAGATACTGGAGAAGTCCAGGGACTGGGAAAAGTTCATTCTTCACGACGGTCCCCCCTATGCCAACGGGCACATTCACCTCGGCACGGCACTCAACAAGATCCTGAAGGATATCATCATCAAGTCGCTCTTCATGATGGGACACAACACCTTCTACCGCCCCGGATGGGACTGCCACGGCCTGCCCATCGAGCACCAGGTGGAGATCGAGCTCGGCAGGAAGGGCGCCGGAATGTCCAAGGCCGAGATCCGGAAAAACTGCCGGGAATATGCCGCCAGATTCCTCGACATCCAGCGCGACGAGTTCAAGCGCCTGGGCGTGCTCGGGGTCTGGGACGACCCGTATGTCACCATGGACTACGGCTACGAGGCCACCATTGTGCGCGAGCTGGGCAAGTTCATCGGCAACGGCTCCATCTACAAGGCCCGCAAGCCCGTCTACTGGTGCGCCAAGTGCGGCACCGCGCTGGCCGAGGCCGAGGTGGAATACCACGACCAGAGCACCCCTGCGATCTTCGTGCGGTTCAAGATGGTCTCCGACATTTCCGAGAAGGTGCCCGAGCTCAAGCCATACAAGGACGACACCTCCATCGTGATCTGGACCACCACCCCGTGGACCATCCCGGCCAACCTGGCCATCGCCCTGCACCCCGACCTGGAGTACTCCGCGGTCAAGACGAAAGACCATGGCGTGCTCATCCTGGCCACCGACCTGGTGGACGATGTGATGCGCCAGATCGGGGTGAGCGAGTACAGCACCCTGGCCGTGTTTAACGGCAGCCTGCTGGAGCGCCTCAAGGCAAGGCACCCGCTCTACGATCGCGAGTCGCTGCTCATCCTCGCCCCCTTTGTCACGCTGGAAGCGGGCTCGGGCGTGGTGCACATCGCGCCCGGCCACGGCGAGGAGGACTACGAGATCGGCAAGGCCTACGGGCTCGAGGTCTACGCGCCCGTGGACAACGAGGGCCGGTTCACCAAGGACGTGGGGCCGGAGTTTGCAGGCCAGTTCGTGTTCGATGCCAACGACAGCGTCAACGCGGCCCTGAAGCGCGAAGGCGTGCTCCTGTCCGTGGACACCTACGCGCACTCCTACCCCTACTGCTGGCGGTGCAAGAGCGCCATCATCTTCCGCTCGACCAGCCAGTGGTTCATCTCCATGGAGCACGGCGACCTGCGCGAGAAGGCCCTGGACGAGATCAACCGGGTCAAGTGGATCCCCTCGTGGGGAAGGGACCGGATCTACTCCATGGTGGAAAATCGGCCCGACTGGTGCATCTCGCGCCAGCGCGCCTGGGGTGTGCCCATCCCGGTGTTTGTTTGTAAGAACTGCGGCGAGATCCTCATGTCGGAAGAGATCGCCACGCACGTGGCCGGAATCTTCGAGAAGGAGGGCGCCGACGCCTGGTTCATCAGGCCCGCGTCCGAGCTCCTGCCGGCGGGCACCGCGTGCAGCGCCTGCAAGGGCAGCGAGTTCGTCAAGGAAGAAGACATCGTCGACGTATGGTTCGACTCCGGGGTGAGCTATGCCGCGGTCTGCGAGAAGGACCCCCGGCTGGGCGTTCCCGTCGAGATGTATCTGGAGGGCTCCGACCAGCACCGCGGGTGGTTCCACAGCACCCTGCTCGCCTCGGTGGGCACCAGGGGCAGGGCGCCCTACGAGTCCGTGCTCACCCACGGGTTCGTGGTGGACGGCGAGGGCCGGAAGATGTCCAAGTCGCTGGGCAACACGATCTCGCCCCAGGAGATCATCTCAAAGTACGGCGCGGAGATCCTGAGGCTCTGGGCGAGCGCGCAGGACTACAAGAACGACATCCGGATCTCCGACGAGATCGTCAGCCGCCTGGTCGAGACCTACCGCAGGGTCCGCAACACCTCGCGGTTCATGCTGGGCAACCTCCACGACTTCGATCCTGACAAGGACATGGTGTCCTATGAAAACATGCTCGAGCTCGACCGCTATGCGCTGCATGTCACGCAGAAGCTCATCGAGAGAGTCAGGAGGGCATACGAAGACTACGAGTTCTATGCCATCTACCAGCAGGTGCACAACTTCTGCGTGGTGGACATGAGCTCGTTCTATCTGGACATCCTCAAAGACCGGCTCTATGTCTACAAGCCGGATTCGATCGAGCGCAAGTCGGCCCAGAGCGCCATCTTCCGGATCATCATGGACCTCACCCGGCTCATCGCCCCGATCCTCGCGTTCACCGCCGAGGAGATCTGGGACCACATCCCCGCCTTCAGCGGAAAAGAAGAAAGCGTGCATCTGTCCTCCATGCCTGCAGTCGATGCCTCGCTCATGGACGAGGCCCTTGCCGGCAAGTGGGAGCGCGTCCTGCTGCTGCGGCAGGAGGTGTCCAGGGAGATGGAGCAGGCCCGCAGGGACAAGGTGATCGGGCATCCCCTGGATGCGAAGGTCACGCTCTCTTCCGAGGGCAACACGCTGGACTTCCTCAGAAAGATCGAGCCCATGCTCGACGATATCTTTATCTGCTCGAGCGTGGAGGTGGCGCAGGGCGACGGCCGCTATGGCGAGAGCGAAAGCTTCGACCATCTCAAGATCGAGGTCTCCAAGGCCCCGGGCGGCAAGTGCCCCAGGTGCTGGCATTACCGGGAAGACATCGGCCGGAACCCAGCCTTTGCCGAGCTGTGCACCCGTTGCGCGGCCCAGCTGGGTTGATGCGGCATGTTTTTAAGGTAAGTTTGTGGCGAAGAAGAACGGGAACGGCCGGACATTCGATGACGAGATCGTGGAAATCTCCCGGGAGTCTGTTGATCGGGAGCGGGGCGGAGGGCTCCGCTCCATTCTGATGTGGGGAGCCTTTCTGGTGCTCCCCCTCTATCTCGCCGACCAGCTCACCAAATGGCTCGTGTGCCGGAATGTGGAGATCGGGACGGGCTTTGCGGTGATCCCCGGCTTTTTCGACATCATCCACGTGAGAAACACCGGGGCCGCCTTCGGCATCCTCAGGGGCATCCCCGAGCCGGTGCGCACTTACTTCTTTCTGGGCATCACGGTGGTGGCCCTGGCCGCGGTCTTTTTCATCTTCTGCAAGGCCGGGGACAGGCCGTGGTATTTCAAGGCAATTCTTGGTCTGGTTGTCGCAGGCGCACTGGGCAACATCACCGACAGGTTCCTTCTGGGCGAGGTGGTGGATTTTTTCAGCTTCTATGTCGGACGGTTCCGGTGGCCCACCTTCAACCTCGCCGACACGTACATCTCCATCGGCATGGCCGGGCTTCTCGTGTCGGTCCTGGTTTCACCCAGGGATCGGGAGTGAGTTTCCGCTCGAGAGAAATGTGAACCCGTCCCCGATATCACGCCGATATCACGCTCGAGAGAAATGTGAACCCGTCCCCGATATCACGAAAACTACACGAGAGAAATCTGAACCCGTCCCCGAAAACTACACCACCCATTCCTCGGGCTTGATGAGCGAGGGGATGTCGACCAGGATGACCATCTGCTCCTGCTGGTCCTTGTACACGCCCTCGATGAAGTCGGTCGGGATGGATGCGGAGAAGACCGGCGTCTTCTGAACACGGGCCGGGTCGATCACCAGCACGTCGGCCACGTTGTCCACCACCATTCCCATGACCCGCGTGTCGATCCTGACGATGAGGAACACGGTGAGCGGGGTGTACTCGCGGGGTTCCAGGCCGAACTTGAGCCTGAGATCGAGCACGGGCACCAGCTCTCCCCTGAGGTTGATCACACCCTTGATGAAGGAGGGCACGTTGGGCAGCAGGCTGATGTCCTGGCAGCCGATGATCTCCTCGATGGTCTGGATGGGCACGGCATAGGTTTCGCTCTCCAGAGAGAAGGTGATGAAGGAGGTATTGTCCTCCTTTGTCTCCTCGTGGGCTGCGGTGCTGAAGGCGATCTTTTCCTTTGCCGGCCTCTGCCCCTCCAGGGCGTCTTCGTTCGGCTCGAAGGGCTCTGGCTCCTCCTGTTTCCGGGAGATCTCCGGGGCAGGCTTCCTCTTGGGCCTGAACACGGCCTCGGCGGTTTTTTCCGGCTTGGGCGCGGCCGACTTCGCGCCGAGCATGTCAGGCTTTATCTGGATGACGGCGTCGCCGTCGATCTTCAAGGCTACGGGAATCATGTCGGGCTCCATGATGGTCGCGTAGAGGATCGCGCTTTCGCCTTTCCCGGTTTCCTGCGAGGCCATGATCTCGCCCAGGTTCTGCAGCTCGGTAAGGAACTCGTTGAGTTTCTTGCCCTTCAGCTTCACGTTCAGGACATAGATCTGGCTGGTCTCCAGCTTTTTCAGCACTGACGCGTCGTCGATGCCGAAGGGGGCCAGTACCGTGCCGGCTGCAGAGGCTGCGGATGACGCGCCCTTCTCTGCAGAGGCGGTCCCTGCGCTGTCGATGATGGCCTGAAGCTGGGTGAGATGCTCGGAGATGTCCATGTCGTTGCTGGCGGTCACGTCTTCGAACATGCTTTTGAGCATGTCGGCGGCCTGGAGAAGGGGATTGGATATCTCGCTGGTAGGCACGATCTTGCCCGCGCGGATGAGATTCAGGACATCTTCCAGCCTGTGGGCGAGCTCGCCGATGTTCACGAGATCGAGAAACTTGGCCGAGCCCTTTATGGAGTGGGCCGCCCGGAACACCCGGTTGATGACCTCGGGATCGACCTTTTCCATCTCGGCTTCTATCTTGATGAGATCCTCTTCGATGTCTGCAATGTGCTCTCTTGATTCGGTAACGAACTCCTCAATCAGCTCGTCGAATTCACCCACGTTCGTTTCCTCCCGAGATTATAGTCTTTTTACTTCATCGGCAGGGTAGGGGGAGTGACTTTAAAGGTTGTTGACATGAATTGTACAATCCGAGTATATATCTGGACAAATTTGAACAGGGAGGCCCTTTTGTGCAGAAGATGAAAATCTGCCTGCTTGCAATGTTCGTTGTCTTTTTCCTGGGCATGGCGGGATGCGGGAACAGCGGCGGCGACTCGGCGGAGGTCATGGCACCGATCCAGATGCAGGTGTCTACGGAAAACCTTCACCCCAGGATGGGCCTGTCGGGCTTCATACTGGGCACCTTCATGCTTCTCAATGCCTATGTGATCATCCTGATGAGCTGTGCCGCACTCATCATCAAGGAACAGACCTTCAAGAAGGCGGCGGACGCGCTGCGTATGGGGTTGCAGATGCTCAACCCGGACCAGGGCGGTGAGGGCATGTGTCTCAAGCTCCTTTCCCTGCTCTCAAACAGCGAGACCAGGTTCAAGGTGGGCACGGCGGGCCTGATCTGCGGGCTTCTCCTCGCCTATATCGGCGCCTGGATCGCTGTATAGCCTTATCCGGCAGAGCCGGCTGACACACAGGAACTTCATGATTGCGATCATTGATTACCGTGCAGGAAACCTGCGCTCGGTCGAGCGCGCATGCAGGCACCTGAACCTCGACTGCAGGATCACCTCCAGCCCGCAGGAGATCAGGGATGCCGAGCGGGTCATATTCCCCGGGGTTGGCGCCGCCGGCAAGGCCATGGAGACCATTGTATCGCTGGGTCTGGACGCCGTGATCCGCGAGGTGGCTGGCAGGGGCACCCCTTTTCTGGGCATTTGCCTGGGCACGCAGATCATTCTGGACGAGAGCCGGGAAGACAGCGCCCGCTGCCTGGGCATTATCCCGGGAACGGTGGAGCGGTTTCCCGAGACCATGGGAGAGAAGATCCCCCACATGGGGTGGAATACCCTTGAGAGACGCATCGACCACCCGCTCCTGGCCGGCATCGAGCCCGAGGCCCAGTTCTACTTCGTCCATTCCTACTATCCGGAGCCGCTCCGCGGGGACGACGCGGTTGCGCACACCTTCTATGGCATCCGTTTTGCCTCGATGATCGCCCGGGGCAACGTGGCGGCCGTTCAGTTTCATCCCGAGAAGAGCGGACGGCCGGGTCTGGCCCTGCTCGAGAACTTCAGCAGGTGGGACGGGAAGCTGTAGGCGGCAGGGTCCGGGTCTTTTAGGACTCCCAGCCGTTTCTGCCGATGAGCTTGACGAACCTGCACCCTCCCAGTGATTCTTCCCGGACGCCGTCTTTCGTGCGAACGATGCGCCTGAGCTCCTGGAGGCTCTCGCCTCCCACGGGGATGATGAGCCTCCCGCCTTCGCCGAGCTGCTCGATGAGCGCACCGGGCACATGGGGAGCGCCTGCGGTGACCACGATGCCGTCGAAGGGCGCCTCTTTGGGAAGCCCTAATGAGCCGTCGCCGATGCGGATGTTGATGTTAAAGTATCCCAGCTCGTCGTGGATCTTGCGTGCACGGGACGCCAGGGCGCTGATCCTCTCGATGGAATGAACGGTTCCGCACAGCCGCGAGAGGATGGCCGCCTGGTAGCCCGAGCCGGTGCCGATCTCGAGGATCTTCTCGCTGGGCTTTGGCGCCAGCGACTGGGTCATGAGCGCGACCATGTAGGGCTGGGAGATGGTCTGCCCGAACCCGATGGAGAGGGGATAGTCGTCGTATGCCCGGTACTTGAGGTATTCCTCCACGAATTTGTGCCTCGGGACCTCCAGAAAGGCGCCGAGTATCCGCGTGTCCACGATTCCCCGAGCCTCGAGCTGCTCCTTCACCATGTGCTGACGGGCAAGAACCGGATCCATGTCTTTTCTACCACCGTGTTTTTCTTATGCTGGGAACTGGAATTCATTCTAAGGGATTATGCCGTTTCTGACAACATGAAAACCGTATGCCGCGCCCTTAAAGGGGGCTTCCATTTTCTCTCTGCTCAGCTATATGTTCTTCATGGTCTTCTCCGCAGGCTGCACACTTCCAGCTTTCTTCCCTTGACCCTCCAGGAATCCTATAGTAGGTATTTAGTCGATGGATTTTATTAAGATAATAAAAACATCCCGATTTCTTGATCCAGCCCGGAACTTTGCCGAGACTCGGCGGTTTTCCGAGGTGCGGGTGGATCCCCTCACCGGCCATACGAGCAGGGTCCTGGATTTTCCGGTCAAGGAGATCGGCCGGGAGAACCTGAGCGGGCTGGTGGAGGATTCCCGGGCCTGCTGCCCGTTCTGTCCCGAGGTGGTGGGGCAGGTGACTCCCAAGTTCCATCCCGACCTGCTGCGGCAGGAAAGGTACGAAAAAGGCGAGGCCCTGTGCGTGCCCAATGCGTTTCCCTACGATGAAAACGGTGCGGTGTGCGTCATGTGCAGGCAGCACTATCTGGCCCTGAAGGACTTTTCGGCAGGCGTTCTGGAAGACGCCCTTCAGTGCTGCTTCGCCTATCTCAAGGACGTGGTCCTGACCCAGCCCGACATGGTCTATCAGTCGGTGAACTGGAACTACATGCCCCTTGCGGGCGGTTCGCTCGTTCACCCGCACCTGCAGATAACGGCGTCGAGCTCATCGACCAACTACTACACCGACATGGTGCCCGCCCTCGAGCGGTATGAGCGCGAGCACGGCAGGAGCTTCTGGTCGGACCTGCGCGACGAAGAGTGCAGAACCGCTGAGCGGTGCATCGCCGCGACGGACGACGTCACCTGGCTCGCCGCCTTCGCGCCGATGGGGGTGTTCGATGTTCTGGGTGTTCTCCACCGGGCGCATGGTCCGGAGGATGTGCAGGGGGAGCTCCTGCACGAGGTGGTGCGGGGGATTCTGCGCGTGCTGGGCTACATCGACTCCCTGCACATGCATTCTCTGAACATGTCGCTGTACTTTCTCCTTGACAATTCCCGGTTTGTCCCGCACCTAAGGATATGCCCGCGGGTGAGCATTCCACCGTTCGGCACCAGTCAGATCAATTACATGAAGATGCTCCACAACGAAACCCTGACCACGCTGAAACCCGAGGAGGTCTGCAGCGATCTCAGGGCGGTCTGGCATGAATGAGCGGGACATGAGGTTGTGTTTTCCACCGTTTTTCAAGAGGGGGAGTGAATGATGAAGAAGCTGATCCTGGCAATGTTGTTTTGTTTCTGCGGAACGTCGCTGTATGCCGTGTCCGCGCCCGAAGTCATCTGGGTGGGCGGCGCCTGGCGCCTCTCGGACGAGTCGGCCCCGATCTTCATGGCGGACACCTTTCTGTCGCTGGGGCAGGTGGACTCCACCTATCTCTTCTCCGAGCCCCTGCTCTTTCTGAAAGGGGGAGAACTCGGTCTGGGCCTCGGCGCGGGGGCACGGGTACCGATACTGGACGGACAGGCCCTGGCGGGCTACAACGTATTCTTCGACTACACCACGGACGACTATCACAAGCGCCTGACCACAGGGGCGGAGTTTTTCTATCCCACGTTCTCGGCCCACCTTAACGCCTATCTCCCCTTCTCGGACGAGCACAACAGGAGGGAGGCGCTGCCCGGCATCGACCTCGCCCTGGGCATCCCCATCCCCAACGCGAGCTTCATCACGCTGTGGCCAAGCCTGTATTACTACGACGGCAGGGACGAGGACGACCTGAAAGGCCTGGGCTTCGCCGTGGAGGTGAAACCCGTGAAGGCCCTCTCCGTGATCGTGGGCGGCCGGAACGATGCCCTTGAGTCCGGCAGGGACCGTGGCGAGATCTATGCCAAGATCCAGTTCACGATCCCCATGGAGCGGCTGGGAGAAGATCTCTTCAAGTTCGAGAGAGGCGAGTATCCGCTCAACGTCAACGCCCTGCTCGATCACCGGGTGGTGCGCGAGCCCTTTATCACCTACGAACACAGCCTGCCCTGACACCCAGGGTTCGGACTTGACTTCACGGGCGATTCTCCTCTATAGAGTACGACGGTAACGGGAAGTGGCTCAGCCTGGTAGAGCACAGCGTTCGGGACGCTGGGGTCCGGGGTTCAAATCCCCGCTTCCCGACCATTCTTTATATTGAGATACAATAAGTATTAAATAGTTACATGAAGATCTATTATCCGGAGAGTCGGACAGGACTCGGGCAGGTTTTTTGATTCCTGATAGCTTCTGCTTTGCTGGACATTTTTGTCGAGCATCTCAGTGTCTGATAATTCGGTAGCGATAATTTTATTGAGTATTTTTTTATGAAGTTATGTTGGGCGTACTTCTGTTGACATTCAACGCTCAAGTAGAATATTTGAAATGTATAAGGATGTTATGACCATAATAATATGAAGGGGTATCCAAAGAAGAATCCGATGCCGATCGAAGAGAAAGGCGATGTCCAAAACAGCCTTTATCCAATAGTGGCTGGTTTTTCTCAATTTGACATCCAATTGGGAGGTGGGTTGGAGCCTGGAGACTTAATGGTCATTGGGGGAAGACCTTTTGCAGGAACAACATCATTGGCCATGGGCATTGCAAGGCAGGCAGAGCTGGCCTCGGTTGTTGAGACAGGGGATAGCAATTTATAAGTGTAATCTTGCCGATCCCATTTAAGCCGCATCGGGTAGGTCCTCCCGATAAACCTCATCCGGTGTCAATCCGTCAAGCATTGAGTGTGGCCTTACATGATTGTAGAAAGTCAGATAACGTTCCAAGCCCCTTTTCGCTTCACTGACGCGGTCATAAGCATGCAGATAGACTTCCTCGTACTTGATGTTTCTCCAGAGCCACTCTACGAACACATTGTCACGCCAGCAGCCTCTCCCGTCCATGCTGATGGCGATACCCTTTTCTTTCAAAAGATCAGTGAACTCCACGCTGGTAAACTGGCTGCCCTGGTCGGTGTTGAAGATCTCGGGCGTGCCGTAAAGGCCGAAGGCCTCCTGAACCGCATCGATACAGAAATCCGTGCTCAAGCTGTTTGACAGCCGCCAGGTGAGTACACGTCTTGTCGCCCAGTCCATCACTACAACCAGATACACAAATCCCCGTCTCATCAGGATATAGGTGATATCTGCCGCCCAGACATGATTCGGTCGCTCGATCTTCAGACCTTTGAGCAGATAAGGATAGACCGGATGTGCCGGGTGACGCCTGCTGGTATGAGGCTTACGGTAAAGAGCATGCATGTCCATCTTCTTCATCAGGGTCCTGGTATGGCGGCGTCCGATCACATACCCTTCATGCCTGAGCATGCTCATGAGCATCCGGGCTCCGGCAACGGGATACTCCAGGTGAAGCCTGTCTATCCGATGCATCAGCTCAAGATCATCTGGCCCCGTCAGCCGGGACCGGTAATAAATGCTCGATCGTGGCAGATCCAGAATACGGCACTGCTTCGCTACCGGCAATTCGTGGCTGCGGTCGATCATCTTTTTGCGCTAAAGCCTTCCCGCTTTGGTGAGCGCTTGCCTAAAAAAAATCGTTCTCAAGGGTGAGTTTCCCGATCTTGGCGTGCAGCTCATTCAGATCCGGTCCCCTTTCCTTGCCAGGACCCTCAAACACCATGGATGCCCCATCCAGCATCTTCTGTTTCCAGTCCGATATCTGGTTGGGGTGCACGTCAAACTGCTCTGCCAATTCCACGAGAGTCTTGTATCCTCTGATTGCCGCTAACGCTACTTTAGCCTTGAAACTCGCTGAGTGGTCCTTCGCTTCCTCTTCATGTTCTTGCTCCTTTCGTTGACCCTATTTCATCAACCTCTTTTGGGCAAGATCCACTTATACCCCTGTCCAAAAAACCGGTACCACTTCATTTTTGTTCCATCGTGCCCGGAAAGACCGCCGCACGAGCCCCGTCAATCACCGGCAGAGGAAATCCAGCACCAAGCGGTTGAATTCCTCCGGCTTTTCGAAGTTCGGCAGATGTCCGCACTGATCGAAGATATGGAGCTCGGAATTTCTTATGCTGCGGTGTCCATAATGGGCATGCTCGATCGGGAAGCTCTGGTCGTCCCTCCCCCAGAGGACCAAGGTCGGGGCTTTGATCTCGCCGAGCCGCGCCATGATCGGAAGAACCAGGTCCTTTTTTATGCCCGAGAGGCAGAAGAGGGCACGCAGCAGTCTCAGACAGGCCTCCTGGGCTCCCGGCAGCGTCGAAAGACGGTAGTAGAAATCGATGAATTCATCGTTCAGCACCACGGGGTCGTAGACTAGAGATTTGAGAAACAGATACGTGCCCTTACGGTTCGGGCGGGTCAGGAGTTCACCGATCAAGGGCAGGGTTACGATACGGTTGGAAAAGGGGGTGTAAGTTCCGAAGCCCCCGCTGTCCACCGGGATGAGCCGGTCCACCTTGTGGGGATATTCCTGGGTGAATTTGATAGACAACGCTCCGCCCAAGGATACGCCCATAAAGCTTGCCCTGTCGATTCCGACAGCTTCCATGAAACCACTGATGAATTTCGGCATGAAGGAAGTGAAATCATCGACAGGCGTCTTGTCGGAATATCCGAAGCCGGGAACATCGAATGCAATAACCCTGAATTTCTTTGAGAGCTCTTCGATATTGTGCTGCCAGATCTCCATCGATGTGCCGAATCCATGGATGAGGATGAGCGCCTGGTCCTGTCCTCCGGTCGACCAATAGCGGGTTCTGATTCCATTGATTTTGATGTACCTGTCTTCTGGATGAATCATACGGCATCCTCCGATCGGAATGTGTTTCGCCGGGTTGTGAACAACCACGTCCCCGAGACCCTTATTCAAGATACCGACAGTATACTTATAACAATATTACAATGTCAAGTTATGGCTCAATAATTATAATCGAATAAACAATATAAGGATAATATGAACTATTAAAAATATTTGCCGGCCCTGAACACGAGACATCATGTAAACTTAGAGTATTATTGAACACGGTGATATCCGTGCCGACCTGATGGGTTTCATCAGGTCGGTGGCCATTTGTGCAAAAAAAACGGAACGGGTATGGGTCCTTTTGGGCCTTATAGATAATGCTCGGCTTTCGATGGCTGTGAAAAAACACCAACGGTATACCCCAAAAAATGCATATTGCGTAATCTAATTAATAATAAAATAAATTAAAACAAATATATAAAACTATATGAAATGAAATAAATAAAAAGTATGTTGACAGATAAAATTATTTATGTATACTGCAAGTATACTTAATAGGGGGTGTGTATATGGGTAATGAAAAGATCAACTTCGATAAACAGATCGGGAAGCCTGTCGCGGAGAAGTATGCTGAGTTCTTCACCGGGTTGAAGTTTGAAGATCTTCCCGCTGAAGTGATCCAGATGGCCAAAATCTATATGATCGACATGTTCGGCTGCGCCGTGCGTTCCAAGGAGGAACACCAGGTCAAAGCTGTGGTGGAGGTCATGAAGGCCCAGGGCGGCAACCCGGAGAGCACGGTTTTCGTTCAGGGATTCAAAACGTCGCCCATGCACGCTGCCTTCATCAACGGCACCATGGGGCATATCTATGACTACGACGACGACCATCGCGAGGGCACCATGCATCCCTCGGTGGCCGTCATGCCGGCCGTGTTCGCCATGGGCGAGAAGCTCAAGGTGAGCGGCAAAGACTATATCCGCGCACTGGTCAGCGGGCTCGAGGTCATGATCCGCGCCGGAGAGGCCTTCTTGGGAAAGAGCTACTATCAGGGATTCCATCCCACCGGAACCTGCGGCGTGTTCGGCTCGGCCATGGGATGCTCGCTGCTGCTCGGGCTCACCCCCCAGCAGATCTCCTGGGCTCTGGGTCTTGCGGGCAGCTTCTCCGCGGGAACGCTTGAGTGGGGAACGGAAGGCTCGATGCAGAAGCCGCTCCAGGCGGGCCAGCCGGCCATGTCGGGCGTAGTGGCTGCCTCGCTTGCGCAGAAGAACTTCACTGGTGCGCGCACGATCTTCGAGGGCCCCATGGGATTCATCAGGGCGCATTCATACAAGGATACCTTCGACTACGCGAGGCTCACGGACAACCTGGGGAGCAAGTGGGAGATGAAGGACACGAGCATCAAGGTCCATGCCTGCTGCAGGTTCAACGGCCCCATAGCCGACTGCGCGGTGGACCTCTATCGACAGGGTGTCCGGGCGGACAACGTGGCGAAGGTCGTGGTCAAGACGTGCAACTTCACGGTGCAGGGCCTGACTCAGCCCAGAGACAAGAAGTATACGCCCCAGACCCATGTGGACGCCCAGTTCAGCCTGCCCTACACGACCGCAGTGGCCATCTGTCGCAACCGCACGGGCATCGACGAGTACAAGAAAGAGACCTTCACCGATCCGGAGATCCTGCGGGTGACGAGCCTGGTCACCGCAGAGGTGGATCCCGAGGCAGAGAAGGTCTATCCCAAATACTATCCGGCCACCATGGAGGCAACCCTGAAGGACGGCCGGGTGTTCACCTCGCATGTGGATTATCCCAAGGGCGATCCGGAGAATCCGGTGAACTTCGATGAGATCGAAGTGAAGTTCAACCAGCTCACCGAGCGCTATATCGATGCTGCAAAGAGAAAGCAGTTCATTGAGACGGTCAAGAAGCTCGAGCAGGTGAAAGACATCTCCGTCATCGCCGGTCTCGTCGGGTAGGTAGCAAAGAAAGTTCTGCAAAGGAGGCAAGCGCCATGGAGGAGATGATACGCATTCCAACGGTTCTCTACCGGGGAGGAACGAGCAAGGCGGTGTTCCTGAAAGAGAATGACCTGCCCAAGGATGCCGCGCAGCGCGACAGGATCATCTGCGCAATCTTCGGCAGTCCGGACAAGCGGCAGATAGACGGTCTGGGCGGGGCTGACCTCCTCACCTCGAAGCTTGCCATCATCGGGCCCTCTTCGAGGCCGGACGCGGATATCGATTACACGTTCGGCCAGGTTTCCATCGACTCGCCGACCATTTACTACGGGGCTGTCTGCGGCAACGTATCTGCCGCGGTAGGCCCCTTTGCCGTAGACGAGGGTTACGTCAGGGCGGAAGGGCCCTCCACGACAGTCCGCATCCACTGCACGAACAACAAGCGCATCATCGAGGCAAGGGTCCCGGTGGAGGGAAACCGGGTGAAGGTCGGCGGAGATTTCGCAATCGACGGCGTCCCGGGCACCGGTGCCAAGATCGAGCTCAACTGGTCGGACATGGTGGGCGCGAATACGGGCAAGCTCCTTCCCACCGGCAATGTGAAGGACGTCCTCGATGTGGACGGAGTCGGCAAGGTAACGGTCTCTATCGTCGATGTGGGCAACCCGGGGGTGTTCGTGAACGCCGCAGACATGGGGCTCGCGGGCACGGAGTCTCCGGACGTGATCGATGCGGACGCCGAGCTGCTCAAGAAGAGCGATGCCATAGCACGGGCCGCCATGGCAAAGATCAACAATCTTGCCCTGCTCACCTACATCGCGCCCTCTACGGACTACACGAACTATGTCACCGGCGAGACGGTGAAGGCCGGGCAGGCGGATTTCCTCGTGCGGATGATCTTCCTGGGCAAAACGCACAAGACCTTCGCCGCCTCCATGATCAACTGCTGCGGGACGGCTGCCATGATACCGGGAACCGTGGTGAACGAAGCGGCTGCTCCGGATCTGGTAAACCGCAGGAGCGTCCGCATGGGCCATCCGTCGGGGACTGCGGATCTCGAGGGCATCGAGATCGTGAAGGCAGATTCGGGCATCAGCGTCAGGAAAATTCTGGTGTATCGTACCGCGAGGCGGCTGATGGAGGGATACGCGTTCGTACGCAGAGACGGTCTCGAGATAGATTGACGTTTCTCCGGGCGTGAACAGGGTTACTCGTACATCAAGAAAAATGCCTTAGACAAAGAGCGGCACGAGGACAAGGCAGCGTTACAGAGGGGTTTGTCATGGGACTGACAATGGCTGAAAAGGTTTTCTCCTCAAAGGCCGGCAGAAGCGTTCAGGCCGGCGAGTATGTGGTGCTGCCCGTGGACCGGGCAATGTGTCACGAGGGGTTTCTGCTTTCCTGCGCGAAGCTCATCGCTTCGGGGATAGGCAAGGTCTGGGACCCGGAGAAGGTCGTGGTCATCATGGACCATTACGTTCCCTCTCCGGATGTCAAGATGGCCGAAGCACACGCAAAGATCCGAAAGCTGGTCAAACAGTGCGGGCTGAAGCACTACTTCGGAGAACGGGAGGGAGTCTGCCACCAGGTGATGGTGGAAAAGGGGCTCGCGCTGCCCGGGGATCTGATCGTCGGCACCGACTCCCATACCTGCACATACGGCGGCCTCGCTGCAGCGGCTACCGGGATCGGCACCTCCGAGATGGCCTATGTTCTGGCTACCGGCGACCTCTGGTTTCAGGTACCGCATTCGATCCGGGTGATGCTGAACGGCAGGCTTCCCCAGAGAGTGTATTCAAAGGATGTCAGCCTGGCACTTGCCGGCAGATTCGGGTCGGAGTTTGCGCAGTATCGCTCCATCGAATTCTCCGGAGACCTGGTGCAGGATCTTTCCATCGACTCCCGGCTCGTGCTCAGCAACATGTCGGTTGAGTTCGGGGCGAAGTTCGGGATGTTCCCCGTGGATGATGTAACTATAAGCTATCTCAAGTCTATCGGCGCAGAAGACATCGAGGTTTTCTCCGCAGACGACGACGCCGAATACGAGCGCACATGCACCCTCGACGCAGACGGGCTCGAACCCATGATCGCACTGCCCCATACCGTGGACAACGTGAAGCCGGTCCGTGAGGTCGCAGGAGAGAAGGTCGACCAGGTACTCCTGGGCTCATGCACCAACGGGCGGCTCGAGGATCTGCGGGAAGCGGCCGGGATACTGAAGGACAGGCAGGTGGCACCGTCGGTTCGGATGTATGTATACCCGGCCTCCCGGCAGGTGCTGCGTCAGGCCATGGACGAGGGGATCATCCAGGTCCTTTCTTCCGCGGGCGCGGTCATCTGCCCCGCCTCGTGCGGCCCGTGCTTCGGCAGCCACGGCGGCTTGCTCGCCTCCGGCGAAGTCTGCATCTCGTCCACCAACAGAAACTTCAAGGGAAGAATGGGCAGCCCGGAGGCGAAGGTGTTCCTGGCCTCCCCCGCGACTGTAGCGGCTTCGGCCCTGTTCGGCAAGATCACCGATCCGAGGGAGGTAGGGTAAATGATTATTCAGGGCAGAGCATGGGTTCTCGGGGACAACATCGATACCGACCTCATTGTCCCCGGCCAGTATCTCATGGCATCACTGGAAGATCAGGCAAAACATGTTTTCGAGGCCATCGATCCGACCTTCGTCAAAGAGGTCAGACAGGGCGACATCATCGTGGCGGGCAAAAACTTCGGCTGCGGATCGAGCCGCGAGATGGCGCCTCAGGTGCTGAAGCACCTGGGCATCGGGTGTATCCTTGCCGAGGATTTCGCCCGGATCTTTTTCCGCAATGCCATTGCAGTGGGACTCCCCGCCCTGACGGTGAAGAACATTTCCGGCAAGGTGGAGCATATGGATGAGGTGGGCATATCGCTGGACAGCGGCCGGGTGATCGTCAAGTCAAAGGCCCTGGAGTTTTTCGCAGCACCGCTGCCCGAGAAGATGCGCGAGATCATCGATGCCGGGGGCATCGACGGTATACTGAAAAACCTGGCGGCCCGATAAGGGCGGGATCAGGAAGACCGTGCATCCGGCCGGAAGATGTTATAATGCATCGGCGGCCGGGTGAAGCGAACAAGGGGGGTGTACGATGTCGTCTATCAGAATCCATCCGCTGCATCTGGGCACCATAACCAGGCATAAAGACAGCTTCATGTTCAAGATCGGCTACGGTGTCTCCATGGATCTTCCTATTCTCGCCTTCTACATCGAGGGGGCGGACAAGAAGATCCTGGTCGATACCGGCGGAAGCGATCCCCAGGACCCGCTGGAAGCAAGGCTGAGAGGGCCGTATACCAGGACGAAAGACCAGGAGATCGTCACGGCCCTGAGAAAAAAGGTCGGCATTGGTCCTGAAGAGATAGATATCGTGATCAACAACCACCTCCACTGGGATCACTGCGCCGGCAACGATCTTTTCCCGAATGCCGAGTTCATCGTGCAGAAGCGGGAGCTGGAGTCGGCCTTGAACCCTGTGCCGCTCCTGTCCATCGCCTACATCAGGAAATACCTCGAAGAAATCAACTATACGACAGTGGATGGAGACGCCGAAATCGTCAAAGGGGTGTCCGTCGTCCTGGCGCCCGGCCATACGGAAGGTCTGCAGGGGGTATTGGTCGAAGCGAAGGATAACCGCTATTTCCTGGCCGGGGACTGCGTTCCTCTCTATGAATCCCTCAATCACAATCCACCCTGGCCCAACGGGCTGTTCGTGAACCTGCGGGAGTATTACGATACCCAGGTGAAGGTGTCCAGGCTCGGAGCCGTGATCATCCCCGGACACGATATGAAGGTGCTGGAGAAATCGGTTTATTCTTAGCAAAGGAATGTCCGGGACATTCGGTCAAGAATGAACGGAATGAGGAGGAAATTCTATGAAGATAACCATTTTAGGAGCATTCACCGAAGGCCTTATCGAAAGTTTCGGAGCGGATCAGGTGATTGTCAACGTTGCGGGCAAGGTAAAAAATCCTGATACGGAGATCATATACAAGAACCTGGGAAAAGGACTGACCCATGTCGACGATGGAGACTATTACGCTTTTCACCTTTTCTGCGAAACAACCATGCTGACGGGCATGTACGAGGAGCAGGACAAGGGCGCCGATGCTTTGATAATGGGATGCTTCTATGACCCGTCGTTGCTGGCTTCACGCGGTATCGTGAAAATTCCCGTCATCGGAGGCGGTGAAGCCGCCATGCATCTGGCCTGTTCCATGGGCGAAAAGTTTGCAATTGTGGTTCCGAACTACGCGTGTCAGCACATTCAGCTGAGAAACGCCCTCACCTACGGCCTTCGGGACAGAATGATCGACAACCGACCCATCCGAGCAATCACCCGGATGGATTGGGCCGCCGTAGACCCGGGCGAGATCATAGAAAGCTTCAAGGATACCGTACGAAGCTGCGCCGATGACGGGGCTGAAGTCGTCGTCCTCGGGTGCTGGGCATGGATCCCGGTGCTTACTGCCAACGGCATTTACGAAGTCGATGGGATACCTCTCGTCGATCCCTGCATTGCGGCCATAAAATATGCCGAGCTCTTCGGTGGGCTCAAGAAGTCGGGCATTCCCTGGATCAGTCGGAAGAGCATGTACAGAACTCCTCTCAAAGATCATGCGGATAAGTACTTCTCCCAGTTTAAATGAACAGAATCCAGCGGGGAAAGCGGTCTTGAAACGCATCGGGGATATGCACCAGGTCGGCACATGAAAAGGCAACCAAGTCAGGACAGGAAAATTTAAAACTTTAAAGGGAAGTGAGAAAAGGAGGACTGGATGGATTATTTCAAGATGTTCATTAACGGGGAATCGGTCGAGGCCATCGACGGGACCAGGGCCGAGGCTATAGACCCGGGCACCGGAGAGGTGATCGCCACTTTTGCCTACGGCGGGCCCAAAGATGCAGATGCAGCGGTGGACGCGGCCCGGGAGGCCTTTGATTCCGGCATCTGGAGCGACATGCCTCCTGCGGAGCGCTCAAGGATACTCATCGAGTTGTCCGATCTGTTGTACGAATATATCCCGCTCCTCTCCAGCTGGGAAGCGCTGGATTCAGGAGGCCTCATCACCAGGACCGCTTTCGATGTGATCACGGTCATCGGGGGTTTGAGGAACCTCTCCCGGTACGCCGCCTATGATTTCAAATGGGAGGAAGATCTGCCCAAAGCCCGCAACGGGTTCGTCGCGGGAATGAACTATATGCGCAAGGAACCGCTCGGTGTCTGTGTGGGCATCGTACCGTGGAACTTCCCCTTCCTCTCGGCCATGTACAAGTGCATCCATGCGCTCGCCATGGGCAACACCGTTGTGGTCAAGCCAGCCTCCGACACGAGCCTGTCCATGCTGGTTTTCGTCGAGGCGCTCAAGAGGTCGCGTATCCCCAAGGGTGTGATGAACATCGTGACAGGCCCTGGGGCGACGCTGGGAAAGTCGCTGTGCTTGAACCCGAAGATCGACAAGATCGCTTTCACCGGCTCCACTGAGGTGGGCGTGGACATCATGACCATGGCGGCCAAGAACATCAAGAAAGTCCACCTGGAGCTCGGCGGCAAGTCGCCGAACATCATCTGCGAGGACGCCGACCTGGACTTCGCCGTTGACGGCTCGATGTGCGGCACGTTCCTTCATTCCGGGCAGATATGCGAGTCGGGGACGCGCATCATCGTGCACGAGAAGATATACGATGAGTTCCTCAAGAGGCTCATCGCCCGCACCAAGGGCTTGAGGATCGGGTATCAGATGGATCCCTCCACCCAGTTCGGCCCCATCGTGAGCAAAAAACAGCTCGATACGATCATGGGATACATCGAGATCGGCAAAAGGGAAGGAGCCAGGCTGGCTTACGGTGGAAAGAAGCTGGTTGACCCCAAGTTCCAGGGAGGCTTCTACTGCGAGCCCACCATCTTCGCCGACGTGAAGAACTCCATGCGGGTCGCCCAGGAGGAGATTTTCGGCCCGGTGGTCTGCGTGATTCCGTTCAAGGACTACGACGAGGCCATCGAGATCGCCAACGACACACCGTTCGGGCTCGGAAGCGGGGTATTCGCGAAGGACATGAACCTGGCCAACGAGCTGGCGGCAAAGATCAAGGCGGGCACCGTGTGGATCAACGACTGGCACAACTATGGCGACATGAACCCCTTCGGCGGTTACAAGCAGAGCGGTTTCGGCCGCGAGTGGGGTGCGGCGGGCCTGGAGGAGTACACCCAGATCAAGCGGATCGAGATGAACCCCGAGGCCGAGAGGGAGCGCTGCCTCCTGTTCAACGTCCTGCACCAGTACCCGACGCCTGCCAAGTCCTTCCACTACAATAACCCGGTCAAGGTCAATGCCGGTCCGGGCTTCATTTCGAGCCTCCCCTACGAGATGAATCTCATGGACGTCAAGAGGGCGGTGATCATCACCGACAAGGGCCTCAAAGCCGCAGGTCTCGTGGACCGCGTAGCCAAGGCCATGGGGAGCTACTGCGTGGGTGTCTTCGACGGCGTGGTGGAGAACTCCGGTTATGAGACCATCGACCAGGCAGTGGAATTCTGCAAGCAGAACCGCGCCGAGTGTGTCGTGAGTCTGGGTGGCGGGAGTTCTATCGACACGGCCAAGGTCACTGCCGTGACCCTCACCCGGGGGGGCAAGGCCATCGACAACATTACCATGTTCGCAATCAACGATACCCTCATTCCTCACATCGCTATACCCACTACCGCCGGCACCGGAAGCGAGATGACGAACATCGCGGTAGTCATGAACCGCGCCATCAACCGCAAGATAAATCTGGCTGAGTTCCCGGCAACGCCCAATGTCGCCATCCTAGATCCCCTTCTCACCGTAGGCCTGCCGCCGAAGATCACGGCGGCTACCGGCATGGACGCCTTGAGCCACGCCATCGAAACCATCATCTGCGTACGGCGCAATATGATGAGCAAGCAGTTCGCGCTCGAAGCCATCCGCCTCGTCTCCAAGAGCCTCCGCCGGGCCGTGGAGAAGGGTGATGATGTGGATGCGCGGTTCAACATGCTCCTGGCCTCCTCCAATGCGGGCATCGCCATCAACATGAGCGCCACGTGTCTTGGCCACGGCATGGCCCATGCGGTAGGAGCCAAGTTCCATGCGCATCACGGTGCCCTGTGCGGGATATTCCTGCCGCATGTCATGAGGTTCAGTATGAGCGCCTGCGAAGGTCTCCTCGCAGACATAGCGGAGGCCTTCGGCGTGAACACTGCGAAGATGTCCCGAAAGAAGGCGGCTCAGGCGTCTATCGAATGCGTAGAGAGCATCATGAGAGACATCAATCATCCGCTGACCATGGGCGAGCTGGGCGTACATGAGAGCGCGATACCGGAACTCGCGATAGTTACGCTCTCCGAGTTCCCGACCATGTTCAACCCGATCGTACCCACCATGGAACAGTGCGTCGAGCTCTATAAGGGCTGCTTGTAAAACTCTATCACTCATCTCAAAGGCTGCAGAAGTACGTATCCTTCTGCAGCCTTGCTTTTCAAACCACACACGGTTATGATGATAACGCATCAGCTCTCAAGGGATTCCGGTGGAAATGCGTCTGGAACGGCATCAATCCGGGCCCGAACAGGGGACGGCATCATGGCTCCACGGTACAGGGTAGCGCTTGCTGATGATCATGTGGTCCTCAGGCAGGGGCTTTGCTCGCTCCTGGAAAAGGACGGCGAGATCGAGGTGGTGGCAGAGGCCTCCGACGGTTTGGAGGCGATCCGTTGCGTACAGCAGGCCCTGCCGGATGTCCTCATCATCGACCTCACCATGCCGCGCCTCATGGGCATGGATGCCATCAGAGAGGTCAGGAAGATCCATCCCGATATAAAGATCATCGTTCTCACTGTCCATACGGCCGAGGAGTATGTCTATGAAAGCCTGAAGGCAGGTGCCCACGGGTATGTACTCAAAGCCGCAGATTTCGGCGAGCTCATAACGGCGATCCGCTGTGTGCTCAAGGGCAAGACGTACATTTCTCCGGACATATCGGATACGGTGGTAATGGGCTATCTCAAGAGCGGGAGCGATGTGGAGCCCGTTGGCCTAAAAGAGGGGCTCACCCCACGCGAGCGGGAAGTGCTCAAGCTGGTGGCCGAGGGGTACAAGAACCGCGAGATCGGGGACATGCTGTGCGTGAGCATAAAAACCGTCGAAAAGCACCGGGAGAACATCAAGCGGAAGCTCGACCTGAACGGAACCACGGCCATGATCGCGTATGCCATGGAGCACGGCCTGGTCAGACGGTGAGAGGCTGGGCGAACGTGATCTCCATGTTCCCGCCCGGTAGACATCCCTTAACGTAACTGACGGGTCATTGAAGTCGGCCGGTCCCGGTCAAGAAACGGACCGATCACAGTCTTCAAGGAGCGCCACAAAGTTCAGGCCCAACACGGGCTCCCTTTCACGAATCACCGTATACATTCGTCCGCCGAGCGAATGCCCAAACTGGAATTAGGTCTTTAGTTTGAAGTAGAAACCCACACCCTGTGGGTGTGGTAATGGGGGCTGGCTAAGCCGGTTCCGGATGGGGATAGCCGATAAGGCTGCTCACTGCTATCCTTTCTTCACGAGTTGTTGCCGCAACATCGAGAGGAAGGAGGGAACAGTGAACAGGTTTCGAAAGTTATCACACACGATATGGCATTGTCAGTATCACATAGTGTGGGTACAGAAGTACCGGTTTCGGGAATTGGTAGGCGGGATCAAGGGAGCAACGGAGTCCGGGATACAAGCGATATGCGGATATACCGGATGCGAGGTAAATGACGATGCTTTGAAGAAAATCCTGTATTTGGCCTTGAAGAACATCGAGAAAAAATGGACAATGCGGTAGTGTCCAGAATTTAGTGTAAATGGCCGAGACCTCAGTAAGGAGGAGAGAGAATTGGCCATACGAGATGAGTTATTGGACGAGTTGATGAAGGGGTATGAGAAGCCTGAGGATCTTATCGGAGAGAACGGGCTTCTC
>JAHDQN010000038.1 GCA_018433775.1 Deltaproteobacteria bacterium
CATCCTTTTGCATTGAGGATCATCAAAACAATTAGAAAAGCCAAGTAACGAAAAAGCAAACATTTAACCTCCTCTTATGGATGGCGCGTCCTATGCCCTAACCGCCATCCTATTTTTTTGCCTTTTTTCCCGGGATCGTCGATTTTCGGTCCTCTACCGCCGAATTCGTTTTTATCTGCGGACCGGACGCCTCTGCCGCCCTGCCCGATATGGCACGTCTTCCGGTAAGGCCTGGGCCGCATCGGAATCCTCTTATTGAAATCACCAGTTATCCGCTTACAATATAGTTCTAGTTGCAATTGCTTGCACACCTTGAGGTCAGAAATTCTGAATAAGGAGTGTTTCGATAAGATGAGGTGTTCCCCGCCTGCGCCCTCTTCAGTGAGGGACCTCCACAGGGAAATCGACAGGCTCCGCAGAAGGCTCGCAGAGGCAGAGAAAATGGCGAGCACGGCCGGGAGCCCGGAGCCCCCGCATCTGATCCTCGAGGAGATCGTTCATCTTCTGTGCCTTCTTAAAAACGACGGTGTCATCACCTATGCAAACACCGCGTTCTGCTCATGCCTGGGAAAGACCAAGCCCGAAATCCTGGGAAAGTCCCTGTTCAGCCTGCTGCCCCGCAGCGACCGGAAACGCATCATAATGTACATGGAAACCCTGACACCGAAGAGGTCTGTCAGAGAGTTCGAGTACCGCATGCGTCCCGCGGACGGTGAGACGCGCTGGTATCAGTGGACACTCAAAGCGCTCTTTGACGAGAGCGGAAGGCCGGCAAACTATATCCTCGCCGGGAGTGACATCACGCTGCTCAAAGGCATCGAGGAAGACCTGATCGATGCCCTGGAAAAATATGCGACCCTGTTCGAGTCCACCAACGACGCCATCATCCTCCTCGACCGCACCCGCTTCATCGACTGCAACACCGCAGCGCTCAGGATATTCCGCAGCAGCAACAAGGAAGGGTTTCTCCAGAGCAGGTTCGACAGCCTGTCGATCCCCGGCACGCAGGGCGGCGCACGGGTGAAGACGGAAATCGACCGGCACCTGAACCGGGCGCTCGACACGGGCATGGAGCGTTTTCAGTGGGGGTTCAGGCGAGCCGACGGGTCGATTTTCCCGGCCGACATCATCCTGAGCCCCTTTCCCCTTGGGAGCAGAAAGATCATCGCGGCGATCATCAGGGACATATCCGAGCTGAAGAACACGGAAGAGGCATTGAGAAGGGCACACGACGATCTGGAGGAAAAGGTGAGAACCCGCACCAGAGAGCTCGTGGAAGCCAATGAGGCCCTGACCTGCGAGATCCGGGAGCGCGGAAAGATCGAGAGCGAGCTGAAGACGAGCGAAGAACGCCACCGGAGGATCAGCGAAGAGCTCGATGTGGTGCTCAACGGCATCACCGACATCATCATGCTCAACGACAGGGGCCGGAACATCATCTGGGCCAACAGGGCCTCCTCCGAGGTCTCCGGACTGCC
>JAHDQN010000004.1 GCA_018433775.1 Deltaproteobacteria bacterium
AAACAAACAACAAGCTTATTCCTGGACATCATTGTACCCCCTCCCCTCAATACTATACGGTTGATTCTCCAGCGCTTTCATCAACAAGGGCAGATCCCTTGATTTCAAGGTAACCATGGATGGTACCAATCCCCTCGCCTCCCGCTTCTCCGCAGGCGTTACGGCCCGCTTGAGACCAATAACCTCGTATTGCTCGTACCTAATAAGATCATCAGGGATATATACCCGCTTGACATTCTCCGGGTACATGAAGTCGAAATCGAGCTCGCGGAGCTTGCGCTCTGGATCCTTGACCGGAACGAGTGTATCGCGACGATCCTTTTTCCACTGTTCCATATATTGGTTTACCTGTTCCTCGGTATCTCCCATCCGGGTTAATACTATTCCTTCAATATCCCTGGCCTCATCCACATACGCAAATGCTGAGAAATCGCCCGAAACGTATCTGGAACGATAGGGGTAATATCCCGCTTTGTAATATCCGATTAGCGGAAACTCAATCCAGGGGACAAGGTACCCGATTATCGAACGAATATAACCAGGATCTTTCCATGTCGGGCCTGTTATCCTCCACTCGCCCTCAGCATCCGTGAGAACTTCCTTGGCCGGACCTGTTCCACAGGACCTGCTCCCTATCCCCGGACGGCATGTCCTCCATACGGCATATACTATCGCCCCTTCTATGGGTTCGAGCGTGTCTGCATCGATTACCTTGCCGCGCATGGTCATGTATCCGGGCAGGTCAAACCCGAAGAGCAGGGCCTGGGCAAGGATAAGAACCAGGATCAGTCCCTTGCTCCACTTGAAGCTGTTCATACGGTCGTTCTCCTTTTTTTAGAAGCTGGCGATCTTCCACCTGCCGTCTTCATCCAACTCGAAGAGAAGGAGGAAGGAACAGAGCCTCCCGTCCCGGGTGGTCCGGATATCATATTCCACCGAGGCACCCCGCATCTTTATGATCTTAATATCCTCCAACTCGGCTGCAAGATCGGCGCGATGCCCCGGGGTAAGCGAAGTGAAGATATCCTGATAGTCGATTTGGGTCCGGCTGGAGATGTCTTCCACAGCGGCCTCGATCTCGTTGTTCAGAAGCGCTGTGCGCATCGCCTCCCATTTCTGCCGGAGCATGGCATCGAGCGCATTTTGATCGTAAACCGCCACGCCAATGGTATCCGTGAAGACAGAACCTTCGTAATACGCCCGGGCCGTGATATAGTAAACACCGGGGCTCGAGATGCCGGCAGTACGCTCATGTGCTTCGGCGCCGTCGAGATACTGGACGACGCCCGGGCCGGTATCCGTGAACGTCAGCCCGTCGGGCGTGAACAGTGAATCGACCCGCAGAATGGTGTCGAGCGGCGCGATCCCCAGCGAATCGATAGACGAGAGGGTGATGCATGGCTGCGTGGTGTCGGCTGTGATAAGAATGCTCCTGTCGAGCACATTACCCTGGATGTCCTCGGCGTGGACAATGATGGTGTTCTCTCCGTCGACAAGCGGTACGTGGTTTACAAAGAACCTGCCCTGATGAACCACTGCCGGGGTTCCATTGACAATGATGCCGGTTTCGTTTTCACAGGCGTTGCTCACCGTTCCCCGCACCAGGATGTCGGGACGGTTGATGACAGCACCGCTTACGGGCGAATCGATACTGATGCCAATGATGCTGTTCACGGTTACGGTCGCCCATGCGGTCCTCACACCTCCCGGCCCGGCGGCGGTGACGGTATATGTCGTGGTCTGCCCGGGACTTACCGTCAGGGAGCCGTTCAGCTCCACCTCGCCTATTCCGTTGTCAATTCTCACTGATTCGGCATCCGCAGAGGTCCAGCTCAGCTCCGATGATTGAGCGGGGTAGATGGTGGCGGGATTTGCGGCAACAGTCACCGTGGGGGGAACATACACCGTTATCGTGACGGAGTCGGTGGCGGTTCCGCCCGGTCCAGTCGCTGTTATCGTGACTGTGCATGTCTTTTCGGGAATTTCGGTCAGTGTTCCGGCCGGCTCTACAGAAAGAGAATACTCTTCGAACTCAAGTCTGAGCGTATCCGCATCGCTGCTCGTCCAAGACAAGGTGACCTCCCCGCCCTGGACGACCGTCTGCGGCTCTGCCGTGATGTGCACCGTCGGCGGTTGAAAGACCGTGATAGCCACCCGGTCCGTGACAGTCCTTCCCTGGCTGTCGGCAGCCGTTACGGTATAGGTGGTCGTCTCGTCCGGGTAGACGCTCAGAGAACCGTCCGGCCCCACACTGCCTATGCCGTGATCAATGAAAACGCTGTCCGCCTTGACCGTGTTCCAGTGCAGCACTACAGGCTGGCCCGAGACGACGGCATACGGCTCCGGCCAGATCCTGGCGCTGACAATGACCTCTACATCGGAAACGACCACCTCGGTGTCAGAAACCAGTACATCAAAGCTCTGATCGGATACGAGGCACTCATCTTCCGGGAAAGAAATGCCGTACTGACCCGCTGGCACATAGAAAAAGTATCGGCCCTGAGCATCCGTGGAGAAGCACTTGGTGATACGCCCGTTCGAAAGGGTCACCCTGACGCCTTCAACCCCTTCCCCACCCGACAGGACCCTGCCCGCAACACGCTCCTTGTGCTCTGCGATGAAATGGCCCGCCGCGCACGGTCCGTCGAAATCCTGTCCGACCGTGCCTGCAGGATTATTCATGTCATCGAAAACCATGACCTCCCCAGACCATGCTTCCGGAACGCACAGAAGCGACCCGTCAGCGGTGAAATCCAGATCCGACGGCCACATCGCGGGGAAGACATTCAAGATGTCGAGCGATCGGCTATCGAGAATGTATATGGTTTGAGGGATGTTCGCCGAAGAAATATCGCTCAATGCGACTCTGTCGCCGTCAGGGCTTAATGCCAGATAGCATTCCTGTGCCTCCATTTCCTCCAGGTATTCCCTGGTCTGAATGACGGCATTGGTCTGACTGTCGATCACACTGAGCCTGCACGAGCGAGATGAAACCGCATAAACCTTTGAGCCGTCATTGCTTACTTCGACGTCCCATACCGAATCTCCCGGATCTGTCACGTGTATGGCGGCGATGATGCTCATGGTCGAGCTGTCGATCACCCTGACAGCACCGTCCACGAGGGAGGTTATGTATATGCGTGTGCCTTCATTGTTTACCGCAATGCCGTGGGGAATCGGTCCGGTATCCACAGCACCCGTTACTTCCCCGGATGCGATGTCGACCCTGTACAAGGTGTCTTCCCATAGTGAAACAGCATAGAGCAGAATTCCATCCGGGCTTACGGCAAGGGTGTCTACATACACGGGGATCTGGCCGGTGACGGTGTGAGTAGCGGCATCGATGATGGAGATCCCGCTTTCCGTGCTCGTGACGTATACCTTATCACCGTCCGGGCTCACCGCCACGCCATACGGGTCATACCCTACCGGAACGCGGTCTATGACGGTATGCTCTTGAATGTCTACGACCGAGACGTCGTTCGCCCAGCCGTTCGGGATAAAGGCCAATGGCTTCCTCTGCTGCACGGACTGGTTCACTCCAACCGTGACAACGGCTGTGGCCGTCCCGCCGGGCCCGCTTGCCGTGATGGTGTAGACCGTGGTCTCGGATGGGCTCACCGGCATGGAGCCGTTCACATCAACCGTTCCAATGCCCTGGTCGATAGATGCGGAGTCGGCGTTGGTGGTGCTCCAGGTAAGGATCGCGGTCTGCCCTGCGTCGATGGGGTTCGGTGAGGCCGTGATGGTGACGGTGGGCTCATGGAGCACGGTGACGGTCGCATCTGCTGACGATGAGCCTCCGGGTCCCTGGACCGTGATGGTGTAGGTGGTCGTCTGCGAAGGAGAGATCGCCAATGAGCCGCTTACACCCACAGGCCCGATGCCGTTGTCCAGGAACGCAGTGTCGGCATGCTGCGATGTCCAGGTGAGCATCGCGCTTTCACCTTCGACGATGCTTTGGGGCTGGACCGATATGCTCACCTGGGGAGGCTGATATACGGAGACGGTCGCGGAGCTGCTCGCCGACCCGCCCGGACCGGACGCCGTGATGGTATAGGTGGTGGTTGCCGTGGGCGACACAGGCAGGGAGCCTGCCGGAAGAACAGTCCCGATGCCCTGGTCGATATCGACCATATCTGCATTCGCGGATGTCCAGGACAGCTGCGATGTCTGACCGGCAATGATCGATAACGGCGATGCCGTGATGCTCACGGTCGGGGGCTGGTGGACGATGACCGTGACCGATGCGGTTGCCGTGCCGCAATCCCCCAGGGCCGTTGCCGTGTATGTGGTTGTTGTCTGGGGATGAACCGTGACCGTGCCCGATGTGCCCACTGTTCCGATCCCATTGTCTATCTCCACGCTCCGGGCGTTCATCGAGGTCCATATCAGCGTGCACGGACCGCCCGGCAGCACGGCGGCAACGTCTGCAGAGAGACTCACAGACGGAGGCCGGCACTGAACCACATCGGCTGTGGTGGTGTCGGAAGATTCCCCTCCCCTGCCGTCGGATACCGTGAGCGTTACCGTGTACGTACCCGGAGCCGGGTATGCATGGCTGGCACAAGCCCCGCTTCCGGACGAGCCGTCGCCGAATTCCCAGTGAAAGGCGAGCGGGTCGTTGTCCGGATCGAGGGACCCGGAGCCGTCAAACGCGATCGGCTCATTGACCTCTCCGGAATACGGGCCCCCGGCGTCTGCTGTCGGAACCCGGTTGAGGGGCGGGATACCGTCCACATCGATTGTCCAGCTCTGGGTATCCGCGCCGCCTTTCCCGTCATCGACCAGGGCAGTGACATGATATTCCCCGGTGGCCGCCGGCAGCCAGGTGATCTGCCCGCTTGACTGGTCGATCCACATATCCGGAGGAGAGCTTGTGAGGGTGTATGTAAGCGGATCGCAGTTGGGGTCTGCCGCCTTTATGGTGAAGTTATACATGATGCCCGCCGTGCCGTTTGTGACCGGAGGAGTGTAGATTACCGGGGTGTAGTTCACGGCTCCCATCGTTCTCAGGACCGTGGGATGTGCGCTTTCCACTGCCGAGAAACACCATGTGTCTTCCACCAGGGCACCGATCACGTAGAGGTACGTCTTCTCGTTCTGGACCGATGTATCGTAATATGTGGTATAGGCGGGATCGATCTCGGCGACCTTGACAAAGCTGAACGGGTCGTCCTCGTCAGTGCGGTACACATCGTAGCGCTCTGCACCCGATATGTGCTGCCAGTAGGGCTGTGCAACGCCCCGCTTGGCCCTTACGATCACATCGAAGCAGGGCTCGACGATGATGACTGCCTCGTCGATCTCCGAGCGGCTGATACCGTCATTCACGGAAAGCGAGATGGTGTATGTCCCCTCAGGGATGACAACGGCGGAATTCCAGCCCGTTGCTTTGGGAAACGGGCCGAACCACTCAAAATGCAGAGCCGTCCCCTCGTCATGAGAGGACTGGGAGCCATCCAGGTTAACCTCGCTGCCCACGGGTTGATTCTTCTGAAACGGCTCGTATTCACCGGCGGCGGCAAGAGGTTCTTCCGCCCGGGCAGGCGCCGGGCACAGTAGACTCAAGGTGAGATGAATACCGGGAAATGTATTCTGTGACTCAATCCCGCGCTCAGGGCACACCCCTGGAAAGAAAACCCCCTGCAGAATGATACACAACGACAGGATCTCAACCCACTGTCTGCAAACACGCCTGTTCCTTCTCTCCATATCAATACCCCCTTCTCACTGTTCGAAACTGCATGCCCCGCTTCCGGCAGCGGGATATAAAAAACCTTTTTTATTTCAATTCTCTCCCTAACTCCCTCGTGACCGCCTAGAGCAGGGGTCCCATGGAGAATGAAAGAGAAAACCTGAAACCAAGCTGTAAAAGAATCATTTGAATGAAACAGCTCTATCCGCTCTGCATACGTCTTCCGGCCGCGACAACCCCTGCCGCGCCAAAGCCGAACAGCAGCATGCTCGCAGGCTCGGGCACAGGCACGGGGGCCGGATCGCTCTCGTATATATCCAGCGTGCTGGTGAAATACAGAGTCTCTTGAGAAAGCTCATTGATCTGTGCAAGGTACAAGCCTGTATAGCCGGCGGGGAATGACGGATCGGGCGTCATACGCCATCTGATTAGGGCATATTCATTCCCGCTCAGGGTAAAGCTCCATCCAATGGCAAGGGATACGTCATTCTCAAGTCCTTCAGGCACGGCATTCTCGTTGTCGAGGGAGCCGGAGAGGACATTGAGACAAATGTCCCCAAAGACATAACCCGGCTCGTCTATCTCCCAGGTCTGACCCGCCGACAGGGTGCCGCCGGAGATGCCATAATCGTTGTAAAAAAAGGACGTGGTTCCAGGGCTCAACTCGTGATCGAAGAATGCAACGATGCTTGAAGAACCGGGACTCGCGGGATGATAAAGAAACGACAGTTCTCCAAGCCCGCTCTCCCAGTCAAAGAGCGAGTCATCGAACCCGCCGGGCAAAGTTCCACCCGGGTACGACTCATATGTTTCCCCATGAATATTGAAGGCCCAGTCGGTCAGTATCGGAGCCGCCCGGGCAGGAGCAGGGTTAAGGGCGTGAAAAAAGACAGACAATGACGACGCAACAAGTACACACGTATTTCTCATTCTCATTCCTCCTCACAACAAATAAATGCAAATCCCGAGAGCGACGGTCCGCTTCCCAACGTGCCAAGCCCCCTGTCTCGGAATAGATTTTCCCGCATGGCTCTCGTCTGAACAGAACACACTTATGCCGTTCTATTCACCATGCGCGTTCTTCACCGGAACAGCATGTGCCCATCCCGGCTCTTTTTTACATTGCTTTTTCGGAGCCAGAGAAATCAGGGATGCATTACCGAGGGGAGGCCTTTCTCTCCACCGGTCCTGTGGGATGAATGAGTGATGCACGCAATTGAGAATGGTCCACGTATGATCCAGGAGCGAATACAGATCTTGCCCTGACCCACGAAAATCATTCTATTATTTCTCCTCAATATCACAATATTCAATTTCAGATATCTCTTCTGATACAGAAAGAGAGAACATATTTCAAGCAGAAAAACGCATATGAAGTGGAAGGGTGGGTGGTAGCGGAGGAGGGACTTGAACCCTGGACTTGCTGATTACGAATAATTTTTTATTGATTAATGCTTTTTAAATAACTCTTATCCCGCAGGCTTAGCTTTATATAAAAGAGGTTGGCCGCTATCGGCTGTCCCTTCTCCTTTAAAAAGTCGCTACAAATCACTACACCCCTGCCCGTTCTTTTTCTTTGTTCTTGACGCTTCTTTCGGCTCCCCTCTCTTGGCCTTGGAAAACAAAGCCGGCACCATCGCTGCCATTTTTCATTCGAAACCAATAGCCAAGTCAGAAGACCTCATCCACGAGCTCTTCCAGAAGGCCCGGGTTTTGAAAATCCCGATGTTCGAGGTTCCTTACAACTTTTCCGCCGGAGAGGATGACAACCCTGTCTGCGATCAGCTTTACCTGTCTGATGCTGTGGGAAACAGCAAGGATCGTATAACGCTCTTTAAGCTTTATCAGGAGTTCTTCGATCTTTCTCGCGGACCGCACGTCAAGAGATGCGGTAGGCTCATCCAACAGCAGGATCTCCGGGGAAAGAGCGAGCGCCCTTGCAAGACACAGACGCTGCTGTTGCCCTCCGGAAAGCGTCAACGCATTGTCATTCAGCCGGTCATATACCTCGTCCCAGAGTTCAACCTCCCTGAGTACCTGCTCCATCCGTTGATACCTTTCCTTACGGCCCATGGAATGGATAACCCTCAAGGGGGCAAGCAGGTTTTTCTGGATGGAAAAGGGAAACACATTGGGCGACTGGAATACCATGCCAACCCTTCGCCGCAGCTCGTTAAATGTCAGATCGTTATATACGTCCAAGGTCGTACCCGAGCAGGAAATCTGCATGGTTCCGGAGGTCGAGCACCCTGCAAACTCTTCATTGAGGCGGTTGACCGCCCTGAGCAACGTGGTCTTGCCGGACCCGGAAGGGCCGATGATCATGGTAATCGAGTTTTTCGGGACACCCATGCTGATGCCGTCGATGATTGTTCTTCCGGAAAAACCAATGCTCAGGCTTGTCATGGTTATGGCAAAAGACTGCATCTTCACTCTCCAAGCCGCCAGTATCGTTTCAGGTTCTTCTGGATACAATAGGATATGAAGAACAGTGTCCCGGTCAGGACAAGCAAAACAAGCGCGCTTCCAAACGCCTTTTGCAGCTCCAGATCGTTTCTGTGTTCTGCGGTCAGGTAAAAGATAGTGAACGGAAGAGCCTCGAACTTGTCGGACAATGCCCGGGGAATACCCGCATTGGCCACGACGCCGGTAAGCATGATAACCGCGGTGTCTTCCGCGGCACGGCCAATGGACAGGACAATGCCGCTGAAGATTGCCGTGCTCGACGAGGGCAGCAGGACGTGCACGATATTCTGCCAGCGTGTATACCCCAGCGAAGGACCTAAGAGCCGCACATTTTCCGGGATACTTTCAAGGGCTACCTGCGTCATCCGGATCAGGTAAGGGAGGATGAGCAGGGCAATACATGCCGCCGACAGCATGAGCGACGTGTTTGCATGACTGAACAGAGTTCTTCGCATGAAGAGAATCAGCGCAAATCCGAACAATCCCATGACAATGGACGGCATACCGGAAAGCAGGTCTACCATGAAACTGAAAATCGATTTCAAAAATCCCTGTGCATATTCAGCCAGATAAATACCACAGAATACCCCAAGGGGAATGGCGATAATCGATGAACAAATAATGAGTATGGATGTGCCGACTATAGCCGGATAAATGCCGTCAAAAACCGGTTGTGCACCGATGATGGCTGCCCTCCACGGTGTATCTCCAAAGAACAGCGCATAACTCATGGCAGGCCACCCGCGCACAAACAGGTACACGACCAGAACGCACACGGGCACCACAACAAGGCTGACGGCGAGCCAGGAAAATATGCCGAGTATTCTTTCAGGACGGAATGTCATGGCGTTTCTTTCCTTGTCCGAACCTGTTGCCGAGATTGCGGATAACCATGGTGAGACCGGCCATGATCAGAAAAAGCATGAGTCCTGCGGCAAAGATGGAATAGTATGCCTGGTCCTGCGAGTCGGTGGCCACCACCAGGGCGATGTGACTGGTAAGTGTGCGGATGGGATCAAGCAGCGAATGGGGTATGACCGGGGCATTGCCTGCCACCATGAGGGCCACCAGGGTATCGCCCACGGCACGGCCGAACCCCAGTATCGCCGCAATGACAAGTCCTCTGCCCGAACAGGGCAAGAGAACCCAGAGCAGTTCCTGGGCAGGAGTCAACCCTAAAGACCGTGCTCCCATGCAGACCTCTTCCGATCTCTGGTTCATCTCGGTCTTCAAAGCGATCATGATGGTGGGAACAATGAGTATGGCAAGGGTGATGGCGGACACCATCAGACAAAACCCGGTGCCGCGGTCGAAATAATCCCGAAAAAGAGGCACCAGAATGAAGACCGAGACAAATCCATAGATAACCGTGGGAATGCTGGTCATGAAATAAACCAGTCCGAGAACGGTTTTTGTGATCCTTGCCGGCGCGAGGCCATGAGTAAAACTGGCAATACCGATTGCCAGGGGATAGGCAATGCCCAGCGCCAGCAATGCAAGACTGAAGGTCCCCGCCATCATGGGGAGAATGCCGAACTGCCCCGCGAACGGCTTCCATACCCAACTGAAGACATTGGCAAGGCCCCTTGCATCGAGGAACAGGGGCCATGAAAAGTAGAGGAGGAAGCCGAACACCGCTGTTACACACAGGGAACAGAGCAGCGCAGAAGAAAAGAGGGCTCGTTCAATCCATTTTTCAATCATTTTCTGATGATGTCCCTTCCTGGCGGATGTATCCTCTCTTGTGTGCTACCTGGATAGAGGGATATACCCGCTCTTCTCGATGATCTCGGCGCCGTCAGGCCCTAGGATATAGTCGATAAAGGCCTGCTCCAGCGCAGAAGGCTGCCCTCTGGTGTTCATATACAGATTTCTGACCACCTTGTAGTCGCCGGATTTCGCATTTTCCTGAGTCGGCACCATGTTATCGACAACAACGGCCTTTATATTGTCGCTGATATGACCTATGCCAAGATAGCCGATTGCCTGGGAATCCTGAGCAATAGCAACCTTCATTGAGCCGTTTGATGAGACGATATTGATGCTCTGGGCCACATCACCTTTGCCGAGCAGTTTTTCCCAGAACACTTCGCGGGTTCCACTGGCCTCGTCACGCCCGAAAGCATGAATCGCAGCGTCTGCCCCGCCCACGTCTTTCCAATTAACAATCTCGCCGGAGAATATCTTTTTAATCTGTTGGGAAGAAAGCTCGCTAACGGAATTTTTCGGATTTACAGCCACGGCGACACCGTCAACGGCAAAGGGGAACGATACAAGACCATACTTATTCTTTTCTGCATCGCTCAGCGCCCGGCCGGTGTTGCCGATATTCACCAGGCCTTCTCCGACCTTTTGAACGCCTACCCCGGAACCGCCTCCAGCCACGGTGATCCTGATATCGGGATTGAACTTCATAATATTCTTTGCTGCATCATTCATTACCGGGATATGAGCCGTGCCTCCTGCAATATCAATTGTTCCCTTTAAACCAATGAACCTGTCCAACTCGGAACCCTGAGCATTGCCGACAATAAGAAAAGCGCACATGAACATAATGGATGCGACCATAGGTACCCTATACATAAATCCTCCTGTTATTTTTTAACATAACATAGAATAAATAGTATCGTTTGAATAATACTATATCTTTATAGATCCAGCTCAATCATTCACATTAGTTATCTAAAGATGAAAACGGGTGGCTCACCGTCTACAACCCGACCAAGCGAAAGAATAAATTCAAATATATCAGACTGCATGAAGATCACATTGCCTTGTGGGAAGAGCTGCAAAGGCAATTCCCGGTTCTTCCTGAGACTCCATTCTTTCGACACCACGGGAGAGTCAGGGGAACAACTCAAACAGGAATTGTATTTGGAGAACACTACCTATTAAATGTGAAACGAAGGGAAACTGAATAGCCAATGTTGCCTGCTCAGGGTTTGCTCACCCTTTTCGAGACAAAAAATGGTAAAAAAGACAATAATATTAAGGAAGTTGTGGTAGCGGAGGAGGGACTTGAACCCCCGACTCTGCGGATATGAGCCGCATGCTCTCACCAACTGAGCTACTCCGCCACGGGAATATTTTTCTACTCAACTCGTTGCGGTTTGTCAACGGTTTTCACTTCTTGGGAATCGAGCCTCCGTGAGGCTTCGTGATTACCGGACAGAATCGGCCGGATCAGGCGGGCAAGGTTTACGCAAGAATGTCGCCGGCTGCCGGGAGCCCTCCCAGGGAACGGGCATTGCGGACCGCGTTCAGCAGTGCGTCCTTGGCGGCCTGTGCAGCGAGCACACCGAGATGGAGGGGATGGACCTCTTTGTCTCCAATGGAAAAGCAGAACACCATGTCCCCGTCAAAGGGGGTGTTGTACGGAGAAATGTGCCGGGCAAGGCCGTTGCCGCCCATGCGGGCGACTTGCATGGCCGTGACCTTGTCCAGCCTGGCATCGGTCACCAGAATGCACAGGGTGGTATTGCCCTGCGCGCCCATTTTCGTGCGGACCTCGCCCTTGCGGATCGCCTCGAACGAGTTGAGAAATCCTGCGCCTTCCCGTGCCCCGGCAATGATTCTCCCCTGCTCGTCGAGCACATCTCCAAAGGGGTTGGCCACGACCAGGGCTCCCATGCGCACACCCCGGTCACCCTCGGCCATGCTCGAGCCCAGACCGGCCTTGGTGGCGGAGAGCACACCCCTGATCTTCCCGGAGGTGGCTCCGGTGCCTGCGCCTACGCACCCCTGCTCCACCGGATGAGACGAAGCCGCACGGCATGCCTCGTACGCCATGGACGGGCTTGGCCTGGCAGAGGGATCCATGAACGAAAGGTCGAAAATGACCGCGGTGGGAACAACGGGCAGCCTGGCCACCGCGAGGTCCAGGCCTACACCCTGCTCCTCGAGATATCTGACCACGCCGGTGGCCGCGTCGAGGCCGAAGGCCGATCCGCCTGCCAGGCACACCCCATGGACGGCCACGCCCGGGTGCATCATCTCCAGGGAGTCCACCTGCCTTGAGGAGGTCGCCATGCCGGTGGTATCGACCGCTCCCACACCGGGCCGCTCGAACAGGATGACCGTGACCCCGGTGCCTCCGGTCAGGTCCGAGCAGTGACCCACGTGGACGCCCTCAAGCGCGGTGAGGGTGTCATTCGCCGGGTTTGACATCCCTGACCACACCATTGAACTCGGAGAGGATTTCCTTGACCACGGGAGACTTCATGACGTTGGCGCGCACCTCGGAAGGTCGCGGCTTCTTCTCGGCCGGCCCGGCGGCCTCCAGCATCTCAACCCGGATCTGGAGATCCTTTTTGAAAAACGCCTGCGCCTTTTTCCGGATGTCGGGCAGGGCCCTCCTGAGCTGTTCGGCCATGAACTGGTTGGCGCAGTACAGCGTCATGCCGGTATTGTCCTGGTCCTCGACGGTCCGGCCTGCCGAGGTGACCATGGCGTACATAGGCTGGTCGTGGTCCTTCAGATACGCGACAAAGCCTTCCCACGACTGGGGCAGCGAAGACAGGGGTTTCCGGTGCTTGTCAGGGGCCGCGGCCGCCGGGGCTGCCGGTCTGACCGGAACCGGGCCCTGTCTGGACGTGACCGTCCGCATGAGCTCCTGGATGTCGGTCAGGGCGGGGGCGGATATGATCCGCAGGAGGATGGTCTCGAGCGTCACCTTGGGCAGGCTCGAAAACTTGAGATCCTCCTCGGAGTGGATCAGCACGCTGAGCATCCGGTGCAGCTCTTCGAACGGGACCGGCCTGATGAGCTCCTGCAGAAAGGCCTTTTCCTCCTGGGGCAGGGAGATATTCGCGTAGCCGGATTTAAGCACCATCATGTTCCGGAAGCTCTCCATCAGGGACCGGTAGAGCTGGAGAATATCATGCCCGAACTGGTAGACCCTGCCCACCACGTCGAGCACGATTGTGACATCCCGCTCGATCACGGCCTCAAGCAGATCGTGCATGGTCGCACGCTCTACCAGGCCGAGCATCCTCTCCACGGTGGGCGCGTCGATCTCCCGGGTCTCGGCTGCCGCGGTGTGCTCGAGCATGCCCTGGGCGTCGCGCATGCTCCCGTCGGCCTGCAGCGCGATGATCATGAGGGCGTCTTCGCTGATGGAGATCTGCTCCTGCGAGGCAATGGAGGAAAGATGGGCTATGATCTCGGGCACCGGAATCCGCCGGAAATCGTACCGCTGGCACCGCGAGAGCACGGTGACGGGCACCTTGGCGAGCTCGGTGGTGGCCATGATGAAGATCACGTGCTCGGGCGGCTCCTCAAGTGTCTTGAGCAGGGCGTTGAAGGCGCTGCGGGAGAGCATGTGGACCTCGTCGATGATGAAGGTCTTGAACCTCGCCGTGCTCGGGGCATAGCGGGCGTTCTCGATGAGGTCCCTGATGTTCTCGACGCTGGTGTGCGAAGCGGCGTCGATCTCGAAGATGTCAACGGCCCGCGAGGCCGTGATGTCCTCACAGATCTTGCAGGCGTTGCAGGGAGTGCTGGAGGGCCCCTTTTCGCAGTTGATGGCCTTGGCCAGGATCCTCGCGGCCGATGTCTTGCCCACGCCCCGGGGGCCTGAGAAGATGAACGCATGAGGCAGCCGGTTCAGTTCAATGGCGTTTTTGATGACGCCGGTCACGTGCCCCTGCCCGACAATGTCTTCAAAGGTCTGGGGTCTGAACTTGCGTGCGATTACCTGATACATGGCCTGATCCTAGTATCCCGGGAGAAATTATTCAAGAAAAAAGGCCGCACAAGGGGGCCATGCCTTACATACACATACAACGTACCGTTTACCGCTGCTCCCTTCCGGGCCTGACGGGGTTCACAGCGTTGTACTGCATGAGACATGGCCCCCTTATGCGGCCTTTTCTGGCGGAGAGAGAGGGATTCGAACCCTCGGTACCACTTTTGGTGGTACACGCGATTTCCAATCGCGCCCCTTCGGCCTCTCGGGCATCTCTCCAAACTCCATCACCGTCCATCCCGGGCGGCTCGCCCCTGCCGGGCTTACCGTGCAGAACCGCTCGGGAGATAATAGTGTCAAAGAACGCTCAAGCTGAACTAACACAAAGTTCCGTCAATGTAAACGCCAAAGCAATCTCCTAAAAAAACGGCTGCATAGATGATGCCCCGGCCATCGCACCGGAAGAATTAATTGCAACCGGCACTTGACAGAGCCCTGAAAAATATCAAACAACTAAGAAGAGAAGGTGATATGCCATGAAAAAGATTGTGCTGGGTTTGCTGATGGTTGTGCTCTGGTCTTCTCAGGGGTTTTCTGACGAGTTTGCCATCATGAAGGATTCACTCTTCGGCACGAAAAAGATCGAGATCTACCCCACCCTCGGAGAGGCCCTGGAGCACTACAGGGGGGAGGGAAAGGTCTACCGGATCACCCGGAAGGAGATCCAGGTGAAGAAGATCGAGGCCAAGAAAAAGATCGAGATCACCGAGTACGAGTGGGTCGTGGACGATAAGACCGGGAAGGAAAAAAAGTAGCGGCGATTCCTTGATCGGCCGCAACCCCGGAACGGCTCTCCATTCTTTCAAACGGCAAAAATCGTCTCACGAGCCGTGCGCCTTTTCAGCTATTCCGGTACTGACTCAGAGATAACCGATTTCGTCTTCTTGACCATATTGAACAGCACATACTGGTTCCACGAAAGCAATACCCCGCGCCTGTGGGTCCAGCATTCCCCCTTGTCGGCCAGATGCAGCAGAAAATTGTCTGCGCGGCCTCTCATGACGACCGACGTGATCATGGCTACAGGGGCCTCGAACAAACCGCAGTAAGCAAGCTCTGCCTCCCAGTCTTCCCGCCTCAGCAACCTTGCGATCTCTTTCCCGGAAAAGGCCTTTTCGTCCTTTGTTCTCGCATGAGGGGTCAGATGACGAAACAGCTTCAAGAGAGGGTTATCCGCCAGAGGCTCGTACAGGAGAACGCGGCCTCCCGGTTTGAGCACGCGGTATATCTCGTCGAGTGCGGTATCGGCATCGAGATGGTGCAGAATGGCACGCCCTGAAACCAGATCAAAGCTTTCGTCCGGAAAACTCAAGGAATGAGCATCCATGACATGAAACCCATACCGGTTTTCGGGAAAGCCGGACTCTTGCGCGCACTTTGCCGCATATCCTACGTAGACCGGTGAAATGTCTATCCAATGGACCTTTTCCGCGCCGCGCCGGAGGAAGGTCAGACTTTCTTCACCGCGTCCGCATCCATGATCGAGTACCGTCTTGCCGGAAAGATCGCGGGTGTGCTCCTCAATGATCGCATCGAAACGCGCCCTCGATGGGTACGATTCGAGATGGGGAAACCGTCTCTTTATCCGGGCATTCTCGGCCAGGACATCCCGTTCGGTGTGGGCCTCTCGTTCGCGCTCTATACGGTCCTGCAAATCATTATCCCTGATCAAGGCATTGCCCCTCCACACGGTATCTTGAGACGATTTTCAAACAAAGGATCGGGAGATCTGATCGTCAGGCCTTTTCAAAGACGATCCCCTCATCCCCTTCTTCGTTTTCATACATTTCAGATAGATAATCAAAGAATTCGGAAGGGCCCACCGTCTTATCTCTTGAAGGTATCGTCATCCTGCTGAAATTAGGGGCAATTACCGAGAGAAATTGGCCGACTGTGACACAACTCACGTTTTTCAGATGATGCGGCAGAAACTCTATCATGAGAAGTTTGCACTTCGAGAGTATGCTCTGCATTCCTTTCAAGGCAAAGTACTCCGACCCTTCTATGTCCATGATCACGATATCAAAATTCTTTTCTTCCAGATGCTCGTCGAGGCTTACCGCTCTCACCGATATTTCTTTCGGGTTGTCGTAGTAGTACATGTATTCCTTATTCCTGGGGACCCGTTTGCTCCCCCCTGAGTTTGCCCTGCTGAGCAGGAACTTGATCTCTTCGTCCTTGTCGCTTGCGGCAACGTTTATCGCCGTGCAATTGGCGACGGAATTCAACGCGATATTCTGCACCAGCAAACCATAGGTGCGCGGATTCGCCTCTATGGCCACAACCTTGCCACTGATCTTCGCAAGGGGTATGGCTAACGTCCCTATATGGGCTCCCACCACCAGGACCCTGCTGTCCGGCGTGATATGCGGTCTCAGTCTTTCAATCTCAGCAGTTCCCCAGTTTCCGACCTTTCTCAGACGCCGGCTGACACCGTAGTCTTCATAATCTTCGGGATCTACCGCGAATATGCCGTTGTCCGACTTCACGAGCAATGCGAACACATGCGGCCCGAGCAACATCTTCGTGACCGAACAGATCAGTGAACCGATCATTGTTCTGACAAACATTTTCAGTTTCATCTTCATCAGGACCACACCTCGAAAAGGAGATCCAGCTCTTCGTCATATCAGCAGAAACTGCCGGGCAACCACCCATATAGGCACATACATGAAGTTGGGTGTATCATATAAGGCTAGGGATTTTCTATAAGCATTTCTTGAGGCCCGCAGTTTTGAGCTCGGCCGAACGGGACGAGGATCGCGGCCTTTGATGTCGATGCGAAGAATCCCTGTCACTTGAGGGATGCGCCGGCCATAATGCTATAGTGCTGGGTGGTGGGGAGATAAATCAGCGAAAGACGGATTTGCAGCATGGATTCGATCCAGGGTCCGGACTGTCCGACAGAGCCGAACCATTGGATGCCCTTACCAGGACCATGCCGGGAGGGGGGCGAAAGGCCGAAGACCGATCGGAAAGTTACCTTGAAGTCACAGAAAGGCAGCTTGCAAGCAGCTTATTTGACAAGGAATCATGGCGGAGAGGGCGGGATTCGATCCCGCCAGAAGGCCGCTCTGGTCCTAGCTTTGCGGGCACCTGTTTACAGTCTGCTTACAAATAGTTTAATTGGGGAAGTTGAACCCGGCAACCGGCCTTTCATAGTCTTGTACTTCAGGCATCACGGGACAGTTGAAAAGCCGGATAGGATTTGAATTGGTGATTAGCTCTTTCTCAGAAAGAAAAACAGAATCACTTTGGTCGATACACCTCGCGCCTATGTCCGGTTTCTATGACATAGACAACAAGCTCATCATCCATAATCTCATACAGGAGCCTGTAATCCCCCACCCTGATTCGGTAGGCGTTGTCCGAGCCTCTCAACTTTTCAGATCCCTGCGTTTTCGGATTATCCCTGAGTGGTTCTATTGCCGCGTACAGGCGCACCTGGATCTGACGGGGGAGCTTGCGGAAAGACCTGGCGGCATGGGCGCTGAACTTGATCGTATAGCCCATTACAGCTTGAGCTCTTTCTTGAGAACATCCCAGAGAACGTCATCCCCGCCCTCTTCCTTGATCTTCCGGATCATCTCCAGATCGGCCCTGTCCTCGATGGCTTTCAGCAACTCATAATCCTCGACCGAGACGATCACGGCAACGTCCTTTCCCCTGCGCTGCAGGGCTACCCGGTCACCGCCGTAGGCTACCTTGTTCAGCACATCGGCCGTATCTTTTCTCAGATCGCTTGTGGATACGCGTATCATTTGTATCAATTTCCCCTTTTGTACATTTTGTACTATTTATATTATCTATCGGCACACCTGTCAATCCACATCATGAGTGAAGAAGAATGCCAGATGCCTACGCAGAGACTAAATGGTTTTGCAAGGTCTTTGTTTTCTAAGAGTTTGAACTGGAACTAGGTTATAGAGAAAGTTTAGATGAAAATGTTTTTGTTTACAGGATTTTATGACGTAAGTCCTTGAAATTATGGCGGAGAGGGTGGGATTCGAACCCACGGTCCCCGGTTAAGGGGACAGCCGATTTCGAGTCGGCCCCGTTATGACCACTTCGGTACCTCTCCTTTTCTTCTCGCTTCAAAGAACTTTGTCAAAAGCTCACCGGCCTGCTCCGCCAGAATGCCCGAATGCACGACCGGTTTATGGTTCAGGTCGAGATCGAATATCCTCACCATGGATTCCATCGCGCCGTAGCGCGGGTCCCTGGCGCCGTATACCAGCCTCTCGACCCTGGCCTGAACGATGGCGCCCGCGCACATGATGCACGGTTCCAGGGTCACGTACAGACACGACCCGGGCAGCCGGTAGTTGCCCACTTCCCGGGCTGCCGAGCGCATTGCAACTATTTCGGCATGCGCAGTGGGATCGGAATCCGTTATCACCCGGTTATGGCCCGTGAAAACCCTGCCGCCGATCACGAGCACGGCACCGACCGGAACCTCGCCGCATCCGGCGGCCCTTCTTGCCTCTTCCAGGGCCATGTTCATCAAAGAGCAGTCGTCCAGTTCAGCCATCATCTATCACTTACATCCCTGTTTCGTCAAGATCCCCCTGACCGGGGAAGATAAATCAATATGGTTCCGAACCGCTTGTCCGGGAGGATACCCTGGCTGCCCAGTCTTTCCTGAAGCATCTTCCCGTCTTCTTCACCGGTGTCGATCGCCAGGACCTGACCCCTTGCTGTGCTGTCGTTGAAGGCGTCGAGAGGAAGCCCGGTCCCTTTGGCATAAAAGGCGAGCCTCTCGCGGTTCGACAGAATTTCATGCCCGGGGCCAAGCCGGCTGAGGACCCACTCTCCGGCGTCTCTCCGTGCGAGCTTATCGGGCTCGGGCGGGGTGAAGGAAATGTGCGCCCACATGATCACGCACGAGAGGAGAGCGATCACGGCGAACGACCTCGGCAGCACGGCGCCTTCGCGAATGATCCTGAGCGCCTGGAAAGCGGCGAGGGGATAGAGCCACATGATGGGCGCGAGAAAATACCGGTCCGAGGCAAAAATCCAGAACGTCAGAACCAGGAGAAACATCCCCAGCACCAGGACGAGGTGGCCGGTATAATAATCTCTCCGGTACCGATAAAGGCCTGTCAGCCCCAGGAGGATGACCAAGGGGTTGCCTGTAGAAAAGAACTTGGCCACCGCATTTGCCCCTGACCGCAGGATGTCGCCTGCGCCATGGGAAGAGACAAAGAAATAGCCGAACTGGTAGCTTTTTTTGAACACCGGGAGGTCGGGATTGACGGCCCACACGACGAGAACCCCGCATACCGGGGCAAGGAAGAGCGCGGCGCGGGCAAGCCGCCCCTTCTCTTCATGGAATATCCATATGATGAGCCAGGCACACAGAAAGACCAGGGCAGTGCTTCTGAAGAGCCCGCCGGCAAAGAACATCAGTGCGCCAAGCGCAAGGAAGAGCCTCTTCCTGTCGATCGAGGATATCCCCTTGAGAACCAGATAATTCCCCCATATGATGCAGCAGAGCAGGAGAGACTCTTTCAGACAGTCGATGGAGCGGTCTACCAGCTGCCGGTTGGTGATGAGGAAAAGAACGGCCAGAAGGGAAACCATGCGATCCCTGAACAGGATCTCCCCTACCTTGTACATGCCCACGGCTGTCAGCACGAAGGCGAGGTAGGAGGCAATCCTTCCGGAGAGCTCAGGCTCGAGCCCGGTGAGCCGGGCTATGCCGGCGATAATGAGGGGGAAAAAGGGATCTACCTCTCCCAACAGGCCTTCGAGGAACCGTCCCTCGAGAAATACCTGCGCCAGGGGCACATACTGGAACGCTCCGTCCCGGGATATGATGTCGTAATTCAGCCATGCAGGCAGGAGCGCCAGAAAGGCGCTGGCCCCAACCAGCATGAGGAGCGCGGGCGAGGACATGGTCTGGATGACCCCCTCAAGCCCGACGAGAAAGCCCTGCCTTTCACCCGGCCCGTGGGACGCCGGTTCTCGATCGCCTTCCCTGTTCATTGGCTGCGTCGACATATGCCTTCCCTGCCCGGAATAGAAAGCCGGCGGCCCATCAGTAGGCGCCCTGCTTTTTCAGCACCGCCCCGAAGGTGCGGATGATCACCTCGATATCGAGCCAGAGCGACCAGTTTTTCGCATAGTACTCATCGAGGAGCACCCGCTCCTCATAGTCGATGTCGTTACGGCCGGAAACCTGCCAGAGCCCGGTGATCCCCGGGGGAACCTTGAAGAGGTATCTCGCCTTGTCTCCGTACCGCTCAACCTCATCGGTCACAATGGGCCTGGGACCCACCAGACTCATGTCTCCCTTCAGGACGTTCCAGAGCTGCGGAATCTCGTCGAGGCTGGTCTTGCGTAAGAATGCGCCTATCCTCGTGATCCGGGGATCGTTCTTCAGCTTGAAGTCCTTTTCCCACTGGGCCCTGGCCTCGGGGTCGCGCCGGAGCAGATCCTTGAGCACCTGTTCGGCGTCGGGCCGCATGGTGCGGAATTTGTAGCACGTGAAATACCGTCCGCCCTTGCCCAGCCGCTTGTGCCCAAAAAACGCGGGGCCACGCGAATCGAGCTTGATCAGCGACACAATCAGGAGGAAGAGCGGCGAGAGAACCAGGAGCCCGGCCAGAGCACAGAGGATGTCGAATGCACGCTTGGCGACGGAATTGCGCTTCAGGGCCAGCCGATCTTCCATCTCCAGAAGGAGCATGCCGTCGAGATCATAGGTTTTGACGCCCACGGAAGCGACTCCATAGAGGTCGGGCAGCATCTTCACGACCGGCGAGACCTTCATGGCGTCTTCGACGACCTCCAGAAGCTCTGTCCGTGATACACCGGGAGCCGCGACGATAACCTCTTCGGGCTTGATCCGGGCATCATCCACCTGCCGGACGTCCCGATAGACAGGCAATGCCATGTCCAATGCCCCGTCCCGCCCGTCGGGCGAGACCACCCCGACCGGGTGGAGCCCCCAGTCCGGATGCTTCTTGAGATTGCAGAGAACCTGCCGGACTGCCTCCGGAGACCCGATGATCAGGACGTTCTTTTTCCACAGCCCGAGACTTTTCAGAGCCCAGCGTGAGAACCGCCTCATAAGGGGCAGAAGACCGATGGAAAGGATCAGGGCCAGGGCAATGACCGGACGGGAAAAGTCGATGGTGGTCTTGGTGACAAAGGTCAGAAGGATGAGGATCACGAAGCACAGCATGTTCCCTTTCAACAGGGACTTTATCTCATCCCAGAAGCCCATGCCGATAGAGGGATAGAGCCCCTCGTAGGCGAATATGAGCACCCACAGCGAGCCGAGCGCCCATGCCTTCAGGTATACATCGATGCCGTGAATCATCTCCGGAAACATAGGGATAACATCCACCAGAAGCCACGACCTGACATAATACGCCAGGACAAAGCTCGCCATGATGGCGGCAAGATCGCTCGCCATCAGCGTGAGCGCAAGAAAGATCTTTTTGATGACGCCGTTTATCATGAGCGACCGGGGCGCCTCATATGCTTTGGGTCCTGTATTTTTTCACACCCTTCCCTAAGAGAGCCAATATGCCTTATTCATCGATATATACTCCATATATTTCACCGGCAACAACCGATAATTCTTCCCGGCCCGGTATCCGAGAAACCGCGCGATGCTGTCGAGAAGGAGATGCGGCAGCTGCCAGGGCTCGTTCTTATCTATGAGGTACCTTGCCGCCGCCAGGATATATCTTATCCCTTCGGTTTCGTTCCGGGAATATGCCGCCAGGTCCCGGTTGTTCGAGAAGAACACCCCGATGTCCACATAGCGCCGGAACTGCTCGAAGAAGGTGTAGTTGTGCGAGTGCCACACTCGGGCATCCGCGGCATAGTGGACCTTGTATCCCGCCATCACGGCCCGGTAAAAATACTCCATGTCTTCATTCATAATGGTGTCGCCCCTGAATCCGCCGAGGGTGCGAAATACATCGTTCCGGTATGCGGCGCAGGCATTGCTGCAGAAAAAGGTCTTTACCCCCAGGGTAGGAATGTCGCATTTCTCTTTTGTCCGGCTTTCTTCCGGATAGTTGAACCCCCGGATGAACCTTTCGATGGGATATGCATGCTCATAGGCTATCTGCCGGCCATATGAAGCGGCAATCCGCCCATCGTTTTCCAGCGGAGCGATGAGGTTTTCCAGCAGATAGCCGTCTACCGGGAGCGCATCCTGCGTGAGAAAGACGAGGTATTCGCCCGAGGCATCGTCTGCAGCGACATTCCTGGTCCGCCCGTGATTGAACTCTCTCCGGACGATGGGCTTGACGGTCGCGCCGAACGAGCGGGCGACCTCGACCGTCTCGTCGTCTGATGCAGAGTCAATGACGATTATCTCCTTGTCGGAGACTGTCTGAGAAGACAGCCTCTCAAGCAGATTCGGCAGATACCTCCCGGCATTCAGCGTCGGTATGATAACTGAGAGTTTCATCAGCATGCCCCTTAGGGGGTTCACCCGGAAGAACCGCAACCGTAGCAGGGTCTACGATTCTGCGGCCTTTGCATGGTAAGGTCTCCCCTCATTGAAAGAAATCATAAGCAACAAATGCAAGCCCCTTTCATTCAGCTCAACAGCGGCTTCGATCGCAAAAGGCCGCCATGAGCCCTATGGCCTTCCCGGTCTGAACATACTGCATTCCGGCAGGCATGGAGAAGCAGATTAAGCAGCAGCCGACCCTGAATCGCCTGCCGGCGGATTCTGCCGGCGCTGACCCGGTGGGCCGGCAGTTTCTTCATTTGCCTGCCTTGAGCACGAGCTCTTCGCCTATCCACGGCTGCCGGCGCGACAGCAGCAGCTCAACAAAAAAGAACCCGGCGGCCCTGACCAGACCGCTGAGAGACTGAGCCACCGGCCACGCGGTCTGCTTCTCCTTTATCACAATACCGTGACTCATCCAATACATGCCTCCGGCATTTACCGCCTCGGCCCGGACATCGATGTGAGGAAACCCCGCCTTCTCGGCGCACGACCGAAGGGCGTTTCCGGAAAAGATCCGCAGATGCCTCGGCGGCTCCAGCCCGCGCCAGCACGACCGAAACACCTGGTGTCCCCGGCTTTCGATGTTCGGCGTTCTCGCCACCAGCACCCCTCCCGGCTTGAGCAGGCGCCTGCACTCGGTCAAAAGACCGACCGGATCGCGGACATGCTCGATGACGTGATTCATGATGATCGCATCATAGCCTGCTTCTCTGAGACCGAGGTGCTCGATGCCGCCCAGATGCACCTTGATCCCGTACCGCTCAAACACCTGCGCGGCCGCTCTCTGGTCTACCTCCTGGCCTTCCACCTCCCACCCGCGCGACTTAAACAGGGCGAGACGCCGGCCGTCGCCGCAGCCGATTTCGAGCAGCCTGCCGGGCGGCGTCCGGTCGAGATACATCAGATAAGCACGCCGCCATCGGCGCTCAACCCCGAAGAAGACCCGAAAAATCCGATACAATCCCCGGGACACCCGGCGAAGAAAAGTTTCCCTTTCGTGGGTGTAATACGTCCGGTATGTCTTCCCGATGTCTTCCTCGATGGGCATCGGGTCCATCCAGGCCAGGCCGCATCCCGGGTTGGAGCACTGTTTCAGATTCCACCGGCCCGGCGAACCGAAAAGCCGGTCTTCAAGCCCCTCATACAGCGGTTGCCCGGGTGCGCCGCAGAGGCAGCAGTCAGGACAGGGACGGGTTCTGATTTCCTGGTTCTCGTCTAAGATCATGGCTCAACGCATGCCCTTTCCATACCGGAGTTGAAAAAAGCCCTTGAAGAGATCCCGGTCCTCCCCATCCAGCAGCCAGACCCAGGTGATGACCGGGAAACATACGAGCACCGCGATCAGAAACAGCCCTTTCTCAAGCAGATCGGTCAGGCACCCGGCAGCGGCAAAGACACCTGCTGCTACGACGATTCTGACCAGGCTGCTGCGTATCTGGACACTCGTGACAGGTAAAAGACGCCTGGCCATGACAAAGAGGATCAGACTGTCGATACAGACCCTCACCACCCACACAATGGCTACGCCTTGTATTCCGTAGACACCGATCAGCCACCACAGGGCCGACAGATAAACCGGCAGTTGGATAAGATGCATCTTGGCCGTGAGGTCGGGACGGCCGGCACCCTGTACCAGGGCGAAGGGAACCCGGGCGATGCCGTTGATGAACACCCCGGCGGCCAGCCACTTCAGCACAAAGGCGCTGTTGTCGGCAAACTCCCTGCCCAGCCACACGGTCAGCCCTTCGTGTGCCAGCGCGACCACGAGCAGGGTCAGCGGAAACAGGGCGAGAAAGGTATAGTTTATCCCCCGGCCGAACAGCCGTCCGGCGCGCTGACGGTCCTGGGCCAGGGCGGTCGAGAAGGCGGGAAACAGCACCCCGACCAGCGCGCTGGGGATGAGCCAGAACTTTGTCACCACCTCGTAGGGCGTTGCATAATACGCGACAGCCGTGACCGATATGAGTGCCCCGATCAGGAACCTGTCGATATAGGTCATCAGCGGGCCGACGATATTGGTCACCGTCATCCAGCTTCCAAAACCGATCAGCGGTCTGATCATGGACCGCTTCGGCCTGATGCTGTGCCGCAATTCGGGCACCAGGTGCAGGCATACCATCAGAAAGACCCCGCCCGCCGCAAAGCTTCCCGCGACCAGCATGCCCACCACGGGAAACAGGCTGTTCGAGAAGGGCAGGATGGCGAGCGGGCCCAGAAAGGTGAGCACGCCGAAAGGTATGCGTACCTTGTTGGCCAGGTCAAAGCGCTGATGCGCTTCGAGCACCCCCCGCAATCCGATCGTGACGATCACCACGGGAACGGACAGCGCGATCAGATAAAAGGACTTCAGGGTCTCATCCTGCAGCGCCCGGGGAATTTTCAGGACATGATGCACCAGCCAGGGGGAAAGTGCCGCCGCCACCAGTGCACCGATGATGCCGAATAGCCCCATGATCATCAGCGCCGTCCAGACGAGCCGGGGAAGATCCTCTGTCTGCCCCGTGCCCAGCCTCTCGGCAACGAGCTTGGTCAGGGCTCGGCCCAGCCCCAGATCGAACAGACTGAAGTAGCCGATGACCGCCCACGCGAGCGTCAGCACCCCGAAGCGGTCAGTGCCCATGCCCCTTATCAGGAGCGGGATGGCAAAGAGGGCGACCAGCAGAGGGGCGCCCAGACCGATCATGTTCCAGACCGTATTGCGCGCGATGACATGCCCGTGGGTGAGGGTGCCGGCGCTGTCCAGGACGGGATCTGTCACATTTTGCTTTTCCATCGGGTTCTTCAGCCGATCATCTGTCTGTCACTGGGCAGAGATGCCATGAACAGAATCCGGAAGGTATACATGAATGGTGTCGAAAACACGGGCAGGGCTTTTCCCGATGCCCTCCATGTACGCCCTCCCGGCTTCACCGCCTTCCTTTTCAATGTCTATGGCGAGTATGCCTTTGGTTTTCTTCACATCCGAAGCCTTTTTGAGGGGAACATACGTGCCTTCGGCGTAAAAGGCAAGCCGGTCGCGATTGGTGATTATCCTCCGGCCGGGTCCGGCATGCTCCAGGATGTACAGGCCTGCCTCCTTGCGTGCAAGCTTATTAGAGTCAGGGCCTTCCATGGCCTTGTCAGCCCAGAAGGCACATGCGGCCAGCACCACCAGAAAGGACGCGACCCTTCCGGGCCTGCTCATGGAGCGGGCCATCCTCACGGCGGCATAGGCGGCAAGGGGATATATCCAGGCAATCAGAGCCAGGAGATATCTCCCCGAGGTGAAGCCCCATGCGGTGAGAACGACCAGGAATATGAGCGCGCTGAGCCAGAGATGTGTGGTGTACCGATCCTTTTTCCGAAAGAAGAACCCGGCGCATCCTGCGGAGACGACGAGCAGGTTCCCGGTGCTGAAGAGCTCGACCACCGTGTTTCCCGCGGACTGCAGTATGCCGGGGATCGTGTGCGGGTTGTTGAATATGAGCCCCAGATTATAGCTTTTTTTATACAACGGCAAATCCGGGTTCACGAACCAGAGAATGACAAACAGCACTGCCGGGACAACCAGCAGCGCCATCCTCAACATCCTGCAGCCCTCCCTTCTGAACACCCAGATGAGCAGCCACGCCCCGAGAAAAAACAGGGCCGTGCTCCGGATGAACATCCCGAGCAGGAACAGGAGCCCGGCCGGAAACAGGGCAGTCTTCCTGTGCTCGGTTTCTTCTTCCAGGCCTTTCAGTACGAAAAAATTCCCCCAGAGGATGCAGGCCACGAGCAGAGACTCCTTCAGGCAATCCACCGAATCTTCCGCAAGCTCGCGGTTGGTGATGAGAAAGAGCACGGAGATCAGCGCCATCCACCTGTCGTGGAAGATGAGCTCGCCGAGCTTGAACATGCCCAGGGCCGCAACGATGAAGGCGCCGGCTGAAATCAGTCTGCCCGCGAGCTCGGGGCCGGCCCCGGTCGCCCACGAAACACCCGCTATCAGCAGGGGGAAAAGGGGCTGGGGCCGCGCGAACCCCTCGAGGAAACAGCCTTCGAGAAAGAGCCGGGCCGTGGGGATATACTGGAAGGCCCCGTCCGGCGAGATGATGTCATAATGAAGCCACAGCGGCAGGAGCGAGAGAAAGGCAGCCGCAGCTACCAGCCACATCATTGCATGCGTGGAGACCGAATCCGCCCTGGACCGGGAAGCAGGCCCGGTTGGAATGCTCCGTTCAGATTGCACAGCGGCTTTTCTCACCTATTCTCGAGCGCCTGTGATCGAAAGAGTCCCTTTTCTCTGGGCCTGTCATCCCCGGGAGCTGGTTCTGGGCGGGTTTTCGTGAATGCAGGAAAACGAAAGGCATGGCCCCGGAAAAAAATCATGCCCTGATCGTATCGCACCTGTCCATGTGCAGACTTTTCACGGGCACCCTTGTTTTCTGACCTTTCATGAGGTCTTCGATGGTTCCGGCGACTTCTTCCTTGAACCTGTCTCTGCTCCATCCGGAGGCGTGCCTCCGGATGGCATCCGGCTTGAAGAAGGCCGGATTCTTTTCAAACTGTTCGATGGCTGCAACCAGGGCATCCCTGGACTGCTCTCTGAAGAAGATCCCGGTCGGATTGCCGTGTTCCAGCCCCCGCACTGTCTCCAATGCGCCGCCTTTTGCGTATGCGATGACCGGCCTCCCCGATGCCATAGCCTCAAGCGGGGTGATGCCGAAATCCTCCTCCCCCGGAAAGACAAAGGCCTTGCAGCGGGAGTAGAGATCGGACAATGCGTCGTCTTGAGCCCAGCCGAGAAACTCGACCGTAGGGCCCGCCATTTTTCTGAGAATCGCTTCGTCCGGGCCTGTGCCCACTATCTTGAGAGGCAGTCCCAGCTGATTGAAGGCCTCTATGGCCAGGTCGACCTTTTTGTAGGAAACAAGGGCGGAGACGATCAGGTAATAGTCGTCTGTCTTGTCGGATATCCTGAACCTGTCGAGATCGACCGGGGGATAGATCACCGAGGCCTCTCTCCGATAATACTTCTCGATCCGGCGGACGACATGGTTCGAGTTGGCGATGAAATGATCCACCCTGGCCGACGAAACGACATCCCATGTCCTGAGATACGTGGCAAAGAACGAGATGACCTTGTCCATGATGAAATTTACCCTGTCCTTCCCGAAATAGTCACCGTACATATCCCATACATATCTCATCGGCGAGTGCACGTATGAGACGTGCAGGACATCGGGGCCCGGGATGACACCCTTTGCGACGCAGTGGCTCGAGCTCAGGACAAGGTCGTAATCTTTCAGGATAAAGCGTTCGATGGCGACCGGGAACAGCGGAAGCATATGGCGATAACAACGCTCCTTGTAGGGAGCCCTGTCGATGAAAGAGGTGATGATATTCATCCTCTCGATGGTATCCGAGCATCTTCCCTTTGCGTGGAGCAGCGTGTAGAGGTCGGCATCGGGGAACAGCTCGCAGAAGCATTCGAGACACTTCTCCCCTCCCCTCATGCCGGTCAGCCAGTCATGGATCAACGCAACTTTCATAGTGTTCCTTTATATTATAGTAAGTTATGATCGATTTTCTTCAATACTCTGCTTCGTTCCCGCATGGCCTGATGGGTTTGAGATTGGTCAAGCATTCAATATGTTATCTTGTAGCACAGAATGCTTCAAAAATCTTCATGTGTTTTTCTGCAGATGCCTTCCAGGAGAAACCTGCCGCCCGTACGAAGCCCTTGCCGACGAGCTCGTTACGGAGAGCATCTTCACCAAGAACCTTGATGATTCCCCGGGCGATATCCTTGGGGTCGTGAGGATCCACATACATCGCGGCATCGCCGCACACCTCGGGGAGAGAGGCTGACCGGGAGACTACGACAGGTACGCCCGATGCCATGGCCTCAAGAGGAGGAAGGCCGAATCCCTCATAGAAGCTGGGGAACACGAACAGACAGGCATTCTTGTACAGCCCGTACAGCTCATCGTCCCCGACGAACCCGGTAAACACTACCTGCCGGTCGATCCCCAGATTGGTCACATATTCGTCCAGGTTATCAATGCCATGGATGAAGCTGTCCTTTTTCCCGACGATCACCAGCTTCACATCGGGAAGGGATTTTTGAACCACGGCAAATGCATCGATGAGCCCGATGACGTTCTTGTGAGGTTTGACGTTTCCGACATAGAGAAGATAGGGGCCTGATGGACCTGCTCCGTCATCACTTTTTCTTTCTGTATCCCCGAATCCGGCAGGATCCACCCCGTTGTGAATGACCTCTATCTTCTCCGGCCCGATGCCGATGTACTTCACTATCTCGCTTTTTGAAAAGGCCGAGACCGTAATCACCTTCTCGGAAAGCCGGGCTGCGAGGGGGATGACCGTCCTGGCGTACAGCCTTTCGATAGGGCTCAAGGTGTGTAGATAGGCAAGGTGATAGACATCGTGGACAGTCACGACGCGGTGACGTGCCCTGACCGGGAGGATGGGGATATTGTAGTGGGGAGACCAGAATATATCGCACCGGGGCACCTTCAGAGGGACCTCGATCTGCTCGCGCAAGGAGTATATGCCGGCTCCGCACTCAATGATCGTGACTCCTTCCAGGAATCCTTCCAGCTCGTTTACATCGTTTGCCGCAAACGCCTCCCGTACCGCCTGTTTCTCCCCCAGGAGGGAGACCCGGTAACTCCCGCTTTCCAGGATATGGGGCAATAATTTCCGGAGATATACGCCGATGCCGGAGTTCAGGATGGCCCGTGAGTCGATGACCAGCGATATCTTTTTCATCGATCTGCCGCCGTCAGCAAATCGAGCAGCTCTTCCGCCGCCTGCTCCCACGAAAAGCCCTCCGCCCGGGTGATGCCCCTGACTCTCAGGTCATCATACAGCTCATCCTCTTTTAAGAGCCTTTCCATTGCATGTGTAAGCTGTTTTACACTGCCCGGGTCGACGAGCAGGGCCGCGTTCCCGGCGATCTCGGGCAGGGACGAGACATTCGAGGTTATGACCGGGCAGCCGCAGGCCATGGCCTCAAGCACGGGCAGGCCGAAGCCTTCGTAAAGAGAGGGGAAACACAATCCCCGTGCGCCGTTCATGAGCAGGGGAAGGTGCTCATCGGGCACAAACCCGGGAAACAGCACCCTGTCCTGAATACGCAGTTCGTTGGCCATCCGCTCCAGATCCGAAGCGCCGTGACCGGTATTCCCTGCCAGGACGAGCATGCACCTGTTCCCCGGTCTCTTCACGATCTCGGAAAAGGCCCTGACAATGTTCTTCCCGTTCTTCTTCGGGTCCGATATTCCCAGAGACAGAAAGTATGGATCATCTCCATCTCCTATTCCGTAACGGGAACGGATGTCCCGGATGCCACTGTCGTGCCGGTCCCTTGGATGAAACGCTTCGTTCTTGCCCTCATAGATCACCTTGATCCTGCTCTGGGGGATCCGGATATGCATGAGGATATCCTGTTTCGTCGCCTTGGACACGGATACGACAGCCGTCGCATTCTTTATGGTACGAGGCAGCAGGAAGCTCCCGACAAGCCTGTGCTGGAATCGGGTGACACGGGGGTAGACAATGGGTATGAGGTCATGGACGGTGATCACTGTCCGGCACGGCATGGGGAGAACAGGCCCCAGATAATCGGCGGAGTAGAATGCATCCAACCGGTCTTCCCGGGCCAGGGAGGGATAGGACAGCGACCGCAGGATGCCCCGGGAAGTGAGCCTCCTCTGCGAGCATCTCCAGTTATCCGGCAAATCAACACTATCGATGTCTTTCCCGGGATACAGGATGAACTCATGATCCCTGGCCTTTTCCCGGGCGGCCATGGACCTGACCATCTCAAGCATGTATCTTCCGATGCCGCCCGATCTCACGGACATAACCCTGGCATCGATCCCGATCCTCAAGCCTGTCTCCTGCACGTCTTCAGGTGCCGGATGATGATAAAGCCGGCTATGCACGCTACCGCCGCCTCCGTGATGATCGTTGCCGTCGCAGCGCCTTTTGCTTGCCAGATCGGGATGAATAAGCAGTTCAATACGATATTGATAATCGCGGCGCTTATGGTAGCAGCCAGGTATCCTCTCTGTTTTCCCAGGATAACCAGGGATTGCGTCATCAGATAACCGGGGTACACCATGACTACGGTAACTGCCAGCAAGCCGAGTATTCCGGCAGATGGCTGAAACTCTGTGCCGAACAGGGTAACCACGATCGGGGTGGACAACGCGGCGATGCCGACCCAGACCAGCAGGGATATCAGGAACAGGGCGACAACAGCCTTTTGAATGGTTCTGCAGAAGCCTTGGAAATCATCGGCCCACAGGAGTGAGAGGCGCGGATACAGGGTGTTGGTCATTATCATAGGAATCAATAGAGATGCCTCAACGATTCGATATGACGCATTATAGAAACCCACCTGCTCGTTCGTGGAAAGCAGGCCCAGGAGAACGATATCGATCTTGTAATATATAAAGCCGAAGAAACTCACCCCGACAAGAGGCAGTGCCTTGACAGCAAGAGCTTTCACCTCGTCCGCATAGATCCGCGCGCTCTTGATTACGGGAAAAGCAGGGAGCATCAGCCTTGTCAGCGAGACAGCCACGACTAGCCCGAACAAGGCGGAACAGCAGAAGGCGGCCCCGCTTGCATAGAGAACATGAACTTCGGAATCGAGCTCCAGGCATCCGATGTACAGGGCGATTAGAACGCCGAGCAGGAAGACCCTCTGGCTCAGCATTGTCGCCGCTTCGCCATGCATCATGTTTTTTGCACGGAAGACGCAAAAGTAGAAGTCGGTGAAGGAGTTGAGCATGGCCCAGACCACGAGCGATACGGCCAGGATAAGGGGAAACTTGAGAACGGGTATCAAGAGCAGGAAGAGCATGCCCCCTGCTATGCAGCCCGCTGCTTTCAGCCACAGCGCCGGCCGAAAGATCGAATCGTTGTTCACGGACAGCTCTCTCGTCACGATCAGAAGAAGACCGAGATCGAACAAGACCCCGCTGATGATCTGAACGGAAGAAAGGGTGTAGCCGAAGACGCCATACAGGGCAGGGCCGAGTATCCTCGCGAGGAGCATGTAGACAAAAAACATAAAGCCCTTGCCTCCTATCTGGGCAAGGGCTTGGTAGAACATATTCTTTTTTATGGTAACCACGACTCTACATGCTCACAAGAAACTACTTTCAGGCAGCAATTTGTTTATCTTGATGTTCATGGGTATTCTGAAGAAACATTTTTTCAGGATCTCTCGTTGTCAGTGCGACCAGCCATGGCGTAAATATCAGCCATATTGTATTATAGGGCACAAAGCAGTCGAAAAGGTGAGAAACAAAAAGAGTAATAATCAGATATACTTGCCAGTCCCTCATTGTATTCTTAAACCAGGCTCCCATGAGGACAATAAAGAGGATAAATCCCACAATGCCATGATTTACAAGAATATCTCCAAATATATTATGCATATGTATGGTGTCACCATTTACGAACTCATTCCTCATGATATACTGGCTTGCACCAATACCGAAGATCGGTTTTTCCAAAAATAGCTCTATTCCCCTTTCCCAGATATCTGGTCTATCCTTCAGATTAAAAGCTGATCCCATTTCTAAGACTCTAATGGTTTTCCCCTCACCTATTACTGAATCAAGGGAGATTGCATCAGCAAATCTTCTCGCAAGTGGCTTTTGAATATATAAACCAGAAACAAGTATTGCTAAAGTTATCAATAGTACTGCAAATACCATAAGATAACTTCTCTTATTTTTTATCAATGAACCTATGAGGAACGATATTCCTACAGTAAACGTTAATAGTGCGTTCCTGCTTGAAGAAAGAAACATTCCAACCATGCAAAACAGAAGGCTAGATGTGCACAGAAAGCGGTTCACCATATATGGATAGTGCAATGCTACAGACAGTATCGATACGGCACATATCGCATTGAAGACAGAAAAAGTATTGGTGTTAGGAAATACTGAGCTTACATATGCATGTTTATATGTGGCCAAACTCTCCTGAGACTTGAACAACAATAAGTAATTTTCTATTCTATCATAATAAAAATATTCTAAAATACCCACGGCATTAATAAATATCATTATCAAGAACAACGACGTTAATGTTCCGCTTGAAACATGTGAATCCTGATAAATTAAGACCAACAGGAAAAATAGAATGCACGATTTTATGCAGAATTTGAGAGAGACAATCCAATATTCGTTATGGATACAGCTGGTGCTCAATGAAATCAGTATGAAAGCCAAGCCTATGATTATAAGCACTATATGTCTTCGAGTGATTTCACTCAGGTTTAACCGCGAATAGACAGTATAGCTTATGGTAGTTATCAAGATAGCGAGATCACCCACACTTAATTTGACAGGGATCTTTCCTTCGAGAAGAGTCATATTGACTTCGGATGAAATTGCACCTAGTAGCAAGATGGGCATAATATAGAACCTAAAACCAGGGCCTAATATACAGCTTTTATTCATGAATCCATCCTCATGCTTGCCAATTAAATCTGCATAAAGCTAACTACCCACTACATCACAGAAGCCATCTCGCCAACGCAAAACTTTAGATTGACAGGGTTCTCGATTGGAGGTGATTATTTCCCCAAGTTCTCCAGGATTGTATGTTACTATAACTCTTCAGCAAAAATACTTATACCATTCTTGGCTTGTCAGCTTCTTGACATATTCTCAAGAAACATATTGACTGGGATCCCTCTAATGTGTTGTATCCTCGACATAGATCTTCTTATATCCCTCTGCAGGAATAAATTCTTTTGGCATTCCCATCTTCTGAGCATGGGCATCCCAATGGAAAGCAGGAACAAGCTTGCTCAGCACCTTAATCACAGCTTCATTGTCACTGGCCTCTTTCAGCAGGAGGTTGAACTGTTCAATAGCATCATACAGTACTATCTCATCGAAGCCGTCCGCGTGGTTGCACACCTTAATTTTTTCATACGCAGTGTCCAGAACCCCTTCACCATCTATCAGCAGTTCTTCATATAACTTTTCACCTGTTCGTAGGCCTATGAATTCTAATTTGATATCCCGGTCAGGTACGAGTCCTGCGAGACGTATCATATTCTTGGCCAAGTCCAGTATTTTTACCGGCTCGCCCATGTCAAGAAGAAACAACTCCCCTCCTTTGCCGATGGAACCGGCCTGGAGAACCAGCATGACGGCCTCAGAGATGGTCATGAAGTAGCGTGTAACTTCCGGATGAGTGACTGTCACGGGCCCGCCTGAGGCTATCTGCTTTTGAAAAAGAGGGACAACACTTCCATTGCTGCCCAGAACATTACCGAAACGGACTACCACAAACCTGGTTCCGTTGCCATTCATTGACTGAACAACCATCTCAGCGACCCGTTTTGTTGTGCCCATCACAGAGGTAGGCCGTACTGCCTTGTCCGTCGAGATCATAACGAACTTTTCTACATGATATCTGATTGCAACACCAGCCAGTTTGAATGTTCCAATGATGTTGTTATTCACAGCATCGAGGGGTGAGAGTTCCATCATGGGGACATGCTTGTATGCAGCAGCATGATACACATATTGGGGTTTGTATGCATTAAATATTCTATTCAACCCCCGCCTGCTTCTTACGTCTCCGATGCATGGGATTATTTTCGTCTGGCCCCCCTTACTCCTAAGCTCCATGTCTATCTGGTATAAAGGGGTCTCAGCGTTATCAAGAAGAATAATCTGTTTGGGATTGAAGGTAAAAATCTGCCTGGCAAGTTCGGAACCGATTGATCCACCGGCACCAGTAATCAATACGGTTCGGTTCTCTATCTCAGAACGTACCAGCTGCATATCCAATGATACTGGTTCCCTTTTCAGCAGATCTTCCACTTTAATATCCCGAAGATTATCTGTAATATTATTTTCAATCCATTCCGAAAACGAAGGGACCACCTTGAAATGAACCCCCAACCCTTCACAAGACTCAATAACAGCGGCTGTTTCTTTGGGTCTCATCGTAATATCTACAATAAGGATATCCTCTACCTCATAATAACTTGCCACTTCTGGTATATCTTTCAAAGATCCCATAATGGGTACCCCGTGTATTTTCATACCCTTATTCTTTATATCCATGTCAATAAAACCGATCACTTTATAGGTGTATTTTGTAAAATTACGCACTTCTCGTAGCAGATTCTCTGCGAGATGCCCCGTGCCTATAATGAGGACCTTCTTTGCTTCTTTCTGTGCCTTACAGAAAAAGGATATCTCATGAAAGAATCCCTGATCGCGCTGATAGTATAGCCGGATCATGACCCTTATTCCGCCTATGAGAACTATGGTTAATATTAAATCTGCAAGCAGGACACCCCTTGACACACCGGAGAAATGATGGAACATGGCAAGGTAGACAACAAATAGCAGTGAACCGGCTACCGATGACTTGATGACATTGAGGAGGTCCCGTATACCCACATACCTCCACATGCCCCTGTACAGGTCAAATAAGGCAAAAATGGATATCTTGATCGCAACCAGAGGAACAATATTTGTCAATATCTGGTTTCTGACTGCAGAATTGAAGATCCCGTCGAATCTGATCCAATGAGCACTGTAATAAGATATAGTTATAAGCACTATATCCAATAAGAAGATAGCCCAGAAGTTCTTTTTGAGAATAAAATGCATTCTACTATGCCCGCCGTTCATTTCATGATCTAATACATAGCGTAAGTGATGGGATAAACATAAAATATAATACTCAATTCATATTCATTATCAAGCACAGAATCAAGCACAGAGTTGATTGAAACGATATAAACTATATTAGTCACGATCTGATCGGACAGTAAGTGATTGCCAGTAAGTGGTAGTCATGGTTAACCTTTCTGAAGTTCTGCGAAAACTCAAAGAAAGGAGAATGAACCATGACTACCGATCAGAAGCTTATCTTCAAACAAGTTTGGATTGCTAGATTTAGCCAGCTACCTCAAGAACGTCTCTTAAGGCATACTTAGGTGATGGGCTACAGCAGAGGCACGTTTTACCGGGTGAAGAATGCGTACGAGGAGGGAGGAATGGAAGCCCTCATAGAGAAGACCAAGCGTGTTCCGAACCTCAAGAATCGCATACCGGAAGATGTCGAGGCAGCGATTCTGGAACTCACCCTTTAAGAACCCTGCCCTGGGGCAGAAGCGGGTGAGTGATGAGCTCAGGAGACGAGGGATCTTCGTATCGGCCGCCGGCGTTCGCTGGTATGGCTCAGGCATAACCTGGAAGTCTTTCAGAAGCGTCTGAAGGCCTTGGAAGTGCACGTGGCGAAGACCGGCTCTGTGCTTACCGAGAACCAGCTCAAGGCCATGGAGAAAGCCCAGGAGGAAAAGATTGCCATTGGCGAGATCGAGACCGAGCACGTAGGCTATCTGGGAGCCCAGGACACCTACTACGTGGGCAATATCAAAAGCGTGGGACGCATCTACCAGCAGACCTTCATCGATACGTACTCTTCTGTGGCCCTGGCCAAGCTCTATACCAGCAAGCATCCCATCAATTCAGCTGATTTCCTAAATGACCGGGTTGTGCCGTTCTTCGATGAGAAGGGCGTTGCCTGCTTGAGGATCCTGACAGACAGGGGCACGGAATACTGCGGCAATCCCACGACTCATGAGTTCCAGCTCTTTCTTGCTCTTTAATGACATCGAGCATACGAGAACAAAAGCACGGTCTCCTTAAGACCAACGGGATCTGCGAGCGCTTTCACAAGACCATCAAGGACGAGTTCTACAGCATCGCCTTTAGAAGAAAGATTTATCTCAACCTCGAAGAGCTCCAGAAAGACCTGGATCTATGGCTCTACAAGTACAACAACCAGAGGACCCATCAGGGGAAGCGCTGCCAGGGGAGAACACCCATGGACACATTCAAAGATAACCTTCCCATGGCGAAAGAAAAGTGTATCGGGTATATGGATGAGGGGCATGTCGATGGCTCTTTTATCGATGACCATCTGACAGCTTAAGATCTGACCAGACAGAACTTCAGAAAGGCGACCAACTGTCAGATCGGGTCTTAGCTACTACACATGATGCTCGGATCAAACTGAAAAGACTATACCCGCAATATCATAACTGACAATGAACTTGTCGCTTCCCTCATCTGGCTGAATTGATGACAGACCCTAATACACATGACTATTCCAAGCACTTCCACATAAAAATCGTCCATGGTTTTCTTTGCTAGCGTTTTGTGTCCTAGTAAGCGGCATTCTTCAACAATAACCAATCATCTCATCATATGACGTGCAGCACAGCATTGATAATATCGTTCTCTGTCGGATAATAGGCATTCTCCAGAGAAGTGCTCGCCGGTGCAGGCACATCGGGCAGCGCCACTCTCACCGGTGAAGATTTCATACAGGAGAAGGCCCCTTCAGATACGAGTGCTTCTACCTCTGCGGCGATACCAAAACTTTTCCACCCGCCATCAGCCACCACCAGTCTTCCGGTCTTTTTTACAGATGCAAGCACCAGTTCTTGATCGAGCGGTTTGATCGTTCTCAGGTCTATCACCTCTGCATAGACTCCCTTTTCCGCCATGGTAGATGCAGCTTTCTCAGAGAGGTATGCCATGTATGAACTGGCCACAACAGTCACATCAGACCCCCGACTTCTCATGGTGGCCTTTCCGATCGGGACCTCATAGATTTCCTCAGGCACGTGGTCTTCAAAACTGTACAGCCATCGGTCATCGATATAGACTACCGGGTTGTCATCCCTGATGGCTGCAACCATGAGCCCCTTTGCATCATAAGGTGTAGAAGGCATCACCACTTTCAACCCAGGTATATGCGCAAACATGGCATGCAATGCCTGGGAATGCTGCGCAGCCTGTTCGCCACCGCGGTTTATAATGCCCCAGAAAACAATGGGCACACTTGTCCTGCCTCCATTCATATAAAACCAATTAGCTGCTTCGTTTATGATGGGATCCATGGCATAGAGCATGAAATCCATCCGGGGATGCACAAGCACTGGCTTCATACCTGCAATGGCCGAGCCCACGGCCGCACCTGTGATGCCATTCTCGGAAACAGGCGTATCGATCACCCGGCTTTCCCCAAAGCGTTCCAACAGGCCACGCGCGGTATTTCCAACATACCAGGGGCTTTTCACCCCCTGTCCGATCAGGAAGACATCAGGGTCTAGTTCCATCATTTGACAAAGAGCCTCATTGATCGCCAGACTGTAAGATAACTTCCTAGGCGAAGACATAGTTCGTAAGTTCCTCCGGTTTTGGTCGTGGACTAGTTTTCGCGTATTTTACCGCATCGCTGATCTCTTTGCCCACCTCTTCCTTAATAGATTGAATTTCTTGTTCATCCATTAGACGGTGCTCCATTAAGTAGCTTTCCAACTTCTTAATAGGATCTTTTGCCAGCCATTGTTCCAATTCTTCCTTGGGTCGTATATCTGTATGAAGCCCCTGAATGTTATCATCCGGCCCCACATGACCGCGGTAGCGATAGGTCATAAACTCAAGAAACACAGGGCCACCACGGCCGCGGCAGTTTTCCACGGCGTTACGGCATGCATCGTAGACCTGCAGAACATCATTGCCCTCCACTTCATAATTACTGATCCCAAAAGCCTCTGCAACCTTGCGGATCGGCTGATCCACTCGGCATTCCCGGATGGGCATATGTGTGGCATACAGGTTGTTTTCACAGGCGAATATGATCGGGAGTTTTTTCAATGCTGCAAAATTCAAAGATTCGTAAAGTACACCCTCGCCGGCTGCGCCTTCTCCGAAAAAGCTGACAGCCACCCGGCCGTCTCCCCTGATCAAGGCGGCCAGAGCCGCTCCAACGGCTAAAGAGATTGTACCAGCCACGATCGGTGCTGAGCCCAGCATACCCACTTCCGGATCTGTCAAGTGCATGGAGCCGCCTCTACCTCTTGAGCAACCACTTTCCCGGCAATAGATCTCGGCCGCCATGTCCTTCAGGGAACCTCCCTTGGCCAAGAAATGCCCATGAGAACGATGATTACCGAAGATATAGTCATACCTTGACAGGGCTGCGCAGAAACCTACAGCAACAGCCTCCTGCCCGCTGTATAGGTGGCATGGCGTACGAATCTCTCCACTAAGAATAGGACCTACAAGACTCTCTTCAAAAACACGAATCCTCATCATCATCCTAAGTAAGTATCTCATTGATTCAATGGGATAATCCATACGTTACCTCATAATGAAAGCTGCCCGACCACGGTATCAATGGCATCTAGTTCTTCATTCGACAAGCACCAACCATCCGCGCCTAAATTTTCCATTACCTGTTTATCTGTTTTAGCACCGAAGAGCGCGCATGTTACCGCTTGAAAGTCCAAAACCCAGCGAAGCGCAAGATGGCTAATCCTTTGCCCACGATCTCGCGCTATTTGCTGTAGGGACTGCACACCTCTATAATATTTAGGGAAATTTTCTGGCATAAACTCATACATTCTGCTGCGGTGATCATCATCGGAAAATCTGATTTGTTCGGCAAACTTCCCTGTTAATAAACCATCAGCCAGTGCCCCCCAAGCAACCAATGTTATCCCATGTTCTTTGCATAGGCCGATAATATCCATGGCCTCTTTTCTGTTAAAAATATTAAGCCGTATCTGTACCGCCGTTATTGGCGCAACCTGCAAGGCCTGCCTTAATTGATCGGCGGAAAAATTTGCCACGCCTATGGCATATAGCTTGCCTTCTTCATTCATGCGCGCAAGAGCCTCAATACTTGCTTCAATTGGAGTTATACCATCGGGCTTATGTATATAATAGAGCGGGATCTGGTCCAACTTCAATCTTCTCAAGCTGTTTTCAACCGCCTGCTTCAAATAATCTGGACTTATATCAGGCCACACCTGCCCCAGATTATTCCATCTGACACCACCCTTGCTTGCGATGACAACATCCCTTCGGAGGGCACCTAAACACTTGGCAAGTAATGTTTCTGATTTCCCCAATCCGTAAGCATCGGCTGTATCAAAGAAAGTAACACCGTTATCCAACGCGCACTTGATGGCACGGATGGAGTCCTCGTCATTTACCTTACCCCACCCATGGCCGCCGATTGCCCAACACCCCATACCCAGGCGGGTTATCTTAGTTCCTGTTCTTCCAAGCTGCATCATTTCCAATGCGCTCATCTCAACGCAATCCTTTTCATAACCCGAAAAAAGGTCATCCAAAGAATGCGCACATCAGAAATCAGAGACCATTCTTTAACATACTTAACTCGCAGAGCTGTCTTGTGGGGCATTATGTGTTCACGAAAGTATTTGTCTGGATCAACGTTCCCCACTCTATCATCCAAGTCGGCAAACTCTATGGAGGCATAATCCGTAATCCCGGGACGCATGGAAAGAATGCATGTCTCCTCGCCTCTGTATTGCGCTGTGTAGTTCAGAACCTCTGGGCGAGGCCCCACGAGACTCATATCCCCTGTCAGGACATTAAAAAATTGGGGAAGTTCATCCAGCTTGGTGCGCCGCAGATAAGAACCGATCCGGGTTACGCGGTGGTCGTTGGTGCCTGTCGTTGGCCCTCCCAGGTTTTCGGCATTATCTACCATTGTCCTGAGCTTATAAATGCGGAACGGTCTTCCGTTCAATCCAGAACGAATACCTCGGTAAAAAACTGGCCCCGGGCTTGATGCCTTGACAGCCAAGGCGGCCACAACAATGATCGGCCCGGCGGCTATCAGGGCTATGCAGGCCACGACAACATCGAGGATACGTTTTATCATCAGGGCCCAAGCCGGATGCCTGATGCAACCATACTGTTGTGATTCTTCCAGGATCGGACTGCTCACCCTTCGCGCTGCCCCGTCCCTTTTGGCCGTCGGTACTCAATCACCGCAACCCATGCAAGCCAGTTCAGCAGGGGAATTGCAAGCAGGACACGATCAACCGAATTGAGCACCCTGAGAAGGAGCCTGAACATTGACATCTTGCGAAACGGAACCGCAAGCAGAGCCGCAAGGTGGAATGTCCGGAAATCGAGCGTGGAAAAATCCCTGTTCCCGCTTTTTATTTCGGGAATACCTAGGATGTGCTCAACTTCCCACTTCGTCCTCAGATGGGGAGTTTTTCTTCGATACCACTGTATTAGAGGGTTATGACGCAAGGTTTCCGTGCAAATCAGCTTGCCTTCCGGCTTGAGAATGCGTGACAGTTCCTTGAATGCGGCACTAAGGTCAAGATGGTGAAGTGCGCCATACTCATGAATAAGATCGAACGTCCCAGCGGCAAATTCAGTATGTTCAGCATCCATGACCAGAAATTCACAAACAGAATTGACTCCAGCGGAACGCGCCAGCTCACGAGCATTCTCAATGGCGACCGGGCTTAGATCGATCCCTATTACTTTCGCTGCCCCCTGTTTTGCCAATTCTATGGCAATCTCCCCATTTCCACAGCAATAGTCGAGAGCCACCGCACCCTTGATCCCGTCAAATAACAGGGAGTCGCGGTAGGCAAAACTTGATCTGGTGATGCTATAAAATTTCATGTTGCTGAAATGCTGATCAAATTCGTCTTCGGACGTGATATACTTTTCTTTTGACCTGTCAGAAGAGGCATCAGTATGGTATTCATACGCCCTGACTATGCTCCTTCGTCGATCGGAATGTTCAATTTCTTTTATTTTCCTATCTTCGAGAGCCATCCATCTTCTCCTTTTCCTTAATAGCCTGTGATAATAACTTATCCATCCGCCCGGCTAATTTTTTGATGTCGAATTCATGCTCGACATAACAACGACCTCTTTTTCCCAGCTCGATTCTTTCTGCCTGATTCATTTCCAGCAATTCCTGCAGCGCCCTGGCCATAGCTTCCGGGTTCTCAGGCGGGATGCTTAGCCCTGCTCCGGATTCAGCGACAGGATCATTCGGCGCATTGCCGGAAAAAATGATTGGACGGGCAGATGCAAGATAATCATATATTTTGTTTGAATTGATGCCAAACTGATAAACAGGCGTATTTTTAACACTGGCGATCAAGACATCGGCCTGCTTCTGTAACCTGGGGATCTCGCTCTTCGGCACAGGATCTCTGAATTCGACATTACGCACGCCGAGATCTTCTGCCTCCTTTTCCGAAGCAAAACGATATCGTCCGCTACCGACAATAATAAATCGATAACTATCTATCCCCTTGTCCTGCAGGATCCTGGCAGCCCTGAGGATTGTTGATACATCATGCGTACTGGAGAATCCGCCCACATACATTGCGATTAATGGATAAACATTGTCAGTAATTGCGGGTTCATCCATAAACCGCTCAATGTCTGCACCATTCGGTATCCAATGAACTTTATCCGCATCTATCCCACTATCGGCGACATGCTTCCAGGTAAATGGAAGCACTGCAGAGATTCTGAGGGCCCTCCCATATAAATATTTCTCGACAGATCGAAGTATCTTATAAGACAGGCTGTCAGAGGCCAGCATTCCGAGGTCAACTAACGCCTGCGGCCAGATATCTCTTACCTCGAAAACAAAAGCTGCATCTTTCATTCTGGCTATGGCTGAAGCAGCCCAACCTGTCCCAAGAGGTACGGAAGGGCCTATCACCACATCCGGTCTTTCCTGAAAGCTTATGGCAACCTGTATGGAGCGCCAGATGTTCGAGAGCATATTAACACCACGCTGCCATCCGTTTCCGGAATAGTGAAAGGTGCGTAGCCAGACCACGCGAATGCCGTCAATTTCTTCTATGCGCCATTTTTCTTTAGCTTCTAGAAGCTCCACGTGGGTAAAATGACAGTAGCTGTTTGTGAACATGGTAACTTGATGTCCGCTCCTCACCAGTTCGCGGGAAATATCATAGGTTCTGGAAGACTGGCCTTTTGGCTGATCATAGGCGGAAAGATACCAGATGTTCATCACGATCTCAGTTATTATTAGGCAATGTACTGTGCTTCAAGCTTTTTGGCTTTACTACGTACTTCACGAGAGGAATAAGTCTTTTGAGTCCCATGAAAAAGAAGGCATTCGAAGAGTAATCCCTGTATCGCCTGACAGGCATCTTCATGATCTCATCAAACTTCTCAGGAGTCAATTTCATCTTTTTTAAGAAGAAATCATAATCACTCTGAAACAATTCAGTTGGGTAGGACGGCTTCTGCAGCTCCGAAAGTGCTTCGTCGCGGGTCATCTGTCCTGAGCATATCAATGTTGAAAGATGCGGGCGTCTTTTGTCCATATTGAATTTCTCCGGAAGAAAATATCCCTGAAAGAACCTCGTGAAGATTGATTCGAAGTGCTTTCCACCATAATCCCGCCAGTTCAGCTCTCTCTGGATCAGAGCCTTGGCCTCATTTTTATTGTAGCTCACATAGTTCAATATCGGGACATATTTAATCCCTTTAATAAAAACATAATAGAAGTACCGGGGAATAGGACACGATGGATAATTTGTTAAAGGGACCGTGCCATATTGTTTATGAATGGTCTTGATAAACCGTAAATCTCGTGAGTCATACACCCAGTTGCTTGGCATGATCGCCTCTGATGCCACATTAGAGCCGCTGATAATGTATTTAATCCCTTTCTTGCTCGCTGTTCTGAACAATATCGATGGCAGGGTGTGATCTGTTGGGATTTCAATATTGGGCACGGAAGAATAGAGGAAGGCTATCTGTAAATCACTGAATTCCTCCCAATCCAGGACCACGGTTTCCAGGTCAATGGAGAGCTTTTTTAACGTAGCTTCAATATTATGGACAGCGAGTTCTGAATTCCATCCGTTATCAACGTGAACAGCCAAAGGTCTCAAACCAAGTTGTTTCACCAGATATGCGACCATGGTGCTGTCAACACCGCCGCTTACACCGATAACACAGTCATATTCATTGTTCTTTCCGTTCCGCTTGATTTCACTGACCAGACTATTCAGTTTAATCTCACTTTCTTTCTTGTTGAACAGTTCGTTCTGAGCCCTTTTCTCATAAGCCCTACAATGGTTGCATACTCCGTTATGATCAAACACGATCTCAGGATCGCTTGTATCCATAATACACCTTGTGCATATCTGATACGGTCTCGACATGGCTATTCCTCCGCTTAACATGATTTATTGCCACAACTTATGATAATATCATTATAATTTGATAATGAGGCAGAATTCAATAGCGACTCCGTTAAAATCCTCAACAAAATAACTGAGCCAGATCGCTGTGCCTGGGATATGTAATCAGCACCGCACGGTGTTTGCCATGAAAGACAAACAGGCTGCCAGCCGCCACCGCCGCTGCACCCTGCATCACTGCCTCGCGGAAGTGTTCCAGACAACCGGCTCCACCGGCAGCCACCACCGGTATCGAAACCGCCTCCGCCATCCGTTTTATCAAATGCAGGTCATAGCCGTTCATCATGCCATCATGATCAATGGAATTGATTATAAGCTCGCCAGCTCCCAATCGTTCCATCTCCTGTGCATGAGCCACAGGATCCCGCTTGATGTCTACCTTTCCTGAACAGGTGAATACACTGTGCTTTCCCAGCCAATTACGCCGCACATCCATCGACACGACCACCCCGGAACTCCCGGCTATGGACGCAGCTTGTTCAACAAAACCGGGGTTATGCCCAACAACCGAATTGAGGACTATCTTCTCCACACCCAGCGAATAAAGTGCTTTGATGTGGGCAACCGTGTTGATCCCACCCCCATAGCCGAATGGCATGAAGGCCTCACTGGCTATGTTTTCAAGAAGCTCGAAATCTGGGCCGATACCGGATGGCGTTGCTCCGATATCAAGAAATACTATTTCGTCCACTTCCTTTTCATTAAGTATGCGCACAGCGTTAATCGGATCTCCGACATATTTCGCCTTCTCAAACCTGACAGTCTTCACAAGGCCGCCATTCCGCATAAGAAGCATGGGAATAACACGAGGAATGAGCATCACAATCTCGCAAAGTTAACAAGCAAGGCCATGCCGAACCGATGGCTCTTCTCGGGATGAAACTGTACACCCCATACATTCCCGCATTGCACAGCTGCCGTAAAATTATTCCCATAGTGTGCAGTGGCCAGAACATTCACCATGTCCGAGCAGACCATATGATAGGAGTGAACAAAATAAAACCGGCATCCTTCCAGATGAGTCATCAACGGATTCTCTCTGCATATCGAGAGCTCGTTCCATCCCATATGAGGAATCCTGACCGAAGACTCACCATCGGATTCAAAGCGTACGCAATATCCATTAATCAGGTCAAGCCCTCTGAGGGATCCCTCCTCGCTCCCCTCGGCCAGTAGCTGCATGCCGAGGCATACTCCAAGGAGCGGCACCTTGTCCTGGACAACCCTCTTCTTAAGAGGTTCAACCAAATCCAACCGTGTGAGAGCCGAAATCCCGTGGTCGAAAGCGCCAACGCCGGGCAGTATGATCTTGTCCGCATTCTCAATCTCTCTAGATGTTGATACAATCCGGGCAGGGAGCCCGAGTTTTTTCATCATGTTCATCATTGAACCAGTGTTGCTGACACCGTAATTTATTATTGATATCATACTATCACTTGATCAGAATCCCTTTCCCACAAGCTGTTCATTCATGATAATTCTCCACCACAGAGCACCCCTTGCTGCAGCCGCGTCGTCTTGAATGACAGGTCATCGGTAGCCTGTAGTATCCAGCGCGAAAGGCTCCTGTACAAAGCTACTCTTCCAACCTGCACCCTCAAAATCCTTTACTCAGTTCAGGATAACGACTGGAACACGATGTGTTTATGCTTTTCTTCACAATACGGCTCATTCCTCTTTCAGAACTGTCTTATATACCTTGACGATCTCACAGGCCACATTCCCGAGATGCAGTTCGTTCATGAATCTTCTCCCATTACTCCTCGTGCCCTCCCCGACGACTTCAAGAAGGGCCTTGCCGACCGTTTCAGGAGACCTTTCTTCGACAACCCAACACCGTTCCGCCGAGCGAAGTCTTTCTCGTGCATCTCCACACATGACAGATACGATCGGAAGATTGCAGCACATGGCTTCTTTCAGAGAATTATTTGACCCCTCGTGAAAGGATGTTATCAGCAATACATCTGCCGCATTATAGTACCACACCAGATCTTCATGCGGCACATTTTCGACAAAGACCAAATTGCACCCGGCAATCCTCTCCTTTACGTATGCAAAGGCGGCCCGTGCCAATTCCGGATCCTTGACCGGAGCCCCTCCCCCCGGGAAGAAAAGAATGTACTTCTCATCAATATTCCATGACAGATATTGTCTGGCCTTCACTCTATCCATCGGGGAAAAAAGCTCCATGTTGATCCCGTTGGCTATTACCGTGGCCTTTCTTTTATTCGGCTCCCATAAAGTATTCAGCATATCTCTGGATTTGACAATGATACGCGATGCGAAAAGACCAGAAAATTGCGAGATAACACCTGATGTTTTCGAGGAGATGCCTTTGCCTCCATTACGACGAATCGATCCATAAAGATCACTGCCGCAGAAAGATATGACGACGGGAACCTGGCTCGACACGACCGCCATGAGCGATGTTGTCACGCCCCAGTGAACATGTACGATATCGATCTTCCTTTCTTTAAGGACCCGCCTGAGCTTCAACCCGGCCTTGAAAAGCGCCGGTATCGATTTGCGATCGGTCAGGAACCCATATTCAACTTCCACACCCGAATCTGTCAGCGACGTCATCTGGCTTGTAAAATTGATGATATCCTTCTTCAGATAGACATGCTCCAACCCATCATTAAAACATTTCATGCGGAGAATCCTGTCTTCCTGCATTGACATTTCACCCAAGACAGGATCTCCGACAGCTAATAAAAAAATTTTCATAGGGCGTTTATTTTCTCATCTTTCTTTATCAGACACCATGGCGGTGTCGAATATCATATCTCGTTATTAGGATTGATATCTACGGCTTTGAGAAAATTTTACCAGCAGCCACTGGCATAGACTCAGACGCAGGTGAGTCCGGATGAACTGGTGATGGGATCGGGAGAGACTGTCTCCAGAACACAACGGCAACGGCGGCCGGCAGATACATGATCGAAGAGTTGAAAAGCGTTGGTAATGTCATTCCGTATATGAAATATCCGCCCGCCAGACACATCCACAGGATATTCCCTGTAAAACCACGACCTGAAAGGGCTCTACGAAACAATAGCAAAACCTTCATATATATAATTACAGCGAGAACCAGGCCAGGGACCCCGTTGGCTGATGCGTAGTAAAGGAATGAGTTGTGCGGATTGGAATAACCCAGGTCGCCTTCTTCTGAATCCTCGATGTTCCGGCGTTCACTCTGGAAGCCTCTCGTTGAAACAGCTGCCTTGTAAAATCCGCCGTAACCTACGCCGAACAGGGGATTCCCCAGCATGATCTCGCCTGTAATGACAAAATACTGAAAACGGCAAACGATCGAATTGTCCTCAAGGGTCATATCTATGAATTTTCTCTCGATAAAACCGCCGACCCCGTGCACGTATTGCATGACCTGCCCGTGCTTTATGAATAGAATCAAGGCGAAAGCCAAAAGGAAAACAATACTCAGCCGGCGTGTCCTCCTGGCAGAAAGATTCACGAGCACAACGACACCCCAGACGAGCAGCCCACAGGCCGCAATGAGCATCGATATTTTGGAGTAGCTCATTGAAGCGCCAAGAACGCCGACCGCCAGGGATGCCAGTGAAACAGCAGTATCGGCAGATGTCTCCCGTTCCAACATGAGCCAGGAGCTCAAAACCACTGAAAGGCCCAGGGGGCCGCCTGGCCCGTTCTGTCCGAGCAGAAAAGGCAACCCCCCTATCTCCATCCAGCGGACGGTGAATGCAAGGTAAATATTTAACGCACCTGAGAATAGAATGCCCAGAAGCAGAGTCCTGAGCACAAACGTCGGACCGTACAGCCTTGCCCAGTATACAAGCAAAGAAAAATATAATGCCAGCAAGAAAAACCGGCCAGCTTCGCCGAATTCCTTCAAAGGAAGAAGGTTAACCACATTTGACAGCAGCCCCAGGTAGCCCATGCCCAGGATGAATAATGTCATGTTGATAGCTCCGTGATGACGGAGCGGCAATCTCCCGCCGTGGCTGATGGCCAGAAACCCAGAATAAAACATTATCAGTAATTCATGAATGTATACTCCGTGCACCGGCTGCACGGGAGTAAGCCACAGTGGCATGGGGATATGTGTGATGGGCAATGCATAATACCATCCGTTTATGAAAATGATCACAAAGGCAAGGAAGCGGTCGATCATAGTGAGCTTTAATTTCATCGTGATTCAACTGGGAACGACAGAAGCAGGTTCTGTTTTTTAGCCTGCTCAAGAAAGTCCAGGGCGGTCTGGGGGACTTCCGGCGGCCAGTGCCCGCATTGAGGTCTCTTTCTCAGGCTTGCAGCGTTCAGGACGGACTCGTACATATCAACAAATTTTCCTATGCTGAAATACCTCTCGGACAGTTCCCGGTTCCTTTCTCCCATGCGCAGCCGCTCACGCTGGCTAAGCGACAGAAACCTGCTGACTGCCTCAGCTATGTTGTACGGGTCCCGGGGAGAAAAAAGGAACCCATTCTCATGATCCCTGACAAGGTTGCCCGCGTCGCATACAGTACTCATCAGAATAGGCTTCCCGCAGGCCATACCCTCGCATATGGAGTTGGGAAGACCCTCGTGGAGGGATGGAAGCATGACCGCATCGGCCTGCTGATATCTGGAGACGATATCCGGTGTTGCGTCGTGGATGCGGAAGAAATTTCCGAGCCCTCTCTGTCTGATCTCGTCGAGGCACTGACAACGCAAAGTCAGATCTGCTGATGTTCCTCCGAACCAGTCCATTGACACGGGAATACCCCTATGTTTCTTACGCACCAAGTCCATTGCCTCGATGGCCCGAAGAATATTCTTGTTGTGATCGAGCTTGGCGGCGACCATCAGCCGTATCCCTTTATGATCGGATGTCGGGCCTCCGGGCCTGAACCTGTCCAGGTCAACGGCATTGTAAATTGTTATCACCCTGGTTCTCAGGGAAGGGACTGCCGCTTCAAGCATCAGTCTGTTCGTATGAGAATTGGTGGTAACTGCGTCTGCAATGAGATGTAGCACCTTTCTCAGGCGCACGGTGCCATTCGAGAGCCCCAGTTTGGCCCCGCGCTCGCTGACCACAAGTCCCCACCTGCGAAAGGGCAATGCCGCGAGCTCTGCATAACTCGCAGAGCTCGCCATGAAAGCCAGCACGACATCGTGGTCGTTCCTCCTGAGCATACTCCTTATCCGGGGAATCCACTGAATGGTACCGTCCCCGCCGAGGAACATGTGCCTTACCCCGTAACGATCCAGCAGAGGGGCATAGAAGTCTCCCTGGGCGTACGTGGCGACTAGTATATCATGTCCACGTCGCTGCAGTTCCCCTGCCAGGAGACACAGCTGCCCTTCAGCTCCTCCACCGCCAAGGCTTTCAATGAGCAGGGTGATCTTCATGAGGAACCCCTGTCCTGCGAAAGGTGTAAAGGAACGAGTGGTTGCAGTAATTCTTCAAAAGGCGCCAAGTCAGTTTACCCAGATATCTGAACAAAAGGCTCATCAGTGCGTGCGTGCCAGGGACCTCGTCGCGCACCCCTTTGTAAACCGACCATCCCTGTTTTTCCACCAGGTCAAATCCATGCCCTTTGAATAATTCCTGGATTTCTTCAGAGCTGTATGCAAATTGATAGAACCTGGATCGGTCAACGCTGTCTTCACGGAAGGCGGGATAAAACCCTGCTGCCGCCTTCATTCTCCTGAGCCGCGACAGGGCCGGCACAGTCATGAACAGGAACCCTCCGGGCTTGAGCACGCGGAACATCTCTCGTGCGATCTCTTGAAAACCGTAATAATCATGTTCGATCACGCCAAAAGACCAGTATCCATCAAAAACGTGGCCCAGGAAAGGCAACGTCCGGAGATCGCCATACCGTATATCAAGCTCGGGCATGAACTTATTGAGCTTGCCGACGGTCTGGACGGCGTAATCAACGCCAATGACCTCATAGCCCGATTGTTTCAGAACAAACACCTTATCACCCAGTCCGCAGCCTCCTTCGAGAATCTTGGCCCTCTTCGGGAGATACTTTGCTGTCATGTCCCTTATGAGCTCGCTTTCCAGTGAATTCCTGCTGCGGGAAAACAGCCTCAGGAGATCTTCTTTCTTCCACCGCTCATCCCACATATCCGGGTTGGCCTCCTGACCGATATAGACGAGCCGGTTTCTTCTGCAATCATAATAGCGCTTCACGAATCTTCGGCCCGGTCCTTCGAGAGGTTGTTACGCAACCTTATCACCCGTGCGGGAACGCCTGCGACGACTGCATTCTCAGGCACATCATGCGTGACGACGGCGTTGGCACCTATGACAGCCCCCGTATGAATAGACACCCCCCCCAATATCTTTGCGCCGGCTCCTATCCACACGTTGTCGTGAATTACCACCGGCAGCATTTCTGTGGCCTGATTCATGATGGGCACATCGATCCTATCAATGCCATGCTGGCCCGGGATTATTACTACATGAGCCGCGATCCTGACTCTTGAGCCAATTTCAAGCCCTCCGTGTCCATACAGGATTGAGTAGGGATTCAGACTTGTATGATCATCGATCTTTATATTCCCCCCATAGGTCATGATCCTTGCGTAGGGGTGTATATCGCAGTTCTTCCCTATAGTTATAAAGCCTTTCTTATCACAGTTGAGGCATGCCCGGCTGAAAACCCTTGTACCGGCGCCTATGCTTATACGCTTTTTGGAGCCTGTGATGACGGCGAGTGGCGATATCTTGCATGGCGTGCCGACTGCACCGAGAAACAGTCCATGAAAGATTGCATTGGCCCTGAACACGGCCATTTTCAGAAAGGACGGGATCACTGCTGGCCTGACCCTTGATTCTGACGGGCTACAAGCCTGTATAGATCCCTGTAGGCATCACAGAGCGTATCGAGTTCTTCCGAGGTGAACCCGGATTGAATAAACCCGAGATTGGGATCTGAAGGAAAAGAACTGGCAATGTATCGTGCTATCGATCGTGCCACCGCATCAAAATTGTCTTGCGGGGGGCGGGCGATCATGCGGGAAACAAGCCCAGGCAACTCAGGTGGAGCCCCACAGTATACCACTGTGGGCAGGTCACTCCAGAACATCTTCGACATGGCTATGACCGGACGCCCGAGATAACCACCCTCCTGGCCCATGGCACCGGAGTTTGTCACAACAACTGCCGCGCGGTTGATGAGATCCCTGGAATCAACATCCGGGTCGATGAGCTTCAACCCCGGGAATTTTCTGAGGGCCTTGTAGAACCAGGGGGACTGACCTGCCACATCGCTGAAGTGGACCTTTAAATAGAGCTTGTGGGTTACTGGAATCGACCTGACGATCTGCTTAATCAGCGTCAGCTGGTCATCGAAAAAGGCCCCCCTGACGTCTATGCTCGATTCAGGCTGACGGTGCAAGCCGTAGAGCACGAATGGCTCGTCGCACGGCTGCTCGAACGTCTGGTACAGCCGGTAGTAGATATAATTCACAAGCTCCTTCACATATCGCCCGGTATGATGTGCAACACTTGATCCCGGCATCCTCCTGTCCGAGCCCGTCCTAATCCTGTGCTCTCCGTGGGAGATAACCACATCGATATACTGAGGCACTTTCTCCATCAAGCCCGACAGACCTCTGATCTTCGGACGGGCAAAGGGTTTGATCGCGCCATCTTCACGGTACTTCCTCAACCATTCTCTTGCATATTCATAATCGTTATCGCTGGGCTCCCGGATGGGACTAAGCTGATCCCCCTGCTGTGTGGGCGAAAAGCCGAAATAGTTCTTGGGGAGTTTAATGCGCGTTACGCAGCCCCACCATATGCCGATTTTTTTACAGATGAGCATGGTCAGCATCTGTACAGCGGTGTCCCGTCCGCTGGTGACAAACTCTATCCGGTTCCGAACCAGGAAATCGCGTATCCTTACAGCACCATTTGCCAGATAAAGCATCGCGCTGGCATAATCTGAGTTCCGCAGGTTCTGATCCATGAAAATGATGCTGTGAATCGTCGGCAGACCTACCTGTTCATACTCTTGAAGAACACGGATGGCCTCATCCACTTCTGTTATGCTGTCCGGCCCCTCAAGAATGTCACAAACCTTTGAGGGTAAAGCCCCCTTATCTCGCATCTGGCTGCTTGTTATTGGTCGGGAATTGATCCAGTGCACCTCAAAGCCTGCTTCCTGCAGTTTTTCTATGAACGGCCAGAAATGCTGGACGTTGTAATTTATCAGTGCGAGTTTTTTCTTCATTCATTGAGCTCCGACTTCTGAATTTTTCTTATCGCCACTATCTTTGCCGTTTGAAATACGCAGGAATAAGAACCCGAGCAGAAGCAGCACCACACTATCAATGATAGTAGCGGCTGCTGCCCCCTTAACGCCGAAGCTTTTTGTCAGCTGCCACACAACTGCCGTGCAGACGACTGCTCCCATAACACTGCTGAGACTCTGCAGCAGGGGTTTCCCTCTCGCCTGTATCGCTTTCCCGATAAGAAGCGATATGGATAACGGGAGTAGCGACCCCATTATTATCACAGAGATGTTTATGCTTCTCTGGAAAGCTTCTCCATAGGCAAAGGGAATGAAGTAGGGGAACAGTATAACCGCTCCCAGAAAAAAGACCAAGGAACAGAGGATATTGAAACGTATTCCCTTCTTCAATATCTTTCCGGCTTTCTTCCCTGACTGATTATCAGGGTCCGCCATCTCTCCTCCGGCAAGGCCGGCAAAAGAACTAGAGGCGGTCATGGCAAGGTCTCTGAGCCCTATTCCCACGGAGTAGAAACCGACCGCGCTGGTGTTTATAAAATAACTGATAATGAAAAGATCGATCCTCTTGAAAAAAAGGGAGGCCAGAGCACCGGACTGGGCCTGTATCCCGTACATAAAAAAATCCCGAGCCCCCACCGCATGCGATCTTTCGCCCGCCTCACTGGAGTAGTTCATGTACTGTTTCCTCATCATGAGTGTCGAGCAGACAGCTCCCAGGAGCGTCCCGGACAGGACTGCATGGAGCCTGCTCTCACAGTACCAGAGAAGGATCAGCGTGCTCATTATCGTGATCAGGGTTCCCATATTTAGGCTCAGGGCAAACCCCCTGGAATCACCTTGGGCCACCAGGGAAGCTCCCACTATCGAATTCGCGGAATTCACGATCACCATACCGACCAGCACCATTACCATGAACGCATCTATTGCCTTGCCCCCGAGGAAAACCGACGAAAACAGATCTCTCCCGAAAAAAACCAGGATAAAAGACAGCAGGCCACAGACGATCATCGTACGGTTAGTCTGCACTAGAACAAAGGATCTGCTCCCTGGATGAGATCGAATATAGTAGGCTGCGGCATACGGAACACCAAAGCTGAATAACATTGACATCAACCCGCAGGTGCTTATCGCGATGGTGAGAACACCCTTGTCTTCAGGACCCAGAACTCTCGTTACATATATACTAAAAATTCCTGTTATGAACGTATTTACTACACTTCCAACCGACAGGAGAAATACTTTCCTAAGCAGCATTGTACAGTCCGGCACTGTCAGTAATCATCTCATGCAAGGTAGGGGCTCCTTCATCTGCTGTCATCGTGCATCATCAGCTGCCGTAACTGCTCAGAAAGAAGCCCCAACGCCAACAGCAACCCGCAGTTTATTATACAAATCAGCCCTAAGAAATATCCGAGGGCAATCCCGGTGATCAGGCTGAACGTGAAAGAGAACAATGCCAGGATCATGGAAAATGCAATCAGTATCAGAAACAGCTTGATGGGATTATAATACAATATCTGAAAAACTATATACTGAAGAGTTCGCAGCATATCCCGGAAAAGGCACACTTTCGACCTGCCTGTCCTTTCTCTGTAATCAATGGGAACATAGCAAACATATCGACTGGTAAGCAGGTAAGCCAGGGTCTGTGAAGAACTGAAGCTGAAGGTATTGCATAGGTGGTTGAAATAGGAGATAACCGTCTCTCTTGAAAAAACGCGCAGCCCTGAATTCACATCCGGTATCTTGGCCCCTGTGGCGAACCCAACGAGAAATCTCAAGATAACCCTTAATATGGATTTCAGGAATGACTCCTTATAGCTGTCTTTTTGCCGTGCGCCGACAACTAGGTCATACCCTCGACGGTATTGCTTGAGCAGTCTGGGAATCTGGTCAACCGGATAAGTCCCGTCGCTGTCAGTTATAACAATCGTATCGTATGTAGCTGCAAGGATACCGTCCTTCAGAGATTTACCGTACCCGCTGTTTGACAGGTGGGGTATGACTGTAGCACCGGCTTCTTGAGCCCGAGTCAATGTCCCGTCCGTCGAGCCGTCATCAACCACGATGATTTCATATTTATCTATAAAATCACACCTTCCGCAGATATCATGTATCGCATTAACGGTTTCTGATACGGCAGACTCCTCGTTATAGGCGGGACTGACAACCGAAATATTGATCTTCTCCATCTGATTCTTCCTTTGGTTAAAGCTCGGCGATATCCTCTCGCCTCCCAGGTCCGGGATCAGGACAGACATTCCAGGTTCATTCAGGAACCGTGAGAACGTATGTTGCTGTGTACCTGATCCTGCCTCCCCCTCTCTTCGCCCACATGAGATCCCCAGATGGACAAGCACCCACACTGATCACCCGCCCAGAATGCCTGTCGGTCTCGATAACTCCGTGGGCCATATCCCGGCAGATCATCTCAATCTCATTTTTATGGGCTTATACATTGCCCATGGATATCCGGTTATACCGACGCCATGTATCGAAAACCAGCAGGGAGAACAACAGGTATCCATGATCTTTTCGCCGGGTCACATGTTCATTCCACAAACGTACCCCTGTTTCAGGCGGAATCAGACCCAGATCCTTAAAAGACCGGGAAGAGAATGCACTCTCGGCACGTTCACGCCAGGAGGTAACCAGCCATTCTGAAACCGGTGCATTGAACCCGCTCTTCCTTCTTTGGATGATCTGTTTCGGGATATATTTCTCCGCGATCCGCCGTAAAAGCCATTTACCGGTCCAACCTCGCATTTTCATATTCTCCGGCAACCCAGCACAGTACTCCACAAGGCGATAATCCAGAAACGGACTTCGGATCTCAAGCCCATGATTCATGCTCGCCCGGTCGACCTTTACCAGAATGTCGTCGACCAGCCAGGTCTTGTAATCTACATAAAGAAAACGGTCCAGTTCATTCAATCCTCTTCCGGCCATGTAATGGAGATGGAACACATCAAAGATATCGCTGATCGCGTCGAAACCGGTCAGGGCTGAAAGGCCGTCCGGCAGAATCATTCTCCACAGAGCATGCGCTTCGCTGGCATTATGTCCGTGTGACCGGAGGAACTGTCTGACCTTGAACAACAGATTGACCTTCCTGCGATTATCCGGAATCAAGTTCAATATGAACCGGAGCATCCCAACTACTGCCTTTGGCAGCTTGTTCAGATATCGGTAGAGCCGGTCAGCCTGGGATGTCGGATAACCGGCGAGCAGTTCATCCGCGCCATCCCCGCTCAGGGCCACGGTGATCTGCTCATGGGCAGCCTGACACATCAAATAGGATGGAATGATTGATGTATCGGCGAAAGGTTCGTCCAGTCTCTGGCAGAGCTCCTCTAACTGCTTGTCCGAGATATGTTCCAGATATGTGACGGAATGGCAGGTACCCAGATTCTCGGCGACACGGCTGGCATACCTGGATTCGTCATAGGAGTCTTCGACAAATCCGATGCTTATGGTTTTCAGCTGCTGCTGAACCAGCTTTATGAGGGAACATACGACGCTGGAGTCGATACCTCCGCTGAGAAAGGCTCCGAGCGGAACATCGGCCACGAGACGCGATTGCACCGCATCCTTCAACAGATCTTCAAACCCTGACAATGCCTCCTGCTCGGACAGCTGTCTGGAAGATCGCTCCCGCCAAAGATCTGCGAGGTTCCAGTACCCTACGATGCGCGGATTGGATCCGTGCTTCACATACATGTATGAACCAGGTGGAAGCCGGAAAACGTTCTCCAGGATAGATTCGTCTCCAACCACATAACCCAGGGCCAGGTAGCGCCATGATGCCCTGCGATTCACACACGGATCCAACAGTCCAGAGGCATGGATAGATGACAGCTCAGAAGCAAAAACAAAACCGTTGTCGGGGAGCAGAGACCAGTATAGGGGCTTTTTCCCCAGGCGGTCCCTGGCGAGAAATAGTTCACCACTGCGATGGTCCCAGACTGCGAAAGCGAACATTCCGTTCAGCCGTTCCACAACGGATATGCCCCAATGCAGATAGCCGTTGAGCAGCACCTCTGTATCAGAGGAGGTATGGAAACTGAACCCGTGTCCCTTCAAAGACTCACGCAACTCCCTGAAGTTGTAGATTTCTCCATTATAAGCAAGAACAACCTTGCCTTCAGCCCCTATCATGGGCTGCCTTCCACCATCCAGATCTATCACTTTCAGGCGCCGATGCCCTATAAGGGCCGGCCCCAGCATCACATGCCCGGACTCATCGGGACCCCGGCGAGCAAGAGGTTCAAGCATCCTGGTTATTGTCCTTTCCGCATCGGGTGAATGAGCAACCCTGTCTGAGATCACACCACAGACACCGCACATATATATTCAACCTGTCACCGTAGGCGCCGCAATATCATCCAGGCCGACTGGCCAAACCAGTTTCTGCTAAACCGGTTAAAGAATCTGGATATGGCAACCATATACCTGTCAAAAATGATGATCTGGCTATTGACTGAACGGTCTGATAGTGTCCTGGGCTTATGTAGCCTTGCATTCAGCCACCAGCCAATGCCTCCGACAGGATTGAAATACTCCGCAGCTTCGATCTCAAATCCGCATGCCTCCGCAAGCTGGTTGAATGCAGTGAGGCTGTAACGCCGCCAATGGCCTGCCATCCTATCCATTTCGCCGTACAGGAAAGTATGGGCAGGAACTAGAATGAAGGCACCACCTCCGGGTTCAAGCACCCGGTAGAGGTTGCCCATTGCCGCATGATCGTCTTCTATATGCTCTAGAACATTCAGACATACTACAAAAGAAAAAGCCGTCTCCCCTATACATCCAGGAAATCCCGTGGCTGAAAAATCAGCGAGGACAGCCTGGGCATTGGGGGGAAGACTGCCCTGGATATTCTTTATAAGTACTGAATCGATATCAACCACGATTAGTTCATTGCAGCGGTCGGCTATCCAATGTGTATACTGCCCGTAACCCATTCCGATTTCAAGGACCCTTCCCTGAAGCCTTTCCGCGAACAGAGAGAAGATCCATCGGTGGTAGTTCTGCGCCTCCGGCAGAGCGGAACTCATCGTAGCAGTTCCAAAGCTGGTTTCCTTTTTCATTGCACGTACCATTGCAGCCTTATTATGTGATTCCTTTTCTTTTCGTCTCAGGAACAATCAACGGACCGGCGGACCGGCAGTTACCTCGACATCAATATTCCTGACGGCAATCCATCTGGAAATTAGCCTGAAATTCTCATCCGGCAACATCTCATGAGATCCAGCGAATACCGTCAACCTGACATTGTTGGAGGCCTTGCATAACAGGATCCTTCTTGTGGGATAAGAATCTCCATCCCTTAATCCCGGGCCATTGTTGCCTATGCAACCCAACCTGTCCGACTGAAGATCTATCGGGATCGATCTATTCTCGGTTATCTCGCTGACGGCAGAAGGGGAAAGCCTGTCTTCCAGTGAAGCAAGGCTATTGTATGCTCTGAGAGAATGGCTTACGGGTACGTAGTTATCACCATGCCCGTCATTTATCCCCACCAGGATATTAATCGGAACCCTACCTGCATGGCTGAGCCACCCTGCCGGCGATCTCAAACCTGCGAGCATTGAAAAATACGGTCCATCTATGGGGCTCTCCAACTCCATCCTCAAGGATTTCTTTATATCATTCGAATACTTGGAGGCCCTGCCGTTGAGCTCAGATTCTCTGCACCATGCAGCTAAATCATATATCGGGCACCATACCGTAACAGATTTCCACAGATGAGGAGCTCTGCCTGCCATGATAAGAGACATGTATCCTCCGCCGGAGACCCCTACGAGATGTATTTGTCCTGCGTCAATGGAATGCAACTCGCACATTCTGCTAACCGCGCTGGTAATGCCCGAAGCTGCCAGCTCCGAGCCTGTAGATTCGGCACGTGAATTCCTGCCCCTGAAATCAGGGGAAAGGATCGCATAACCCCTCTCCCTGGCCAGCTCGAACATCTTGATAACGTAACTATCATCCATGGCGGTCCCTGACCAGCTGTGAAGGTATACTATCAGAGGATGCGGCCCCTCGGTCGGCGGGGCATAGGAAAGGCATGTTTGCACTTCGTGGTCATAGGCGCTACGGGTTGCGAATATTTTGAACTCGGGATGTTCTGCATCGAACGGCACGCTGCTGACCCTGCCGAGATCGATCACCGAGTATTTCTCATTCTCCCATAGAAGCGCCTCCTCGAGTTTTCCATAAGAGTCATCGAACAGCCCTTTATCTAACACTATTACTTCGGACCCGAAAATCAGGGCTGTCTTGACTGCGCTTTGAAGTCTTATCCCTCTGTCCTGCTTAGCCATTGCCTGGCCATAAATGAATTTATTCTGCTGGAATTCAAGGGCCTTCTTCCAGTCGAAATAATTGAAGAAGCACGGATCCTTGAAAGAAAACTTCAGGGGCCTCAAGCTCACGTATCGGACCGTATTGTCCATCAGGTCGTTGAAGAAGGCTGTAACGGAAGTCTTTCTGGGTGTTTGCTCTCGCAGCCAGGCCAGCATCTCAACATCGGGTCCGTTCGACGGACTCCCTCCAAGAGCCAGGACTTTAAAGCCTTGGCCAAGCTTAAGACATACATCCTTCGCGTTTGGCTGCAGGCTAAAGACCAGGAACCCGGTCACTATAATGGACAATGGCACCCCAAAATTCATCCCGAACCGTCTCAAGGCTGCAGCCGACGAAAGGAAGAGTATGGCGAAGGACAAGGGTATGAGAAAACGGTTGCCTCGCACCAGATCAGCCTGTAACGGAATCCGTTCGGCCCGCATGGCGACATAGTGGTCAAGCAGAAAAAGTATATCCGAGACAAACAGGATACCTACTGCCATGAGGCCGAGTTGCATGGCCTTACGGCGATCATCTGCGCCTCCCAGGAAAATCGTCCCGAGTAGCGCAACCATCGCCATGCCCAGGAAAGGCTTCTGCCATAGATAAACGTGAAAAAACTGCTTGATAGCCTTAATTTCATTGCGGAAATATCCATCAATGTACCCGTTGCGCATAATATCAAGCATTTCCTTCTGAAGGCCAGGGGGCGCACCTGAGTGACCAAAACTGGAAGTATACTGCAGTGAATATGGGAATAATACCAGAAGGAATATGCCTGCGGAAAGAAACATGTTTAGGATGAACTTATCCAGCTTCTCATCTTCAGACCTCATGACCCATAAACCAAGCCATATGGAAAAACCAAGGACAGGTGCCGCTACAGGATGAACCCATAGTGACAAGCCGACGGCAGCCATAATGACCGGCCTCATCCTCGGCTTTCTGCCGTAATAAATCGCCACAGACCAGAACAGGCCAATGAGCGCACCTATCATCACGCGGTTTAACGGCTCACGACTGAACAGCCCCCAGAATTCTCCCCAAGTGTCAAAATTTATGAGCACAGAACTGTAAATGGCCAGTAGTACTGCGAGGACCCTTGAACGGCACAGAATACGACCGAGGAAATAAAAGCCCAGCAGGTGAATTACAATTACAGGGATGAACATAGAAACAAAGGCATTACCGTACGGAATGTCAAACCATCTGTGCATAAGGCTTACATACCCCGATGCAACTGTGATGTACGCATCGGTGGTCTCCGCATCACCCAGAAGCGGATCACCTTCGAAATCAGCCCGATAATCACGTCCGGCAAAAACGCCCGCTACCATTGAGGCATCGCCCTTTAGATTCGTTATTACATTATCGTGGCCGACCCTCTGGCAATAATAGAAAATGGCAATGACGAGGCATAGAAATGCTACGAGCAATTCCGGCCAGTACTTTGTCCACAGAGAACTGGACGAAGTATTGTGACAGGAACTGTCTGATGCCTCACATACTTCTTTGTTCTTATCTGAATCGCTCATGAAGAAATCAGGGGGTTGTACTCCATGAAGCTAAGCCTTACTGCGGGATCTGATCCCATGGAATATTGCTATATTCATCGTATTCACATATTGCTTCGACGGGGGTTCAAGGCTTGACGCCAATAAGCGTCCAGCTGTATCCGTGTCGATGATACATTTTAACGTCTTTGAATCCTGACATTTCCAGAAGCTCCAAGGCCTCATTCCTCTTATAGTACTTAGAATAAGAGGGATTCAGCTGATCATACAAGGTAGCCACCTGTGTCATCCGATCCAGCTGAAGGTAATGCTTCAAAAAGTATTCATGCATGGGCAGCTTGAAGAGCTGTGAAAGCTTCCCGTAGCCAATTGCCGGGACGTAAAGAATCCGGCATAACCCCATCAAAGCCCAGTGTGGCATAGACCTCGTGATCCTGCAGACTGTGCGGTACCAGGAAAGATAGAATTCATTTCCCTCAAGACCATAAATCCATATGACAATTCGTCCGCCTCGTTTCAACGATCGATAACAGGCCCTCAGGCACGGAAGAGGATCCTTGATATGATGAATGACACCGTATGAGAATATAAGGTCAAAATGCCCATCGAGAGAAAGCTCATGTCCACTTATATTGAGATAAGTGATCTTATCGTTGTATCTGGCGGTGTTTTCCTTGAGAATCGAGAAGCTTGTGGATGGCTCAACCGCAGTTATATGCTCGGCTCCTGCCTCTGCCAGCATGTTGACAATACGGCCAGTGCCACTGCCCACATCTGCCACGATCCTACCCCTGATTTCATCGATCCCGATCAGCGGGCCGACGACGTCCTTGAACATATCAAGGCTTGCGTAATAACCAGTGTTCTCCTGGAATTCTTGCCACTGCTCGCCAAAATCTCTTATTGTCTTTTCCTCAATTCTATCCAAGATTATCTTTCCTGCTGTCATCGAATATTTAGAAAGGATTTTATGCCTGCCCAGAGCTTGTATGGCGACTGCCGCAACATGGCGAACTCCTTTAAATTCCTCCATAAAACCGGTGGATATAAATAGAACTGCCGGTAAGCCGATCTGTATAGATCTTTCATCCGAGCCTCACCGATCAGGGGGTTCACGTATATCGGACGGTCGACATTCCAGCAGTTATAATCATCCGACTTCCCTGCCTCGCGCAGACCCCCGTCTCTCCGGCAGGTCTCGTCGAGCTTGGACTTGGGAAATGGCACGGGCAGATAGAACAGGGCTATATGCGTAGGGAAGCGCTTGGAAAAACGAATCGTATTCATCACATCCTCCTCGTTCTCACCCGGAAGACAGATGATGTACGACGAGGTTATGTAATATCCAAGGTCGTATGCTGTCTCCAGGGCTTCGGCATTCTCCTCTACGGTCGTCCCCTTGCATATCAGATCCAAACTCTTCTGGTTCGCCGATTCGATGCCGAACCCGATCGACCAGCATCCTGCCCTTCTCATCATGAGACCTGTCTCACGATCAAATGTATCGACACGAGAGCAGCAGCTCCACGGCAGGTTTATGTCGCTTTCAGCATATGCTTCACAAAAACGCTCCAGCCAGTCGCGCCGGGTTGTAAATGATGAGTCCAGGAACATGATCCCCCTGGCACCATAATCGTTTTTCAGAATACTTATCTCCTCTATCAGGACATCAACAGGTTTCATACGCACTCTCTTGCCCAGAGTTACGGCGCCGTTGCAGAAACTGCAGCGGAATGGACATCCTCTTCCTGCAATGACTGAATAAGATGGGAATTCCTTGGCAAACGTGATCTGGGCAATGTATTTCCTCATGGGGAATATCTCGTACAGCGGGATCGGGAGTTCATTTTCTGCGAGAAAATCACGCTTCACGTCAAATCCATTCTGGATGATCTCCCCGCCGGGACCCCTGTGAACAACACCCGGGATCGAGGCTACCCGGGAAAGCTCTCCTTCGTGGATACATTCTACAAGTTTGAGGAATGACTTCTCTCCTTCGTGGGTGACGACAAAATCCAACTCAAGGCAGTCGGACATCACTTCTGAAGGCATCAGTGTTGCGTGTACACCGCCGAGGACCACAAAGACATCCGGGAAATGTTTCTTTATCAATCTCACTGTCTGCAGGGCGCTGTCGATCTGCAGCGTGGTTGCAGTGATCCCTATGACCTTGTACCCCTGCTTACCGATGTACTTCAGATATCTGTCCGCGTCCCATCCCTCGGTGGCAGGCTCTACATAGTGGACATCGAAACCATTCATTTCAAGGACCCTGGCTATACATGCAAGGCCATAGGGAAAAATATTGTTACCTGCCGAACTGTGGAATCTGCCGTAAATCTGCTCCAGATTTTCCAGAGGTGACTGAAGCAGAACCGGGGGAATTGCTCTTGATGGACTTGACCCTGCGCTCATGTCCTCTTCCGGAAAATCATCCTCATGTTTGAAGTTTTCCCTGATATGGCCAGCTGGAGAACATCCATCACGCATGCCGCGGCCATTGCCAGGGGGTTGACATGCGAGAAGAAACTGCGCGTCCAGAGGGGCCAGCGGTTGTCCTTCAGGAAGTGGTGAACGGATTGAACCCAGAATGACGGGGAGAGCATGAAGGATACATCGACGACCTCCAGTCCCACCATGGCTCCCAGGTTAGACAACGAGACCCGGTTGAATATCGTCCAGTGTCGGGGAAAGTGATACCCGCCCCAGTAGCGTCCAGCAAACCACTCCGCATCCCACGAGTTTTCGTTGGGCGTCTCTACTACAAGAATACCGCCCGGCTTGAGCATGCACGCTGCGGACAGCATGGTCTGCCTCGGCCTTGCCAGATGCTCCATGACCTGTTTCAGAAAAATGACGTCAAAGAAATCGTCATAGCCGGACAAATCCTCGAAACGGCCCGGCAGGACATTGAACTTGGCTTCCTCGATCCGCTCAAGCACGGCAGGGTCTATATCATTCCCCCACAAGCTCCATCCAGATGGACTGGCCTGACGCAGGGAGTCAAGAAAGCCTGTTCCGCCGCAACCGCCGTCCAGGATTACGGCAGACTCGGGGATAATATCCTTGAAAGATTTTGCCTTTGAGATCTCCAGCCAGTGGCGGATCCTGACGGTTAGTGTCCTGCTGTCATCGAAGTGATACGGGTTATAATCCGGGGGATAGATCCTTTCCAGTTCGGAGATCTCCGGTCTCGGATTCAGGTAGAGTACGCCGCATTCCGGACATCGCACGAAGCTGAATTCTTCCGCCACCGTATCGTATTCAAAGTCCGGTCCTGAAGCAGAAACAGCTCCGCTCCGGGCGCACTGGCACACGGGGCAGTTGATCTGTTCTTTCAGGAAGTCTTCAGTTCTGGCAGACATTGTTGTCCGGGCAATCGTTGTGCAATGAAGGGAATCATCGTTGTCTTCTCATTGTTGATCAGGATTCCATTTCTTTCCTCATCCAGGGAATGTCCCTGTACGACATGGGAAGGGGACCCTGCCAGTCATTGTAGCAGGGCGTCTTCTTGATAAAATCATATTCCTCTGCCGCCAGACAGCGTCGGTTGTAGTCCGCGAACTCTCGGACCTTCATCGCCCTTTTACGGATCAATGATACCGGTTCCTCGATAAGATTCCCCAGGGACACCTGGATAAACGGGCAGGTCATGAAATCTCCGTATGCAGTCAGGTAGCCCTTTTCCTTTACCGCCCCGCATCCCACTCTGTGCCAGTTGCTCTTGAGATCAATCCTGCAGTGGGGGTTCTTTTCCATAATCTCCCGCCAGAGCCGCTGGTCCTGCTCTGTCAGCATGAAATCCTGGCAGTTCTTCCAGTTTCCTATGGGGACAGCTAAATTGAAGTAGCACCAGACTTTCTTCCTTGCAGTGAGATCTATGATCCGTCTGAACCCCTCGCTACGAATATTGTCGTGGGATACGCAGGTTGAGATAGAGACATTCAGACCTATCTCACGGGCAGTGTCTATGGCGTCAAGCCCTTTTTCAAATGCGCCCTTCATGTTTCGGAATCGGTCATTTTCTTCGGGGATCCCAGAATCTATGCTCACGTTAAAAATGTCAACCCCCGCCTTTTTCAGAGATACCAATCGCTCCTTCGTCGCCAGCAGGCCGTTGCTCTGCACACTGATTATGGACCTGGCAGGGTTTGTGGCCCTGACAAAATCCTCAAGGTCAGTGCGCAGCAGAGGTTCTCCCCCGGTGAAATGATACAGCAGGCAGCCTTCGCGATAGAGGTCATGTGCTATGCGGGTGAAATCGGCAAGGGATATAGGTTTCCTGCCTTTGTTTTTCATGTTCGCGGCCGAGCAATGTGTACAGTTCATGTTGCACCTGTAATCCAAGGCGACGTCCATGAACCTGAGCCTCCGCATACCCAGAAAGCGGTTGCACGCATATCCGGACACCAGACGGAAGAAAACGAGTGGTTTCCGTGTAAATATGCATGATAGGAATTTTATATTCCGAAGCTTAAGAAAAAAATCTGTGTTCAAATTGCTACCCATAATTTCGATCCGCTTGTCTCACTTGCCCTTCTCTGCGATGGCATAGAGATAATCGCATCTGAGAGTTCTCTCAAGCTCACTCTTCCAGACTGCATCCATTGTTCTGCTTATGCTGTCGAAATGACTGTCGCCAGCAGGCCTCTTGTCGCGAACCCATGTGATGAAGTTTCCAAAACCGAAACGATGGAAAGGAAGTATCCTGAGTTCCTGAAACCCTGCAGTACGGAGAAGATTTTCAAGTGCCTGAGCATTAAAATACCACAAATGAGCTTTACGATAGAAAAATGGGGCGTAGGCCTCCGGGATGAAATCCAGGAGGATGTCTTCCGCATTCGGTGTACTGACGACGACCTTCCCCCCTGGCTTTACAAGGGCGTATATCTCTCTGAGGAATTCCAGTGGATACTGAATGTGCTCTATGACACTGAAGCTCACGGCAATATCAACCATGTTCTGGTGTTCGCGGAGGGCATCTGATGTATAAGGGTATGCGGTATATCCCCTCTCAACAAGAGATTTTCTGTAATGCAGTGCCGGCTCCACGCCGATGGCTGTTTTGCACGTTCCCCTAATATAATCGAGAAAAGATCCCGCACCGCACCCAATGTCTGCAACGACTCTGTCTCTGAACATTGAGGTCCCGACAACAGCAAAGTGCTTCATCTGTTCTCCGTCATGCTGCCTGAAATAGTTAGTGGCATCGGAGCCTTCATCTACCTCCCGCCTGTACTCTTCACTCTCGTAAAAAGTGGCATGATCACCGATTATGCTCGGCAATGATTGCGCCATACAGTTACAGCACCGCGACACCTTCAGAGGTTTTTCCGAAAAATTGCCAAATTTACCGATACGGATATGCCCCTCATATACTGTTTCGAAGACATCAGAACCACATATTGTGCATTTTGCCATGGATTCACCCCACGTAAACAGGTATGGGTCTCAATATACAATCTCGTCTTTTCTGACTGCGTCGCTCACCGGTCTGCTGTCTCTTGGTGCCCAGGGCTGCGGATCTTTGGAAAGACCATTCGGGATCCCCGGATACGATAGACGCTTCTGGCTGTATGGTATCAATTTGAGTATCATATCAACAACACGACGCGAAACGCCCGGGCTGCCGTATAGATCACTCATCCCATACCTTCCGTTGTTCAACTGCCTTCTTACTGCGTGGATAATCTCGTTCTGGTCCGGTTCGACACGTTGCACTGCTCTGCACCATTCCCTGCCGTCCTGCCTGTTTCCGACAAGTACAACAGGGGTCCCGAGGTATGACGCGTCCCGCACGAAACTTGAAGAATTACCGATGGCGCAGGCTGTCCTCCGCAGTATCGGAATATAGAGCTCAGGCTCAAAATTTTTATAAGCATGAAGGGAAAAATCATGATTGAATTCTCGGAAACGCCTTATCGCTTGGGAGACACCGTCTGATCCCGCGTCTATGTTCGGCCAAAGAAGGATGACCTGCTCCCCGAGCGTCTTAATCGCTTCGAGAAGCTGTTGCATTTGGTACTCTGCACTCACATACTCCGTCGTGACGGGATGGAATATTACCAGCAGGTATGGTTTTTTAAAATCGATCTGCTTGCCCACGCCTAGCCGCTTGAGTTCCTCCATGGGCAGATTAACGGCCGCCTCAGCCACTACATCAGCACTTGGACACCCCAGCGGGAACACGGTCTCTGGGGCTTCACCCATGGCAACGATATATTCACCTGACCTTTTTGTAGCAGGGAAATGGTAATGCGCTAGTTTCGTGATTGCATGCCGTGCTGATTCGTCGATGGAGCCGGTGACTTCCCCTCCCTGAAGATGGATGATGCAGATGTTCTGGTAGGCCGCTGATATGGCTGCACTCAGGGCCTCGTACCGGTCGCCGATGAGGACAACGAAATCCGGCTTGAGTGATTGAAACGCGCTGGCAAACTCAATAATTCCCAAACCGATGGATTTCGCCATACTGCTGGGGACAGATCCTTCGAGTTCCATGTATACTTCCTTAGATATTTCAAATCCATCCTGAGCAACTATATCCCTGGCCTTGCCGAATCTATCGAGTAACATTGTTCCTGCACAGATGACCTGCAGGTCGATTTCTTCCCTCCTTTGCATTTCAAGCATAACGGGCCGTAGCCGTCCGTAGTTCGCCCGATCAACCAGTACAACAGCTATCTTCATACGGCTTTTAATTTTCTTCCCTCTAAGTTTCATCTATTCCCTTTCGATAAAAAGATCTCAGCAAGATCGAACTCTATGGGATCATCAATGTTGACAACATCCCTCTCTATAACCAGTGGAACAGTATTCTCAGTGAAGATAGCCTTCCTACACAGCAGGCACTCCCGCGTGACTGCGTAACAGACACCATTTCTCCAGTAAAGGGTCTCTAGGGCCTGTCGACTCACAATATATGCGCCACGCTCTTCGTAGAACCTGAGTCTCCCGTCTGCAACCTTTAGGACTTTGGCGGGATGAGCCTTGGTAGGGAGAGCACTCACAGTCACAACAGAGTCGGTTCGGGACATGACGAGGCATCTCGTAGCATTCTCAATATCAGCTGCTGTACGGAGTGGGCTCGTGGGCTCTATGATCAGAATTACATCGAAGATCCCCCCCTTACGCCTCTCCATCTCAAGCAGAGCGTGAGATACGGTCTCGACAGCGCCTGCCTTGTCTGAACTTAGCTCTGGAGGCCGGAGAAAGGGTGCAAGCAGGCCGAATCTCTCCCCCTCTGCGGCATATTCCGGTGAGTCTGTCGAGATAACTTTTGCATCGAGCCATGGAAGTTCTGAGAGGCAAATGCCAGCTCGCCCGATAAGGGATATTCCCCCGACACTGCGCATGTTCTTATGAGGGACGCCCTTGCTTCCGCTCCTGGCGGGAACAACGGCGAGAATCGTCTTTCCTTCCATCATGATATGATGTCACCTCCCGAAGCTTCCTTCAGGCCCCAACCGTTACAATCTTGCCCTTGGAAGCGCTCTCGCGACAGGCCTCGATGACCCGCAGGACATTTATCCCGTCTCGGAGTGTACACCGGGGAGCGGTCCTACCTTCGAGCAGGCCAATGAACTCCTTGGCAGTCTCTATAAACATTTCATTTCTTTCAAATGTGAACTCATCATCAGTCCAGACCTGTCCCATATCCCTTCCCAGACGGATCCTGTTCGGTTCGAAGCTCCAGCCCAGGGTGCCAGTTTCTCCAGTAACTGAGATGAATTTCTCATGTGGTCTCCCGAACAGATCAAGGTGTAGTGTGACCCTTGGTCCATTTCGATAGGAAGCTATGATATCTACGTTGTCATCGGTATCTATATCGAGCCCCCCGATATTTTCGATAACCGCAAACACCTCGTTAGGAATTCCGAAGAAGGAGATCATGAGATCAATGAAGTGACTCTCGTCTAGGAGGGCTCCACCTCCAAGCTCACGGCTTGCCATGAAAAAGTCCTTGTAATGCTCCCAGGGATGCCAGTCGGCAAGGTGGGCGCTCATTACAAATTTGGCGTGAAGAGGTAGTCCTATCACGCCCGAGTTGATCCTGGACCGTACATCATTCAGAGGTGGCCACCACCTATAGGAATAACCCAACAGTAGTTTTGTTCCAGGATATTCTGTAAGAGCGTCATTCAACTCCAGGGCCTCACGGAGAGTTTTCGCTACTGGCTTTTCCAGTAGAATCGGAATCCCTTCCCGGGCCAACTCAATGCATTGGGATACATGGAACTTCGGAGGCGATGCCACAACAGCGCCAGAGAAACCTCCCCCCTTCCAAATCGCTTCACCTAGGTCCTGAAATGATCCTTCGAGGGTTACCTCGCCTGCTGCCTCCTCTAGGCGGTCCTTGCGAGGATCGATTGCGGAAACACGGCATCCGAGATCCGAGAAATTCCGTAGGTGTCTCTTCCCCACTGATCCGGAACCAATAACTAGAATATGATGTATGGTCACGTCACTCACCTTATTTTTATTGTAGAGTGTATATAAGCCTCAGGATCGAAAAACATCTCAATAAACAGAGGGCCAGAAGAATTACTCCATTCCTTGATCGCATTTTCCAGTTCCAATATATGCGAAACCTCAATCGCCGGACAACCCATTCCCTCGACAGCACGTCTCCAACTCGGCATCCCTATCGTAAAGGGGCTGCAGTTTATCCCCCCTGTTCGTATGGACTGGGCGACAGTGCCATAGGCCCCATCTGACATGAGAACAAACAAGACGGTCATTTTTTCCTCAACCGCTAGCCGTATTTCTGGAAGGTAGGGGCGAATTCCTCCGTCCCCGGCCACACATATGACCGGGTTAGCGTTCCCTGCTGCAGCGATCCCGATGGCTGTGGGAATAGAGGTGCCCATGAAGCGCCCGTTGCTGCTGCCGCAGAAACCCTTTGGGGTTCTGGCTCTCCACACGGTCTCTCCGATGGTGCAGAATAGGCCTGTATCAAGCACCAGAGTCGCCTTGGTACCCAAGGCTTCCTCAAGACATCGAAACACATTGGCAGGCATGAAAGCTTCACCCAAAAGTTCGTTCTCGATTCCCGCCCTCCTTTCCCTCAACAGATCTTCCCCCCACTGTTTCCGAGAAAGCTCAGCATTGATTATCTCTGCCACATCTCCAGGATTACATACCCGATATACACCCATGGGATCAAAACCGTCATGAATGTTCCCAACAGCCTCAAGGGCATCAACTATCACCAGCGGTGCATCCAGGCATCGCGGCAGCACGACCTCTGTGTTCCTAAGCCCGAAGGCCACAATCAGGTCGGCCTTTGAAAGGATCCACTGCTCCGGGCTGAGTTCTTTGACCTCTCCAGTAAAAATACCGCCTGCATAAACACCAGTCTCATCGATGCAGCCCTTGGCGGCTGCCGTAGTGAGGACAGGCACACCAATATCCCATATTACATTCCGCATTAGCCTCGCTACCATCGACCCCAAAATAACGGCCGGATTGTTCGATTTTCTCACCAGCTTGATGATTTCATCTATCCTTGGGGATGCATCGTCTGGGATCTTTACCCGCAGAATCTTCTCCCTCTGAGGAGCAGGCTCTGAACAGAGGTCAACATGGACGGGTCCGGGTATTTCCTGCTCGGCGTTAAAGAGAAGTTCTTCAAGCGTAGACGGGTTCCCATCAAACTGGTAAAAATCCTTGAGCACGGTGTTTACAACGGCCTTGTGGTCTAGACGCTTGTGTTTTTTCCATTGGGGGACCTTGTGCCCGTAAGCCTCGCTTATAGTCATGCAGGGCCTGTTTTCGTATGTGTTTGAAAGTATACCCGGGAAAAAATTCGCGAACCCTGGCCCCTTGATGCCTATCGCAACCGCTCGCACCTTACCTTCGCGGCAACATGCTCCTGCCATCATTGCAGCAGCCCCCTCATGGGCAACTGGGTGGTACACGACGCCCCTATCCTGAAGCTGACCAATAAGGCTTAGACTGGATCCGCTTCCGGTCACGCCAAAGGCATGATCAATACCCCTCATAGTCAAGGCCTTCGCTATTATCCCCACCAGTTCCTTGCTCATCCCTTCACTCCAAAATACTCCAGGATGCGAAGGCAGGAAAATTCCACGACCTTGTCCACCGCCTCAGGACTGAAACCTCCGATATGTGGTGTGATGCATACTGCATCACTGGATTGTGCATATTTCCAGAGGGGGTTCAAGTGTATGTCCGGCTCACCAGAAAGAACATCGACCCCTACAGAGGCAAGCCTACCCTCCTGCAGTGCCCTGACAAGAGCGTGCTCGTCAACCAGCTCTCCACGTGATGTGTTGATGAACACACTCCCCTGCTTTATCGCCTGTATCTTATCCGCTGTTAACATCATGCGTGTCTCATCTGTTAAATTCACATGTACAGAAACGAAATCAGAGGTTGTGAGCAGATCGTCGAGCCCTACATTCTTAACACCGGAAGGAAACTTTGATACATATGGATCGTATCCCTGAACATCCATGCCGAACGCCAAGGCATAGCGAGCCATCCAGGTGCCTATTCTACCCACCCCGATTATGCCCAGCATTTTTCCCTTAAGCATGAGCCCTGGAAATTCTGTCCGTTCCCAGTTCCCTTTCTCGACATGCTGGACAGCCCCCCTCAGACGTCGGGCACAGGACATGAGGAGAAGCCAGGAGTGCTCCGCAGCAGGCGTGAGATCACGAAGTATTTCATTCTGTCCCTTGAGGGTTAGGAGAGGAATATTCCTTTTTTTAAGAGCATCCGAATCGATGTGGTTGGCCCCTGTCGTAGCTGTTACTATTAGCCTGAGCTTGGATGATCCCTGAATTACCTCAGCAGGAATCTGAACCTTCATGGATGCATCCAGGAAAACCGTGCAGTTCTTGAACAAAGCCAGCAAAGGTTCAGGCTCAGCCGCAGCTGTATAAACTTTGAAATTAGAGCCGAGTATTGCATCGACTATATGGGTACTCCTCTCGGGCCCAGAGTAAAGAACCGTTTCCATTGTCTCCTCCATCTATTCTAAGTCATCTCGAGCAAGAAGACGATCAGCCTTTTTATCCCTGATAAGACGCCTGCCGATCACTGATCCTGCTTCCTCATGAGGTATACCTGTTCCGGGCTTCTTAAGCGTCAGATATTCCTTCTTGAGCACAGTCCCTTCGGGCAGGTCATACTTTAAGGCAAGACTCCTCCCGAAAATCTTACGGTACTCTGACTGGAGTTCGGAGAGCCCGCTGCTGGTAACAGGCGAGTCTAGTGCTTGTCGGACCTGTGATACAGCCGTTACCAACTGCGTCAGCTCTTCGATTGTTAATGATGCCTTTACATCCGGCCCGAACATCTGTCGGCTGAAAGTTACGTGTACTTCTATGATATCCGCTCCCAGAGCAGCCGCGGCAATTCCGGCAGTTATGGACCCGGAATGGTCCGAGAGTCCCACGGGGCAACAGTATCTTTCACGGAATTCACTTATCATCTGAAGCCCCCATCTCTCAGGTGGAGCAGGATACTCACTGGTACATTTAAGTATCCCGAAGGGGATACGCCTTTTTTGCGTCTCTCCTACTGCTGCATCAAGTTCTTCGGCCATTGCCAGTCCGGTCGAGAACAGAACCGGCTTCCTTGTCTTCCATACCGCTTCCAAGATCTCAGGATTTAAAACCTCGCCCGATGCAATCTTCCAGAAGGGAACGCCGATCTCCTGCAGCAAGGTAACTGCCTCAACGGAAAAAGGCGAACTCAGAAATAGTATCCCCTTCCTTTTTGCATGCTCTGCGAGACCGTACCATTGCTCCTTGGAAAAGCCCATCCTCTTCCAATAATCAAAGCGGGTCTTGTCTTGTTCACTGAATTTAACACGCCAAGGCTCATCCTGGGTACTTTCTGCCTCGGCTATATGAGTTTGAAATTTTACAGCAGCCGCTCCCGCACCAGCCACAGCATCTATAAAGGCATGAGCCATCCCCAGGCTGCCGTCATGTGATTGCGCTACTTCGGCAATAACAAGAACCCTCTCTCCAAAAGGATTTGCACTAATCATATTATTACGTCTTACTGAGATCCTTGTATAATCCGGCAAAGAGCGTTTATCTGGGGTTGACTGGTATTTTTTCATCATAATAACAAGTAATGAGGTTCATTTTTCTGCCGGAATCATTCCCATTCTCCTCGTGTCCGGCGGTATTCCCATACACCGGACACACCCGTCCCTAGATCGCCATCGCAGGTGCAGCTTTCCTCATCCCCGCCCGGTACGAGCGCTTCATATTGAAGGCGATCACCTGACACACCCGGTCCCATCCCTCCTCCGCAAGCGTGGTAAACCGGGCTTTCGATGCACCCTGGTGAAGCGCCGTCACCCCAAAGTACTGCTCGATCTTATAGCGCACCTTCGAAATCTTCTTGTTGCGAGAGATCTCCAGCTCGGTGAGCTTCGCATTCCTCTCATCCTTGCGCATGATCCCGTCTTTCATGTCATTGATATGCAGAAACTCACGATTGGGCTGCCCATGATATCCTTTATCCACATACACCACCGGAAGCATTTTCCTGGTGTGCATGCTCTTGATCACCACATATTGAAAGTAGTTCGTGTCGTGCTTGGACGCCCGTGAAAGCACTGTCGTCAACACCAGCCCGCTTCCGACATCAATGGATGCGTGTTCCTTCATCCCATAGACAGGAACATCGTTCTTTACCGTCCAGTCAGACTCCAAATCCCGGCTGAACTTCATGGGCTTGTCCTTGCCGTCTTTCTTCTCCTGCTGCCTCTGTTGGTTTATCTTCTCAAGCTTGTCCTTGCTCAATGGGCTTGAGGCAGATCGCACGAGCCTTGCATCCACCGCCAATCCCGCATCGATCGAAAATCCTCTCGCTCGCAACTTAAGACAAAAGCTCGGCATGGATCCTCTCCATCGCCTTGGCTCCCACCCGATCACGAAACCGGGAAATCACGCTGTGATCAGGGGAAGGATCTCCAAAGGGTAGTCCAATGAACACCTTGAACGAGATCCTATCGTTGATCTGGTTCTCCAACTGAAGGATCGCTCCTAATGCCAAACCACTGCTGCAGCAACAGTTCCTTCAGCAGCATCACCGGAGGATAGGCACTGTTGCCTACCGCTGCCTTTCCTACCGGGTACACATCAAGAAGTATCCTATCAATCGGCTCCCACCTGATATAGTCATGGATCTCTTTCAAGAACTTCTGCGTCCTTAGAAGACCCCAATGTCTTGCTCAGCTCAAGATCCAGAAAACTCATGTTCCTCTCATACTCCTTGAATCCCATATCACCCCTCCCCATTCATTCCATCCTGGAAGAAGTATACCATGAATCATCAATATTATCATTATATTATTGAATATAGCCGCTGGATATCAGCTCTCTGTCAGGCTCTGCCATTGCCGGAATTGTGCAAAGGTCTCGCACCTTCAAATCCGTCTTCGTGTGAGCCCCTACCCTATAACGTCGCATAGCGACATATATAATCTTCTCTTCGCCTAAAGGGGAGAGATTTGAACCATCCCCGACAGAGACATTAAGAAATCGCCTGACTGATGCACCCTCACTCAAGCTCTCTGGCATGTCGTGCACTGGTTATCCACTCCAAAAAAATCGCGATGAAAATCCCAAAAAGGCATCCCATAATCAAACTTAATGAAAGAATCAATATAACCTTTGGCTTAAAAGGTTTCAAAGGTGGTTCAGTTTTCCATGCGAAGGAGACCAACTGTTCCCCCTCCATATTTTCCATTGTCACGATTAAACGATTATACTTTTCTTTGAGGGTGTACAAGTCAATGGAGGGCACATATACAACCGTGTTGGAGGGTAACTTCAGGTCTTTCACGGGATTGTCTATAATGGCTTTCAGATCCTCCATGTTTTTTCTCGCGAGGGCCTTTTCCATTTCCAGTTGTATCGATATACTGGGCACCGACTGAATGTAACCTGGCAAAGCTTCCATAAGCGCGATACCTGCGCTGTTGTCGAGCGTTTCGATATCAACTCGTATAACGCTCGATTCCTTTTTCACTGAGGCCTTGATGTTCCTGATTTTGTTCAAATCATCCACATGCATGTTCAACAATTGAGCCATCTTTTCCTTACGGACAATCTTAAGCTCGTTAAGATCACCTATAGCCGCAGTAAGCTCACTATGTTTGATTGTCTCAACCATCTGGTTAAGGATAAGAGTATTGGAGATCCGGTATACTTTCTGTGCCATGGTTGTATAGGCGATGGCAAGGCACAGAGTAACTAAGATGAAGAGGAAAATCGTAAGCTTTCTTTTCTTCAGTACAAGCCATAGGTCATACAGATCGATCTCGTAATCTTGATAGCGCTTGTCCGGAGTAATCTTTTCCACATGCACCTCCTCATCCCTTTCCGGAATCGAGAAAAACGTTTAATGCCGTGCCTTGTCGCATCGTATCTGCTATCCAGCACCTTTCACCTGATGAGTCGCTGCCTTACCTGATCGCAATGCTGTTCCAAAATCTGCCCTAAGGCTCAAACCAGCAACAGCCCCTCTCGCAATTGCTTATACCTTTTTCCGCAATGCGAGCATGCGAGCTCGCTGTCGAGCCTGTTTCCACATTCGCACATCCACCCGACCTGTACGGCCGGGTTGCCTACCATGAGGGCATGGTTCGGAGCCCCTCTGGTAACCACCGCACCCGCTCCGATGAACGCATAAGCGCCGATCATGTGGCCACAGACAATGGTGGCGTTAGCGCCGATGGTAGCACCGATCTTCACCAGGGTGGGCCGCATCTCGTCCATCCTGGGAATGTGCGCCCGGGGATTGAACACATTGGTGAACACCATGGACGGGCCGCAGAACACGTTGTCCTCGAGGGTGACGCCTTTGTAGACCGAGACGTTGTTCTGGATCTTGCAGCCGTCTCCGATGACCGCGTCAGGGCCGATCACCACGTTCTGGCCGATGCTGCAGTTTTTCCCGATCTTCGAGCCCTTCAGGACATGGCTGAAATGCCAGATCTTCGTGCCGGTGCCGATGGTCACTCCCTCATCAATGAAACTCGTCTCATGGGCAGAGAAGGTGTCCTGCTGCTTCCTGAGCACCTCCTGCAAGGATATCTTTTTGCCGTTACCCAGCAGGGAATCCTGACTCGCTTTCAGAATCCTCAGGACATTGATCCCTTCCTGAGCATGGGTGACAGGGGCCTTGCGGCTTGTGATACACTCGATGAAATGAGAGCACTCCGCCTTCAGGGGTTCGCTCTGCTCCACCTCTACCTGCACGGCTTCTTTCTTGTCAGGAACGGGGAAACCGTTGTGCCAAGAGATGTTGTGGGGATAGAGCAGGAGCTTCTCAGACCAGGGCACCGTGTCCCTGAACACCGCCATGTTCCGTTCCCCCACCACAACGAGCGTCTGCTCCTTGAAGGGATGGAGCCATGAGACGAACACGTGGGCCTTCAGCCCGCTGGAAAACTCCAGATGGGTGGTGGTGACGTCCGCGATCTTCTTGTGGAGGTAATTGCCGCCCGTGGCCATCACATACTCAGGCTCCTCCTGAGCCAAGCAGAGGATCATGGAGATGTCGTGGGGAGCGAAGCTCCAGAGAATGTCTTCCTCCCTCCTGATCTTGCCGAAGCTCAGACGGTTCGAGTAGATGTAGTGGATCCGCCCCAGCTCGCCTTTGTGGATGAGTTCCTTGAGCTTGATGAAGGCCGAGTGATACTGCAGGAGATGACCCACCATGAGAATGCGTTCATGCTTCTCCGCAATATCTTTGAGCTCGTGGGCGTCCGGGAGACTCAGCGCAAGAGGCTTTTCCACGAACACATCCTTGCCCGAGAGCAGGGCCTCACGCGCCAGGGAGAAGTGCATCTCGGCAGGCGCGGCGATGGCTACGGCATCGATATCTTTACTGCGTACGAGCTCCTGGAAGCTGGTGACGCACGCCACGCCGGGATAGGCGTCTGCAAAGGATTTCAGTGCCTTGCCGTTGCTGTCGCATATGGCGCAAAGAGATCCCAACTCGGCGTAATTCCTGATCAGATTCTTTCCCCAGTATCCTGCACCGACCACCGCAATACGGGGTGTACTGTTTTTCATTTCTTGTCTCCTGCCCGTTGGTCAACACTATGGAATATACGTAGATTATAAAGCTGGGATACAGGTGTCACAATCATGAGACCGCGCCCAGGATTACCTCGGCTATCTGCCGCTGCTCTGTTTCGGTGAGATACGGGTGCATGGGAAGTGAAAAGATCTTGCCGGCCTTGTCTTCGGAAATGGGATAATCGCCTGGCTTGTGCCCCAGATATGCGTAGGCGCCCTGGAGATGGAGCGGCCTGGGATAATATATGGCTGTTGGTATTCCCTCTTTCTTCAAAGCATCGAGGATCTCGTCTTTTTTTTCGCTCACCAGCGAGTACTGCGCCCATGCGCTCAGCGAGCCTTCTCTGACGAGAGGTGTCTGGATGTGTGGATTATCGTTCAGGAGATTCGTATAGCGGTTCGCTACATCCTGCCTCATATTCATCTCTTCCGGAAAGATCTCGAACTTGGCCAGCAGGATCGCTGCCTGCAGGGTGTCGCACCGGCCGTTGATCCCGATCCGGATGTTGTCATACTTGTCCGAGCCTTTTCCGTGCACCCTCACCGAGGCCATCTTTTCATAGAGGGTATCGTCATCGGTGAAGACCATGCCGCCGTCTCCATAGCAGCCGAGCGGCTTGGCGGGGAAGAACGAGGTGGCGGCCACATCCGCAAGGGAGCACGCCTTCTTTCCTCTGTACTCGGCTCCGAACGACTGGGCCGCGTCCTCGATGACGAACAGGCCCTTTTTTGCCGCCAGGGCGTTGATCCGGTCATAGTCCGCCGGCTGGCCGAACAGGTCGACCGCGATGATGCCCCGCGGCCTCAAGCCCTCGAATCCCTCAGGCAGGGGATGGATCTCCGGGTCTTTGTTCTCCAGGGCGGTTACGGCCTTTTCAAGCAGGGCGGGATCGATGTTGAAAGTGTCCGGCTCGATGTCTACGAACACCGGGGTCGCACCGAGCAGCGAGATCACCTCTGCGGTGGCCACAAAGGTAAAGGGGCTTGTAAAAATCGCGTCGCCCGGGCCCACACCGTATGCCATCAGCGCCATGAGGAGCGCGTCGGTTCCTGAGGAACACGCGACCGCATGTCTGGCGCCTGTATAGCCGGCCAGCCTTTCTTCCAGCTCCCTGATCTCGGGACCCATGATGTACTGACCATGGGCGAGGACACGGTTGATGTTCTCCTGAACCGTGGCAAGGATCCGCTGCTGCTGCGCCCGCAAGTCGATGAACTGTATCGCCATTCTTCCTCCCTTGATTTTTGACAGGGCTCCGCCAGTGCAGGTGAATTCATGGTGTTGTTGTGCCCATCAATTGTGAATTTATTTCCAGCAAATCTGGGAATGACATATATCATACAAAGAGACAAATCAAGCCTGTGGGATGGATGAAACCCTTTGTATGGACAATTCCTTGGGCGTGGAGGCTACCCCCAAAACCTGGACATAATCAAGCAAATAATCAGCCAAGTGCGCGGATATTCACATCACGGGAATCCCGTGAAACGGACCAAAACGCCAATTTGCGGCGAATAGATCACGGCAGCAGGATTTCTATGTCGCTGATGGGATAGGCCATGCAGGGATGGATATAGCCGAACTGCCGGTCCGACTTCCTGAGCTTGACCCCTTCGGGCTGAAACACCTTGCCTTTGAGGAGCTTGGTCCTGCACAGGCTGCACTCGCCCGACCGGCACAGGGAGGGTATGACGATCCCGCTGCGCTCCAGGGAGTTCATGAGAGGCTCGGTGCTGCGCACCATGATGGTCTTCCCGCCTTTCATGCTGACGCTCACCGTGGCGCCCGCATCGATATACTCCGGCCACCCCTGGCATGCGGTGATATTCTTCGGCGGGCCGTACATCTCGATCCGTATCCGTCTGCCGGGCACACCGAGGCCGGCGAGCTCCTTCCGGCAGAAGGTGTACATGGCTTCGGGACCGCAGAGAAAGAACATCTTGTCCGAGAGATCGCCGAGCACTTCCTCCATCAGACCGGCCGAGATGAACCCGGCGCGGCCCTGATACCCTTGAGGCGGATCCGAAATCACGCTGGTCCAGGTGAAATTGGCATGCCTGCGGGAGAGATCCTCGATCTCCTGACCGAAAACGATGTCATCGGGCGACTGGCTGCCGTAGAAGAGATGAATGCGCCGGTCCAGGCCCCTGCCGGTGACCTCGCGGATCATGCTCATGAAGGGCGTGATCCCGCTGCCGCCCGCGATGAACACGAGGTCCCGGCCATGGATGAGCGGGTTGTAATAGAAATTCCCGGCAGGAGAGCTGCTCGTGAATTCATCGCCCGGCTTGGCCTCGTCCAGAAGATACTCGGAAACGAACCCGTCGCCCATCCTGCGCACCGTCACGTCATAGTAGCCGATCTGGCTGGGAGACGAGGAGATGCTGTAGTCCCTGCTCGTGACCACTCCGCCGATTTCCACCACCAGGCTGATGTACTGGCCTGCCTGGAACGGAGGAAGATATCCCGTGGTGGGGACCAGACGCAGGGTTTTTGTGGTCCTGGTCTCGTCGATGATCTCCGATACGCAGAGCCTCAGCTTTTTCGGGTGGAGCATGTCCAGGATGGAATCGAGCTGCCCCCTCTGTGCGCTGTAATCAAATCCGTATTTCTTCAGGACAGCGATCTCGCTCTTGATGTCCTGGTAGCCTTCGATATCGTGGATCACGTCTTTCAAGCTCATGGTTTTCCTCCCCTTACTTTTTCGCCATGGATTTCAGGATCCCCTTTGCCGCGGACCTGCCGGAGGTCAGCGTGGGCTGGAAGCCCCCCTGCATCGCCCATGCGCCGGCAAAGTACAGCCCCTGGACAGGAGACCTGTTGGCCATGAAATACTGCGTGTCCTTGGTGTACTGGTCATGGCCGTAGATGGCCCCTCCCAGGTGCCCCAGTTAGCGCAGATGCGTCATGGGGGTGGCTATCTCCATCTCCTCGATGTGGCCCCGGATTCCGGGGAAGACCTTTTCCGCGAGTTCCATCATGCCCTCGGCATAGCGGTACTTGGCGTCGTAATACTGGTGGGGAGGCACCAGATACCAGGGGTCGCCGTACTGGAGCGTGACATAGGCTGCCTGGCAGGTACCCGGAGGCGAGAAATCCGGATCGGACACGTCATAACAGGTGAGCAGAGCAACACCCTGCTGCTCCAGGGTCTTCCACCGGGCGAAGGCCGCATCCATATCCGTGGTGGTGGTGATGAAGTTCGTGGTCTCCTGGATACCGATCTCATCGGGTTCGCAGTCAAGGCCCATATAGATGCTGAAGGCGGACGGACCGATGCTGGTGCTTCTGAAGCCCTCGATCGTCTCCTTCGGCACTTCGTCCGGGTCCATGAGGTCGAGATAGGTCTGGAGCATGCTCGCGTTGGAGAGCACATAGCGGGTCTGCACCATGTCACCCTGCTCGGTTCTCACCCCGGTGACCCTGCCGCCTCTGGTGACGATCCTCTGTGCCCCGCAGTTGAACCTCACCTCGCCGCCGTTGTTGATGAACTCATCGAGCAGGGCGTTGGAGAGCGCCTGGGAGCCTCCTTTGAGGTGATAGGGTTTGAACTCGATATAGGCGAACAGCATGATGGCAAAGTCTCCGAACGAAAGCCATGTGGGGGGCACCCCGGCGTATGACCAGTAGATGCTCAGGACAGCCTTGAGGAGCGGGTCGCTGAAGTATTCGTCAAGTACCTTCTGCGTGGGGGTGATGGCATACTTGAAGAACAGGGGGTATTTCTCTTTGGAGATGTTGGGATCCCGGAAGAAGAGTCCCTGGACCATCTCCATGCTGAATCCGTAGACCAGATCGAAGAATCGGGGAATATTGTCCTTTTCCTTGGGGAAGCGCTCCTGGAGATTCTCCACGATCGCGTTCCTCTCTGCGCACAGGGTGATGTCGAAGGTGTCGGGCCAGACCACCCGGTAGAGGTTCTCCATCTCCACGAACTCGAGCTTGTCCATGACCCCCAGGTCGTTGAGGATGGCCCTCAAGGGGCCAGGCCTCTCGGCTGACCCCATGCCGCTGAGCTGATGGAGCGCCACCTCGAACTCGAACCTCCCGCGCACGAAGCTCGTGGCGCAACCTCCGGGCACGTTGTGACGCTCCAGAAGCAGCACCTTGCGCCCAGCCCTGGCCAGGGTGAGTGCACCGGTGAGCCCGCCGTTTCCCGCGCCGATTACCACCGCATCATACTCGGGCATCGAAACACCTCCTGCAAATGATATTATAAAGCTTTACTTTAACCTTTAAATTACGCCCTGCCCTGCCGGCTGTCAAGCAGTTTCAGGGAAGTATATAAAATCAGCAAACAATCATTTCATTCAAGGGTATGGATCTTCAACCGCATGCCTTGGATCCTTTCCTGCTGCAAGCGCCGGGGAATGTGGGAATGCGGCCCCGTCTTCAAATAATCCCAGCGAAGCGAATGCAAAGAGGATTGAAAATATGGAAAATATCCATTATCTCCATGCAATGGAGTCAACCATAACCCTACCCATCGGCATCATGGCCGACAGCCATGGAAACAACGGGCTCCTGCTCAATGCGATCACGGCACTGAAGGCCCTGGGGGCAGGACAGCTCATCCACCTGGGGGATCTGTGCGATTCCCTCTCTCCCCGCCTTGCGGGAGAGTCCCTGGACATCCTCGACGAGCACGATGTCCGGTGCGTGAGGGGCAACAATGAGAGCGACATCCTGCACCACAGCAGGGGCGTGCGTACAGAGGGTGATTTCGCGAAATCGCTCTCACGCCTTCAGGACCTGCCCTACACCATCATTCTGGGGGATTTCTGGTTCACCCACTCAGCGCCCTTCGACTACCCGGCGGCAACCAAGAGGCCCATATCCGAGTTTCTGCCGCAGCTCACCGGCGAGGAGGGCCCCGGATTTTCCATCCTGTTCAGGGGGCACTCCCACCGGCCTTCGATCGTGGAGATCCTCAGCGGCGCCAGGGGCGCCACTGGAAGAATACCGGTACAGCCCGGTACCGACATATACCTGGACAGGGACAGAAGATACATTATCACCGCGGGCGCAGTGGAGTCGGCCTCATCGGTCCTGTTCCTGCCCCGGGAGTATACCGTGCGTTTTGTCACCGTGCCCAGGCACCGGGCCTGAGCACGGCACAGGTCAGTATGGCTACTGGAACAGCGGCGTCAGCACACCGAACATCTCGGGCAGCTGGTTGAAGTACTTCGGGTTCTCCAGGCTCGTGATCGTACTCCAGCTGTCACGCACCTCTTCCGGGCTCGGGATCTGGCCGTCCTTGGAAAGGATGGCGCCGGGGCCGGTGAGAATGGCCGTGCGGCTGTAGTAGCCCAGCGTCGCGTTGATGATCATGCCCGAGTCCTGGCACTCCTCCGAGCACATGTAGAGCACGGCCGGCGTGATGTAGTCGGGCTTCATCTTCTCGAAGAACTCGGGCGGGAGCACGTCCTCGGTGAGCCGGGAGGCGGCCACGGGCACGATCACGTTGGTCTTGACATTGTACTTGGCCCCCTCGAGCTTGAGCACGTTGGTGAGCCCGATCAGCCCCATCTTGGCAGAGGCATAGTTGCTCTGACCGAAGTTGCCGAACAGGCCCGCGCCCGAGGTGGTCATGATGATCCTGCCGTAATTGTTGGCGCGCATCACCTCGAAGGCAGGCCTGGACACGCAGTAGGCCCCTTTCAGATGCACGTTCATCACGCCGTCCCAGTTTTCCTCCTCCATTTTGGTAAAGGACTTGTCGCGCAGGATGCCTGCGTTGTTGATGAGGATGTCCACCTTGCCGAAGGCATCAACCGCGGTCTTCACGATGTTGGCCCCGCCCGCCACGGTCGCCACGTTGTCGTAGTTTGGCACGGCCTGGCCGCCCAGGGCCTTGATCTCGTCCACCACCTTGTTTGCCGCGGCATCGCTCGAGCCCGCTCCGTCGCGGGTTCCTCCCAGGTCATTGATCACGACCTTTGCCCCGCGCTTCGCCAGCTCAAGGGCATAGCTCCTGCCCAGCCCTGCGCCTGCTCCCGTTACGATCGCCACCCTTCCGGAAAAATCAATGTTCGCCATGAAATCTCCTCCTCCAATCTTCTCTTTTCAGCCTCTTTTCAGCGGCAGGGCCGCGGAAAAGTTTCCGGTTATTTTTACATCGCCACCCTCGTCCCGGGCAACCACTTCGCAGAAAACAAGGTTTTCTCCGTTCTCCTGCCTTTTGTCCGTAATTGTCCCGCTCACCGTGATGGTGTTGCCCGGCTTGGTCATGCCGGCAAAGCGCACGCCGAAGTTCTTCAGGCACTTTCTCGGCACCCAGGCCGTGATGGCCTGGCCCACAAATCCCATGACGAGCATGCCGTGGGAGATCACGCCGTCCTTCATACCCACTGCCTTGGCAAAGTCGTCGTCGGTATGCAGGGGGTTGAAATCACCCGAGGCCCCGGCATAGAGAACATGCTGGAGTTTCATGATGGGCCCCTTTGACAGCTCGGGCATGGCATCGCCTATCTTCACGTCTTCAAAATAGAGATCGTTTCCCATGATCTTCCCCCCTATTTCCTCTCCACCAGCAGGGTCCTCGCCTTGGCTACATCCTCGTTGTCCTGGTTTTTGTAAAGGATCTCCACCGTGATCATGTCCATATTCTTGCCCGCCTTGCTGGTCTTTTCTTCCACGCTCGCGACCTTCGGTATCCCGGTGATCGTGTCCCCGGGATAAATGTCCCGGTAATATTCGTATTCCTCCTCTCCGTGGAGCACCATCATGAAGTTGATCTTCAGGTCGTTGATGAGCACGGGCATGGAAGAGCTCCACATCATGGGCACGGTGAGAAAGGTGGGCGGCACAGGGGTGTCGCGGTACCCTGCCCTGATCGCGGCATCTCGGTCCAGGTAGATGGGGTTGGGATCGCCGATGGCCTTTGCCATCTCCCTGATCTTCCCCCGTTCGACCTCCCAGACAATGGGGTCGAACGTCTTTCCGACTTTTGTACTGTCAGCCATTTAAACCTCCTTGCATCAAGATATCACGCGCCGTGCTTCCCGATGATGGCGATGCTGCAGACGTTCATCATCGGGAACCCGCCCAGATTGTGGGTGAGCCCGAACTTCGGGTCGTTGATCTGCCTGTCGCCGGCCTTTCCCAGGAGCTGGTTGTACATCTCGTAGAGCATCCTCAGGCCAGACGCCCCGATGGGGTGGCCGAAGCACTTCAGCCCGCCGTCCGGCTGGCAGGGAACCTTGCCGTTCAGATCGTAGAAGCCGTCCATGACGTCCGTGGGCGCTTTGCCGCGCTCGGAGATGTGCAGGTCTTCCATGGTCACCAGCTCGGTGATGGAGAAACAGTCGTGGACCTCCATCATGCTGATCTCTTCCCGCGGGTTTTTGATGCCCGCCTCCTCATAGGCCGCCTTGCTCGCCTTGGTCGTGGTGAGGAAATGGGCTCCGTCCCACTTGTAGCCGATCTCGGTGCCGTTGCTCAGGGCAAGCTGCAGGGCCTTGACCGAGATGATGTCGTTCTTGCCCAGGGACTTGGCTATCTCCGGGGTGGTGACAATGGCGCAGGCCGAGCCGTCGCTCACCCCGCAGCAGTCGAAGAGGCCCAAGGGGAACGCGATCATGGGCGAATTCATGACCTGCTCGTCGGTCACCGGCTTTCTCAGGTGGGCCTTGGTATTGCGTGCACCGTTTGCATGGCTCTTGACCGAGACATGGGCCATGGCCCGCTTGACATCCATGATATCGAGCCCGTATTTGGCCGCGTAGCCCGATGCCAGCATGGCGAACCCGCCCGGCGCGGTCAGGTTGGGGAACCACAGGGCATTGGTGGTGCCGATCGCGGTGCTGAACTCGGGCAGCCCGCCATAGCCGATGTCCTTGAGCTTCTCCACCCCGATTGCGAGCGCGATGTCGCAGGCCCCGGACGCGACCGCATACACGGCCCCGCGGAAGGCCTCGGTGCCGCTCGCACAGAAATTCTCCACCCGGGTGACCGAGATGTTGGGGAGCCTCAGGGCCATGGAGGCCGACAGGGCGCTCTTGCCCACCATGACCTCGTCGAAGCAGGTCCCCAGCCAGGCCGCCTGGATCTCCTTCCTGTCGATCCCGGCATCCTGGATACATTCCTGGAACGCCTCCACCATCAGCTCTTCGGGCCCGTCGTTCCATCGCTCGCCGAACCGGGTGCACCCCATTCCGATGATCGCAACCTTGTCTTTTATTCCACTCGCCATAACAGACCCCCTATCCTTGAGCCTTTGGCACGGCTTTCCAGAAATAGCCGGTAAACCCGCGGGCCTGGTCTTTCATCCTGCGCCGAAACGACATCCGTATGGGCATGCCCACCTTGATCTGGTTGAGATCGCAGTCGGTGAAGTCGAGAAATGCCTTGCCTCCTTCGTCGAACTCCACCAGGCCGTACACGGCAGGCGGGTCCACTGACGGCGAGAGCATATCGCCGGTGAACATCTGGATCTTCCCGGGTTTGTCGGCAAACTCGTAGTCCTCGAACTCGCCCACCGCGTTGCAATCCGGGTTCACACACATGGGAAGCGACGGGAACTGCGGGGTGCCGCACGCGGTGCACTTCGAACCCGTGAACCCGAGGATCATCTTGCGCTTGCGCCACAGGGCGGTAAGCGATGTGTTCGGGTTTGCCTCGCCCCTGATCCCGAGGTCCGCCGTGATCAGGTCCCTGAATTTGGTGTACTTCTGGTAATTGGGCAGATCCACCTTTGCAGCGAGAGAGCCCGCCGCGCCCAGGGCGGGACGGAAGTCTCTGATCTTTTCCGTCACCTCGAAGCCCAGGACGTCGCAGCCCTGTCCAAAGCCTGCAAGGAGCAGCTTGTCGCCGGGCTTTGCCTGTTCGAGCGCGGAGCAGAACATGAGCAGCGGATGAGCAGCTCCGGTGTCGCCGCAGACATTGTGCAGGTTGTCCTGCAACCGGGAAGGGTCGATGCCCAGCTTTTTGGCGATTCCCCGGTGAGTCCCGGTGAAGTAGCAGGGGTAGACGACCTTGTCGAAGTCGGCGAGCTGCATCCCGGTCTTCTTCAAATAGCCGGCAATGGCCTGGGGGATGATCTTGCCATAGCCTTCGTCGCGGACCCAGCGTTCCTCCCACATGTAGTCGAAGTCTTTGCCCACCCCCTTGTAGTGGTCGACGAAGTCGGCGTTCAGGGAATAGCTGCCCTTGAACTCGGCGATGACGTCATCGCGGCCAAAGAGCAGGGCCGCGGCGCCGTCACCGGTGAACATCTCGGCCATGGTGGCCATCTTTGATTTTCTCAGGTCGGACGCGGCCACCAGCACGCTGTTGCGCTCACCCGAGGCAATGGCCTCCAGGGCCGAGATGGCCGCAGTGGTGCCGGCCTTCAGGCAGGCGCTGAAATCCGCGTTGGCAATGCCTTCTTCCGGCGCATTCATCGCCGCGGCGATGATCCCTGCATTGAGCCGGTCGGCAAAGGGCATGGTGGTGGATGCGAAGAACACCCCGTCGAGGGCCTTTCTGTCCTTGCCCGCCATGCAGTCGTAGGCGGCCGCCACGGCCATGCTCACGGCGTCTTCGTCCCAGTTGCCCACCGCCTTCTCGCCTCCCGCCACGGCCATGATCACCGGGAAGTACCATGCCATGTTCTGGATGATCGTCATCCGGCTCATCCGATAGCGGGGAACATAACCCCCAAACGCTGTAATACCAATCATCTTTCCCTCCTTTTCTACCGCAATCGCTTTTTCGTTACAGAATAATTCCGCTACTTCTCAAAGCTTGGATTTCATCATCATCAATATTCAATGAATGCAGAACTTCATCGGTATGGCTGCCCAGGGGGGTCCCTGCCCAGTTGTACTCGGGCGCAAACCCGGAAAAACATATGGGCAGCCCGATCTGGGGAATAACCCCGCCATCGGGGCCGGGCACGTCCACGACGATCCCGCGTGCTTCGGCGTGCCCGCTCCGGACAGCCTCGGAGAAGCTCAGGACCGGATCGACACAGGCGTCTATCCGGCTGAACACTTCCATCCAGGAGTCTCTGGGCCGCGAACGGAGCACATCGGCCACCTTCGTCCTCAGCTCGTCGGAGATTCCCGGCTCCATGAGGCGGGGGACATAGTCGTCCAGCCCGAGGGCCTGGAGAAAGGCGGTGAGAAACTGCGGTTCGAGGACGCCGCACGCGAGATATTTCCCATCCGAGGTCTCGTAGAATCCGTAGATCGATGCGCCGTTGAGCAGCTCGCTCTCGAAGCAGGGATCTTCCTCCCCCACCAAGGCCCGGATGCCGCTCACCACGTGGTGCGGAAACATGCCGTCGGTCATGGAGACGTCGATATGCTGGCCCTCTCCGGTCTTCATCCGGTGGATGACCGCGGCGAGGATGCCGATGACCGCATTGTTCGAGCCCGAGCCCACATCCGCCACCTGAATGCCCATCTGGCACGGTCCGCTGCCGTTTCTGCCCGAGTAGCTCATGACGCCCGACAGCGCGAGGTAGTTGATGTCGTGGCCGGCCCTCTCCCGCAGGGGCCCGGTCTGGCCATACCCGGTGATGGAGCAGTAGATCAGCCCGGGGTCGCATTCGCGGAGCTCTTCAAAAGAGAGCCCGAGCCGGGCCATGGCGCCCGGTCGGAACTGTTCGACCACGACGGTATAGCCCTTCTCCCGGATGAGCCGTCTGATGATGTCGATGCTCCGGGCGTTTTTCAGGTCAAGGGCGATGGATTTCTTGTTTCTGCTCAGCATGGCGTGCATGCAGGAGATTTTGGAGTCCTTGTCGACAAAGGGGGGTGCGAGCCGGGCCATGTCCATGCGGCTGGGCGACTCCACCCGCAGCACCTCGGCCCCCATGTCGGAGAGCATCATGGTGGCGAAGGGCCCGGGCAGCAGATAGGTGAAATCGAGAATCCTGATCCCTTCGAGAAGCGCAGACATCGCGAACCGTCTCCCCCTGTCAATGATTAAGGGTTTGCATATTCTTCATGCTGCTGTTCCCTGGCTGTTGCGGCGCAAAACGCATCCTTCCCGGACGATGAAAAAACCCGACACAGGAAAGACGTCTTCTGGAAAACCCTCCACTTCAACCTTAGCAAATTCCCTCTTCCATTGATACTGTGTTTCTTCCGTATCTGTCAAGGGTTGTGTATGGTTGTATTACAACATTATCATGCTGGCCCCGATTGCATTTCGTTGGCATTCCCATGTAATTATTAATGGTATTATATAACCAAGTCATAGGAAACCCTTCCTGCAGTTGTTTCATTACTCATTTATACAATGGTAGAACGAAATATGCCCCGTTTGATCGAAAAAGATTAACCGGCAAGAAGAGAAGGTCTGTTTCATTTCCTTCCGTGGTAGATCGGACTTTTTTAAGATCGCCTTTCGGAGGAACACCTTTCTGTCACCAATTCCCCGCACCCGCACAATGCAAGGTTATATCCAACTCCATAGAGGAAATCTTCGTAAAAGGACCCGTTTTGCCAGGTGAAAGGTCATTCCGGTCATACCGACCCGCGAAGAGCCCTTTCCCCCTGGTCAAGGAAACTCTCCGGAATGTCGATCCAGTAGCAATCGGTTGCCAACAACAAAAACTCTGGTGTAGGAATGAGCGCATGAAGGTCCTCATGATCACGACGTCGTACCCTGATTACGAGGGATCCAACCGGGGGATATTCATCCGCAGGCTCTGCAGGGAGTTGGTGAACAAGGGTGTGGAGGTGGTCGTTCTCACCCCGAGGATCTTTTCGCAGAGTCCGCTCTTCGAGGAGGAGCAGGGCATCCGGGTACATCGCTTCCGGTTTCCCAGCGGGAACAGGCCCCTCAATCAGATAGAGTCTGTTCCGGTATGTGCCATGTGCATCTACATGTTATCCGGTCTGTTTACGGCCCTCCGTCTCATCATGAAGGAAAAGCCGGATGTCATCCACGGCAACTGGATCGTGCCGACCGGACTGATTGCAGCCCTGGCTGGATTCCTTGCCCGGACTCCCGTGATTAACACAGCTCGGGGCATGGATATACGGGTGAGCGACCGGGGAGCCTTGCGCTTTCTTTTCCACATGGCGGTGAAGCTGTCGGATCGCGTTACGGTTGTCTCCGAGGCAATGAGGGCCCGCCCCTGTCTCAGCTCGGCCGAGGTCATCACCTCGGGGGTGAACGATTCCTTTTTCAAGATAGCCCCTGACCGCTCCAGCCTGACCGTCCTCCACACCAGGAGCCTTGAAAAAATTTATGACGTGGAAACCCTTATCCGGGCGGTGCCTCTTGTGCTCGAACAGTTGCCCGAGGCTCGCTTTATCATTGCCGGGACAGGATCACATGCAGAGGCACTCGAAAAAATGGCCCGCACCATGGGGGTGGAAGCTCACGTGGATTTCAGGGGACCATTAAGCCACGAATCTATCCCGGGTATCATGGAACACGCATCGATCTATGTTTCTACAGCCATCGCCGATGGGACTTCCATCGCCCTTATGGAGGCAATGGCAGCGGGACTTATCCCGGTGGTGAGCGACATTGATCCGAACCGGTCGCTGGTCACACATGACAGGGATGGGTACCTGTTCGAACCTGGAAACGAGCAAGATCTCTCACAGAAACTTCTCACCGCCCTGCAGAAGGGCATCCCCCCCCAGGTTCTGGAAAAAAAAAGGCAATATTTCAAAGACATACTCCGATGGAACTCGGTTGCCAAGCGGTTCATGAACTACTATAATCGACTCGCCGGGAGTTCCAGCAAATGAGGCTCTAAAGCTTTGTGTGCGTGGGGGCGATGAATACGGCAATCAACTTGATAAAAATGGAGTACAAAAAGACATTATCTTCTAGCTTCCCGATATCACCCGGGGTGGCGGAGCTGTGATCAGTCCAGACGAATCGTCCAAGAGTGGAGCTCCGGCTCGACAGGCGATCCCCTTGATACGGATCAGGAAGAAATCAGGTTTTCAGCTCCTGAACTTAAGAGAACTGTTACACTACCGCGACCTGCTGGCCTTCCTGGTAATCAGGGATATCAAGGTGAAGTACAAGCAGACCGTTCTGGGCGGGCTCTGGGCCATTATCCAGCCCTTTTTCATGATGGTGGTCTTTACGCTCTTTTTCGGGAAGCTGGCGCAGATCCCCTCGGACGGGATCCCGTACCCCATTTTCAACTACACTGCCATGGTTGCCTGGACATATTTCGCCACCGCGATCAACACCTCGGGTAACAGCATCGTGGGCTCGGGAAGCCTCATCTCCAAAGTGTATTTTCCCCGAATCATCATCCCGCTGACCCCCGTCTTGGCAGGGTTGCTGGATTTCGCGATCGCGTTTTTGGTTCTGATTGCCATGATGCTTTACTTCGGCATCCATCCGTCTCTCATGGCGTTGACGCTCCCCCTGCTCATCCTCCTGATGATGCTGACCGCCGCCGGTGTTGGACTGGTGCTCGCTGCGCTCAACGCAAAGTACCGCGACGTCAGGTACACCATTCCGTTTCTCGTCCAGTTCTGGATGTTCGCCACCCCCATCGTCTACCCCGCATCCATGGTGCCGGAACGGTTCCGGCTCATCTATGCACTGAACCCCATGACCGGCATCATCGAGGGGTTCAGGTCGGCGCTGTTGGGGACCATCGCCTTTCCGTGGACCATGCTGGCCATGTCCACGGTGATCGCCGTGGTCGTCTTCCTCTGCGGTGTCATCTACTTCAAACAGGTGGAGCGCTACTTTGCGGACATCATCTGATTCGATTTCCATTCAGGAGCCCGAAGGCAAAAGATAAACCATGGCTGAACCGATCATCACGGTAGAAAACCTCTCGAAGAAATACCGCATCGGCATGCGCGAGCTCAAGGGCAGAACCTTCCGAGAGACCGTTGTCGACACCCTTGCGGCACCGGTGAGAAACCTCAGGCGGCTGAGGCGGCTTACCCGCTTCGACGACAGGGAGTCACGCGGTGCAGACGACAGCCTCCCCGCTGCAGGGTCGCCAACCGGGGATACCATCTGGGCTCTGAAAGACGTATCGTTCACGGTGCAGCCGGGCGAGGTCGTGGGCATCATCGGCAGAAACGGTGCGGGCAAGAGCACGCTGCTGAAAATTCTTTCCCGTATCACCGAGCCGACCTCGGGCGAGGTGAGGCTCTACGGCAGGGTATCGAGCCTGCTGGAGGTGGGCACCGGGTTCCATCCCGAGCTGACCGGCCGCGAGAACATCTACCTGAACGGCACCATCCTGGGCATGAGAAAGGCCGAGATCGACCGCAAGTTCGACGAGATCGTGGCCTTTTCCGAGATCGAGAAGTTCCTTGACACGCCTGTTAAACGATACTCGAGCGGCATGTATGTCCGGCTGGCCTTTGCCGTGGCCGCGCATCTTGAGCCGGAGATCCTGCTCATTGACGAGGTTCTGGCCGTTGGAGATGCAGAATTTCAGAAAAAATGCCTTGGAAAAATGAACACCCTATCTCACAGAGGACGCACTGTGCTTTTCGTCAGTCACAACATGGCTGCCATAAGTCAGCTCTGTTCACGCGTAATCCATATTTCTGATGGCAGCATTGCCCAGGATGGGCTTCCTGAGGCTGTAATACATGCATATCTCGGAACAGGTATGCAATCAGCAGGATCATCGTATCATTGTCTCGACAAACCCGATACTTCTGCATGGGTTCAGTCAGTGGAGCTGAAAGACATCGACGGCCGGACAAAAGACTCTTTTTTAATGTCCGAATGCATCGTCGTCGAATCAACGATCTTTATCAAGAGCAGGATCAGCCTCTCACTAAGTATCCAGATCAAGGAACAGAACAACTCGCCCCTGTATCATTTTCCGATTGGCGACTCTCCACAATCACTTCCCGCAGCTACAGGAATGCACAGGGTATGTACCCGGATCCCGCCTCCGAATCTCTATCCGGGGACATACATCATGAAAATAGCCCTGAGTGAAGGGATCGGTGATCATTTTGAACACCTTCACGTTATCGATACGATCTCTTTCGATATCACCCCGGATTATTCTACCTGTTCCCGTCAACTTTCAAGACATGCAGGGGTCATCTACGCACGCGCGCAATGGAATGTCGATGACCTGCCATAAAGCAACACCACTTCTCCGGTACTCAGCTAATCGTATGCATTCCTTGACCTCTTCTCAAAAATTATATCACCGCATCTCCAACTTCTTCCGGAAGTTATCTGCAAAGAGAGACCTGCTGCCGGATCCCCGGGCAAAAATCATAAACCCGATAGGAAAATTGAATCCGGAAAACGCTAAGGCCACCTTTGTGGCAGCAGTCGGGCCTGATTATGATCAGACCGTCCCGAAGGCATGGAACTGTATCATCACTGGGTATTGTAATGCTTTTGAAGAAGTGGGGATTCCTTATGTCATCACTGATGTCAAAGATCTTTCCCGTGTCCTTTCCGAACTAAAACGGCCCTTCTGTCTGATCAAAGGGAATGATTTTGATTTTATTTCACAGCCATCTATCAACCTCTTGAAGTTGGTTCCCCACTTTGTTTGGGTGGACAGATGGTTTCAGGGTCAGGAAAACTTTTTCGTTGAAAACAACATGGATCCACAGAGGTTTTCGTTTTCTTCTGCACTTCAGAAAAAAATACTCGACTCGGAACCCTCGTTTGTCTTTTCGGCAACAACTCAAAGAGGCCTTCACTTTTACGAGGGCTGGGAAAAACATGGCGCCAAGGTATGTTCACTTCCACTAGCATGCGACAGCGCAACCTACCTCGTTTCATCAGCCCGTCATCCCCAATTCGAACAAGTGGAGATGGCCTTTGTCGGGGGCTACTGGGAGTCCAAGGGCCGCCAGATTGACCTCTACCTGCGTAATTTCGAAGATAGACTGACTATCTATGGGTATAGTAAATGGCCTTACAGCGGTTATCGAGGACTACTGGAGAAAGAACTGGAGCCTTATCTCTATCGGCAGGCACGAGTCAGCCCGACAATAAACGAGCCCACCGTGGCCCTGCTTCATGGAAATATCAATGAGCGCGTATTCAAAATCCTCGGAAGCGGAGGAGTGTCTGTAGTGGATGCTGTACCTGCATATAGGGATCTCTTCAACGACGATGAGCTCATGATGCCCTCTAATGTGCAGGAGTTCCATGACATGGTGTGTGCGCTGCTCGAAAATGATACCATTCATGCAACATACCAGAAGAAAGGAATGGCCGCTGTTCTATCACGGCATATGTATCGCCATCGGGTTGCTGTAATACTGCAGTGGTTAGGTATCACCAGACCGGAAAATCTTGCGGGTATAGCTGAATGAACTGGATCTCCTTTAACATCCACAATCTGGTAACGGTTCTTGTCGACAGCAGAGTATCGAGACAGCTCCAGGACTCGATCAATTTCCAGATCGGTTATTTCAGAACGACAATCCAACAGCCCGCGTCCGGGTCAACCCTTGTTATAAAACCTTACGAATCTTTTGGTGAGTGTGTGGATTTATTCAACATGCCTCACCAGAACTTTCACCTTTACCGTCACTATCCACCGGGCATATTCCATGATCCGGCTAGCCGGGTTCTCATTCATAAGAATGATGTCGGGTTCACCATTTACGCCTCACAGGGGAATTTCATCTTCCACCTTTTCCTACAACTGCTTCTCATCGGCCATGGCATTACCTTAGTCCATGCCGCCGCAATAGCACGCAATAACAAGATCATTCTCATTCCGGGAGCAGGAGGGGTCGGAAAAACGGCAATACTCGGAGAAGCAGTGAACCACCACGGATGCAAGATCCTCGGAGACGACATCATACTTCTTTCCCGAAACGGTACCTGCCTTTCTTTTCCACGCTCGTTCGTCCTGAAAGAGTATCACAGAACAATCTTCCCGGAATTCTTTGCCAATAATGCAGCATCTGTCGATCAAAGGTCCCGGGGTTCAGATTCCTGGAAGAAGACGTTCATCAGATTTATACGTATGAACGCTCCATTCATGGGCCTGACTCGAAGTATTATTAATCGGTTCAACCTTGCAGAGAAGGTACCAAGCTCGCTCGGCTTTTCGCTGCAAGATCCGCCCCCACCGCCATACCTTGCAACTGCTCCTGTAAAGGAACTGTTCGGATATGATGCCGTTGCCGAGTCAGGTACGATCGACAAGACCGTTTTCCTCGTACGGGGTGGCTACCGGGATTTTTCCATTGAGCAGGTGGATGCAATCGTCATGGCCCAGCGGATGAATTCCATCATCCACCATGAGTGGGTTGATGGTATGAGAATGTTTTTTACCATGTCGGCGCTTGGACTCTTTGAGCTGCACCAATATTTTCAGAGGGTCTTTGATATTATGGTATCCTCCATAACGGGAAGACCCTGCCTGCAGATAAAGATCCCCGAGCAGGCCACACCTGAGGAATTGACCGGTTTTTTCATTTCCCACGTATGAGCCTCCAGGCCCCCGATATGAGGTCTTGATTCTTTGATGCATTCAAATGCAAGTAGAGTCTCTGTAATCATGGCCGTGTTTAACGGCAGCCGTTATGTGCGTAAAGCTATCGAGAGCATCCTGAAGCAATCCTTTTCCAACTTCGAGCTTATCATTATAAATGATTGTTCCACTGACGAAACCGATTCGATCATTCGATCATTTTCCGATCCTCGGATACGAGTCCTTACGAATAGCAAAAACCTGGGGCTACCGCTCACCCTGAACAGGGGGCTGAAAGAATCCAGATATGAGTACATAGCCCGAATGGACGTGGACGATATAAGCCATCCCGAACGGCTCGATAAACAAGTCGATTTTCTGGATGCACATCCAGGAACCGGCATCTGCGGCACATGGATACAGCTCTTTGAAGACGGTAAGGAAGAAGCGATACGGTATCCGACTGATTCGGCATCCATCAAGTCATCCCTGCTCTTCTCCTCATCCATTGCCCATGCTTCAATCATGGCACGGCGAGATATCATCTTGCAGAACAAGCTTGCATATTCAAACGATTATCCGTGCGCAGAGGATTATGAGCTGTGGGTAAGGTGCTCGAAAGTTACCGAATTTTATAATATTCCTGAAGTGCTGTATTATTACCGCTTGCATCCCGGCCAGGAAACGCAGAAGAACGCCGGCAGAAAAACAGTATCCACCGAGAAAGTCAGGCTGAATCAGATCAGAGATCTGGGCATCAATCCCACAGATGAGGAACTATCACTTCACAGCAGCCTCGCCCGCTTCTCCTATGTGTCCACATGGTGCTTCGTAGAAAAGTCCCGTTCTTGGCTTCACAAGTTGTACTATGCCAATCTGCAGGTCCGGAGTTATCCTGAAGAGGCCTTTGATCGAATGCTCGCCGATCGGTGGTTCGACATATGCTATAATGCAAGAAATCTCGGGTTCTGGACATTTATTCAATTCATGAAGTCTCCCTTGCAGAAGCACACCTCACTGAAGTCGCTGGCAAAACTCAAGTTCGGACTGAAAAGTCTCATGAGGGTGTGAGCGGGTGAAAACTTTGAAAAGAATAGCTGTCCTGTCTTCTTCTTACCCGCCGTTGGGCGATGGGGGCATTACCTCCGCACATTTCAACCTGGCGGGGGCATTGCGCAGACAAGGGCACAAAGTCAGGTCTTTTACCTTTATGGACAGACCGTTTCATCGTCCGACCGAAGAAGTTGTTCGGAGTGGTATTCCTGCCCTTATCAGACAGCTCATCACCCGAACATCCAATCTTTTCCTCAGGCTCAGAGGAGAGCAGGGCTATCTGTATCAATGTGCCTACGACCTCACGGGCGCACTGGGCGGACTGTTGCTCATCCCCAGCATCAGGGCCTTCAGGCCCGATATCATTATCGTGCCCGATCGGGGCGCACCCTCGGCGTTCTGGCCGGTCATACCGGGGTCGAAAATTATATTCCTCTCGCACCACAATCCACTTCGTTTTGTCGGCAACCCTCTGATCGGGGAATTGTCGGAGAGTGATGCCCGGCTTGCGGTCGAGATCGAATCACTGGGGCTGGGGAACGCTCACGCGGTTGTATGCCCGTCTTCATATATGAAAAAGGCTTTCGCCGGAACATACCGGTTCACCGGCAAGACCACGGTCATTCCCAATGTGGTCGATGCAGAATTTATCTCATCAGTACCCTCTTCCTCAAGCCTGAGGGAAGAACTGGGCCTTTCCCGGGAAGCACCTGTGATTTATCTTCCCTCTGCAGGCAGTCGCATCAAGGGGAGGGCCTTTGTGCCCGAGATCGTCAGGAGAATCGCAGCGGCCCACAACAGTGAGCTCGGATTCTATCTTTCGGGACACCTTGATGACGAGTTGCGGCACCTCATCGACCGTCTCCCCAAAAACGCCCGAGTATACGCTCCCGGGCACATGCCGTATGCAGAGACCATCGCGACCGTGAAGGGATGCGATCTATGCGTCAGTCCCACCCTGATGGAGAGCTTCGGCATGGCCCTGCTCGAGGCGGCATTCTGCAGCATTCCCCTGGTGTGTTTCGATGCAGGGGGGAACCGCGATCTGGTACGGGACGGGGAGACCGGGTTCCTCGTCCCCGCTCTCGATGTGGAGGCGCTGGTCGAGAGATCTCTTCACTGTCTTGAGAAACCCATGGTGCGTGCCTCAATGTCGGAAATGGTGAAGGGTCTGGTTTTACAGGAATTTTCACCTGAACACATCATCGGAGTATATGAGGAGCTGTTCGAAGAGCTGGAGAGATGATCCGGCGAGGGGTCGTCCAATGAATATCGCGTGTGTCAACACGACCGATGTCGGAGGCGGGGCAGAGTCTTCCGCGGTGAACCTGAGCAACGCCTTCCGCAAGCTGGGACACGCATCCGTGCTTCTTGTCGGCAGGAAGACAGGCTCGGGCGAGGACATCCTGGAAATTCCGCGACACGGTGTCAATCCTGTGCGGAAAGCAATGCACGGCCTTTACCCGGCAATGGTCAGAGGGTTCGACAGATTCTCTGCGATCCCCAACAGACTGGAGCGATTGCTGGGGCTGGAAGAATTCCATCATCCCGGCTCCCGCCGGCTCCTCGACGCGGTGCCTTTCAATCCGGACGTGCTCGTCTTCCACAACCTGCACGGAAAATACTTCGATCTCAGGACCCTGAGGAATCTCAGCAGGAAGGTGCCCTGCGTGCTGATCCTGAGAGATTGCTGGCTCCTGACCGGACACTGTGCTCATCCGAAGGGCTGCACGCGATGGAAATCAGGGTGCGGGCACTGCCCGGACCTGTCGATATACCCATCTATCAGACGGGACACCACCGCCTTCAACTGGAAACGCAAGAAGCGAGTCTATGATCGCAGCCTGCTTTATCTGGCCGCACCTTCACAGTGGCAGATTGACCGGGCTCATGAATCCATGCTGAGCGGGCGCATGTGCAGCGTCATCCCCAACGCTATCGACATGAATGTATTCAAGCCAGGGAGCCGCGGGGAGGCAAGGAAAAGGCTGAACCTGCCGACAGAGGCGCAGATCATAATTTTTACCGCCCATTCCGAGTTCAAGGACTTCGAAACCATGCTTGAGGCAGCCCGGCAGACTTTGCAGAACAGCCGTGGCATAGAGCAGGTGTTCATCTGCCTGGGAAGGGGCGGAGCCGAACATCGGGAGCATGGCGGATCCATCCGTTTCCCCGGCTTTATCAGGAACCAGCAGCAGCTTGCCTGTTACTACCGGGCCGCGGATATCTATCTGCACGCCGCCCATGATGAGACCTTCGGGAAAAGCATAACCGAGGCCATGGCATGCGGTATTCCGGTGATAGCGACGAAGACCGGCGGAATCCCGGAGCAGGTTACCCATGGGTTGAACGGGTTTCTGACCGCACCCGGAGATTCATCCGCCATGGCGCACATGATTTCCCAATTGCTTGAAGATCCTGCCATGAGGGCCAGTATGGGCGCCAGCGCCCATGAATCGGCACAGAAGTATACGTTCGCCAATCAAGCGGCAGGCTTCATCGAATGGTTCAGCGAGGTCATAGACGACTGGAGCTCGTTAAGACCATCTCACGGCAAGCTCCGAAGGAAGGCCTGACCGGAATAAGGCCCGAACCCTCCTTCCCAGAACGACGACCTGCCACACCCATGGATTATCCAACGATAACGATCATCACTCCCTCTTATAATCAGGGCCATTTCCTTGAGGAAGCCCTCCTGTCGGTACTCGAACAGAACTATCCCGCATTGGAGTACATGATCATCGACGGAGGCAGCACGGACATAAGCCTTGAGATAATAGAAAAATACCAGTCCGAGCTCGCTTACTGGGTAAGCGAGCCTGACCGGGGGCAGAGCCACGCGATAAACAAGGGCATCGAGAAGGCATCCGGAGAATGGATTGCGTGGCTGAATGCAGACGATGCATACCTCGACCACACTCTATGGAAGATAGCAGAGGTCGCGCATGGGAACCCGGAGGCCCAATGGATCGTGGGCGCAACCATCGTCGCTGATGAAAATCTCCGGGAGATCTGGCGGTTCCTGCCGCAGTGCAATACCGGTGAATGGCGATACCGGAAAACCGGTTCCTGGGTCGATTTCGCCTGCTCGAAGAAATCCGGCACCGCCCTGCCCCAGCCCTCGTCGTTCTGGTCCAGAAAAGCGATCGAGCTGGCAGGGCCGCTCGATGAAACCTATCACTACGCCATGGACCACGAGCTCTATGTCCGTATCGCACGATCCGGCATCCGCCCGCTGTGCATCGATGAGCCGCTGGCCTATTATCGCACGAACGAGCAATCAAAGACCTCACAGGGGAAACTGCACTTCTGGAGGGAAGAGCTGCGGGTTCTGGATGAAAATCTCAGTCATGCAGACTCCCATGAACAAAAGATCCTGCTTGGCTACCGGTCATGGCTCAGGCGCCAGATAACGGTGCTGGCAATCCGGGACCGCTGTCGGAGATACCCGCTGCTATCCCGGATCGAACAGTTTGTTCCGTACAGCAGTGAGCCGCTGCTCTCCCGGATAGGACGCGCGATGAAAAAGAGAACTCGACCATATGAATGATCTCGATTTTTCGGCCGTTGTGGTCACGTATAACGACGAAAAACACCTGGAGGAGTGCCTCGGATCACTGAGCTTCTGCAGGGAGAGGCTGGTGATCGATCTGGGCTCGACAGACGACTCCGCCGCCATCGCCCGGGAACACGGAGCCCGGGTGATCCCTCGCGACTGGGTCCCGATGGTCGAGCTGGTCAAGGAAGAAGCCTCCAGTGAGGCCTGCAATGAATGGATCATCTTCATGGATCCGGACATGATCTTCCCCGCCCACCTGGAAGAGCGGATACGTTTGGAAATCGCCTCCGATGGCGCCCTGGGGCTGATTCAGCTCCCATACCGGAACTGCTTCCTGGGCAAAGCCCTTCACCATGGAGTCTGGGGCAGGGACAAGTGGTATCCCGCAGTCGTTCACAGGTCACGAGTCGAATTCCAGCCGTCTGTGCACTCGGACACCCGCACCAAGCCGGGATGGAAATCCGTTCGGATCTCTCCTGAGAACGAAACGGACATGATCAGGCACTACTGGATCGACAGCTGGTCCCAGTTCTTTGAAAAGCACAGGCGCTACCTTGCCTTTGAAGGCGAGAGCCGCTTCCGGCAGGGAACACGGTTCTCGTGGACGAAGTGCCTGTTTTACACCTCGTTCGAATCTTTCAACCACCTGCTGAGGAAAGCGGGCTACCGGGACGGGTGGGCCGGGATTGTTCTCGGAATTCTCTGGACCTGGTACAACTGGAAGGCCTGGCTCTCCTTGAGAGAGTTCGAAAAGGCGCTCAAACACGTATGACGAACAGCAACCGTATGCGGATCAGGATCATGGTTCCCCCCTTCGAACCTGGAATACATGGGAGATGCCACACTTTCGGCGCCTGGCAGGAGCTATCCCGGATCAAGGCCTTACCGTCCACGATGACAGCATCGAGCGCTGGACCGGCATCAATCACTGAAGACCGGCTCAGCCGCCGGGTTGGCATGCCGGATTCATACAACCTGGAATGCACCGGATCATGCATGACAGAATGATCGTTATCGACGCTTCGGGCACCCTCCAGTCCATCCGTTCTCGCGCAATGACACCCAACCGGCCATGAAAATAAGCATCGTCACCCCGTCATTCAACCAGGGACAATTCCTGGAAAGCACCATCCTTTCCGTCCTTGACCAGGAGTATCCCGATCTCGAATACATCATCATAGACGGGGGCAGCACCGACAGCAGTCTGGACGTCATCAGAAAATACACGGACAGGCTCAGCTACTGGGTCAGCGAACCCGATGAGGGCCAGTCGCACGCCATCAACAAGGGCTGGAGCATGGCCACCGGCGATATCGTCGCATGGATCAACGCGGACGACGTCTACTGCCCCGGCGCCTTCTCGTGCGTGGCCAATGCGTTTGAGAACAACCCCGATGCCGTGATGGTAATCGGAAGCGGCGCATCATATGACATCACCCTTTCAAGGCAGCTTCTCCACAAACCCCCGGAGCTCGACCCAAGGAGAATGATCGAGACCTGCGGGGGCGGGCCCATCCAACCGGCAGTGTTCATGAAAAAGAAGGTCTTCGAGGAGGCAGGGCCGCTGCGGCAGGACCTCCACTATATCCTGGACTGGGAGTACTGGATCCGTGCCGGTCTCTATTACCCCCCGGATCGTATCGCGATGATCGATACCACCCTGGCCATCAACAGGGAATGGCCCAGGACGAAGACAAACACCGGTGCAGCCGGAATCTGTAAGGAGCATCGACAGGTATTCGACAGTCTTTTCACCAGGTACCGGCCGGATGCAGGGATCCAATCCCTGAAGCAGGCCGCTTACCGGTCGAGCTACAGGAAAGAAGCAGATCTCGCACGAATGGACGGCAACCGCATTCAGGCCTTGCGGTGCATCATGAAAGCCATGATGATCGGACCTCTCTGCCACAATCCCGCCCGAGAACTGGCTATTCTGTCGTATATTGTTATGGGAAGAACGTTGAGCGGAAGAATGAGAAAAGCTCTTGCCCCCTTGCGCGCAAGTCTGAGCCGACATGTGGGATATTGACAAGGGCCGGTTACCTAAAAAGATGACAGCGTCCGTACTATCGCTCATTTCAAAATTCCTGACAGGATTCCGTGGCAGCGTGCGGTCATCTCTTGGTCATCTCAGAAAGAGGAATCAGGAGTCGAAATCGGTCGTTGCCTGTGTCTTTTCCACTGGTGAAAGAACTGAGAAACAATGCCTTGCGAGCATTCGCAGCCAGACAAATTCTGTTTCAAGGCTGGAACTGATCAGGGATGTAGAGCCCATCAGCGCCGCATCGAATCGTGCACTCGATCTGGCACGAGACGCAGACCTTCTTCTGTGGGTGGATGCCGACATGATTCTCTATCCTCACTGCAACGAGCATCTCTTGCGGCTGATGACGAGCGATACACTCTATGCTGTCGCGCCGCTTTTGGATCCCGTCTTTGGAAAGGTGGGCTACATCAAGCTGCTCAACATGCACATCGTGAGAAAACTGGACCTGCATTTCCGGGATACTCTGGGCTGTGATGTGGACTTCTGCCGGCAGACGCAAAAACGAGACCCATCGGTTGCTCTTGAAGCATACACGCTGTCCCGCAGACCGCTCGGGTTACATCATCCGACGTACACAGCCCGCGAGCTCTTCAGGAAAAACCAGATCGAGAAAAAAAAACGGGGTAACAAAGTGGACCCAAGGCTCCTCTCGATGCTTGAACAAAAGCACCTTCAATCCCCCAGTCCGGTACTGCTCGCAGGCATCCTGGGAGAAATCCTGCCCAACCCGGATACCTCCGAAGGAGAATCCACACCCCAAAGCGGGCTGCATCACTGGAACAAGGTGAACGAGCTGCTCGGGAATATTCCGGATGGGGTCGTATTCGGCTTCCCTGATCGCACGCTGCAAGAGTCGGGGGACTGACCCCTTTACCTGGAATCATACAACCTGCGTTTTCGGTAAGGAGTTCGATCTTTTTTATGTGCAGAATAGCCGGTATCTGGAGTGAAAAGGAATCCGAGTCGCTCCGCGACACCTGCGTCTTGATGAGGGATACCCTCTCCCGCGGGGGGCCCGATGATGCGGGACTGTTCGAGGACCGGGATGCAGGTCTGGCTCTCGGCCACCGGCGTCTCTCGGTCATCGATCTCACATCCACCGGCCGCCAACCCATGACGATCCGGGAAGGCAGGTTTACCATCTGCTATAACGGCGAGGTGTACAATTACCGGGAGTTGAGACAGGAGCTTGAAGCGCAGGGTATCATATTTCGAGGGACATCGGATACGGAGGTTGTGGTCAATGCCTTTGCCGTGTGGGGGGCATCGTGCGTCGACCGATTCATCGGCATGTTTGCCTTCGCTGTCTGGGATTCCGCCGAGAAGTGTCTCCATCTCTTCCGCGACCGCCTGGGAGTCAAGCCCTTGTATTATTACCGCCATAATGGCACATTCGCCTTCGCTTCAGAGCTCAAGGCCCTTCACGCAGGCTTTGCCGGCGAACTGCAGGTGGATACCGAAGCGCTGGGGGAGTTTTTTCACTATGGGTACATCTCTGCTCCGCGCTCCATCTACCGCAATATCTGGAAGCTCGAGCCGGGCAGCTGGCTGAAAGTGACTCCAAATCACGGCATCGAAAAGCAACGCTACTGGTCATGGGATCTCGAGGAAGACGGCACCGGAGCTGCAACATCGGAGAATGCATACCTGGACCGGCTCGAGGGGATCATGACCGACGCCTTCTCCAAAAGGCTCGTTGCCGATGTGCCTGTGGGCATTTTCCTCTCCGGGGGCATCGACTCATCCCTGGTGACAGCGGTCCTGGCAAAGAACACCCACCAGTCCATCCGGACATTCACTATCGGTTTTCAGGAGAAACATTACGACGAGTCGGTGTGGGCGAGACGAATCGCCGAGCATCTCGACACAGATCATACCGAGGAGACCGTCACTCCCGACCACGCGAAGGAAATCCTCCCCCTGTGGCCCGAGATTTACGACGAGCCCTTCGGAGACATATCCGGGATCCCCACCACCATCGTATCCAGGATCACCCGGAAACATGTCAAGGCAAGCCTTTCCGCAGACGGTGGAGATGAGCTGTTCTGCGGCTATCACCGTTACTGGGTCATGGACACCCTGGACAGATTAATCGCGCCATTCCCCTCGATGCTGCCCAGGACCGCCGGCAGACTGATGGGCCTTCTGGGGAGCGACAGGGTAGCATCCCTGGCCCGAGCATATCCGAGGCTGAGGCTTCCTGCAATCAAGGATCGAATGAGAAAGTTCCAGGCAGTCCTCTCTCATTGGAACGGAAGTGCATCAAGTGCATACCCGTATGCCGTGGGTTACTGGCTGCCTCAAGAGATAGATAAGCTGACCGGCGCTTACCGGGATTCGAGATCACCCCTTGATATCTCAGGCAACAGCCTTCTCGATGCAATGATGACTTGGGACCTGCAGCACTACCTGCCGGAAGACATCCTCACCAAGGTGGATCGGGCGACAATGTACAACGGCCTGGAGGGCAGAGACCCCTTCCTGGACCATCGGATCGTGGAGTTCGCGCGAGCCCTCCCTCTCCACATGAAATACCGTGACGGCGAAACCAAATATATTCTCAAGCAGCTCCTGAGGAGATATCTCCCTGAGGACCTGTTCATGAGGCCGAAACAAGGCTTTGCCGTGCCCATCTACACCTGGTTGCATGATGACCTCATGGATATGATTCATGGGTACCTGAACCGCGATGCCCTGCGTGAACAGACGTATCTGGATCCGGACCTGGTCGCGAACACTGTCTCGGAATTTGAACGGGGGAGAGGGTCAATTGCCGTAGACCGGATCTGGCTTCTGCTCGTGTTCATGATGTGGAGACAGCGCTACGGCATGTAACTGCCAATGAAAACAGCACAAACAAAGCTCAGGATACTCCACGTCATATCAACCCTGGAGGTGGGCGGGGCAGAGATGAATCTCCTGAGGCTCGTGCGGTCCATTTCCAGGGAATTCGACAACCATGTGGTGTCTCTGACAACCATCGGTCCCCTCGGTGATAAAATCAGGGATCTGGGAATGCACGTCCAGGCGCTCTCCATGAAAAAGGGTGTGCCCGACCCCCGCGGAGTGATGAAGCTCGCAGGAATCATCAGGCGCTTTCAGCCGGATATCATCCAATGCTGGATGTATCACGCCAACCTCCTGGGTCTTGCGGTTTCACGCGGAAGGCGCCTTGTCTGGAATATCCGCTGCACCGACATGGACCTCGCCGGATACGGCAGGGTATATCGCTGGACTGTGAGGGCAGGCGCCGTGTTTTCCTCCATTCCCGACGCCGTTGTCGTCAACTCGCTGGCAGGAAGGGATTTCCATGCCTCTCTGGGATACTCTCCCAGGAAGTGGGATGTCATCGCAAACGGGTTTGATACCGCCATGTATCGACCGGATGCATCATCCGGGCAGTATATCCGGGCCCGGCTCGGGATTCCTGAAGATGCCCCTGTCGTCGGGCTCGTGAACCGGTACGATCCCATGAAGGATCATGCGACCTTTTTCCGCGCAGCGTCGCTGCTTTCACAGAAAAATTCAGCCGTCCACTTCATTCTCGCAGGAAGAGGAGTGACCGAAGGCAGCCCGGAAATTTCACCCCACCTGGGCGTCTTGAAAAAAATCCGGAATATCCATCTCATGGGACACAGGGATGACATTCCCCGGGTCCTCAACGCACTGGACATCGCTTCATCATCTTCGATCAGCGAAGGCCTGCCCAATGCGATCGGCGAGGCCATGGCAACGGGCATCCCCTGCGTGGTCACCGATGCGGGAGACTCGGCTCTCCTGGTGGGGGATACGGGGCTCGTAGTCCCGAAGAGGGATCCTGAGGCCTTGTGCGCCGCATGGGAGAGGCTGCTGGATGCAGACGCCGATTTCCGGAAAACCATGGGTGAGCGGGCCAGGAAGCGCATCATGGATCACTACAGCCTTCAGGCCATGATCAGAAGATACGAGGATCTCTACCGGAACCTCACATCAGACCGAGAGAGCTGAAGAACCTCTCGAAAATCAAAAGACTTTCCCTGTCTCCCGCGAGGGACAGACTGGCCACAACTCCCAGAAACTCAGCCATCAGGATCGCCGGAAAGCTTCCCACCAGCAAAAGCACCTTTTTTCCCTCCCCGCAGTCTACCCTTTGCTTCACCCAATAGTACACCGCCCCATAGGGGAAGAGCGCCCAGAACCAGGCGATGAAGTTGACCGCCGGGACATCCCAGAGCTTCATGCTCAGCGACGGGTCCCATGCCCACCACCCGAGCCGGGTGGCCACCGGGTCAAAGGGGATGTCCAGCGAAAGGCCGATCAGGGCGCACGCCACACCCTTGGCTGCGGCCGGCATGGGAGGGAGCAGTTTCTCTATTGCAAAAAAGGCGCAGTAGAGCACGTTCACCCAGCCGAGAGCCGTTGCCAGGGGTGCCGGAAGCCCGGGTACATACAGAAGAAATCCGGGCTCCGAAAAAACGCCGAGCACAATTCCCCCGTTCTCCAAGATCACCCCGAACAGAAGCGTCACAGCGAATACCCACACCCAATCCCATCGAAACAGCCAGGTCCTCCCGTGGAGGAGAAGGATTGCAAACTGGCAAAGGGCGCTGAGCTCGTACAGCAGCCGCTGAGTTTTTGCATCGAGCGGCAGGGATAGCCCGTGCAGGAATGGTGTGAGGTAAATGGCTGTCATGCCTGCGGCCCAAGGAAAATACATGCGTGCAGTTCCTTTCCCGCCCCGCTCCTTCCTGCAGGCAAACCACAGAAGAGTGAGCGAGGCGGCAAGGGGAAGAAGAGAGAGCGTCCGGACGCTTAGAAGGGGTGGATCAATATGATGGAGGGCATTGTTGAGCACGCTCAGGCCCACAAACCAGATAAATAAAACAGGGAAATTGTTCCAGAGAAACTTCATATGAAGCAATAAATATCATCAGATGTTTTCCCAATCAACCGGGCCAGGCAAATACAAGATCCGAGGTTCTTTGAATGTGCTGGAACCTGTCAATTTCCAGAAGGAATTCATTCAAACAATTCGGGAGCAGACTTGTGAACAACTATTTCCTATGATATTTATCCCTTATTGCTGTTTGATGACCATGCTCGATATTTGGGGTTCTTTTTATGAGAGTTGCAGATGCAGCGAAATTGTCGGGGCTGTTCCTCGTCATAGGTATCACCTGTGCCTGGATGGATGGTGGAGTTGGAAACGTTATTCATCTAATCAACCGGTTATATGTATATCATGGACTTCCGAAAACCTCGTTCTATGTACTGACTTACCTGGCCGCAGTTGCAGGCCTGGTATCGCTTTATGCTTCAAGAAGCGCATTGCTGCGTCATTTCTCTTACCTCGTAAGCTTTCTATCCATCTGTCTCTTTCTCAGTTATAAGAACATCAATGGTTATGGGTATACTTTTCACGATGCCAAGACCGCCCTATCGAACCTGTTTTTTGCCGGCGAGGCATTGCAGACTTTTTATCCTCATTGTATCTGGCCGGCTATAATCTCATTCTTCTTCGTTTTTGCGGTCGAGATTGCGCATAAGACCTTTCTTCCCAAGCTTAGCCCGGCTTTCGCCCTCGCAGCCATTCTTTCGATATTCCCTGTGTATGCCATCAATGAAAGAACCCTGGGTGGTATCTCACTATTCCCAATTATGTATGAGGTGCCTATCCTGACCTATACTGCTTTCTTCGACGCTCCTCCCCGGGTGGAGAGACTCGAGCCCTTTTTCGATCCTTCCGGGCAAGCTCTGGCCAAACACATCATTTTTATTATTGATGAGAGCATCCGCGGAGATATGTTGAGTATAAACGGGTATGATGTAGATACAACACCCTTTTTGGCGAGTGTTTCAAAGAAGGCCAGAAGTCTCGGTGTCGCCTGCTCATGTACCAACTGCAGTTCGACTACCAATACTATTCTCGTAACAGGGATCGGCCTCCATCAATTACCCGATACAGGATACGAAACATTGAAACAGCCGAGCCTGTTTCAATATGTTAAACGAGCAGGATATAAGACCTTTTTTCTCGATGGCCCCAATTCCTGGGGAAGGCCAAGGGATTATCTGGGAGACAGTGACATCAAATCCATCGACAGCTATTGCTGTGTAAAAAGCGAGTATGGCGGGGTGGATAATTACTGCATTGACTATGAGATGATTGAACTGGTGAATGAAATAATCAATTCCCAGGAATCAAGCTTTATTTACATGATCAAATACGGATGTCACTTCTGCTATGAGAATGATTATCCTCACGAAAACAAACACTTCTCTCCTACCATCAGCGAGGTGGAATATAACGACCTGCAATCCGTGCTCAACAGCTACTATAATGCCTTGCTCTGGTCCGTCGACGGCTTTTTCGAACGGCTGCTTCCTGTACTCCAGGATAAGGACATCCTGGTCATATACACTTCTGACCACGGTCAGAGCATTGAAGAGTATCGGACTATGCCGGCGACCCATTGTGTCGGGAAAAACGCACCCAGCAGTCAGGCATCTGTGCCGTTCATCCTTTTTCCCATGAATGAAAGGATTACCACTGCTCTGGATGAGAAGGCGTCCGATACCTTTGATCATAACCACGGCAGGGTCAGCCACTTTCAGACCTTCCCTTCTCTTCTTGTAATCATGGGATATCCACCGGCTGAGGTATCGGACAGTTATGGTGCTACGATCTTCGACGAGCTTCCTGAAGAGAGGATGTTCATCACCGGTTCTCTCTATGGAAAAGGCGATTTTCATGTAAAAAAATTTTAGCACGAAGGGGTCCATCTGACCGATTCCGTGAGGAGACAACCCCTGGCAAAAGGCGTTGGTCCATGTATTTAATATTCTAGGGAAAATTTACATCATAAGCATCCGGAGCACCTTCCTTGATTCCTCCACCGGTGTTTTCGATTCCATAACCCTGCCCATGAGATGGCTGCCCACGATCACCCCGTCGGCAAAGGAGAGCATATCTTCGACCTGGGTCGCGGTGGATACGCCGAACCCCGTGCATACGGGCAGATCCGTGAGGGACCTGATGTCCTGCACCTGCCGGCGGACCTCTGCGGGCAGGTTCGACCGGGCGCCGGTCACCCCCTTGACCGTGACTGCGTACACGAAACCGCTGCACTGGGACACGACTTCCCGCCGCCGCTCTTCGGGCGTGGTGGGGGCCACGAGCCTGATAAGGTCGATGCCGATACTCCGGCAAATCTCGTGAATGCCCGAGGCGTCGGAGGGCAGGTCCGGGATGATGACGCCCTGTATTCCGCTGTCCCTGAGCCGGACGAGCGTTTCCCCCATCCCGCGGCGCATGAGGGGGTTGATGTACGACATCACGATCAGCGGGGCCCTTACCCCGGTACTCCACTTCGCCACCCTGGGCAGGAGACCGTCCAGGGTGAACCCGGCCTGCAGGGCCAGATGGGAGGCCTTCTGGAGCACCGGGCCGTCCGCCATGGGGTCGGAAAAGGGGATCCCGATCTCGATTGCCGCCGCGCCGGCATCACTGAGCGCCCGGATGATCTCTCCCGTGGCGTCCAGATCGGGCAGACCCGCGGTCACATAGGGGATGACCGCTCTTTTACTCGTCCGTATCGCTTCCGCTATCATAAACCCTCCTGTAAAACCGTGTGCAGGTCCTTGTCTCCCCGCCCCGAGAGATTCACCAGCACCGTGGCTCCTTCGTGACCGGGCGCATACTGCCGGAGAAAGCCGATCGCATGGGCGCTCTCCAGGGCGGGCGCGATCCCTTCCAGGCGGTTCAGGAGCCTGAAGGCCTCAAGGGCCTGCCGGTCGTCCACCAGCTCGTACCGGGCCCTGCGGGTTGCCGAGAGAAAGCTGTGCTCCGGCCCCACGCCTGGGTAATCGAGCCCGGCCGCAACCGAATGGGTGTCCAGCACCTGGCCGTTTTGGTCCTGCAGCAGGTGCGAGCGCGACCCGTGCAGGACACCCGGGATGCCGAAACGGATGCTGGCGCCGTGACGGCCGTTCGCATCGCCGTAGGCCTCGACCCCGATGAGCTCCACCTGATCGTTCATGAAGCCTGAGAATATGCCGATGGCGTTGCTTCCACCGCCCACGCAGGCGATCACGGCACGGGGAAGCGAGCCGGTCTTCTCCAGAATCTGTCCTCTGGCCTCCTCGCCGATGACCCGCTGGAACTCCCTCACCAGGGTAGGATAGGGGTGGGGCCCGACCGCCGAGCCCAGGAGGTAGTAGGTGGTGTCCACATTGGTCACCCAGTCGCGGATGGCCTCGCTGGTCGCGTCCTTCAGGGTCGCGGTGCCCGTGGGCACCGCGACCACCTCCGCGCCCAGGAGCCGCATGCGCTCGACGTTCATGTGCTGCCGTTCGATGTCCCGGGTGCCCATGTACACCGCGCAGGTGAGTCCGAACAGTGCGCAGGCGGTCGCCGTGGCGACCCCGTGCTGGCCCGCCCCGGTCTCGGCGATGATCCTCTCCTTGCCCATCCGCCGTGCCAGGAGGATCTGGCCGATGGCGTTGTTGATCTTGTGGGAGCCGGTGTGGTTCAGATCCTCCCGCTTGAGCCAGACCTCGATGCCCAGGTGCTCAGAGAGCCTGCGCGCATGGGTCAGGGGACTGGGCCTGCCCACATAGTCCCTTAAACAGCCGCTGAACTCGTCCCGGAACCCACGGTCTTCCCACGCGGCTGAAAACTCGTCCTCAAGCTCCTGCAAGGCAGGGAGCAGCGTCTCCGGCACGTACCGGCCGCCGAACTCTCCGAAATAGCCTTTCATTTTTTCGCCTCCTGTTTCGCTTCATGGATGAATTTCCGAATCTTTTCCCTGTCTTTGATTCCGGGTGCCGTTTCCACCCCGGAGCTCACGTCCACCCCAAACGGCCCTGCCTGAGCGATCGCCTGCCCGACGTTTTCCGGGGTGAGCCCTCCGGCGAGGATAAAGGGGATGCCGAGGCGTCTCCAGTCACCGGACCTGCCGGTGCCCATGCTCGGATCCAGGAGGACGCGGCAGGGAAAATCCTCGGGAATCAGGGCCGGCTCCGGCCCCGGTTCCGCTCCCTTCAACGCTGCAATGATCCTGAAATCATCGAGCAGCATACGGTGCGCCGGTGTGAGCGGAGCGTGGAGCTGGACCGTATCGAGCCCCAGACGCTTCGAGATATCTGCGATATATTCGGGGGCTTCATCCGTGAACACCCCGACCTTCTCCACGCCTCGGATATCGTGAATCCACGAGCCCACCAGATCCGGGTCCGCCCTTCTCCTGCTCCGGGTGAGCACGAAGCCCACGGCGTCTGCGCCGTACCCGCATGCTGCCAGGGCGTCTTCATACCGGGTGATGCCGCAGATCTTCACCCACATCGAAATATCTCCCGCCGGGTCTGCTCGCTGACCACGGCCCTCCCGATGAGCGCCGCGTCATAGCCCAGCCGCCCGAGCTCCTCGATCCTCTTTGCCGACGAGATGCCGCTTTCGGCCACCTTGACCGCCCCGGGAGGCAGAAGGCCTGCCATCTCCTCGTGGCGCTTCGGCTCGACCTTGAGAGTCGAGAGATCGCGCACGTTCACCCCGATGATGCCGGCCCCGACATCGAGGGCCTTGTCCAGCCCCTCCCGGCCGTGCACCTCCACCAGGCAGTCCAGGCCCAGGGACCTGCCGAAGGAGAAGAGCCGGGCGAGCTCCTGTGTCGAGAGCATCTCGGTGATGAGCAGTACCGCGTCCGCGCCTAAGGACCTGGCCTGGCACAGCTGGCGCTCGTCAACGATGAAGTCCTTCATGAGCAGGGGGAGCCTTGAGCTCTTTCTGATCTCGACGAGGTGATCCGTGCTCCCGGCAAAGAACATGGGCTCGGTGAGGCAGGATATGGCCGAGGCGCCTAAGCCCTCGTAGTCGGCGGCGAGCTCGGAAGGGCTCTTACGCATCCCGAGATGCCCGTCAACCGGCGTGGCGTACTTTACCTCGGCGATCACCGCCATACCGGTGAGCGCATCCCTGAACGATCGGATGGGCGGCCGGGAGGAGAAGCCGGAATCCCCGGTCGAGAGCCCGGCGACCCTCTGCTGCGCCAGTTGCCTCATGTGACGGAGAAAGTCCATCATGCCCTGGCCCGTTTCAGCGCCTCGCGCGCGCCGCCTTCCGCGATCACCTTTACCGCCTTCTCCACGCCTTCCCGGATGCCCAGGCCGCTGTCAATGGCCATGAACGCAGCCCCTGCATTGAGCAGGATCCCGTCCAGGCAGGGGCCTTTGAGCTTTCCCTCGAATACGGCCTGAATCTTCCGGGCCGATTCCTCCGGGTTCGATACACGCAGCCCATCCAGGCCCTGCCGCTGGATCCCGGCATCCTCGGGCCTGATCTCGCCCCTCTCTATCCTGCCGCAGGTGAGCCGCGCATACCGGGTCACCCCGGATACGGACACCTCGTCGAGACTTGAGTTGACCACCATGGCGCCCTTTGACCCCAGGAGTCTTAAACACTCGATCATGGGATCGATGAGGTCACAGTGGTAGACACCGATGACATGGTACGCGGCATTCGCCGGGTTGGTCAGGGGACCAAGGATATTAAAAATCGTCTTCATGCCGAGCTGCTTTCTGGCGGGCATGGCGTGCTTCATGCTCGGATGGTACCGGGGCGCGAACATGAAGGCGAAACCGCCGTCCTTGACGAGCGAGTCCGCAGCCTGCTCGGGCCCCATGTCGATGGGGACCCCGAGCGCCTCCAGGCAGTCTGCGCTGCCAGACGACGAGCTCACCGAGCGGTTGCCGTGCTTGGCCACCCTGACACCCGCCCCGGCCAGGACAAAGGCGACGGCCGTGGAGATATTGAGTGTGGACGCGCCGTCCCCGCCCGTGCCGCAGGTATCCATGACATCGAAATCCACGGGAACCCTCAATGCCTTGCACCGCATGATCCGCGCAGCAGACGCGATCTCGGAGGGCCTCTCGCCCTTGGCCCTCAGGGCGACCAGAAACGCCCCGATCTGGATATCATTGGCCTGCCCGGACATGATGGCGTCAAAAGCCGTTTCCATCTCCTGATCGCTCAAGTCCTGCCCTTCGATGAGCTTTTCGATAAACTCTTTCATACGACCTCCTTTGTCTGTGCAATGAAATTGCTCATGATCCGGTGTCCATGCTCGGTGGCGATGGATTCCGGATGGAACTGGACCCCGAAGACCGGGTAGCGCTCGTGCCTCAGACCCATGACCTCGTTGTCCTCGGACCGGGCGCACACGAGGAACGCCCCGGGCAGGGTCTTCTCGTCAATGGCAAGGGAATGGTACCTCACCGCCTCGAACCCCTGCGGAATACCCGTGAACAGGCCGCAGCCGTCGTGGGTGATCTGCGAGGACTTCCCGTGCATGACCCTGCCCGCATGGATGGTAGTTGCACCGAAAGCCTCTCCGATGCACTGGTGCCCGAGGCATACGCCCAGGATGGGGATGCTCGCGTGGAATCTCCTGACCACCTCCACGGAAATGCCCGCGGAATGCGGCGTGCCTGGCCCGGGCGAGATGATGACGCCCGACGGAGACAACCCCTTTATTTTGTCGAGGCCGATGGCATCATTCCGGTACACCTTCACCTCCTGCCCCAGGATCTCGAAGCCCTGGACCAGGTTGTAGGTGAACGAGTCGAAGTTATCGATCATGAGGATCATGCCATGCCTCCCAGGGCCGCGCTCAGGGCCTTGAGCTTGCTGTCGATCTCCCTGAGCTCGCTTTCCGGCACCGAGTCCCACACGATCCCGGCCCCTGCCTGCACGTAGTATTCCCTGTCCCGGATAAAGATGGTCCGGATGGCGATCCCGGTGTCGATGTCTCCGTTGAACGACAAATACCCCACCGCGCCCGCATACGGGCCCCGGCACATCCCTTCCAGCTCGTCGATGATCTCCATGGCCCTGACCTTGGGCGCCCCGGATACCGTTCCTGCGGGGAAGCAGGATTTCAGCACATCCATGTTCGTGAGCCCGGCCCTGATCCTGCCCTCCACGCTCGAGACGATGTGCATGACGTGCGAGTACCTCTTCACCTCCTCGCGGGACGTCACCTTCACCGTGCCCGGCCGGGAGACCCTGCCCACGTCGTTGCGCGCCAGGTCCAGGAGCATGAGGTGCTCGGCACGCTCCTTTGCGTCGTTCATCAGGTCTCTGGCGAGCATCCGGTCTTCCTGCTCGCTCTTGCCCCGGGGCCTCGTGCCTGCGATAGGAAGCGAGGTGATCGTGTCTCCCCTGAGCCTGACCATGACCTCGGGAGAGGACCCCACGAGGGTCGTATGGCCCAGGTTGATATGGAACAGGTAGGGCGACGGGTTGATGTGCCTGAGGCGCCGGTAGGTGTCGAAGGGGCTGCACGCGGCATCGAGCCTGAGCCTCCGGGAGAGGACGGTCTGAATGATCTCGCCTTCCCTGATGTAGCCCCTGGCGGTCCTGACCGCATCCATAAATTCGTCCTCGCTCAGCGATGCGTCCTCGATGCGGCACGGAGGAGGGCTCTGGGGTTCCTTGATGCGGGGGCGGGAAAAGAGCTGGCCTTCGATTGCGGCAAAGGCCCTGCCCGCCCTCCTTATCGCATCGTCCTCGCCGATCCCGGGCTCAGGGATCGTGTGGACCAGGGAGACCTCCTGCTTGGGGTGATCGAAGACCACCAGGGAATCCACGCGTCCCAGCAAGGCATCCGGGAAACCCGAGGGCACTCCCGGCCGGGGGAGCCGCTCGATCCCCCTCACCAGATCGTACCCCAGGTACCCTACATACCCCCCGATAAAAGGGGGCAGGCCGTCCTGTTCGAAGGTGAGCGAGCTGCCCTTCAAGGGGATGCGGTCCCAGGGGTCGTCCTTATCGTGTACGGCAATCATGTGATCGTCCGAGAATCTCCCGATAAAGCTGTACGAGCCCGGGATGGACTCAAGCAGAAAGCCCTTCCCCTCGCCCACGAGTGAAAAATACGTCTGGACCGGGGTGAGCGTGTCGCACGCCAGGCGCTTCCTGACCGCCACCCCCTGATCGTCCCTGTCCCTGAACACCCTGAATGTCTCCATTGTACTTCCCTTTCACGAAAAAAAAGCGGCAGGCTCGTCGGGAGCCTGCCGCTTTTTTTGCCTGCACTCTTTTAAAAAAAGTCGCTCTAGGGCAAACCTCCCGTCACCTCATTCCTCAAGACACGCCACCACCACGACACGGTTGCAGCACGTTTTCCAAAGGATTCGCTTCTCTCGTTCTCGAGCACTCGTATCAGCATGATGTTTCTATACACAGAAACATTTCGTCCTGTCAACGATATTTTTCTCCGCCGCCGTCCTCCTGCTCATCTACCCGAAAAATCTGGAACAATGAGACATGGCCTTGATTTTTCCGGCGGTAAGGTGCTAGTATTCCTTGAGAACACAACAATCTCCGGATATTACTACCTGTATACAAAGGGGAGGCACTATGAACGACAAGGTCATCTCTCTCGACAGACACATCATCGATGAACAGCGGAGGTACGGCGGCAGGGGGGATTTCAGCGCGATCCTGAGCCAGATCATCTTCGCCGCCAAGATCGTAGCGGCCCAGGTCGCCCATGCCGGGCTCGTGGAAGACATTCTCGGCCGCACCGGCAACACGAATGTCCAAGGAGAGGAAGTCCAGAAGCTCGATGTCTATGCCAACAGCATGTTCATAAGCGCGCTGAACTATATCGGCAAGGTCTGCGTCATGGCCTCCGAGGAGGACCCGGATCTGATCCTGGTGCCCAAGGAGCACCCGAAAGGCGAGTACGTGGTCATGTTCGACCCGCTGGACGGCTCGTCCAACGTTGACGTCAATGTTTCCATCGGGACCATCTTCGGGATCTACAAGCGCGTCTCCGACGGCGATGACGGAATTCTGGAAGACTGCCTCCAGCCGGGCAGCCAGCTCTTCGGCGCCGGCTACATCATCTACAGCTCGAGCGTCAACCTGGTGTATTCCACCGGAAACGGCGTGAACGTCTTCAGCCTCGACCCGAGCGTGGGCGAGTTCGTGCTCTCCAACCCCGACATCAAGATCCCTCCCCGTGGCAAGATCTACAGCGCGAACGAGGGAAATTACGCCTACTGGAAGAAGGGCACCCGGGAGTACATCGACTACCTCAAGTCAGAGGACAACAAGATCGGCAAGCCCTATTCCTCCCGCTACATCGGCTCGCTCGTGGCCGACTTTCACCGCAACCTGCTCAAGGGAGGCATCTTCCTGTACCCCGAAGACATCAAAGACCCGAAGAAGCCCACCGGCAAGCTGAGACTCCTCTACGAGGCCAATCCCCTGGCGTACATCGCCGAGCAGGCGGGCGGCTATGCATCCACCGGGTACGAGCGGATCCTCGACATCAAGCCCGGCAAGCTTCACCAGCGTGTGCCGCTGATCATCGGATCGAAAGAGGACGTGCTCGAGTACGAGGAGTTTGCGAAGAAGAACAATCTCTGATAACGGAACAGATCCGAACCAAAACAGCTTTCGTAGCACAGACGAAGGAGGTCATATATGGGATTTTCCGCAGATTTCGACAAGGCACTCCAGATCGGCAGGCCGCCGAACATCCAGAAACTGTTCCCCAACTCCCGGGCCCTGATCGTCAGCGGCAAGGTGATCGACCGGGCCATGCTGAAAAAGGGCCGCGCCATGACCATGGCAGCAAACGGCCGGAACTCCGTGGTGATCCGGGCCGCGCTCAAGGCCGCCCAGAGGGCCAACGCCGCCATCATCATCGAGATCGCGAAATCCGAGAGCGGCTACTGCCTGGTGAACATGTGGAACCTCGCCCAGTACGTGAACACCTTCTGCAACGAGCTGGGCATCACTATTCCGGTGGCCGTGCACGCCGATCACTTCGGCCTGAAGAAGCCTCTTGAGGTGAACGCGGCCAAGGTCGACGTCCCCTCGATGTTCGATTCCGGCATCACCTCGGTGGCCATCGACGCATCCCATATGAGCGAGGAGCAGAACCTGCTCGCCAACATCGCCCTGAACCCCTTCATCCCGCCCTGGGCCGGTTACGAGACCGAGGTGGGCGAGATCAGGGGCAAGGAAGGCCTGTCCACCCCGGCAGAGGCGCTCTTCCTCATCCAGGGGCTCAATGCCCACGGGATCTTCCCCGACTGGATCGCCCTGAACAACGGCACCTCCCACGGCATCGAAGAGAGCAGCGCGGGCATCCAGGTGGAGCTCACCAGGGAGATCCACGAGGCGCTGGAGCCCTACCAGGTATCCGGGGCCCAGCACGGCACATCGGGCAACAGCGTCGAGCGCCTCAGGAGGATCGCCGACGAGACCCGGACCACCAAGGCCAATGTGGCAACCGCCCTGCAGATGATTTCCTGGGGCGTGAAGGTGAATGAATACGGCAACGCGTTCCTGGACGAGTCCGGCAATTTCATCAAGATCCCCGATCAGGGGGTTACCGACGATCTCTGGCAGGAGATGGTCTCCTACGCCCAGTCCAAGTCCTGGAAAAAGGGCGACTACAAGAAGCTCAACCTCCCCTTCGAGACCAGGCTGCTCTCGCAGCCGCGCGAGATCCGGGAGCGCATGGAAAAGCCGGTGGAGGATTTCGTCTACGATCTCCTGGCCAACTGCTTCAACGCCGCCGACACGGCGCCGCTCGCCATCGAAGAGATTCTCCGGGCAGGCTCCTGCGATGTGGGCGTCAAAGCAAAGCGCATCGAGGACCCGGGCGACTGGACAACGGGCAAGATCACCGAGCGGGCGAACAAGCTTCACCGGGAAGAGGAGCTTCCTGCCGGGGATTTCGAGGACTGATTCTTAGTGAATCACCCTTGACGATTACGGATTTCTGTGGCATGAGCATTTGACGTTTTTCTCACTTCAGGATCCGGAAAGGGACGCTATGGCACGAGTAACAATAGAAGATTGCCTTGAAAAGGTACACGACCGTTTTTCCCTCGCAATAGCTGCATCCAAGCGCACCAAGCAGCTCATGAAAGGCGCTTCTCCGCTTTCCAAACGCAAGGAGAACAGGCCTGTGGTAACAGCGCTGAGAGAGCTGGCAGAAGGTAAGATTTCCCTGAACGAGAGGTCATGACCAGGCGGGATTATTACGAAATTCTCGGGGTTCCTCGATCGGCCTCTGCCGAGGAAATCAAAAAGGCCTACCGGCAACTTGCACTGAAGAACCACCCGGACAGAAATCCCGGCGACCATGAGGCCGAGGCCCGTTTCAAGGAGGCCGCCGAGGCCTACGAGGTGCTGCGCGACGCAGACAAGCGCCGCATGTATGACCAGTACGGCCACGAGGGCCTCCAGGGCGCCGGTTTCCGCGGGTTCTCCAACTTCGACGACATCTTCAGCAGCTTCTCGGATATCTTCGGCGAGGTGTTCGGGTTCTCCTCGGGCATGAGATCCCAGCGCAGGAGGCCGGCCCGGGGCGCCGACCTGAGGTATGACGCCTCCATCACCCTCGAAGAGGCATACCGGGGCACCGAGATCGAGCTCAAGATCCCCAAGGTCGAGACCTGCGACCACTGTCAGGGGACCGGGGCCGAACCCGGGACATCACCCGAGCCGTGCGGTATCTGCGGGGGCAGGGGTCAGGTCTACCGGACCCAGGGGTTCTTCACCATCTCGTCCACCTGCGCGCACTGCCGGGGGACGGGACAGGTCATCCCCAAGCCGTGCAAGGTCTGCAGGGGGTCAGGCACCATAACCCGGGAAAAGCAGCTCAAGGTAAAGATCCCTGCGGGCGTGGACACCGGAGCGACCATGCGCATCACCGGGGAGGGCGAGGCCGGGGAGCTGGGCGGGCCTCCGGGCGACCTCTTCGTGTTCATCGAGGTCAAGCCGCACGAAACCTTTGTCAGGCAGGGCGACAACCTCTACCTCGAAACAACGGTTTCGTTCGTTCAGGCGGCGCTCGGCGCGACCATCAAGGTCCCCACGCTCGACGGGCCTGAGGTTGATTTGAATCTCAAGCCGGGGACCCAGCCGGACGACATCTACACCATCAGGGACAAGGGTATGAAGCGCCTGCGAGCCGGCGGCCACGGGTCGCTGAACGTGGGCGTCAAGGTGGAGATCCCCAGGAAGCTGAACAAGGAGCAGGAAGAGTTGCTCCGCCGTTTTGCGGAAACCACGCGGGACACGGTGAAGAAACCCTCACGCACCAAGAAGCTGTTCAATTTCTGAGGCGCCGAAATCCCGGAGCATTCCCTTTGGAAGCAGGTTCGTGCAGGAAGGCGTGAACAAACGGATCGTCGCCGGGCCGCCTCACGTCAAGCGCAATTGAAAGCGGGATCACGAAAAAAGGCGGGCTTACTTGTCGCTGTCCTTGATGACCCGGGACGGATCACTCCTTAAGTTCTCGATTTTCGATTTGAACTCATCCGTGGGTTTGACCCCTGCCTTCTGCAGCATATGCTCCGCGTGGAGCCCGATATTTCTCGAATCCCTATAGAAGTCGCCGGACTTTCTGGTCCTTGGATCATAAGAAGAAAGCCGGTCCGACTGAGACTGGTGATAGTTAACCCGGGAGATGACCCGCTTGAGGTCTTTCCCCCCGCACGCCTGGCAGCACAGATCTTCGGGTTCTCTGAACCCCTGGACAAAAAAGCTGCTGACGCCGCCGCACGAGGTGCATTTGTATTCGTAGATGGGCATGTCCCCCTCTTATCACACCCCGGCATGAAAAGACAGGGGGCGGGAACCTTCCAGATGCACCGGGCTCCCGCCCTTGGGCTATACGGGAAAAGGTCTAGCTCTTGTCTCCCTTGACCTCTTCGAACTCGGCGTCCACGACGTCTTCATCCGGCTTCTTCTCTCCGCCGGGGGCGCCCTGGGCACCAGCCTGGGAAGCACCCGCACCGGCTTCGCCCGCAGCCGCGGAGTAGATCACCTCGGCGAGCTTGTGAGACGCCGACGTCAGGGCCTCGATCTTCCGGTTGATCAGATCGACGTCGTCGCCCTTCATGGCGTCCTTCAAGTCGGACAGGGCGTTCTCGATGCTTGCCCGCGTCTGGGCGTCGACCTTGTCGCCGTGCTCCTTGAGCGTCTTCTCCGTGGTGTAGGCCAGGGAGTCGGCCCGGTTCTTTGCCTCGACCATGGACTGCCTGCGCTTGTCTTCGGACTCGTGCTCCTCGGCCTCGTGGATCATCCGGTTGATGTCGTCCTCGCTTAAGCCCGACGAGCTCGTGATCCGGATCGACTGCTCCTTGCCGGTGGCCTTGTCCTTGGCCGAGACGTGCAGAATCCCGTTGGCGTCGATGTCGAAGCTCACCTCGATCTGCGGAATCCCCCGGGGAGACGGGGGTATCCCCACCAGGTCGAACTGGCCCAGGAGCTTGTTGTCGGCCGCCATGGGCCGCTCGCCCTGGAACACCCGGATGGTCACGGCGTTCTGGTTGTCCTCCGCGGTGGAGAACACCTGGGTCTTCTTGGTGGGGATGGTCGTGTTGCGCTCGATGATCTTCGTGAACACGCCGCCCAAGGTCTCGATGCCCAGAGACAGGGGCGTCACGTCCAGCAGCAGCACGTCCTTGACCTCTCCGCCCAGCACGCCTCCCTGGATGGCGGCGCCGATGGCCACCACCTCGTCGGGGTTTACGCCCTTGTGGGGCTCTTTCTGGAAGATTTCCTTGACCTTCTGCTGCACCCGGGGCATCCGGGTCTGCCCGCCTACGAGAATGACTTCGTCGATATCGGCCGCGGTCATGCCGGCATCGGATAATGCCTTTTTGCAGGGTCCCTCGACCCGTGCGATGATATCTTCCACCAGGGCTTCGAGCTTGGCCCTGGTCAGTTTCATGTTGAGATGCTTGGGTCCCGACTGGTCGGCGGTGATAAAGGGCAGGTTGATCTCGGTCTCCATCATGGACGAGAGCTCCACCTTGGCCCGCTCGGCCGCTTCCTTGAGCCTCTGGAGCGCCATCCTGTCCTTGCCCAGATCCACGCCGGTCTCTTTTTTAAACTCCGTGACCAGGTAGTCGATGATCCGGTTGTCGATATCCTCGCCGCCCAGGTGGGTGTCTCCGTTGGTGGACTTCACTTCGAAGACCCCGTCGCCTATCTCCAGAATGGAGATATCGAAGGTGCCGCCTCCGAGGTCGAACACCGCAACCTTTTCCTCTTTCTTCTTGTCGAGGCCGTATGCCAGAGCCGCTGCAGTGGGCTCGTTGATGATGCGCTTCACCTCGAACCCGGCGATCTTGCCGGCATCCTTCGTGGCCTGACGCTGGGAGTCGTTGAAGTATGCGGGAACCGTGATCACGGCCTCGTCGATCTTCTCTCCGAGGTAGGCCTCGGCGTCCATCTTCAGCTTCTGGAGCACCATCGCCGATATCTCGGGCGCGGCATACTTCCGGTCGTCCACGCTGATGGCGGTGTCGCCGTTGTCCGCCCTGGTGATCTTGAAGGGCATGACCTCCCGGTCCTTCTGAACCTCGGCATCCTCATATTTTCTTCCGATGAGCCTTTTTATCGCAAAGAGTGTCTTTTCGGAATTCGTGATGGCCTGCCTTCTGGCGACCTGGCCCACCAGCCTTTCTCCGCCGCTGGTAAAGGCTACAACAGAAGGAGTCGTGCGTGCTCCCTCGGCGTTCGGAATGACTTTCGGTTCCCCCCCTTCCATGACTGCCATGCATGAAAAGGTGGTCCCCAGATCAATCCCCAGTATCTTTCCCATCTGCTCTCCTCCTTGTAATTTTCTCCTGCCGTCAGCCTGAAACTGTCACTTTCGCAGGTCTCAGTACGCGGTCGTGGACCATGAAACCCTTTTCGATCTCGTCCACCACCATGCCTTTGTCCACACCTTCTTTGGGCACCTGCATGAGGGCCTCATGGTAGTTGGGGTCAAAAGGCACGTTCTGAGCTTGTATAGGTTCAACCTGGTATTTTTTCAAGGTTTCGAGGAAGAGTTTTTCCGTCATCCTCAAACCCTCGATAAACTGCTCGTCTTCCGGATGAAGCTCTGTGGCCGTGGCGATGGATTTGTGGATCGCATCGTAGACCAGGAGAAAATCACTGAGCAGCTTTTCCGTACCGAACTTGACGATCTCCTGCCGCTCCCGCGCGAGGCGCTTCCGCATGTTGTCCATCTCGGCGTAGGCGCGCAGGCACCTGTCCTTAAACTCCTCTACCTGTGCTTTCAGCTCGGCGACATCATCGCCGGTTTCTCCTGCTTCCACCGCTTCTTCCGCTTCCTGTCGGCCTTCCTGGGAAGGCCTGTCCTTCTTGGTCATCTCGTCTTCGTGCACTTGCGGATCTTTCTTTTCATCAACCATCCTAGACATCCTCCAGTAGATCGCTCAGTATTTTGGCCATGTATCCCACAAGCGGTATCACCCGTGAATAGTCCATCCGCATCGGGCCGATCACCCCCAGCGAGCCCACGGGTACATCCCTTCGGTAATACCTGCTGGCCACCAGGCTGAAGTCGTCCATCCCGAAGCCCTCCATGTCTTCCCCCAGCAGAACCTTGACGCCGGAGTCCTCCAGGACGCTGTTCAGGATGCGTACGATCCTGCCCTTGTCCTCAAAGGCGTTGACGATGTCCCTGAGCTTGTCGAGGTTCGCCAGCTCAGGACTGTTGAACACGCTTTCCTTGCCCTGGATATAGATGTCGGGCATGCCCTCGACCCGGTCGAGCGCGGTCATGCCCAGGCTGACCGCGTGCCTGACCAGAGAGTCGAACCGGGCCTTCTCGCTCGACATCTCCTGGACGAGCATATCCCTCATCTCCTGGATGGACAGGCCGGAGCACCATTCATTGAGATAATTCGCATACTTGACCAGCAGCTCCTGATCGACGTCCTCGTCGTGGACAATGTGGTTGAACACCATCCCTGCCCTGCTCACCAGGATGACCAGGATCCTGCTCTCATCGAGCCTCACGAAATCGATGCGCTTGAAGAGGAAGGTCTCCAGCCTGGGCAGGATGATGATCGAGGCATTGTGCGAGATGGAAGACAGCAGGCCGGATGCCTCTTTGAGCGTCTCCCTCACATCGCCGGTCGTCCTGGACATATGACGGGTTATCAGGGACTTTTCGCCCCTGGGAAGGGTCTTCACCTCCATGATATCGTTGAGGTAATAGCGGAATCCTTCGGGCGTCGGTATCCGCCCGGCGGAAACGTGCGGCTGGTACAGAAAGTCCATCTCCTCCAGATCCGCCATGACGTTGCGGACCGTTGCCGGAGAAATGGTACACATGTACTTCTTCGCAACTACCCTGGACCCTACGGGCTCTCCGGTGGACACATACTCCTGAATGATCGCACCTAATATGCTTTTGTCTCGTTCGCTCAACTGGTACGTCATATCTTAGCACTCACCTGCCTTAACTGCTAACAATACGTTTATAGAAGCTCTCCTGCTTGATGTCAATACGCAAACCTCTCATAATTCAGGGAAGTACGAGATATAATACCTCAATTCCTCTCGAAATTCACTGGACAAAGTACAGGGATCTGTTATTAACAGGAGGCATCCGGATACGGAGAAAAGAACCGCCGTGCCCGAGACTGAACGGATAAGGGTACCCATGAAAGAACAGATAGCCGCTCTCCTCAAGAATACACTGCATGAACTCATAGCGGAAGGCGCCATTCCGGAATACGATCTCGAGACGATTTCGGTGAGCGTCCCTGCCCGCAGGGAATTCGGCGATTTTTCCACGAATGTCGCCATGGTCATGGCCTCGCAGGCTAAAAAAAAGCCGCGTGATATCGCGCAGACCATCCAGGAGAGGATGGCCCGCCTGGGCGATGTCTTCGACCGCGTCGATATCGCCGGGCCGGGTTTCATCAACTTCACCGTGAGCCCGCTCATGTGGGTGCGTGTCTTGAACACGATCCTCGAAGAAAAGGATCGCTTCGGCACGAGCACGTTCGGCAGGGGCAAAAAGGTGCAGGTGGAGTTTGTGAGCGCCAACCCCACCGGGCCCCTGCACGTGGGCCATGGGAGAGGGGCCGCGGTGGGCGACACCCTTGCCCGGATCCTGAAGGCGGCGGGCTTCGAGGTGGAGTCCGAGTATTACATAAACGATGTGGGCAACCAGATGAATATCCTCGGCCTCTCGGTTCTGAGCAGATACCGGGAGATCTTCGGGAAGGATTCATCGTTCCCGGAAAACGGCTACAGGGGCGACTACATAAAAGACATCGCGCAGAGGCTTTCCGAGTCCCGCGGTGACGAACTGCTCTCCCGGGAAGAGAGCGATGCCGTGGCGGCCTGCAGAGAATTCGCGTCGGATTTCATTCTGAACGGGATCAAAGAAGACCTGGCGCTTTTCAACGTCCATTTCGACCAATGGTTCAGCGAGGCGACGCTGTATCGTGACCGCAAGGTTGAGCACACCCTCGACTTCCTGAAGGAGCGCGGCCTGAGCTACGAGGCCGAAGGTGCCCTGTGGTTCAGGACCACCGGCTTCGGCGACGAAAAGGACCGGGTCTTAAGAAAGCAGGACGGGTCCCTGACCTATTTCGCACCGGACATCGCCTACCACCAGGACAAGCTGGAACGGGGGTTCAAGCAGATCATCGATGTCTGGGGGGCCGACCACCACGGCTATGTGCCGAGAATGAAGGCCGCCATCGAGGCCCTGGGCGCGGACCGGGACTGCTTCCATGCCCTGCTGATTCAGCTCGTCTCCCTGGTCCGTGAAGGGCAGCCGGTTTCCATGTCGACCAGGTCGGGCGAGTTCGTCACCCTGCGCGAGATCATCGACGAGGTGGGCAAGGATGTCTGCAGATATTTCTTCATGATGCGCAGGAGCGACGCCCAGCTCGTGTTCGATCTCGACCTCGCGAAGAAAAAGAGTGAAGAGAACCCGGTGTATTACATCCAGTACGCCCATGCCAGGATCTGCTCCATCCTGAGGAACGCCGCCGAGCAGGGGTTCGCTCCGGACCCTTCCCTGCTGGAGGAAGACGCACTCAGCACAGGCGACGACCTGGATCTTATCAAGATGATTGCAGGCTATCCGGACGTGGTCGTCTCGAGTGCGGCCGATCTCGAACCCCATCGGATATCTTTTTATCTTCTGGAGCTTGCAACTGCGTTCCATAGGTTTTATAATAGAAACCGGGTTATATCTGATGACGGCCGTGTGACTATGGCCCGGTTGATTCTGGTGGTTGCAGTGAAACAGGTGCTTGCAAATGCGCTGTCCCTCATGGGGATCGGGGCACCTGAAAGCATGTAAGGTTGCTATGGCAAGGAAGCGCACAAACAAAAAACAGTCTCTGACAAAAAATATCGCCATGCTGTTTCTCTCCTTGGGCATCCTTGCCGGGGCAAGCCTCCTCTTCTCCACGATCAACGCCCGTCCGGAGTTCTCGTACGATCCCTTCGGAGAACGGTGGAAAAGCCTGGTGTCGAGCGACCCCATCAGGAAGGAGAAGCCCTCGGGAAAAGCCCAGGCATCCAAAAGCGCTGCAAGCGGATTCGAATACTCGTACTGGGATATCCTCCTTCTCCAGGACAGCAATTCGGCGACTGATGCAGACAGCTTCAGTATCCAGATAGCCGCATTCAGGTCCCCCGATACCGCCCGGAGCTTTGCAGCCGAACTCGAGGAGAAAACCCGAATCCGCTGTACGGTCGCGGATACGGGGAAATGGACCGTGGTCCGGTGGGGGAGTTTCCAGAGCCGGGAGACCGCCGAGAGGTACTGCTCCAAGCTCAGCGACAGGCTCCAGAGGGAGTGCATCGTCGTCAAGATGTAGCCCTTGAGCGCACCTTCCCGGGATGAAACCCGCCTTATCGGCGTTCTGCGGGCGCCCCTTAGGGGACGTACCCGGGAAAATACTTTTCAACGGCATCAAGGGACAATGGAATTTCCGCGCAGCATCTGATATGTATTCGATTGACAGAAGGAGGCAGAATCATTGAGAAACCAGCAGCAGGAACAGCCTATGCATGCCCCTCCGGTCATCCATATCGTGGGGGCGCGCCCCCAGTTCATCAAGCTCTCTCCGGTGGCGGAGGCCTTCAAGCGCTGCGGCATCCCGTATAAGGTGGTGCACACGGGCCAGCACTACGACCACGCCATGTCCGACGTGCACTTCGACACCCTGGGGATCGATCCCCCCGACTACCATCTGGGGGTGGGGTCGTCCAGCCATGCGAAGCAGACCGCCCGGATGCTGGAAGCCGTCGAGGAGATCCTCGCGGCCGAGAAACCCTGCCTCGTGCTCGTGTACGGAGACACGAACTCCACGCTCGCAGGGGCGCTGTGCGCAGTGAAGCTCGGCATCCCGGTGGGCCACGTCGAGGCGGGCGTGCGCAGCTTCGACCGGAACATGCCCGAGGAGATCAACCGCGTGGTGACCGACCACGTGGCCGCCTATCATTTCTGTCCCACGGAAAATGCCGTCGCCCTCCTTAAGAAAGAGGGGATAACGGGCATATTCACCGGCGATGTCATGTACGACGCCCTGAACCGTTTTTCCCGTTCAGGCATCTCTCATCCCTATTCTCCGCCCTTTGTCCTCACCACGGTCCACCGCGCGGAAAACACCGATCACCAGGAGCGGTTCCTGGGGATCTGGAAGGCACTCGAAAAACTCTCGCAGGACATCCCGGTCAACTTTCCCGTTCATCCCAGAACGAAAAACCTTTTCCCCGACATCATCCGCTCAGCGAAAAGCGGGCTCAGGGTCATCGAACCGGTGAGCTACCTCACCATGCTCGCCATGATCAGGGACGCATCGTGTGTTCTCACCGATTCGGGAGGCGTGCAGAAGGAGGCCTTTCTTCTGAAGACCCCCTGTGTCACGGTCAGGGATACCACCGAGTGGCCGGAGACGATCGACGCCGGGGCGAATGTCCTGGTGGAGCCCGATCCCGCAAAGATCCATCAGGCCGTTATGGAGATGACCGGCAGAACAGGATTCACCGCGGGCAACCCGTTCGGAGACGGCAACGCGAGCGACCACATCGCCCGGTTCATCAGGGAGCACATCGTCTAGCGGGCGGCAAAAACGTATCCGCTGCTTTTTACATTGTCAATATCCGGGCGGCAGCGCTTTCTATCCTGTTTCCCGGAATGCATTTTTTTGTTGTGAGGAGGTCGGTATGAAGAAACCGGTTTCACCGGAGAAGGATCCCAAGGATCTTCTCCGGCAGGCAGAGAAGGTCGCCGCGTCCGGCGAGGTGGAAAAGAGCCTCGGTCTCTTCGAGAGCAGTATCCGGGGCTATCTCCGGGAGCGGAAGCCTTTCAAGGCCCTGGCGGCGGCAAAGGTGGCCAAAACCTCTTTGGGGAGCCATCCCCGGGTGCACGCCCTGCTCATCAAACTCTTCAGGTCCTTGGATCTCACGGGCGACCTTCAGAAGGAACTCGAGGAAAGCTGCACGACATTGAAAAAAAACGAGGTGCCGATATTCAGAGGGCTGAGAAGTGAAGAGTTCATCGAGCTCCTGGAGATCGTGCACATCGTCGATGTCGGAAAAGGCCGATTCATCTTCAGGCAGCACGACACCGGCGAAGACATCTACCTGGTGATCGACGGCGCTCTGGGGGTATACCGGGACGGTGAGCTGATGTCGGTCCTGCTGCCCGGAGATGTGTTCGGAGAGCTCGGGTTCTTCTTCCAGGCGAGCCGGTCGGCCTCAGTGAGAGCGCTCGGCAAAAGCAGGCTCGCCAGGATACCGGCTCAGGACCTGAGGCCTCTCTGTAAACGCTTTGCCGGGCTGAGGCAATCCCTTGAAGCGCTGTATCACGAGCGCATCCTCATCAAGGCCCGCGAAGAGCTGCGCCACAACCCTCTGGCTGATCCCGAGCGTGATTCTCTTACCACCATCCGGTTCTCCCGCGGGCAGATCATCGCCTTCGACGTCCCGGCGGATTTCACCATTGTCAAGCATGGGATCGTGGAGATCGACCTGGACGAGAAGGGCGTGAAGACCAAACGTTTCCTGAGACCCGGTCACGTGGTGGAGCGCTTCTGCGGACCTGCCCGGGCAAATACGGACGTCGAGCTGATCCGGGCGCGGATCGATCTGCTGGGAAGGGTAACTGACGAGGGATAGCCCCGGTTCACGGGTGGAGCCTCTGCCTGTGCCTCCGTGTGCGGCATGGAGGACATGCGGTCCGCAGGCACTCCGCCCGGCTCCGGCAGGATGCAGCTTGGGAAAGGGCCTTATTCGTCCCCAAGGCTCAGGGGGAAATCCCGGCGCTCACCCGTCCAGGGCACCCGCGGCACAGGCCAGGACGATTCCCGCAGCCACAGCCACATTGAGCGACTCGACCTCCCCCTTCATGGGGATGGATACGGTCTGGTGCGAGATCGCGAGCATCTCGGGGCTCACCCCCGCCCCTTCCTGTCCCAGGCAGACGGCAAAGGGTTCCCGGAACAGATCGGCGGACAGTCTCGCACTGCCTCCCGGCGCCAGGGCGATAAGCCGGTGGGGAAGTTCAGCCAGCTCCCCGGGCTGGATCCGGGCGATCGCCACGCCCAGGGCCGAGCCCATGGAAGATCTGACAGCCTTGGGCGAAAACGGGGAGGCGGTGCCCTCGGTCACCGCTACCGCGCCAAATCCGAAGGCCTCGGCGGTCCGGATGATGGTGCCCACGTTGCCCGGGTCCTGCAGGCCGTCGAGAACGACGATCCTTTCCCGGCGCGCGATCTCTGCCACAGAAGCCCACGGCGCAGGGAAGAAGGCCAGTATGCCCTGCGGGGTTCTCGTATCGGCGACCCGGGCGAACAGCTCCTCGGAAAGAAGGATATACGGGAACTCAGCCGGCCCGTGAGACCGGCGATACCGGTCGGTGAGCGCTGCCAGGCAGGGGACCATGCCGCGGGAACGGGCGTCTTCCACAAGCCTCCTCCCCTCCAGTAGCATCATGCCCCTGTCCTTCTTTGAGGCGAGGAGGTCCTTGAACGCCTGATTTCGATGGCTCGTGATCACGGTCACGGCAAAAACCCGCGCACAGGAGAACAGGCCCGCAGTTCCTTTGCCGGCTGCATAACACCGGTCAGCCCCGGGAAATGCGGCATCTTCCTCAGGAGCCCTCCTTCCTGCCGCCCTTGGGCATGAAGGGTTCGATGATCTCCATGGGGAGCGGAATCAGGGTGTTGATGCTCCCCTCGGCGGAAATCTCGCGCAGGGTCTGGAGATACCTCAGCTGTAGCGCGATGGGCTGGCCGGCGATGACGTCGGCTGCATCCCGCAGCTTCTGGGAAGCCTGGAACTCGCCCTCGGCGTGGATGATCTTTGACCTCCTCTCACGCTCGGCCTCTGCCTGCTTGGCCATTGCCCGCTGCATCTCCTCGGGGAGATCGATGTGCTTGAGCTCGACCGCGGAGACCTTGATGCCCCACGGATCGGTCTGGCGGTCGAGGAGCTCCTGAATGCGCGAGCTGATCTCCTCGCGGTTGGCAAGGAGCTCATCGAGCTCGGCCTGCCCGCAGACCGACCGCAGGGTGGTCTGGGAAAGCTGACTCGTGGCATAGAGATAGTTTTCCACCTCGATGACGGACTTCATCGGCTCGATGACCCGGAAGTAGACCACGGCATTGACCTTGACCGTGACGTTGTCCCGGGTGATCACGTCCTGGGGAGGAACATCCTGCACGACCGTCCGCAGGCTGATCCGGATGAACCGGTCCACCAGAGGGATGATAATGATGAGCCCCGGGCCTTTGGGCGTGGGAAGAACCCGGCCCAGCCTGAAGACCACGGCCCTTTCGTACTCGTTGAGGATCTTGATTGCCGAAAAGAGAAAGAGCAGGACAATGACAACAATCGTGATCAGCGCATATGCACCCATGAGTTACACCTCCTTACAGGGATACGTCTTCCGTACCCAGCTCTGCGGTTCTGTTCAGCGAGGAATCGTCCAGCATTGCCAGCCTCTTGGCGGAGAACTCGCTGAACCGGGCCAGCGATTGTCCCTTGAGTGACGGGCCGTTGACCGGCTTGAGCGACAGGGGGTTGATGAACTTCCCGTTGAGCCGCACCCGGAAATCGAGGTGCGGGCCGGTGGAGACGCCGGTCGAGCCCACATAGCCGATGACCTCTCCCTGGCTCACCCGTGCTCCCTTGTTTATCCCTTTCGCATATCCGGAAAGATGGCCGTAGTAGGTTACGTAGCCGGCTCGATGCGTGATCCGGATGCTCTTCCCGAACCCTCCGTTGACGCCCCGGTAGGTTACGGTCCCGTCCCCGAGGGCGACTACCGGGGTGCCCGCAGGTGCCGCATAGTCCACTCCCAGGTGCGGCCTGGCAACGTGGTAGACGGGATGCTTCCTTCTGTGGGTGAAACCCGACGATATCCTCCGGTAACTCAGCGGCGCCTTGAGGAAGAGCTTGCGGATGGGTTTCCCCTCTTCGTCATAGTATCCCTTGGCCCCGTTTCCGTCGTCGAAATACAGGGCCACGTGCGGCGCGCCCTGGTTTATGAACCGTGCCGCCAGCACCCTGCCGTAGCCCCGGAAGGCGCCCTTGACATAGTAGCGCTCGTAGACGACCGTATAGTGGTCTCCCTGCCTGATATCGGTGAAGAAGTTGATGTCCCAGGCGAAGATGTCGGAAAGGGCCATTACGACCTCCGGGGACAGGCCCGCCTGGATCGCCGACTCATAGAGGCTGGTGGTGATCGTCCCCTCGGCGCGCTCGTGCTGCACGTCCACCTCGAAGGTCTGCCTGCTTGCCTTGTACGAGCCGTTCTCCGGCACCACTTCCAGCAGGTTGAGATAGTCGATCTCGTAGGTCAGCCGTGCGAGCCGCACCGGTTCTTCCTCGGTGATCCAGATATTCATGGCGTTGCCCGGAATGATGCCCGAGAGATTATAGACCTTCTTGACCGACTTGATCACCAGGTCGATCTGGTAGTCGCACACCCCCTGGCTCCGCAGGACGTTGTACAGGTTGTCGCCCCTTGCCACGATGTAATCGATCTGTCTGAGCTCCCCGGTGTATTCGGGCGTCAGGACCTTTGCAATCTCCTCCTTCTGCGCCTGGATGTTCTCGCCGTCGATGGAGACCACGATCTGCGAGATATCGGAAACCGAATATTCGATCCCGGCGAGGTTCTGGTTGTCGGGTGAAAAGATGAGGACGAGCTCCCTGCCCGGAACAATTTTCGAAAAATCGAACACGGGCTTGGCCGCGTTCAGGATATCGTAGGCCTGACGGTTCGATACGCCGTTCTGCTGGAGTATCGCATAGAGGCTGTCTCCCTTTGCGATGGTGGAAACCTTCCGGATGGGCTCGCCGGGCGCCTCCGGTAAAGATGCAAGCGAGGAGTAATCATGCCCCTGCTCCACTTCATGAACCGGCAGGTCCTGGTCTTCCTGTCCGATTGCAGCCGGATCGCCCTGCCCTGCCATGTCCTCCCCGGCAACCGCATCTTCAGCGAGATGGCCGGCATCTCCCCGGATGAAGTACCACGAGATACAGGACACGAACAGGACCGCGAGGATGATGGTGCTCCACTTCCAGGGATTGGCCGGCTGACCTGTGCTCATGGGAATATATTTATAAAAGGATTTGCTTGCCAAGGCAAGTTACTTTTGGTTGAATCATTCAATGCTTATATTTGTCGCGGACGTTCACCTCAGACCCGGATACACGAAAGACGCCGAAGTTTTCATCCATTAGCTTAAGGACGCTGAACAGCAGGCATCCGATATTTATATCCTGGGCGATCTCTTCGACTACTGGTTCACCGGTGTCAGGGATGAGGCAGGAGATGTGCTCACAGCCCTCGTCTCGGACCGGATTCATCTCATCCCGGGAAACCGGGATTTTCTGCTGGCAAACGCCCGGGCCGGCGGGGTTCACATCCTCAAGGAAGAGGTGGTCATCACCTCGCCCACTTCAACGCGGCTTCTCCTGGCGCACGGGCACACCCTGACCAGGGGGGACTACGGGTTCAAGGTTCTCCATGCCCTGGGTTGGCCGGTGCTGAGACTCCTCGACCGGTGCCTCCGGGGAGACCTTAAGGAATACCTTGCCCGCTTTCTCGTCCGTTCGTCCGCCACTGTCCGGACCCCCCGTGCCGTCATCGACAGCGGCATCTCGCGGAGCCGCGGCGTGGACACCACGGTCTGCGGGCATCTGCACCGAGGCTTGATGAGCAGTGAGCTGATCGTGCTTCCCGCCTTTTTCGATACCGGACAATGGCTCGTCTGGGACGGCAGGGGGCCCCGGATAACAGGCGGGGCACAGCACCCCTCCGGGGAGACCTGAGCACGGCACCCCCCCAACCGGTGTACAGCATGGGGCGCATATCCTTTAAAAAATGGCCGTGGAGGGGTTCATTGAAAGCCAGAAGAAGTGATGCGGGTTTCAGGATGGAGAATTCTCTCTTCTGGCTTGAGAAAAATCATAGCACACCCTGACAGCGATACACATAGGACCGTGCATGATCTTTCTGTAAGACGCTCTCACGCGGCCTTCGTAGGACATTACCGACACTGCCCGCTTAACGCGTGCGCTCCCTGCAACTCGTCTGTGGGCATGCAGGAAAACGAACGCCGATGGCGCGTATTCGTCAATTTGTTGACGAAAATGCCTGCCCTGCTCACTCCCGCAACCCGGCCATTGGAATCTTCACATGCAAGTGGTTATATTCAATATCTATTTTACTACGGCCTTTCCATGGCACGTTTTATGCCTTTCCTCCTTCAATGACAGCGTTGTTCCCCGGCAAGGGAATAGGTTATTTGCATCGGTGTTTGGGGACATTGTTTTCCCAGTCCCTCGGCCCTATACGATACAGTATGAGAGGAGGACTTTAGGTATGAAGAAGATTTTGCTGGTGGAAGATGACAGCCATCTTCAGTTCCTCATCACCGAAGAGCTGAAGGACGAAGGATATGATGTAATATCGGCATCGAACGGCAAAGAGGCGCTCTCCCTGCTCTTCGAAGAACAGCGTGGTGAGCCTGATCTTATCATCATGGATATCCGGATGCCCAAGATGGACGGGCTCGATGCCCTCGGGCACATCCTCAAGTCCAAGCTCGATGTCCCGGTCGTCATCCACTCAGCATACGTGAGCTACCAGGACAATCCCGTCGCCATGACAGCCGATGCATATGTGCTTAAATCCCATGATTTCTCCCGTCTCAAGGAGACGGTCGGCGAACTCCTCAACAGAAACGCACAGAGCAATTCCGGGAGAGAAGCAGAGGTGATCCAGCCTCCCCGGGCCGCTGCCATGTAAACAGAGCCCGGTCCTCCGAGGTCAGCCTCTTGATACCGGGCCTTTCCCGGGGCGAACCGGATGCTACTGATTCCTTCTGGCTCGATTCTCGATCCTGACCTGGCGGATCTCGGGCTTGCGCCCCTCGCCCTTGTCAATGACTTCCGTGATGTAACCGAGTTTTCTCAGGAGCCTCCTCGCCTGAAGAAGCTGCCCCTTCGTCATCCAGGCAAGGCACTGCATATCAAGGGTGTCGCTTGTCTCTATGGTATCTGTCAGCCGCCTCTTCGCCGCGGATTTATAGAGGGTGTACACGTCAAAGGCATTCTCCCCCATGTCTCCGTATTCCATGAGCTGACTGCGCATAACCGGATTGATATCCAGCTGCTGCATGATGGATGAATGGCCGAACCATCCGGCATCCGCCTTGTCCATAACGCCTCCTTGCACCAACACCGTCTTCCACACCCCTCATGGTTCTTCATAGGAAAAGATGGCCATCATCAAAAAAAGCATATCATTGTTAGCAAATAATGTGCCAGGGTATATGTTCTGTATATTCACAAATTTATGTTTCGCGATCTCCCTGTCACCTGCCACTGTGGGAAAAAAGACAGCCTTTGACAGAAAATATCTTCCCACGGTCCCGGGCCATCGCCCGGCTTGGAAGCCTTTCGCGCAATGTAGCATTGCCGACTCCTGGCCGTATGCCTCGACCGGGCCTTTGCCTGGACATGAAGACCCGGGGTCTCGGAGCATGTCCCCCTAAGAAAGTGGACCCTTTTTTCTCCATGGACATCCCCTTGTCAAAACCGGGCGAAGAAGCGGTTCTAAGAAAAAGAATAGGGAATCCGTCAGGAGACGCAAGGGCGGTCCGGCCTGTTCGGGCCGAGCCGCGTCACCCGCCCAGGACGATCCGCGTGAGAATGGGCATGGCGACGATGGCTCCCACGGAGCTGCCCAGATTGGCCAGGATGACCACCAGCAGAATCCTGGTCACGGGATTCTTCCACCAGCCGGTGAGGTGGACGATGTCGTCCTGGATGGACTCGAAGTCGGATACCTTGGGCCTCTTGATATACGCCTCGCTCAGCCCCGCAAACCACCCGGCCGCCAGGGTGGGGTTCAGGGACGTGATGGGCGATGCCAGGGTGGCCACCAGAACGGTCACGGGATGGGCCAGGGCGATCGCGGTCCCCAGGGCGGCGAACACGGCATTGCACAGGAGCCACCACTTGACCATCTCATAGCCCTGCTCGGGGCTGCCGAAAAAAAACCCGGCACCGACGAGCACCAGGATCGCAAGCGGTATGATCCACTTGGCAATTCCCTTTTTCCCGGGAGGAACATACTCCAGGGCATCGATGTCATCGACAGGGTTCTTCATCTGCTCGATGAGTCCTCCCATATGGCCCGCGCCCACGACCGCAAGGACCCTCTTTCCTTTCAGATCGAAAATCCTGCGCGCCATGTAGGCGTCGCGCTCGTCGATGAGCACCCGCTTGACCGTGGGGGCCTGCCTGGCAACCTCCTCGATGGTGCTGGTGAGCACGTCCTTGTCCTTGAGCCTCTCGATCTCGTCCTCCTTGATCTCATCCACGGCCAGAATCGAAAACAAAGACGAGAACAGGAGCTTGATCTTCTCCCACATCCGCAGGGACTTCCAGGCACGCTGCAGGGTGAGCTGAACCGGTCTGTCCACGAGGGCGATCGGCACCCCCGCGACTTCGGCCTCCTCGATGGCGGCCCGCATCTCGTCGCCGGGCTTCACGCCGAAACGTTCTCCGATCCGTCTCTGGAACGAGGCCATCACGAGATTCGCGAACAGAAAGGATGTCTTCTTCTCCTTGATGACCCTGATGATGTCCATGTCCTGCCAGCCTCCGGGGTTTTTGAGCACATCGAACCTGCTCTGGCAGAGCTCGACGGCGACCTCATCGGGCTGATGCTCGCGTATGGCGGAGCGGACTTCATCCACCGAGGACTGGGACACGTGGGCGGTCCCCACCAGGATAACCTCTTTATCAGGCAGCTCGATCCGTTCTATGGGCATATGGTGCTCTTCTATATATGCGATGGGGCCGCAGGTCAAGCCGCACGAGAGGAATAAACGGCCGATCGCGCTCGAAGAAATCGGGAAACCGGTATGGGAGACGCGCTCTTGTTTTGCCCCTCATATCCTGGAGAACACGAGCTCGACGATCGATTTGCGCCCGGGGGACTCGGGAGCCTTCCCTTGAGGGTATCCCAGGGCGATTGCCGCCATGAACTCGCAGGAAGCAGGCGCTTTGAGGAGCGATCCTACCTCCCGCCCGTTCTTGAGGATCTCGCCCAGCCACACCCCGCCCAGGCCGGAATCGTGGATGGCAAGCAGCATGTTCTGGATGCAGGCGCCGATCGCCTGGAGGTCCTTGGTCCGGTCGTAACCGGCATCCTGGTCGAGGAACACGGCCAGAATCACGTCTGCAGACCTGATGATCGATCCGTACCGGGTCAGGGAGGCCAGCTTCTCCTTCACCGCCTTGTCGCGGATGACGGCAAAGCGCCACGGCTGGTTGTTCAGCCCCGAGGGCGCCCACCTGCCCGCATCGAGAATCCTGTCCACCAATTCGTCGGGTACGGCCTTTTGGGCGAACCTGCGGATACTCCTTCGCCCGGGTATTGCATCGATCATGATTCTTTGCCCTCCCTGGCGTTCATGGCGAGAAAGGCGTCCATGAAATCCGATATCTCCCCGTCCAGGACCGCCTCCACGTTCCCCACCTCCAGGTTTGTCCGGTGGTCCTTGGCCATCTGGTAGGGCTGGAGCACGTAGGAGCGTATCTGCGATCCCCAGGCGATCTCCTTTTTCTCCTTGGCGAACTCGTCCAGGCGTTCTTTCTGCCGGGCCTCTTCCAGCTCATAGAGCTTGGAGGCCAGCAGTTTCATGGCAAAGGCCTTGTTCTTGTGCTGGGAACGTTCGTTCTGGCACTGCACCACGATCCCCGTGGGGATGTGCGTGATCCTCACGGCCGAGTCGGTCTTGTTCACGTGCTGGCCGCCGTGGCCGGACGACCGGTAGGTGTCGATCCTTAGGTCTTTTTCCTCGATCTTCACATCTACGGACAAATCCACCTCCGGGGTGACCAGAACCGATGCGAACGAGGTATGCCTCCTGCTGTTCGAGTCGAAGGGGGAGATGCGCACGAGCCGGTGGACCCCGGTCTCTCCCTTGAGATAGCCGAACGCCCACTGCCCTTCCACCTCGATGGTGGCACTCTTGATCCCGGCTGCCTCGTCGGCGAGGATGTCGATGATCCTGGATTTGAAACCCTCTTTCTCGGCCCAGCGCAGGTACATGCGCAGCAGCATCTCGGCCCAGTCCTGGGCCTCGAGCCCTCCGGCGCCGGCATGAATCTCCAGAAACGCGCTGTTGGGGTCGTCGCGCCCGGAGAGGACATGGGTCTTCTCGATTGCGTTGAGGTTTTTCTGGAGGGCAGAAATGGTCTCCTCGATGTCGGCCGATACCGCCTGCTCGTCTTCCCTGGCAAGCTCCAGCAGCACCTGGAGGTCGTCCCAGAGGGAGGTGACCTTCTTCCAGCCGGTGAGGATATCGGTGATGCGGGATCTTTCGGACTGGATCTCGCGCGTCTTTGCCGGGTCCTTCCAGATCCCGGGGTCAGCGAGCTTTGATTCCAGCTCTTCTAGGCGCTCTTCCTTGCGAGGGACTTCAAAGATAACCTCTTACATTCTCGAGCTTTTCTTCGATAAGGTCACATGTCTGCTGATAATCTCCAACCATAGGCAACAGCCTTTAACACCCCTCATGCGCCTTGTCAATGCCGCAGTGAGGCCCTGCTTGAACCGATTCTTCGAAGGATTACGCAGAGGAAGGGAACTCCGGCCCAGACAAAGGCAAGCAAAGGGCCGAATCGGGTGTAGAGCGTCTTCGCCTCGATGGGTGCGATGTCCGCAAAGACGACCCCCTCCTTGAGGAGCCCGATCTCTTCGACGATCTCCCCCGCCGGGCTGACAATGGCGGATATCCCGTGGTTCACCGGCCTGAGCAGCCACCGCCTGCTTTCCACGGCCCTGAAGCTCGCCATCTGGAGATGCTGCTCCGGGGTCGCCCAGGTCTTGAACCACGCATCGTTGGAGGCATTGACCAGATAGGTCGCGCCCGTATTGCAGAGATCCCTGGTCAGGCCCGGGAACACGCTCTCGAAACAGATGAGCACCCCCATGTCCCCGATGGGTTCTACCTCTTCCGCCGCAGAGAAATTGCCCACCCCGACGGTGAGACTGCCGAAATAGGGCTCGATCAGGTGCGCCAGGGGAAGGTATTCCCCAAAGGGCACCAGGTGCACCTTGTCGTAGTATCCCTCGATCCGCCCCTTTTCGAGCAGCCACATCCGGTTGTAGTGCCTCCCGTCGTCAAAGGCCGGGCTCCCCACCAGGAGCCTCGCGTCATGCGACCTGCTCAGGTCCATGATCCGGGGGGTATATTCCCACTGCCGGAACAGATAGAACGGGCACGAGGTCTCGGGCCAGACCACGAGCCCGGCGCCCTGCTCCACCGCAGTGACGGTGAGGCGCTCGTAGGTGTCGACGGTGGGCGCGACCATTTCCGGCCTCCACTTCTGGTCCTGGGGGACATTGGCCTGGACGACGGCCGCCTTGATCGGATCTCCCTGGACGGGAAGGTTCTCCATCCGCCAGGACCCCCACAGCACACACGCCGCGACAAGGACCCCGCCCGCCAGCAGGGGCGCGTACTCCCTCCTCTTGATGAGCTGGTAGAGTGCCACGTTTCCCATGAGCACGATCCCGCTGATGAGGTAAACCCCCCCGATCTCCGCGATCTGGATCAGCGGCGTGAAGGCGAACTGGGAATACCCCGCGAGCATCCAGGGAAACCCCGAGAAGGGCACGTACGAGCGCAGAAGCTCCAGCATGACCCACACCCCGGGTACGGTCAGAAACGCCCATCGCGAATGGATGAGCCCGCCTGCGGCCCATGCGAACGCGCCGAAGTAGAGCGAGAGAAAGAGCAGGAGCGCAAACAGCAGGAGCGCGGCCGGAAAGAGCCCCATCCCCCCGTAGGTCTCCATCACGTAGGCGATCCAGTAGAGGATGCCCGCCCACGCGACAAAGCCGGACGCCATCCCGTAGAGAAACCTCTCGCCCGGGCGCGCTCCATCAAGGAGATACAGCAGAGGAACGGCCCATACCCACGCCAGGGGCCAGAGATTATACGTCGGGAAGGCGACCGCGTAGAGCACGCCCGCGGTCAACGCGAGAACTATCCTTCTCAAGATTCGGTCCCTGCCGGCGGATGGACCATGAGTTTGGATATCCGTTTCTTGTCGGCCTCGGCGATCTCGAAGAGCACCCCCTTGAACTCCATGGTCTCTCCCGGTTCGGGTATTCTCTCCATCCGGCAGGTGATGAACCCGCCGATGGTGTCATAGTTCCCCTCGGGGATCTCCACGTCGAACTTCTCGGAGAACTCGTCGATGGAGAGCCTGGGGTCGACGGAGTACAGTCCCTCGCCTTCCTGGACGATCTCTTCCTCGCCCGCGGCCTCGTCTTCTCCCACGATGTCCCCGATGATCTCCTCCACCACGTCGCCGATGGTGAGCAGGCCGTCCACATTGCCGTACTCATCGATCACGATGGCCATCTTGGGCCGCTTCTGCCTGAACTCCTGCAGCAGGTCGATGAGCTTCTTTCCTTCGGGCACGAAATACGGCGGGTGAAGCAGGGCCCTGATATCCCGGGGGCGCTCCTGCATGTTCCAGTATTTCAGGATGTCTTTTGCGTGAACCACGCCGATGATGTTGTCCAGGTTGTCCTCATAGATGGGAATCCTCGAGCACCCCTCCCTGGCAAGGACCTCGATGATCCCGTCGAGCGGCGTGGAGACCTCCAGGGCCACCATGTCACCCTTGGGCACCATGATCTCGCGAACCAGGGTGTCCTTCAGGACGATGATGTTGTGGATCATATCGCCCTGCTCTTCGTCGATGATTCCCCTTTCCTCCACCTCGTCGAGGATCTTCTCGATCTCCTCCTTGGTATCCCGCGAGGATTTCTCTCCCGTCATCAGGGACCACAGCCGTTTCAGATAACTGATGCTATCCTGGCTCTCTTCGTTACTCTCCAAGTAATGAATCTCCTTTTCTCCTGTGATGAATCCCTTCTATTTATCGCAAAGGGCTCTCGGAAGTCAATCGACCGAAATGCCTGGTAGTGGGTCAGTTTGGAGTTTATCCTTGCACTCAATTATAACATATGTTATGTATAAATCGCTATCGCTGCTCCTCTTGTTCGAGATTTGGTAACCCGGTTACTTTTTAGTATATATAAGATTATGCCGATAGCGTGAC
>JAHDQN010000093.1 GCA_018433775.1 Deltaproteobacteria bacterium
ATGTAGGGAGTTGACAATGGTTAAGGGGATCTTAGGAAAAAAACTCGGGATGAGCCAGGTCTACAACGACAAGGGCGAGATCGTTCCCGTCACCCTGATTCAGGCCGGACCCTGTTACGTGATCCAGAAGAAGATCAAGGACACGGACGGCTATGACGCTGTCCAGCTGGGTTTCGGAGCCCGGAGGGAAAAAGGGGTGAACAAGCCCATGAAGGGCCATCAGGCCAAGGCCGGCGCAGGCTATTTCTACCATATCAAGGAAGTGCCCTGCGACGACATGAGCGCGATCGATGTGGGACAGGAGATCAAGCCCTCCGAGCTGTTCGCCAAGGGAGAGATCATCAAGGTGAGCGGAACCTCCAAGGGAAAAGGATATGCGGGCGTCATGCGCAGACACGGCTTCGGCGGTCTGCCCGGTTCCCACGGATCCCTGATCCAGAGGGAGACCGGCTCCATCGGCATGCACACCGATCCCGGCGAGGTTTTCAAGGGCAAGAAGATGTCCGGGCACCTCGGCGACGAGAAGGTGACCGTCAGCGGCATCGAGGTAATGGATGTGCGTGACGACGAGAATCTCATCGTGGTCAAGGGCGCTGTACCCGGTTCCCGGGGCAAGCTCGTCGTACTCAGGAAGCAAGGGGTATAGTCATGCCGACAGTAGAAGTATACAACATGTCCGGAGAAAAGGTCAGAGAGCTCGACCTCGACGATACGGTATTCGGGTGCGAAGTCAAGCCGCACCTGCTTCACGATGTGGTCGTGTGGCAGCTCGCCAACCGGAGGGCGGCCACGGCCAAGACCAAGACCAGAAGCGAGGTCTCGGGCGGCGGAGCCAAGCCCTACCGGCAGAAGGGCACGGGAAGGGCGCGCGCCGGAACGAACCGGTCGCCTCTGTGGCGCCACGGCGGTGTGATCTTCGGCCCCAACGGCAGGAAATACGGCCCGAAGCTGCCTAAAAAGGTGCGCAACAAGGCCCTGTGCAGCGCTCTGAGCATGAAGCTTCAGGAAAACGTCATGAAGGTCGTGGATACCATCACCCTGGAGCAGCCCAAGACCAAGCTCTTTGCCGCGGCACTGTCGAGCCTGGGCATGGACAATTCCCTGGTCGTCACGGGCAAGATGAATCCGGAAGCGTCTCTGGCGTCGAGGAACCTGAGCTCTGCCAAGATGCTCGACGTGCGGGGCCTGAACGTCTACGACATCCTCAAGTACAAGGGGCTCGTCCTGGATACGGAAGCGGTCCAGTATATCGAAGAGAGGCTGAAGGGATGAAGGACTACACACAGATCATAAAGCGGCCCATCGTGACCGAGAAGGGCACCATGCTCCGGCAGCAGGAGAACCAGGTGATCTTCGCCGTGGCCAAATACGCCAACAAGATCGAGATCAAGAAGGCGGTTGAAGAACTCTTCAGCGTGCATGTCGAGGACGTGAAGACCATGAACATGAACGGCAAGACCAAGCGCTTCGGGATGCACACCTACAGGCGTCCGGACTGGAAAAAGGCCATCGTGACGCTGAAATCCGGTGAGAGCATCGAGTTCTACGAAGGGGTGTAACAGGATATGAGCATACGAAATTTCAAACCGACATCAGCCGGCAAACGGTCCATGAGCGTGTCCACCTTTGAGGAGCTCACGCAGACGGAACCGGAAAAGTCGTTGACCGTCTCCTTACGGAGAAAGGGCGGGCGCAACAATCTGGGCAGGGTCACCGTCAGGCATCAGGGCGGCGGACACCGGAGGCTCTACCGCATCATCGACTTCAAGCGCGACAAGACAGGCGTTCCGGGGAAGGTCATGACGATCGAGTACGATCCGAACCGTTCTGCCCGGATCTCCCTGGTCCAGTATGCGGACGGCGAGAAGAGATATATCCTCTGGCCCGACGGGCTGGCCGTGGGCAGCACGATCATGGCGGCCGACGACGCCGATATCAGGCCGGGCAACGTCCTGCCGCTCAAGAACGTGCCGCTGGGCACCCAGGTCCACAACGTGGAGTTCAGGCCGGGCAAGGGCGGGCAGCTCATCAGGTCCGCCGGCACGTACGCCCAGTTGCTCGCGAAGGAAGGCGGCTATGTCCAGCTCAAGATGCCCTCGGGCGAGGTCCGCAAGATCTTTGCCGAGTGCAAGGCCACCGTCGGCCAGGTGGGCAACGTGAGCCATTCCAACATCAGCATCGGCAAGGCCGGCAGAAGCCGCTGGCTGGGCATCAGGCCCACGGTCCGCGGCGTCGCCATGAACCCGGTCGATCATCCGCACGGCGGCGGTGAAGGAAGGGTGAAGGGAAACCACCCGGTTACCCCGTGGGGCATCTCCACGAAGGGTCACAAGACACGCAAACGGGTGAAGGATTCAGACAAGTATATCGTAAAGAGGAGGAAGTAAGCCCATGTCCCGTTCACTGAAAAAAGGGCCTTTCGTAGACGACCATCTGCTCAAGAAGGTATTGCAGGCTCAGGATGCCGGGAGCCGCAAGGTGATCAAAACCTGGTCGCGCAGGTCCACCATCCTCCCGGAGTTTGTCGGGCTTACCTTTGCCGTTCATAATGGAAAGAAATTCGTTCCAGTCTATGTGACCGAGGAAATGATCGGTCACAAGCTCGGAGAGTTTTCCCCCACCCGGACGTTCTTCGGACACGCCGCGGACCGGAAATCTCAGAGAAAGGGGTAGAGAGAAATGGAGTCGAGGGCAGTATTGCGACATACCCGGGTTTCTCCCCAG
>JAHDQN010000052.1 GCA_018433775.1 Deltaproteobacteria bacterium
CGGTAGTGTCCAGAATTTAGTGTAAATGGCCGAGACCTCAGTAAGGAGGAGAGAGAATTGGCCATACGAGATGAGTTATTGGACGAGTTGATGAAGGGGTATGAGAAGCCTGAGGATCTTATCGGAGAGAACGGGCTTCTCAAGGATCTGACGAAACGACTTTTAGAGAAGGCTCTGTAAGGGAGAAATGATCCACCACTTGGGATATCCCAAGTGGTCGCCAGCCGGCAAGAACACCGGCAATTCCAGAAACGGCAAGAACACCAAGAAGATCAAGGGCGAGTTCGGGCAGATGGAGATCGATGTTCCCCGGGACCGCAACGGCGAATTCCAACCGGTGATCATTCCTAAGGGCCAGAGCCGCTTTGACGGTTTCGATGATAAGATCATTTCCATGTACGCCCGAGGCATGAGTACCCGTGAGATCCAGGGCCACCTCAAGGAAATCTACCAGATCGAGGTATCCCCGGAGTTCATTTCAAGCGTTACCGATTCTGTCATGGAAGATGTCCGTCAATGGCAGAACCGGCCCTTAGATTCCGTATATCCGATCCTGTATCTGGATGCCCTGATGGTCAAGGTCAAGGACCAGGGGCATATCGTCAACAAGGCAGTGTACCTGGCCATCGGCATTACCATGGAGGGCCGCAAGGAGATCCTGGGTATGTGGATCGAGAAGAGCGAGGGTGCCAAGTTCTGGCTGCAGGTTATCACCGAGCTCAAGAATCGTGGGGTAAAGGATATTTTCATTGCCTGTGTCGATGGGCTCAAAGGATTTCCTGATGCCATCAATGCCGTCTTTCCCAAGACCGAGATCCAGCTATGCATCGTGCACATGGTCAGGAACTCCCTGAAGTTTGTTTCCTGGAAGGATCGTAAAGCCGTTGCCGGCGATCTCAAGGAGATCTATCGCCCAGCGACAGTGGAATTGGCAGAAAAGGCCCTCCAAGCCTTTTCTGCCAAATGGGACGAGAAGTATCCGGCAATCAGTCCTTCCTGGAGAAACAATTGGGCCAATATCATCCCTTTGTTTTCCTATCCTCCAGAGATCAGGCGAGCCATCTATACGACGAACGCCATCGAATCTCTGAACATGTCCTTGAGGAAGGTCATCAAGACCAAGTCCTCCTTCCCCAATGACGATGCCTTGAAGAAAATCCTATATTTGGCCTTGAAGAACATCGAGAAAAAATGGACAATGCCCATACAAAACTGGTCAGGCGCTATCAATCAGTTCCTGATCCTGTTTGGGGACAGGGTGCCCCTGGAACATTAACCATGACCGGCGTTTACACTAAATTTCTGACAC